>DASVPY010000012.1:0-124398 GCA_036389395.1 Pyrinomonadaceae bacterium
AGAGCTGGCCGAGAAGATTCGCAACCGCTACTTCCCCAAGAAGGAAGCGGCCCCGCAGCGCTCCATCCGCGTCGTCAAGAAGGCCCGCCACGAGGGCGACGAGCACGGCGACATACACGTCTCCGTGCCGCCCGGCGCGGCCGGACAGGCGGACGCGAAGCCGACGACCGCCGTGCGCCTTGTCAAGAAGCCGCTCCCGCCTGCCGCGTACGCCGAACCGCCCGGCGCGGCGGTGGGGGCGCAGAAGCCCGCGCTCGCAGACGTGTCATACCCGACAAGAGTTGTGACCCACAAGATCGAGATGGAGTTAGTTATGGTTCCGCCTGGTAGCTTCATGATGGGGTCGGAGAATGGCTTCCTCAATGAGAAGCCTATTCATCGGGTGACCATCAGCCAAGGGTTCTTCATAGGGAAGTATCAGGTGACGCAAGCGCAGTGGCAAGAGGTGATGGGGAACAATCCGAGTCGTTTTAAGGGCTGCGAAGATTGTCCTGTGGAAATGGTCTCGTGGGAAGACGCCCAAGAGTTCCTTCACAAGTTAAATGAGATGAATAGTGAATACACCTACCGGCTGCCGACGGAAGCGGAGTGGGAGTATGCAGCGCGGGCAGGGATGATGGGTGATTACGCGGGTGACTTGGGTGCGATAGCTTGGTATGACAAAAACTCTGATATCAAGACGCATCCGGTGGGGCATAAGCAGCCGAACGCCTTTGGGCTGTTTGACATGCACGGGAACGTATGGGAGTGGGTACAGGATTGGTATCACAACTCATACGTGGGCGCGCCGACGGACGGGACTGCATGGCTAAGTGATGGGGAGCAGAAGAAACGGGTGGTACGCGGCGGGTCGTGGAGCAATGCCGCCGACTTCCTTCGCCCTTCTTACCGCCTCAGGTACAACCCAAGTCTCCACTTCGATCACTGTGGTTTTCGCGTCGCCGGGGTTGCGCGGCCGTAGTCTTTACAATGTCGCCCCGCCTGCGGCGCGGCGGCTGTTTAGGAGCCAACGCGGTTATGGGTAGGATATAATGATTGACGAGAGGAACATAAACACATGAGCCGCGACACAGTCGAAGCTAAGCCCAGGATGGTTGACGGATCGCCACGCCCCGCGCCGCTGCGCATGACGTTTGAGGAGTACCTCGCGCTGGACGACGAGCGCACGATGTCGGAGTGGGTGGACGGGGAGGTGATCTTCATGTCGCCGGTGGCGGAGAAGCACCAAGAGATAATGCTGTTCCTCGCGCAGACATTAGGGCTTTATGTTCAAGCTCATAACTTGGGCCGAATCTTGTTGCCACCGTTCGCCATGAAACTGGCAGCGGCGCGGCGCGGGCGCGAGCCTGATCTGATGTTCGTGAGCCGTGCGCGCGCACACCTGATCCTGCGCACTTACCTTGATGGCCCGGCGGACTTGGCGGTTGAGATCGTGTCGCCGGAATCAATCGGGCGGGATCGCGGGGAGAAGTTTGTCGAGTACGAGCAGGCGGGGATTAAGGAATACTGGCTGATCGATCCTGATCGGGAGAGCGCGGAGTTTTACGAGTTGGGTGCGGATCGGCGTTACCGGGCGGCGCAGGTGGAGCCGGAGGGCGTCTATCAGTCACAGGTCGTGCCGGGTTTTTTCGTGCGCGTCGCGTGGCTGTGGCAGATGCCCGCGCCGACGCTCGCCGCGCTGCGCGAACTCAAGCTGCTCTGAGTCTCGCTGGGCTGAGGCTAGCGCCGCCAAGACTCAACTTCGCTGAGCCGCACTTTTCAATTCATGTCAACTCACTTGCCGTGGCCGTTCGCGCGGGCGAGGTGGGCGCGGAGGAAGTGGCCGGTGTGGGAGTCCGCCGCTTGCATGATCTCTTCGGGCGTGCCGGTGGCGACGAGGTGACCGCCGCGGTCGCCGCCTTCGGGGCCGAGGTCTATGATGTGGTCGGCCGTTTTGATCACGTCGAGGTTGTGTTCGATGACGAGGAGGGAGCCGCCGGCTTCGACGAGGGTGCGGAAGGCGGCGAGCAGCTTGTTGATGTCGTCGAAGTGGAGACCCGTGGTCGGCTCGTCGAAGATGTAGAGCGTCTTCGCGCCGGCGCGGCGGGCGAGGAAGGAGGCGAGCTTGATGCGCTGCGCCTCGCCGCCGGAGAGCGTTGTCGCGGACTGACCGAGCCGCAGGTAGCCGAGGCCTACGTCGTCGAGGACGCGCAGGCGGTTGGCGATCTTGTTCACGTCGCGGAAGAAGGTGAGCGCCTCGCGCACGGTCATGTCGAGCACGTCGTGGACGTTCTTGCCGCGGTAGCGCACGTCGAGTATCTGCGGCTTGAAGCGCGTGCCCTTGCACTCCTCGCAGACCAGTTCCACGTCGGCCAGGAACTGCATCTCGACCGTGACCGTGCCGTCGCCCTCGCACACGTCGCAGCGCCCGCCCGGCACGTTGAACGAAAAGTAAGAGGCGTCGAAGCCCTTGCCCTGCGCGTCGCGCGTGGCGGCGAAGACTTCGCGGATGGCGTCGTAGGTCTTGATGTAGGTGACGGGGTTCGAGCGCGGCGTGCGCCCGATGGGCGACTGATCGACGAGCAGGATTTCGTCGAGCATCTGCCCGCCCGTCAGTTCCTTGAACGCGCCGACGTGCCCCTGCCACTCGCCGCGCTGCTTCTTCAGCCCGGCGAACAGTACGTCGTGGACGAGCGTGGACTTGCCTGAGCCTGAGACGCCCGTCACGCAGACCAACATCTCAAGCGGGATGTCCACGTCCACTTGCTTGAGGTTGTGCTCGCCCGCGCCGCGGATGCTGAGCCGCTTCCGGGCTTGAACTTTGCGCCGCTGCTTCGGCTCTTTGATCTCGGTCTCGCCGCGCAGGTACTTGCCGGTCAGAGTCGGCGCGTCCTGCAAGAGACCTTGGAAGTCGCCCTCGAAGACGATGCGGCCGCCGAGTTCGCCCGCGGCGGGGCCTACGTCGAGGATGTAGTCGGCGGCGCGCATCATGTCTGGGTCGTGCTCGACGACGAGGACGGTGTTGCCGATGTCGCGCAGGTTGTGGAGCAGCTTGATGAGGCGCGCGCTGTCGCGCGGGTGCAGGCCGATGGACGGTTCGTCTAAGACGTAGAGCGCGCCGACGAGCGACGAGCCGAGGTTCGTCGCCAACTGTATGCGCTGCGCCTCGCCGCCGGAGAGCGTGGAGGCGAGCCGGTCGAGCGTCAGGTAGTCCAGCCCCACGTCCACGAGGAAGTGCAGGCGGCGGCGAATCTCTAAGAGCACCTTGTCGGCGATGGCGGTCTGCTCCGGCGTCAGTTGTAACTGCTCGAAGAACTGCGCCGCCTCCTTGATCGGCAGCGTGCAGACTTCGGGCAGCGTGCGCTGGCCGACGCGCACGTCGCGCGCCTCGGGCCGCAGACGCCCGCCGTTGCAGTCCGGGCAGCGCGTGTAGCCGCGGTACTTGGCGAGGAAGACGCGCACGTGCAGCTTGTACTTCTTCGTCTCCAGCCACGCGAAGAAGCCGCGCACGCCGCCCCAGTGTCCTTTACCTTCGACGACGGCGCGCTGCTGCGCGCGCGGCAGCTCGGCGAAGGGCACGTCCGTCGGGATGCCCTCCTGCCGGCAGAAGCGGCGCAACTCCGTGCGCGCCCAGTCGTGCTGCGGCTTCGTCCAGGGTTCGACCGCGCCCTCGTCCAAGGTCAGTTGCGGGTTCGGGATGACGAGGTCTAGATCGAGACCGATGGTGTTGCCGAAGCCCTGACAGGTCGGGCACGCGCCGAACGGGTTGTTGAAGCTGAACAGGCGCGGCTCGGGCTGCGCGTAGACCGTGCCGTCGTAACGGCACTCGAACCGCTCGGAGAATTGCAGACGCCGCGGCGCGTCCTCCGCCGTCTCGACGACGGCGACGCCGTGCCCTTCGATGAAGCACGTTTCGAGCGAGTCCACGAGCCGGCCGCGCACGTCCGCCCGCGCGGCGAGGCGATCCACGAGGACGTAGACGCCTTCAAAGTCCGCGCGCGTGTAGTCGTCGGGCGAGCGCAGTTCGATGGTCTGGCCCGCGCCGTACAGGCGCGTGAAGCCGCGCTGCATCAGGCTCATCACGTGCGCGACGACCTGCTGGCGGTCGAGCGCCGACGCTTCGGCCGGCGGCTTCGGCTTGCGCCCCTTGCCCTTGGTGCGCGCGCCGCTGCCTTGCGCGCCGTCGGCCTCTGTGCCGCTCAGACCCGCCGCGGCGGGGAAGAGGACGTAGAAGCGCGTCCCTTCGGCGAGCGCCGCCAGGACTTCCTGCGCGGCCGATTCGGGCGCGTCCTTGCGCACCTCGCGCCCGCAGACGCGGCACAGGGTCGTGCCGACGCGCGCGTACAAGAGGCGCAGGTAGTCGTAGATTTCGGTCTGCGTGCCGACCGTCGAGCGCGGGTTGCGCGTCGAGTTCTTCTGCCGGATGGCGATGGCCGGCGGGATGTTCAAGACCTCGTCCACGTCCGGCTTGTCCATCCGTTCGAGGAACTGCCGCGCGTAAGACGACAGCGACTCGACGTAGCGGCGCTGCCCCTCGGCGTAGATCGTGTCGAAGGCCAGCGACGACTTGCCCGACCCCGACACGCCCGTCACCACCGTCAGACGCTCGATGGGGATCGAGAAATCAATGTTCTTCAGGTTGTTGACGCGCGCCCCGCGCACCGTAATCACTTCTTGATTCATGCCTTGAAACGTAAGCCGCCGCCCACAGACAACAATCCCGCGCCCCGGCGAACCGCTCATTCTAACCCGAACCCCCGCACCGCACGAAACGGCGACGGCTTAGCGCGTCGTTGCCGTACTTCAATAACGTTGACACATTCAGCATATGGCTCTCATAATGCGCGCATGACGGACAAAGAGATCAGTGAAGAGAGTCCGCGCTCACTGTCAGTGTCTAGCCTTCCGCCGCCGGATGAGGAGTCCTTCTTCCATGCGCAAGTGACAGGAACACTTGAGCAAGCACTCGAAGCTCGTTTGTCTCAGGCGATTGATGAAATTGCCGCTTCGCGTGCTCGCTCTGAAGCTACAGCCGGTGAGATTGCGCGCTTAAAGGCAGAAACGCGAGCAATTCTCGCCCAAATCGAGGCCAACCTGAAACAGCATGTGGCGTAAGCTCTGGGAGTTCATCACGGCTGCCATCACGCTCGCCCGCGACATCGAAGCGACCCGCACGGACATCAAGGAAATAAGGGAAGAGTTACACCAGTTGGCGCTTAGGGTTGGGCAGCTACAGGCACTGCTTCAAGCGCACGAGCGGATCGAAACCACGCTACGTGAGCTGGCGGTCGTGCAGGTAAAGGCGCAACTTGAGGCGCTCGCGCAGCACGAGCAGGCGGAACGCGAAAAGCTGCTGCTGCAAATCCGGCTTGAGCAAAAACACCTCCCGCCCGCCGACGAGAAGTAGCCACTACACGATCCACCTAACCACTCACTGAACATAAATCGCAGCGCCCTGAGAATAAATAGCAGCAACGCCCGCATGTATCATTACCATGCGTGGGAATGCCGTTCCCACGGCTGCGCACGCCATTCCCAAGCCTGCGCACGCCGTTCCCACGCGAGCGCGGGGGCGCGGCCACGCATGGCCGGAAGCCCGCGATGGATGGCCGCGCCCCCGCGCTCGATGGCCGGAGCGCCGCGCTCGATGGCCGAGACGCCGCGCTCGATGGCCGGAGCGCCGCGATTCATGGCCGCGACCCCGCGATCCATGGCCGGGACGCCGCGATCAATGGCCGGAAGCCCGCGACGGGTGGCCGGAAAGGCGCGACGGGGCGCGGGCAGGGCATGGGCAGGCGCGGGCAGGGCGCGCGGGGGCGCGAGAGGTTCTCGAAGACGTGCGCGCCCTGGGGCGCTGCCGCAGACGAGACTCGCCGCCCGCGGAAGGTCGGCGCGGGCGGCGAGGCGGGTCAGGCGGACGCAAGCGCCCGGCGGAGTCCGTGGGGCGGCGGTCAGAGGGTGACGCCGTAGGCTTCGGTGAAGGCGGCCTGGGCGTAGGCCCAGGAGGCGTAGGCGTAGCCTTTGTCGCCCCAGTTCGTGCCCCAACTGTTGCGCACGATGAAGCTGTTGGGCGTGTAGCCGACGAGCGCGACGGCGTGCCCGCCCCGCTGGGTTTGGGGCTGGTAGAGTTCGAGCTTCCCTTGCGTCGCGGTCGCGTTGTCCCACGTCGCGTCCACGTTCAGGCGCGTCAGGATCGGGCCTTTCGTGGCGAGCCACGTGCGCCAGTTGCCCAGTTGGTTGCCGAGGTTGAAGTAGCTGGCGATCTTGTACTTGGCCGCCAGCGCGTAGAAGGTCTTGGCCGGGTCGGGGTAGAGCTTGCCGGTCTTGAACGGGAGCACGGAGTCGGGCACGCTGCCGTACTTGCGCGCGATGTCGAGCGCGGCCTTGAGGCTCGTGCCCTCGTCCTCGATGAAGGTCGTGGGCTGCGAGTTGAACTCGTCGGTCTCCTTGGCCGACATCCAGATGAAGCGGGGCGCGAGCAGGTCGTTCTTGTCGAGCCGGCCGGCGTTGACGAACATCCAGCGCAGGACGGAGTCGGCCGTCGCCCAGCCGACGCACGAGCCGGTCGTGCCCTGGTCGTTGATCTTCCACCAGTCGGCGCGCAGGTCTTTGCTGGGCGGGAGGGCGGCGGCCGCGCCGAGCACGCCGGCATCGGTCGCGTTCGCGAACAAGAAGTCGCGGTGCTGGTCGCGCGAGGGGATCGCGTTCAGGATTCGCTTGCTGTTGCCGGCACTACCGCCGCGGCGCGAGCGTGACGCGGGCTTGCCGGTTGAGTTGGCGGCCTTGGTGCTACCTTTTCGGGCGGGCATGATTGAGAAGCTCCTGTTTGAGATCGCCGTACTCCGGGCTAGGCGTGAAGCGACCTCGGGGTGGAAGAACGCCCGCACGATACGCCTTTTCCGCGCCACGGCCAAGCACCTTGCGGCGCTAAGCGTGGTGCGCGTGGCTACCAGCGTGCGTCGTAGCGCGCGAGGGCGCTCAGCCAGGAGGCGTGTTCGCGGTCGCCGAGGACGGGGATGTGACCGTGGAAGGCGAGCGCGGCGTCGGCGGGCCGCCGGACGCGGTAGGTGTGCCCGTTGGGCGAGCAGACGGTGAGCGTGACGCCGTCGGGCTGGCGGGCGGCGACCGCGGCCGCGCGCCAGTCTTTGCGGCAGCGCAGCACGAGCCGCGCGCCGAGCGGCAAGTCTCCGAGCGTCGGCGCGGGTTGTGCTCCGGCCGGAACGTTGACGGGCGAAGAGGTGTTGTCGGAAGACGAAGAAAGAGCGGCGGGCGACGGAGAGAGGCCGGCTTGAGACAGAGAGAGGTCGTCGGGCGCGGGCCGGCGCGTGGCTGGCCCTTCCGACGACCTCTCGACGTTGGCGCGCACGAGTCCGTTCGCCGTCTAGACGGTCGGCGCGTCCTCGAACGGCAGGTCGGCCTGGCTGGGGCGCGGCGTGCGGTTGGCCGCGTAGGCGCGCATTGCCGCCGACAGGATCAGGAACGCCAGCCCGATCCAGATGAGCGTCCACAGGATGGCCGGCAAGCCCGTCGCCGCCGCCATGTTGCCGGCGTCCGTCAGTTCGTTTGAAGAGAGCGACAGCAGCGCCAGCGTCTTCAGGTCGAAGACGGCGTTGAGCACGCACTGGACGGCGAGGAAGCCGACGAGGAAGTTGGCGACGCGCGGGCCGGCGAACTTGGCGGCGGCGAGCAAGCCCGCCGAGATGACGAGGCCCGTCAGGACGGTGAACGGCTGCAACGACAGGTTCGTCAGCGGCACGAGGAAGCCGAAGACGAGCGTCAGCCCCAGGATGATGGCGGCCGAGCCGACGAGCACGAAGCGCGCCTTGACGCGGTGGCGGATGAGCCACAGCAGCAGCGCGCCGAACAGGATCGCGCCCAGGTAGCCGGCGCTCGAAATGAACAGGCGCGCGAACGTGCCGCCCGGCGCGCTCAGCGTCTCGGTCAGCCCGCTCGCGTCGAAGTTGACGCTGAGGCTCTGTACCGAGTTGCCGGTCAGCACGGCCGCCAGCGCGTGCCCGCCTTCGTGGATGAAAGTGACGAAGAGGCGGAACGGGTAGGTCAGGACGCTCGCGTAGGGGATGAACCACAGCGCGAGGCTCAGGAGCGTGGCCAGGAGCAGCGTGCGCGCCTGCGGACGCGCCTCTTGGGCTAGCTGAAATCTCATCGTTAAAACGTCTCCGCGCGGGCCAGACTTCGGACGCCAGGAACCGGCCACATTCTACGCCGAAGCCGCCGAAAGCAAAAGGTACAAAATCCGGGGAGCCTTACAGCCGCCAGAATAAACGCCCGCCGCCGCGCCCGTGTTCCGAATTTGAAGCAGCAGCCGGAAGGGATTACCAGCAGATGCGCCTGCGCCCCGCTCCTAACAGGTCTTGACCCCGCGCCTTGGCGGGCGCATACTGCGTCCGCTCACCGAGCATCGGGCAGGGGCCTCAACTTAAGGAGCATGGCCGATGAGTCCGCAAGCCACACCCGCCGGCAAGACCCGACAGCAACCGAGCATCTGGCCGCTCGTCTCGTTGGCCACATTCCTGCTCGTCTGTGCCTGTGGCATTGCGGTCAGCATGGCGCAGGGGCCGCCGAACGAGCGCGAGTTCGCGGATACGACCCCGAAGCACCTGCCGATCAAGCTCAAGCTGAAGAACGCGGAGAAGGCGAAGAACCCGCAGAACGAGGACTGGCTGCGGGACTTCGAGTTGGAGGTCGAGAACCGGTCGGACAAGCCGATCTATTATCTCAGGCTGTTCGTCGAATTGTCAGATGTTACGACCGAAGACAACCATAATTTGGGCTTCCCACTCCGGTACGGTAGGGTTGACCTGATTGACTGGACTGTCCCGCTTGAGCCGGGCGATGTGCCGATCAAGCCGGGCGAGACCTACACCTTCCGCATCTCGGACGACCTTCAGCAAGGGTGGGCACGTCACGCCGCCCGCGCCGGCATCCGGAAGAGCACGCCGAGAAAAGTACGATTCATCTTTCAAAGTCTGAATTTTGGCGACGGCACCGGCTTCAGCACCACACATGGCGTGCCGATTGACGTTCGCGAGCAGCGGCCGTTTAGTTCTTGCGTTGACAGGCAGGGAAGGGGGAATACGCCCCCCGACTTAAACTCTCCCATACTGTCTCAACAACTCAAGACGCTCTTTTTACCGGCAACCTTCTTGCCGGTAAATTTTTCTCCGGCGCGGGCGTCGTCGTCTGCGTCGAGCAACCCGCCTAGAAGTCCGTTAGATGTCTTTTGTTGCTCCGGCCATTACTGTTCGCAAATGAGATTAAGAAGCGTTTACTGTTGCGGAGATATAGTAAAGGCATTCAGCGCGAGTTGTAGTGAGCGGGGCGCTATGTGTGGGCTGATTGAGAAAGTTGAGAAAGTATCTTGCAACAATAATATCGGTACTTATTGCGAAGAAGACACTCTTGCTCCCTGCACCGCCGACTCGACGCCGCCGCCGACGCCTGAGCCGACGCCCACCCCGGAGCCGACCAGCACGCCCACGCCTTGCCCTTCGCCGACCGAGGCGGACTACGGCTGCGAACCCAATCCAGGCTGTGTCCACTTCGACGGGCCGGCGTGTCTGCACACCTGGGCCTGCGATGTTTGCGAGACCCCGGAGGTGAACTTTTGCCGCTCCGCGCAGGACGACCCCGACCACGACGGCTGCCCGAACGGTTACTACAATCCGTTCGAGCAGTACAACTAGTGCTGCGTGCCATACGTGCCGACGCCGACGCCAACCCCGACCCCATCTGAAGAGGAGGAGTGCGCGCAGGCCGGCGGCTACTACTTCCTTGGCAACTGTCACTACAGCGCCAACTACGGCTGTACGCCCGAGGAGTGGGGCTTCTGGTTCCCCCGCTGGCAGTGCGACGGCTACTACTTCGGCTGTGGCTGCAACGGCTCCGAACCCGGCTCGCCCGTCCTAGTAGATGTCAACGGCGACGGCTTCCGGCTGACAGACGCGGCGGGCGGCGTCCTCTTCGACCTGGCCGCCACGGGCACGCCGCAGCGCCTCGCGTGGCCGCGCGCCGCTTCAGACGACGCGTGGCTGGCGCTCGACCGCGACGGCAACGGGCGCATTACTAACGGGCTGGAGCTGTTCGGCAACTTCACGCCGCAGTCTTCGCCACCTATGGGGCAGGAGCGGAACGGCTTTCTGGCCTTGGCCGAATACGATAAGCTGACACAGGGCGGGAATGGCGACGGCGTGATTAACAGTCGTGACACTATCTTCGCGGCCTTACGCCTGTGGCAGGACGCGAACCACAACGGGCTGTCCGAGCCGGGTGAGTTGTACCAACTGCCGCAGCTCGGCGTTGCTACGTTAGACCTGAAGTACAAAGAGTCGCGGCGTAGGGACGAGTACGGCAATCAATTCCGCTACCGGGCGAAGGTTATAGACGTACACGGGGCGCAGGTCGGGCGCTGGGCCTGGGACGTGTTCCTCGCCTCGGCGCAACTGCCCGCGTTAAACCCGTGGCCGTCTCAGGTCTTATTTAGCCGAGCCGTGGCACAGATAAGCGCCATGCCCTGAGCCGCCGATTGTTTGCGCCGCATTGATGCCGCGCCGCGTAAGCCGCAAAGCCCCACCATCATCTCTGACTTTGCGGGCCTTCGTATTTGAGCGGAAGCGGCGGACACGTGCCTATCACTTGCCGTTTATTCTGGCTTCTGCCTCTCATTCCGGCTTCCGGCTCTTGGCTTCTGGTTCCCGCCTTTCGTAATCGCCCGACTGGCCGCCGGTCTTACGCTCCAGCCGCACGTCGGTGATCGTCATGGCTTTGTCGAGCGCCTTGCACATGTCGTAGACGGTGAGGGCGGCGACGGAGACGGCGGTGAGCGCCTCCATCTCGACGCCGGTCTGCGCGTGCGTGGCGACCTCGGCTTCGAGGTGGACGCCGTCGTCTTGCAGCTCCGCGCGCACGTCCACGTGCGTGAGCGGGAGCGTGTGGCAGAGCGGGATCAACTCGGCCGTGCGCTTGGCGGCCATGATGCCGGCGAGGCGCGCGGTCTCCAAAGGGTCGCCTTTGGGCGTGCGCTGGGCGCGCACGGCCGCGACGGTCGCCGCCGCGAGCAGCACGCGCGCCGACGCGACCGCGCGCCGCACCGTCGCCGCCTTCGCGCTCGTGTCCACCATCGCCACGCGCCCCTGCGCGTCCACGTGGGAGAGGTTCTTCTTCGCCACTTTTTTGTCGGCGTGCCCGATCAAGTCCCTACTAGCGCTGGGTTAACAGCCGAAGTGCCAACTCAAAAGGCAGTGGCTTCCTGTTGTAGGTTCGCCCCCACCATTGTTTCAAGCGGAGCGCTGTCTTCGCTTTTCAACTTGCTTTCAATTTCGAGCTCAGACTTCGTAGCAAGAGCTAAGCTCTCAGCCGTCGCACATAACAGATCACGAACACGCTTCTTCTGTTCCTCCGGGAACTCTTCCTCGTCCACGAATTCATAGTTCAGCGTGAAGATCACGTGGAGAACAAGCTTAATCTTGTAGCGGCGGACGAACTCCTCTTCGAGACTCCTCTTCGACATCTTGCGCTTCATGTCGAGGAACGGCGGGAACTCTGCGTTGTAGTAGAGTTGGATCTTGCCGCCAAGCGACCGAATCGAGAACCCGACCCTCTGCGGGTCAAGCGGCCAGCCAAGCGTTTGCCAAAGTCCATCTTCCCGCGTCACCGATTTAGGATTGACAATCGGGATCTCGACTTCAGTGAAGTCCTTCTTACGGATTTTCACCTTGATCATCTTCTTGAGCTTACCGTTCTCGTCTTCCGGCTTACCATCGTCCGGTACTACCGGCTGAGGTGGCCTGGGTTTGGGTTCAGGTTTTTTGGTCACCTCGACAGGCAATCTGTGGGTCTTAGCCGCTCCGAGTGTGTAGTCGAGCTGCACTTGGATGTAGCCCTTCGCGCCGACGGCGGCATCCTCCGGGCAAACGAAGTGGCAACGAACCCGACCGCCCTTCATCTCGCCAGCGCCTACGTAGCTGATGACGTGAGCGAGCACCTTGATCTTTGAGTTAGTTTGGTCGGATGGGTCCCAGTAGTAAGGCGCTGCGTCGGTCTCGAACACGAAGCTGTAGCGCTGACCGGGCCACAGCCTGATACTCTCGCCGGTGAATTTCCAGCGGACAAACGTCGGTGGCTCCTTAGGCTCGATTGGTGGCGGTTCAGGTTTCGCGGCGCGAGCCTCGCGCTCCTCTTCGCCCTCCGTCCACTTCTCAACCTTGCGTGTTAGTTGCTCGAAGCTAATCCCCGCCGCTTTTAGGTACTTCTTGATCGCGTTAGCGATCTCGTCTTCAACGTTCTCGGTCTGCTTGATGTCTGCGGCCGCGAGTTGGACATTCAGCTCCTTAAGCTTTTCATCGAAGCCGAGACGCCGAATCAGCTCCTCAAGGATCATTTTCTTGATCGGCGTCTCCTTCGCGTGTTCGCGCGTGGAGGTGAACATTTCGTACTTCGCCCTGGGATCTAGATCGTTGCAGTCGATCTGGACGATCATGTACTTACCGACCGCCCACAGCTTCGCCCCGTTCTGCCCGGTGACGATGGCGCGGCTCTCCTCGGCGTGCGTCTGGCCGTCGAGGGTCATGAGGAGCGTCTTGTCAGGGTCGACCCAGTTTTTAAGGACGTCCTGCGATTTCCTACGAGCAGGCTCCACCACCCAGTACGTGATCTTGACGCGCCCGAGTTCGCCGACGCCGGTGCGTCCGCCGTAGTCCCACCGTGGCAACTGGTAGTACTCTGACGCGCGGTGCAGAATCTTGGCGGGCTCGTCCTCCACCTTTGGGCCGTCTTCACTAACATTGGCGTCTTCTTCGCCATCCGTGCTCGCGCCGTCTTCTGCCTTCGCGCTCGGCATCTTTAAGGTCGCCGCCCACGCACGCTCTAAAGCGTTGACGGTTCCACGAACCAAGCGTCCGTACCGGCGGTAACCGCGAAACGTAGGGTATCCTTGAGCCTTCGCCGGCTGAAGCGCATACATCTCGAACCACACCGGGAAGAGCGGCTCGGCAAGTGATCGCATCAACAGACCGTAGAGGCTATTTTCGCCGATGACGTGGAAGAGGTCTGCTGCGTTGTATCCGATGTGACGGACGAGGGTGCCAGCAGGAAACACCTCCTCCGGCACTTCAACCTCAGGCACTCTCCCGTTGACGGTGAGGTAACGGTATATGGGCGTCTTCGGCGGAATCCCGTTCTCCGCATCCCACGTGGCTTCGACAAGCGTGAACGCCACATTCTTCGCGCCGATCTTACGCGACGCGATGAGAGTCAGGTCTGAGTACTGGTAGGTGCTGGAAGCGCCTTGACCGTGCTTGCCCGTGAGCCACAGCTTGGACTTCTTGTTGCCACGGTTGAGCGACAGAATTGTGTTTGGCATCTCGGCGGCGGTGAGACCAATACCGTAGTCGCGCGCGTCGAAGATGGAGTTCTTATGATCCTTAGCATCTCCGACGAACCCGGTAACAGTTACCGTTCTTTGCGCAAGGTCGCGTACTTCTTCATTATTAAGCCCTGTCGTAAGAGCGCCAGGACCGAGGCCAAACCACTCTGCGGCCGCCTCTCTTGGAGACGGGGGCATCGCTCCTTTATGAGTGAGTGCCTTAGCTTCAAGGTTAGCATCGCCTTCATTCGTAACCCGCTCGATGAACGCCCTGCCCGGATAAGCATTAAGACTCATCGGCCCGTCGTTCGAAAGCGAGTCGTTGAATGGTGCCCAGACGATGTTACCGTTGAACGTCTTCTCGAAGTGAGCTAAGCGCAACCGCGCATCACGCCAGCTCTCGAATCCTGCCCACGGAAGCGCATAATCCTGCTTCTTGGGGGGCCTCTTGCCCGTAGGGTCTGGCTGGTTAATACTCGCCCTGACTGTCAGAGCCAGCGCACGAAACAGATCTTCAAGCGTCTCTGGCAACTTCGGAAGCGCCAGAAACTTCGGCTCGATTTGGTTTGTTCTCTTAGAATGTGTTGGGGAGGGCGCAGTGATGGACTGCTCCCCTTGAAGGGTCTTCATGGCGTCTCCTTTTCTACGCGTGGCTGACCGCCAGCGCGCAATTGCATGCCCGGACTGGGCAACTTACATAGCCCATCGCCTGGCTGGCAGTGGACTAAACGGATCGCTCTTGCGAAGCGTTGACCGTAACTTTAACTGATCAATTAGATTAGTGCAAGGCAGGCAACATAGGTTGGCGATTAGTTGATTCGAATCGCCAGATGGACTGTCGTGCATAGTCCTCTTGGGCCTCGAAAGTGACCCATCGTCTGCCGAGACCCTCCGCCACGGAACCGGTCACGTTCGAACCTCCAAATGGATCGAAGACGAGGTCTCCCTTATCTGTGAGGAATTTTATGAAGAACTCCGGAATCGTCTTTGGCATACGTGCCGGATGTGGCTTCTCGTTGTGTTCTTTACATGCCTTGAGATAAGGGTCGGAAGATTGGGTGTTGGAGAATTCGATCAAGTTAGAGGGGATAGCACCACCATTATCAGTAAAAAAAGACTCCTTCCCGATAACGTACCCCGATGGTCGCGCGCCCGCGTTGTACTGTCTTCGCTCAAGCAACCGCTTCATTGACCGGCTATACTCCTTCGGAACGTTTCTATTGTTCGATTTTGGTTTGTCATTTGTCGCCAGCCACCACACATGCGTATAGCTGTCCTTGACGCGAATGCGATTCACGGTCACCCACTGAGCTGGTGAGGGTAGCCGGGCACGGTTATAGCATACGAATTCTTGGCAGAGCCGTAGCCCCGCATCTTGGTGTTCAGCGAATGCAAGCAGCGCCTTTAGCGACATTAATGATTGAACGGGGCGCTTGGGTTCCCACGCATTTCCAATTTCGATGACGATTGATCCATCAGGCTTGAGGAGCTTGGCAAAGACGGGCGCGAAATTACTCAACCATTTAACGTACTCCTCACCGGTGTGATTGCCGTATGCTTTTTTGTGATTGAGCGGGAAAGGCGGTGAGGTGAGTAGTAGCTGCACTCTGCCTTGAAGCTCCTTGCCTAGTTTGGAGGCAAGAAGTTCTTCAACACGCCCAACGTAAAGCTTCCCAAGTTCTGTTTTGAAATAATGTTCCATGGCGCTTACGTTCACATCAGCTTGAAAGAACTCTTTCCATTGCTTCGGAAAACTGGTGCCACTTACGTTTGCGCTCCGCTAGCGCCGTCAAACCCTTCGCAGTAATAACATAGTGTTTCCGCCTCCGCGCTCTGCCCACCTTTACCCACCGCGCTTTAGCCAGCCCGCGGCGCTCAAGCGCGCTAAGTAATGGGTAAAGTCTCCCGAACGCAAACTGAAAATACTGATCGGAACGTGCGGCTAGGTCTTTCCGGATTTGATATCCATAGCCCTCACCTTCAGCCAAGAGCGCCAGCACCAACGTCTCAGCATTGCCATGTAGCATTTCATGATCTATGTTTCTCATTATCCGTAGCTATCTCAAACGGATATATCATTTAGCTATATATGGGTCAAGAAGATTTTATCATAGCCGGGGTAATCCGTTTACTGGACATAATTATTCGGGCAGGCGGACGACGCGGACGGGTGCGCCCGCGTCGAGTGCGTGCGTGCCGGCGGCGACGATGACGAGCGCGGTCGCCTGCGTGAAGGCGACGAAGTCCGACGAGCCGCCCCAGCGCAAAGGCTCTGCGACGAGCCGGCCCGCCTCGTCCGTGCGCAGCCGCGCGGGCAAATAACTCGCGCGCTCGGCCGCGCCTTTGACCGCGCGCCCCAGCACCGCCTGCTCCTCGGCGAGCGCCGGCTCGCGCGCGCCTTGCAGGGCGCGTAGCGCCGCGCGCGCGAACAGGTTGAACGTGACCGAGACGGAGACGGGGTTGCCCGGCAGCCCGAAGACGAGCGTGCGCCCGAGGCGCGCGAAGACCGTCGGCTTGCCGGGGCGCAGCGCGACGCGCTCGAAAAAGACCTGCGCGCCCAGCGCCGCGAGCGCCGCCTTCGTGAAGTCGTAGACGCCCATCGAGACGCCGCCCGAAAGCACCAACACGTCCGCGCGCGCCGCCGCCTCGCCGACGAGCCGCGCGAGCAGCGCCGCGTCGTCGGACGCGAACGGCAACAACTCGACCGTCGCGCCGGCCGCCTCCGCGTAAGCGCGCAGCGAATAGCTGTTCGAGTCGCGTATCTGATCGGGGCCGGGCTGCGCTTCGACCGCGACCAGCTCCGTGCCCGTCGCCAGCACGCAGACGCGCGGGCGCGCGCCGACCAGCACGCGCGCCTGACCGAAGGCCGCGAGCGCCGCCAACGTCGCCGCGTTCAAGGTCGTGCCCGCGCGCAAGACCGTCGCGCCGCGTTCGATCTCCGTCGCGCGTCGGCTGATGAACTGACCGGGCTGCGTCGCCTTGTCAAGCTCCACTGCCGCGCCGCCCTCAAGCTCGCGCGTCAGCTCGACCTGCTGCACGCTGTCCGCGCCGGCCGGCACGGGCGCGCCCGTCATGATGCGCACCGCCTCGCCCGCACCCATGCGGCCCGCCCAGCCGCGCCCGGCCGCCGCCTCGCCCACGAGCCGCAGGCGCACGGGCGCGTCGGCCGTGTCGGCGGCGCGCACGGCGTAGCCGTCCATCAGCGCGCGGTCGAACGGCGGCAGGTCTGTGTCCGCCGTCACGTCCTCGGCCAGCACGCGCCCGCGCGCCGCGGCGAGCGCGACGTGCTCCGGCGGCAGGCGCGGCGTGTGTTCGAGCACGAGGCGGATGGCTTCCGGCACAGGGAGCATAAGAGGGTGTTGCGCGTCCGTCTGTCGGCTGTTGGAGCGGACGCGTTAACTGTAGCGTGTGCGGTGTCGTCGGGCAACAGATGTGGCTGAGAATTTCATCAGGTTTTTATTAGCGCGCGTTTAGGACTTTGGCGCGGGTCGGGGATAGAATCCGCGCCGAGATGAAAGGCGCGCGGGTAGGCGTCCGCGTCTGCGGCGAGATGATGTGAACGGAGGACACGAGCGCGTGGACGGAAGCAGACGGCGTGACGGCCGGGCCGAGTGTGTGGGTCGCGGCTTAACGACTCTCGTCCTGGTCGTCTGTCTGGCGGGCGTCGTGCGCGCGCAGGACGATCCCGTTAGGGAGTCGCGCCGTTATGTGCAGCAGGCGTTGGAGGCTTACAAGGCGAAGGATTATGCCGCGTACCTCGAACGCATGAGGCGGGCGCAGGCGTTGCGCCCCGGCCACCCGAGCTTGATGTACAACCTCGCGGGCGCTTACGCGCTGGTGGGCAACAGAGGCGTGGCGCGCGCGTGGCTCGCGCGCGTGGCCGCGATGGGGCTGGTCTATCAACCGGAAAAAGATAGCGACTTCGATGCGTTCAAAGAGACGGCCGAGTTCAAGGCGCTCTTGACGAAGTTCGCGGCCAACGGCGCGCACGTCGGCCGGAGCGCGCCCGCGTTCACGCTCGCGGAGAAGGGGCTGGTGACGGAAGGCTTGGCCTACGATCCCGTGACGGCGACGTTTTACGTCGGCAGCATCTACCGGCGGAAGATCGTCAGCGTGGACGCGCGCGGCGCGGCGAAGGATTTCGCCGACGAGCGCGCGGGGCTATGGAGCGTGCTCGGCATGAAGGTGGACGCGCGCCGCCGCCGACTCTGGGTCACGAGCAGCGCGCAGCCGCAGATGGCCGGCTTCAAGGAAGAGGAGAACGGGCGCGCCGCCGTCTGCAAATTCGATCTGCGCACGGGCCGTCTGCTCAAGACGTACACGCTGCCGAACGCGCCGGCCCGGCACGCGCTCGGCGACCTGGCGGTCAACTCGCGCGGCGACGTGTTCGTCACAGACAGCCTACAGCCTGCCGTCTACGTGATCGAGCACGGCGAGGACAAGCTCAAGCCGTTCGTCGAGGGCGCGCCCTTCGTCTCGCCGCAGGGCTTGGACTTCGCGCCCGGCGAGCGCCGCCTCTTCGTCGCCGACTACGCGCGGGGCGTCTACTTGCTCGACCTGGAGAGCCGCCGCGCGACGCTTCTGCCCGCGCCGCCCGACGCGGCGCTGCTCGGCATTGACGGTCTCTACTTCTACCGCGGCCGGCTCGTCGGCGTGCAGAACGGCACGAACCCGCAGCGCGTCGTCCAACTCTTCCTCGGCCGCGCGCTCGCGCGCGTCGAGCGGCTGGCAGTCGTCGAGGCCAACAACCCGCTCTTCGACGAGCCGACGCTGGGCGTGCTCGTCGGCGGGCAGTTCTACTATCACGCCAACAGCCAGTGGGGCGCGGTCAGCAACAAGGGCGAGCTGGCCGCGCCGGACAAACTGCGCCCGCACGTCGTCATGAAAGTGCGGCTCTGAGAAGACGGCTTAGAAGAACTCCTGCGTGCCGTCGCCGGACTTGACGGAGAGGAGCACGAGGCCGAAGTCGCGCACCCTGGCGAGCAGCCCGTGCAGCGCCGCCTGATCCGGCACGAAGCCGGAGATCGTCGTCACGTTGTCCGCGGCCGCGACGGTCATGCCGTCGAACAGGTCTTCGCGCCACGCGTCGAGCCGCCCCTTCACCTGAATCTCGTAGAAAGCTCTGTCCAACTCTTTGTCTCCGTCCATAACTGCCACCTGCCTTGGGGGAAAATTTGCGGCCGCGCGCTCAAGCCGCCTTCAGCATCGGGCGCGCGCCGAGCCGCTTCAGATAAACCCTGAGCCAGCGTGCAGACACGTCCGGCGAGATGCACGCGACGTGGTTGTCCGGCCGCAGCAGGACGGCGAACGGCTGCTGCGTGCCGAAGACTTCCGCCGCGCGCGGGTGCAGAGGTAGGTGCTGATAGTCCATTACGTGCTCGTACCCGTCGGCGAGCCGGCCGGCATCGGGCAGACCGGGGCACGCGCCGTCGGCGAACGTCAGCAGGTGGAACTTCGGCGCGCGCAGGCGGTCGTAGACGCTCGCGCCGCCGAGCAGGAAGTAGGGCATGCGGTCGCCGGCTTTGATCTTGAAGTCGCCGCCGGGTGCGTCCGTGCTGAGGGTGCGCCCGCGGTAGTTGATGCCGATCTGCGAGATGAGCGGGAAGAACCGCCGGCGGACGGCGGCGAGTTTGACGACGTAGCCGGCCAGCACGGGAAAGACGGTCGTGCGGAGCAGACTCAGCAGCGGGTTCGAGCCGGCGGCCAGCTCGAAGATGCGGTCGGTCGTCTCAAGCAGGCGGCGGGCGTTGGCGAGCCGCTCCTCGCTGTAGGTCGCCAGCAGCTTCTCGGCCGCGTAGCCGCGCAGCACGAAGGCGAGTTTCCAGGCCAGGTTGTAGGCGTCCTGTATGCCGGTGTTCATGCCTTGCGCGCCCGCGGGGCTGTGGACGTGCGCCGCGTCGCCCGCGACGAAACAGCGGCCGGCGGAGAACTTGTTGACGCGGCGCGAGTGTACCTTGTAGAGCGAGAACCAGTTGACCTCGGAAATCTCAAGCGCGAGCCGCGCCTCGCGCTTGATCTGGCGCTCGATCTCTTCGTACACGACTTCGCCGCCGTCCGCGTGCGCGCCGTCGGGGAACGTGCCGACGATGCGGTAGCGGCCCGCGCCCTGCATCGGGAAGAAGGCGGTGAACACGTCGCGCGCCAGACAGACCTGCACGGCGTCGTGCGGCAGCGCCCACTCGACGCGCGCGTCGGCGACGTAGAACAGGCGCTCGAACGTGCTGCCCTCGAACTGAAGCCCCAGGCGTTGACGGACGCGGCTGCCCGCGCCGTCGCAGCCGACCAGGTACTTCGCGTTGATGTTCAGGCGGCGGCCGTCCGCGGTCTGCACGCGCGCCGTCACGCGGTCGTCGTCCTGCGAGAAGCTGACGAGTTCGGTGTTCCAGCGCACGTCGCGGCGGTGCGCGCGCAGGTAGTTGTAGAACAGCTCCTCGTTCTTGCTCTGTTCGAGGAAGAGTTGGTAGGGGTAGGGGCTGAGGTCGCCGCCGATGTCCGCGAGCGACATCTCGCCGCGCACGCGCCCGCCCGCGAGCAGCCGCAGCTTGCGCGCGACCGCGCCCTGCTCGACCGCCGGGCGTGCGAGGCCCATCTGCTCGTATATCTCCAGCGTCCGCGCCTGCACGCCGAGCGCCTTGGAGAAGCGGGTCACGCCCGCGTTCTTCTCGACGACGATGAAATCTATGCCGTACCTGACGAGCTGGCAGGCCAGCGACAGCCCGGTCGGGCCGGCCCCGACGATGACAACCTCCGTCCTGATCGTTTCCATAAACTTAAGCTCCTCGCTTCTCCTAACGTCTCTCGATCTTCCCCGCCGGCCGGGCGTGGCCTTTGGTCGTTAGTGCGCCGCCACGCCCGGCTGATGTCGTGGGGAGAATACGCGCGGGGCGGGTGTAGCGTGATGCGCCGAAAGGTGTATTTTGCGGATGTAATTCGCCCGCCCGGCAGCAATTCTTGCAAATACACCCGCGAAATGTGCCTTTCGGGCCATGCGGCTACACCCGCCGGTCTTCTATCTTCGCGCCGCGTTCGCGAGAGATTCGACCGAGGCGAAAGGAAGGAGACCTTGATGAAGAGAGAACTCGTGGTGAGAAGAACGGGCGGCGCGGCGGGCCGCCGGGTAGGCTTGGGCGTCGCGTTCGCGCTGCTGGCGTGCGTCGCCGTGCTGGGGCAGCAGGCGCAGCGTTTCGCGCAGGCGCAGCAGGAGAACGCGCGGCAGTTGCGGCAGTACAGTTGGCAGTCGCGGCGCGAAATCCGCAAGGGCGGCGAGACCAAGAGCGTGCAGCTCTACTCGGTGCGTCACGACGTTGACGGGACGCCGCAGCAGACGCAGATCGGCGGCACGCCGCCGCAGCAAATCCCCACGCACGGCCTGCGCGGGCTGATGGCGAAGAAGAAGAAGGAGGACTTTATCGAACTGCTTGAGGGCTTGGGCGCGCTGGCGAAAGCTTACGGCGAACTCGCGCCCGACAAGCTGCAACGCTTCATGGCGGGCGCGACGGTGACGCCGGAGATGGACGCGCGGCAGAGTTTGGTGCGTATCGAGGGCGGCGGCGTCTTACAGCCGGGCGACGTGATGACGGTGTGGGTGGACGCGGCGACGCGCCGGCAGCGGCGGGTCGAGATTCTGACGACCTACGACCGCAAGCCCGTGCGCATCGTGTCGGAGTTTCAGGACTTGCCGGGCGGCCCGAGCTACACGGCCCGCGCCGTCGTGGACTACCCGAGCCAGGAACTCGTCATCACAACCGACAACTTCGGCCACGCGCGGGATTAGCGTCGGTCGCGTGGTCGCGTGCGGCCGGGTTCACACAGAGGGCACGGAGTTAGCACAGAGGGCACAGTAAAAAACTGTGTCCTCTGTGTGACCTCTGTGCCCTCTGTGTTAATTCGATCTACCGTTACACTCAACCGCCTGACCTAGTTCAGTATCTTGAAGGTGCGGGCGCGCTCGATGGCCTGTGTGCGGTTGTGCACGTCGAGCTTCTGGTAGATGTTGCTCATGTGCCGCTTGACCGTGCCCGCGGAGATGAACAGCTTGTCCGCGATCTCCTGGTTCGACAGCCCCGGCACGACATGATGTAAGACCTCAAGCTCGCGCTCGCTCAGCGGGTCTTTCGCGTACCACCAAGGCAAGTCCGCCGTCTCCGCCCGGCTCGGCCGCGGCTTCTGCTCCGCCGCCGCCGGCCCGAACGCGTCCTTGAGCTTGAGCACGTAAGCGAGCAACGCCGGGCGCTCCGCCTCCCAACGCTTGCCCTCCTGTCTGAGCGCCTCCGCGAGCAACTGCGACAGCGCCTCGCCCTCGTCCACGAAGCTGCGGACGAAAGACTCCGGCTCGCCCAACAGCAACGCTTCCGACAATGCGCTCACGGCTTCCGCCTGTTCGCCGCACGCCTGCCGCGCCAACGCTTCCAGGAGCAACACTTCGATGACGACGCGCTGGCGCGCGCCCGCCTCCGCCGCGTGCCGCAGCCGCGCCAGCAGCGGCAAGGCCTCCGCGGCCCGGCCCCGCGCCAGCAGCCAGCGCGCGTAGACCGTGTGCGGCAGTTCGCTGGCGTAGTCAGGCTCGTCCGCCGGCTTCAGCCCGCACGTCGCGGCCCAGCGGTCGGCGTGCGCGAGGTCGCCGCGGCGCAGGCGGACGAAGGCGTCGAGGGCTTGCAGCCGCCGCGTCGTCGCGTCGTCGTTATACTTGCGCACGCGGTTGATGGCGTTCTTGATCAACTCGTCGGACTGCGCCGTCTCGCCGGCCATGTCCAACATGGCGGCGAGAGCGCGCAGGTGCTCGGCGACGAAGACGATGTAGCTCTCGCGGCCCGTCTGGTGGATGAGCGTCAGGGTCTCGTCGAGGTGCGTCTTGGCCGCGTCGAGGTCGTTCCACTCGCGGTAGATGTCGCACAGGAAGCTGTGCGGGTAGATCAGCGTGTCGGGCAGGATGCGCCCGTGCTCCTTGGCGTAGCGGAGCACGCCTTGCAACTCCTCCGCCCCGGCCCGCAAATGCCCCTGCATGGCGCGGAGGAACCCCAGGCACGTCAGCCCCCAGAGCACGAACATCGTGTGTTCCGCCTGCCGGTAGACCGGCAGCGCCGCGAGCACCGCCCGCTCGCTCTCCGCCATGTTGCCCCGCATGCAGGCGCAGCGCATCCGCGTCTGCAACACGACGGCGTGCTGCACCACGTCGCCGGGCCGTAACAGCTCCGCCGCCCGGTCGCTGCACTCGACGGCCCGCTCCACCTCGCCGCGCGCGACCGCCACGAGGCTGCGGGCCGTCCAGACCGTACTGAGCAGGCCGCGGCGCAGCTCCTCCGGCTCCGCCGTCTCCATGATACGGGCGTATTTTTCGACCTTGTCGAACTCCGTCTTGTAGAGCAGCGTCGGGATGTAACCGGCGAAGATGCGCGGGCGCGTCTTCAAGGCAGATTCGGGGATGGCTTCGAGCCAGTGCCGCAGCCGCTCGAACCCGCCGAGGGTGATGATCTGGTAAGAGATCGGCTCGATCAGGTTGAGCGCGCGCTCCCAGTCCTGCGCGGCCAGGGCGTAGTGGATGGCCTCGTCGGTCAGCCCGTTCTGCTCGCACCAGACGCTCGCCCTGGTTTGCAGGTCGCGGACGAGACCCGCCTGCTGCTGCTTGAGCTTGAGGCGCAGGAGGTCTGCGAAGAGGTGGTGGTAGCGGAACCAGTTGCCCTTGTTGTCCAAAGGGATCAGGAAGAGGTTCGCGCGTTCGAGGTGTGCGAGGGTCTCGTGGCCGGTCTGTTCGAGCGTGAGCGCGTCGCAGAGCGCGCCGTTGAGGCGCGTGAGGACGGAGGTGCGGAGCAGAAAATCCTGCACGCCCGCGGGCTGACAGTGCAGGACTTCTTCGAGCAGGTAGTCAAGGATGAAGCGGTTGTCGCCCGCGAACTCGCGCACGAGGTCTGAACGGTTCGCCCGGCCTTGCAGGCTGAGCGCGGAGAGTTGCAGCCCCGTGATCCAGCCTTCCGTCCGCTCTTCCAGCGCGCGCACGTCGTCGGCGGCCAGCTCCAGCTTCATCACGTCGTTCAGAAAAGCGGCGGCCTCCGCGGCGTCGAACCTGAGATCGGCGGCCCGCACCTCGGTCAACTCGCCGCGGGCGCGCAGGCGCGCGAGCGGGAACGGCGGATCGATGCGGCTCAGGATGAGGACGTGGGCGTGCGGCGGGAGGCGTTCGAGCAGGAAGCTCAGGGCCTCGTGTATGCCCGGCTCGGTGATGACGTGGTAGTCGTCGAAGGCGAGCGCGAACTCAAGCTCGCGCTCGTTGATGTCGTAGAGCAGGGAGGTCAGCACCGCCTTGAGGGGCGGCGCGCCGGTGGTCTGCAAGTGGGTCAAAGTCTCCTGCACGAGCGCGGGATCGACCAACTGCAAGGCGGCGATCAGGTAGTCGAGGAAGCGCGCCGGCTCGTTGTCCTCTTCGTCGAGCGAGAGCCAGGCGAGCGGCAGCGCGCTCTGCTGCCGCCAGGCCGTGACGAGCGAGGTCTTGCCGAAGCCGGCCGGGGCGGAGATGAGCGTGAGCTTGCCGCGCAGCCCCGTGTTGAGTTGGGCGAGCAGGCGCGGGCGTGCGACGAGGGTCTGGCGCGCGGGCGGGAGGTAGAGCTTGGTGGCGAGCCGCTGGCCGTTCCAACCGATCTGCTTGCCGGGCGGCGAACTCATAAACGCTCCTTTGGCTGGACGACTGGTTGCGGTGCGGCCTGGGCGGCCGGCGCTCGGTTTGAAGAAGAAGAATGACCCCGCCGGGCCTGGGTTTCGCGCCGGAGAATAGTCGAAAAGCGCCCCCGGTTCAACCCTTTTACCCGACGAAAAGATCAACACAGAGGGCACAGAGAGTCTTTACTGTGGCCTCTGTGCTTACTCTGTGTGCTCTGTGTTGAATCCGCCCGCCCGCGACACTCAACCGCAAATTTCAAATACACCCTGCAAATGTATCTTTCGGGATATGCGACTACACCCGCCGATTTCTTATCTTCACGCCGCCTCAAGGAACGAAACTGAGGCGGAAGGAAAGGAGACAGCACTGATGCACTTAGTAATCGGCACCGGCCAACCACGCAACATGGAGTTCGCCATCGTCACAGACCGCGAGGCGATCCCCGCGGACGCACAGGTCTACGCCATTTTCTCCGGCGCGTACGCCTCCGAGCAGCTCGACGAAGACCTCTTCGCCGCCATGACCGACGAAGAGTACTTCACGTTCCGCGCCTGCGCGCAGGACGCGCGCGCGCTCGAAGCCCGCAGCCGACGGAGCGAGCCGGCGGCCGCCGCCCGTTCGCTCCTGGACAAGTTCCGGCGCTGGCTGCCCGGCCGCGGCGTCGTCGCCCCGGCGAAGTAAACAACCCGGCGGGCGCAGCGCCGTCAGACGTGCCGCGCCCGCGACTCGAAGGCAGACATCCGGCCCGCGCAGGCGTGGAGGGAGAAGGCGATGAAAGTTGATGCGACGAATGCTGACGGGCAGTCGGCGCAGCCCGACGGTGAGTTGGCGCGGCTGGCGGCGTCGGGCGACGCGGCGGCCTTCGAGGAGATTCACAGGCGTTACCGCCGGCTCGTCTACGGCGTCGCCCTGCGCATGACCGGCAACCCCGTGGACGCCGAAGACTTGACCCAGGAGTCTTTCCTCTCCGTGCTCCGCCACATCGGCAGCTTCCGCGGCGACGCGCCCTTCGCCTCCTGGCTCTACCGCCTCGCGGTCAACCAGGTGCGGATGCACTTCCGCTGGCACAGGCGCAGACCCGAAGACCAGACGACCGACGGGCGTATGCCCGAACCCCACGCCGTCGGCGCGCGCCGCGGCGACGCGCCCGCGGTGATGGAGCGCATCGCCATCGAGCGCGCCGTCAACGCCCTGCCGCCGGGCTACCGCGTGACCTTCGTCTTGCACGACGTTGAAGGGCGCGAGCACGCCGAGATCGCCCGCATGACGAACCGCACGGCGGGCAACTCCAAGTCGCAACTCCACAAGGCGCGGGCCCGCTTGCGCGCGCTGCTCGCGCACCCGGCCCCCGTGTTCTAAGGCCGCGGCGTCGAACCGCAAACCGCCGGGCGGGACGCAAGCAAGCCCCCGGCATGGGCGAAAAAATTCTGCGCGCTGGCGCGCACTGAGGTGACTGAGCAATGAGCATGAGAATAACGCTGATAAGTGTCCTGATGCTTCTGGGCGGCGCGCGCGCGGCGCTCTGCCAGCAGCCGGTGCTCGCGTCGGCCGCCGAGCCGAAGACAGCGGCCGCCGAGCCGTCGTCGGCCGCAGAGCCGCCGGCCGTGGCCGAGCCGTTGACGTTAGAGCGCGCGGTCGCGCTGGCGTTGGCGCGCAACCGCTCGGTGCAGAACGCGCGGCTCGAAGTCGAGAACGCCGCCTCGCGCGTGGCCGAGGCGCGGACGCGCCGGCTCCCTTCGTTCAAAATCTCGACGCTCGTGTCGCAGCCGCTGACGCGCTTCGACTTCACCTTCGAGAAGGGCGTCTTCGGCGACTACCCCGGCACGGGGCCGATCCCGAACGAGGACACGACCATCAAGTCCTCGATGACGCCGACGGCGCTCGTGAACGGACAGATCACGCAACCGCTCTCGCAACTCCACCGGATCAATCTCAACATCAAGCAGGCGGAGCTGGGGCGCGAGCTGACCCAGGAGGACGTGCGGCTCAAGCAGCAGGCGGTCGTCAACGACGTGAAGCGCGCCTACTACTCCGCCTTGCAGACGCAGAGCGCGTTCGAGAGCGCGCAGGCGACCATCAAGCTCTACAAGGAACTCGACCGCGTCACCGAGGCCTACGTCGTCCAGCAGGTCGCGCTCAAGAGCGATCAACTGGAAGTGCAGGCGAGTCTCGCCAAGGCCGAGTACGAGATGCTGACCTTGAACAACCTGCTCGCCACGCAGAAGGAACAACTCAACAGCCTGTTGGGGCGCGACGTGCGGACGGAGTTCGTCCTCGGCGACGGGCTTGAGACGGCGCAGTTCGTCATGCGCGAGACCGATCTCAAGGCGGCGCGGACGCGCGCGCTCGCGCAGCGGCCCGAGATCGCGTCGGCGCGGCTCAAGGTCGGGCAGGCGAAGACGGACAAGCGGATCAAGAAGTCGGAGTTTCTGCCCGACGTGAGTCTGACGGTCAACTACCTGTCGCCGTTCGGCTATTCGAGCGTGCTGCCGAAGAACATCGCCAGCGTGGGCGTGCAGGTCGAGTGGGAGGTCTTCGACTGGGGGCGCAAGAAGCACGAGTTGGCGGAGAAGGAGCGGACGCTGCGTCAGGCCGACAACTCGCTGCTCGACGCCGAGAACCAAGTGTTGATGGAGGTCGGCGCGAAGTACCGGCAGTTGCAGGAGGCCTGCCAGATGTTGCGCGTGGCGCGCATGACGCAGACCGCCGCCCACAGCGAGGTGCAGACGGTCGCCTACAAGTACCGCGCCCGCGCGGTGCTCCTGAAAGACGTGCTCCAGGCGCAGGCCACTCTGGCCGGCGCGAACTACGAATACCAGAAGGCGCTGCTCTCCTTCTGGACGGCCAAGGCCGACTTCGAGAAGGCGATGGGGGAAGACAAATGAACACGAAAAATTGGCTCAGCATCATCGGCGTCATCTGCGTGCTCGGCGCGGCGACCGGCTGCCGCAAGGCCGAGACGAAGGAACAGAAACCGCCCAAGCCCGTGCGCGCGCAGGCCGTGGAACGGCGCACGACCGCCAACAGCGCGCGCTACGCCGCGAGCATCCGGCCCGCGTCGCAGGTCGAGGTGGCGTTCAAGGTCGGCGGCTACGTCGAGGCGGTCGCGCAGGTGCGCGACGGCGTGGGGCAGTGGCGCTACTTGCAGGCGGGCGACGTGGTCGCCAAGGGCGCGGTGCTCGCGCGCCTGCGCCAGAGCGACTACCAGGTGAAGGTCAGACAGGCCGGCGCGCAGCACGGCGAGGCGCGCTCGGCCCTGGCGACGAGCGACGCGCAGGTGATCGAGGCGCAGCGCGCGGTCGAGACCAGCCGGGCGCAGGTGGCCGACGCGCAGGCGACCTTCCAGCGGGCGACGCTCGACTTCGAGCGCACGCGCAGCCTCTTCCAGAGCGAGAGCGTGACGAAGACCGAGTACGACGCGGCCAAGGCGCAGTACGAGGCGGCGCAGGCGCGGCTCGACTCGGCCCACAGCCAGTTGGCCGGCGCGGAGGCGCGCGTCGTCACCACCCGGTCGCAGGCGGGGCAGGCGGCGGCCAAGATCAAGACGGCGGAGGCGGCCTTGGCCGAGGCCGCGATCCCGCTGGCAGACACCGCGCTCCGTGCGCCCGCGAGCGCCGTCGTGTTGGAGCGCAAAGTCGAAGTCGGCGCGCTGGTCGCGCCGAACACGCCGGGCTTCGTGCTCGCCGATCTGACTTCGGTCAAGGCGGCCTTCGGCGTCCCCGATCTCGCGCTTCAGCACGTCCGCTTGGGCGACACGCTGAGCCTCGTGACCGACGCGCTGCCCGGTCAGGAGTTTTCGGGTCACGTCTCGCGCGTCGCGCCGTCGGCGGATCAGAACAGCCGCGTCTTCGAGATCGAAGTCACGATCCCGAACCCGCAGGGGTTGTTGAAGCCCGGCATGATCGCCTCGATCCAGGTGCGCGAGGAGGTGGCGCGGAAAGAGGTGGCCGTCGTGCCGCTGACGGCCGTCGTGCGCGCGCAGGCGACGCCGAACGGTTACGCGGTCTACGTCGTGGCGGAGCAGGGCGGGCGGAGTTACGCGCGCCTGCGCCGCGTCACGCTCGGCGAGGCGTTCGGCAACGCCGTCGCCGTCAACGAAGGCGTCCAGCCCGGCGAGTTGATCGTCACCACCGGCGCGCCGCTCATCGCCGACGGCGAAGAGGTGCGAATCAGTAGTCAGTAGTCAGAAGCCGGAAGCCGGAAGGCTCCGACTCGCTGGCGCGAACGCTTCGACACTGACTATGCGGCTGAGGATGTTTTTTCTACTGGCTTCTGGCTTCTGACTACTGACTACTTTGGAGGACTTATGTCGCACGCAAACAGCGACCAGGAAATGATCGGGCGCAAGCGGAACACGGCGCGCTTCTTCGTCGAGACGCGGCACGTGGCGTGGGTGCTGCTCGTGGCGACCTGCGTGTGGGGCGTCTACGGGTATCTGACCATGCCGCAGCGCAAAGACCCGGAGGTGCAGGTGCGCCAGGCCGTCGCGCTCGTGCCGTGGCCGGGCGCGAGCGCCGAGCGCGTCGAGCAACTCGTCACCAAGAAGGTCGAGGAGCAGATGGCGGCCAACTCGAAGGTGACGAAGATCGAGTCCATCTCGCGCACCGGCATCGCCGTCGTCTACGTCGAGCTGGACGAGAACCTGAAGGAGACGGGCAAAGAGTTTGACGACATCAAGCTCAAGCTCGACTCAATCCACGATCTGCCGCAGGGCGCGGGCCCGATCAACTTCGTCAAGGACTTCGGCGACACGGCCGCCCTGATGCTCACGGTCGCCAGCCCGCCCGTCGGCGAGAGCGAGATCGCGCCGCGCGCCGCCGAGTTGCGCGCGGCCATCGAGCAGGAGCGCGCGCGCGCGGCCGGCGGCCGCCGGTTCACGCTCGTCTTCAACCTGCCGCAGTCCGTGCCGCCGCACATGCTGCGCGCGCCGAGCGAACTGTTCCTCGCCTTCGTCCGCGAGCGCGGCTTCGCCAGCGACGTGCGCGTCATCGAGGGCGGCGGCTTCCTCGGCTTCGACGGCGCGTCCGATCTCGACGACGCGCAACTGCTGGCTCACGTCCGGCAGTTCACGAGCGAGAAGCTACAGGCGGCCGAGTTCCACCCGGACGCGTGGCCGCCCGTCGTCGTGCGCGACCCGGCGGAGGCGCAGGCGAAGCTGCTCGCGCTCGGCGGCGACAAGTACAGCTACCGCGAGCTGGACGATTTCACCGACCGCATCGAGAAGACGCTCAAGCTGATCCCGCAGGTCTCGAAGGTCAGCCGTTCGGGCCTGCTCAACGAGAGCATCTTCCTCCTCTACTCGCAGGAGCGGCTCGCCGCCTACGGCATCCAGCCCGCGAAGCTCGACGACATCCTGAGCGCGCGCAACATCTCGGCGACGGGCGGGCAGGTCAACGTGGACGGCAAGAACGTGACCATCGATCCGTCCGGCGAGTACAAGAGCGAGGCCGAGATCGGCAACACCCTGCTCCCGACGAGCACGGGCCGCAACGTCTACCTGCGCGACGTGGCCGACGTGCTGCGCGGCTACGACGTGCCGGCGCGCTACCTGAACTACTTCAACTGGCGCGACGAGCGGGGCCAGTGGCATCGCGGCCGCGCCGTCACGCTCTCGGTGCAGATGCGCTCCGGCGAGCAGATCGACAAGTTCGGCCGGGCCGTTGACGAGACGCTCGCGGGCCTCAAGCAACAACTGCCCGCCGACCTCGTCTACGCGCGCACGTCCGACCAGCCGTTGCAGGTCGAGGAGAGCATTGACCTGTTCATGAAGAGTCTGTACGAGGCGATCATCCTCGTGGTCGTCGTCGCGCTCATCGGCTTCTGGGAGTGGCGCTCGGCGCTGCTGATGGCGCTCTCCATCCCCGTCACGCTCGCCATGACCTTCGGCATGATGCGCGTGCTCGGCATAGACTTGCAGCAAGTCTCCATCGCCACGCTCATCATCGCGCTCGGTCTCCTGGTTGACGATCCGGTCGTCGCGGGCGACGCCATCAAGCGCGACCTGGCCATCGGGCACCCGTCGGTCGTCGCCGCTTGGCTCGGGCCGACGAAACTGGCGACCGCGATCCTCTACGCGACGATCACGAACATCGTCGCCTACGTGCCGTTCCTGCTGCTGGGCGGCTCGACCGGCGAGTTCGTCTACAGCCTGCCCATCGTCATCACCTGCTCGCTCGTCGCGTCGCGGCTGGTCTCGATGACGTTCATCCCGCTCTTGGCCTACTACCTGTTGAAGCCGAAGGCGGAGCTGCCCGTCGCCGAGCGGCGCAAGAAGGGCTTCGCCGCGTTCTACTACCGCGCCGGCACTTGGGCCATCAACCACCGCTGGCGCGTGCTGGCCGGCTCGCTCGTCGTGCTCGTGCTGGGCGGCGTCTTGATGAGCCAACTCAAGACGCAGTTCTTCCCGAAAGACCTGTCGTACTTGTCCTACGTGGACGTGTGGCTGCCGGAGGACGCGCCGCTGTCGGCGACCAACGAGGCGGCGGCGCGCGCCGAAGCGATCATCCGCGAGACGGTCGCCGACTACGCCAAGCACCACGCGGGAGACGGTCAGCCGCACGACGTGTTGCAGTCTTTGACCACGTTCGTCGGCGGCGGCGGGCCGCGCTTCTGGTTCTCGGTCGCGCCCGAACTGCAACAGTTGAACTACGCGCAGATCATCATCCAGGTGCGCGACAAGCACGACACGGCGCACATCGTCGGGCCGTTGCAGGAGGCGCTGTCGGCGCGGATTCCGGGCGCGCGCATAGACGTGCGCCAGCTCGAATCGGGCAAGGCGGTGGGCTTGCCCGTCGCCATCCGCCTGACCGGCGCGGACATCGAGACGCTGCGCGGCCTCGCCGAGCGGACGAAGACCATCCTCGAAGGCACGGGCCTCGCCGAGCGCCCGCGCGACGACTGGGGCGGCGAGAGCTTTGCCCTGCGCCTCCAGACCGACCCGGAGCGCGCCGTCATCTCCGGTCTCTCGAACATGGACGTGGCGCTGGCCTCTTCGTCCGCGACCTACGGGCAGCGCGTGACTTCCTTGCGCGAAGGCGACCGTGAGATTCCCGTCGTCGCGCGCCTGCGGATGGAGGAGCGCGCGCAGTTAGGCGACCTGCAAAATCTCTACATCTACTCGTCGCAGGGGCAGCAGAAGGTGCCGCTCCGGCAGGTGTCGCAGACCGAGTACGGGATGCAGGCCGAGAAGGTGCGCGCGCGCAACCAGTTCCGCACCATCACGGTCTCGGCCGCGCCCGCCGCGGGCCACCTCGCGTCGGAAGTTATGACGGCGGCGCGGCCGCAGTTGGAGGCGCTACAAAAGTCTCTGCCGGCCGGCTACCGTCTTGAGATCGGCGGCGAAGAGGAAGACGCGATCAAGAGCTTCAAAGACCTGCTCGTCGTGTTGGGCATCTCGGTCGCCGCGATCTTCCTGGCGCTCGTCTTCCAGTTCAAGAACGTGATCAAGCCGTTCATCGTCTTCGCCGCCGTGCCTTACGGCATGGTCGGCGCACTGGCGGCGCTGTGGGTGATGGGCGCGCCCTTCGGCTTCATGGCCTTCCTCGGCATCGTGAGCCTGGTGGGCGTCATCGTCAGCCACATCATCGTCCTGTTCGACTTCATCGAGGAGAAGCACGCCGAGGGCGAGCCGCTGATCGAAGCTTTGCTCGACGCCGGCATCATGCGCCTGCGCCCCGTGCTCATCACCGTGGGCGCGACCGTGATCGCGCTCTTCCCGCTGGCGTCGCACGGCGGCCCGCTCTGGGAGCCGATGTGCTACGCGCAGATCGGCGGCCTCTGCGCCGCCACCTTCATCACCCTGCTGCTCGTGCCCGTGCTCTACGCGATCTTCGTGCTCGACCTGAAGCTCGTGAAGTGGGACGCGGCCGACGGTCATCATCAACCAGTCCAGCCCGCGCTTGCGGAGACGGCTTAACTAAACGACATAGCCGAAAAGGAGACGACACATGAACACGCTTCGCATCATCTTCTGCTGCGGCCTGCTGGCGCTCTGCGCCAACGCCGCCGCCGCGCAGACCACGCAGACCGACTACGACCACGCGTTCAACCTGGCGCGGCTCAAGACCTACGACTTCTTCCCGCAGGAGCGCCGGGCCGGCGACCCGCTCGCCGCCAGCCCCATGAACGACCGGCGCATCCACAACGCCCTCGACACGCAACTCCGGGCCAACGGCCTGACGAACGTCGCGGGCGCGCGGGCCGACTTCATGATCGCGTACTTCGTGACCACGCGGCGCGGTCTCGACATACAGGACAACCGCTTCGGCGTCCTGCAACGCATGGGCAGCGTCAACGTCAACCAGGTGACGGAAGGCACGATTGTCGTCATCTTCGTCGACCGCGCGACGCAGCAGGAGGTCTGGCGCGGCTACGTGTCGGGCACGATCAACCCGAAAGACCTGGACAAAGATGTCAACAAGGGCATCGCCAGGCTCGTCCAGAAGTTCGTCAAGAACCAGGCGGGGAAATCTTAACGGGCGGGAGCGGGCCGCATGAACGGCCACGCTCTCAAGTCGCCGCGGAGCGCGCGGTCGGAAGGGAAACGGCGCACCTGGCGGCCCGCGCTCCGGGCCGTCGCGCCTAACGTCGGAGTCCGAAGGAACGAGGAACTTTATGAAGCTCATCGCGTCACGACTCGTCATACTACTGCTCGCCGTCTACTGGGCGGCGGCGACGCCTGCGCCGACCGCCGCCCAAACCAGACCCGCCGCCGCGTCGGCGGCCGCCACGACCGACGAGGGCTGGCCGCGCAAGTTCGTCAGCGGCCCCGTCGCTTTCTCGGTCTACCAGCCGCAGTTCGAGCTGTGGCAGGGCAACCACTTCGAGGCGCGCGCGGCGGTCGCGGTCGCCAACGCGCAGACGGGCCAGACCGCCTACGGCGTCATCTGGTTCGCCGCGCGCACCGAAATTGATAAGGTCAACCGGCTGGTCACGATGGCCGACTTTAAGATCACGAAGGTCAGCTTCCCCGCCGCGCCCGAACGCGCGGCCGCGTATCAAGACCTCTTGCAGCAGCGCGTGGCCCAGACCACCACGGTCATCGCGCTCGACCGCCTCGTGGCCGACATGGCCGTCGCGCAGGCCGAAGAGCGCAACGCCGGCTACCAACTCAAGAACGATCCGCCGCGCGTCATCTTCAGCACGCGCCCCGCCGTCCTGATCCTGATCGACGGCCAACCCGTGCTGCGCGCCGTCGCCGGCACGAGCTTGCGGCGCGTCATCAACACGCGCGTGCTCGTCGTGCGCGACGAGGCGCGCGCACGCTTCTACCTGCACCTGTTGGACGGCTGGCTCGAAGCCGACACGCTCGCCGGGCCTTGGACGGTCGCGCGGCAGACGCCCGACGACCTGCGCCGCGCGTTGCAGACCGCGGCCGACGGCAAGCAAGTTGATCTACTCGACGGCGCGGGCGCGGGCGCGCAGCCGCCTTCGTTGCAGGACGCCGCCCGCGCCGACGCCGTGCCCACGGTCTACGTGAGCACGGAGCCGGCCGAGCTGCTACGGACGCGCGGCGAGTTGCAGGTCGCCGCCGTCGCCGGCACGGCGCTGCTCTACGTCACCAACAGCGAGAACGACATCTTCTTAGACACGACGACGGGCGCGCACTACATCCTGATCTCCGGCCGCTGGTTCCGCGCGCCGTCGCTGAAAGGCCCTTGGGCTTACGTGCCGGGCGCGAGCCTGCCGGCCGACTTCGCCCGCATCCCCGCGACGCACCCGAAGGCCGACGTGCTCGCCTCCGTGCCCGGCACGGCGCAGGCGCGCGAGGCCCTGATCGCCAACCAGATTCCGCAGACCGCGACCATCAAGCGCGCGACCACGCAACTGACCGTCGCTTACGACGGCGCGCCGCAGTTCAAATCTATCGAAGGCACGCCGCTCCGCTACGCCGTCAACACGCCGACGCCCGTCATCGCGGTCGAGGGGCAGGGCTACTACGCCGTGCGCGACGGCGTCTGGTTCGTCGCCGCCGCGCCGACGGGCCTTTGGGCCGTCGCGGCTTCCGTCCCGACGGTCATCTACACGATCCCGCCCAGCTCGCCCGTGCATTACGTGACCTACGTCAAGGTCTACGGCGCGACGCCCGAAGTGGTCTACGTCGGCTACACGCCGGGCTACTGCGGCACGGTCGTCTCTGCGGAGAAGGTCGTCGTCTACGGCGCGGGCTGGACGTACCCGCCTTACGTCGGCACTTACTGGTACGGCGTGCCGTGGACGTACGGTTATAGTGTCGCCTTCGCGTGGAGCGTCAACACGGGCTGGGCCGTGGCCTACGGCGTGGGTTACGGTTGGAGCAGTTACTATTACCCGGCCCCCTGGTACGGCTCTGTGAGTTGGGGCTACGTGCGGGGCGGCGCGGTCGCCACGAACGTCTACGGCACTTGGGGCAACGTCGCCTACAGCGGCACGCGCGCCGCCTGGGCGAACCCTTACACGGGCAACTACGGCCGCGGCGGCACGGTCTCCGGCGTCAACACGGCGACGGGCACGCGCTACAACGGCCGCCGGGGCACGAACACCAACGTCTACACCGGCACGACCGTCACCGGCGGCGGCGGCGCGGCTTACAACCCGAATACGGGTCGGGCCGCCGCGGGTCAGTCCGGCGCGGGCTATAACGCCTACACGGGCAACGCCGCGGCCGGCGCGCGCGGCGCGACCTACAACCCGCAGACCGGCGTCATCAGCGGCGGCGCGGCCGGCGCGACCTACAACGCGGCCACGGGGCAGACCACCGCGGGGGCCGGCCGCTTCGCCTACAACACGAACACGAAGACCGGCGTCGCCGTCGGCAACAACAACGTCTACGCGGGGCACGACGGCAACGTCTACCGCTACAACCAGTCGAGCGGCTTGCAGCAGCACACGGACGGCGGCTGGCAGACCGTGAACCGCCCGGCCGACGCGCAGAACTTCCAGAACCTGCAAGCGGCGCGCGGCACTGGGCAGCAACGCTGGGACAGCTTCCGCTCGTCGGGCGGCGGCCCGCGCTTCAACGGCGGCGGCCAACGCCTCGGCGGCCGCCGCCGGTAACTTTGCGTCCTTCGCGGCCCTCTTTGCGCTCTTTGCGGTTAAAGGTTTTCGGCCTTAACCGCAAAGGCCGCTAAGAGAGCCGCAAAGGGCCGCGAAGAAGAGATTGAAAGGACGAGACGATGAGTGTGACGATGAACAAGCCGCAGACTGAGCAAGACGCCGCGGGCGTGCAGCAGACGACGTGCTGCGTCGTCGGCGCGGGGCCGGCCGGGGCGGTGCTGGCGCTGTTGCTGGCGCGCGCGGGCGTCGCCGTCACCCTGCTCGAACTCCACAAGGATTTCGACCGGGACTTCCGCGGCGACACCTTGCACCCGTCCGTCATGGAGATCATGGATCAGCTCGGCCTGGCCGAGCGCCTGCTCGCGCTCCCGCACAGCAAGCTCCGCAGCCTGAACTTCATGGGCGACACCGGCGCGGGTCTCCAGGTTGATTTCGGCTCGCTCAAAACCAAGTTCCCCTACATCACCATGCTGCCGCAGGTGCGCTTCCTCGAAGTCGTCACGGCCGAGGCCGCGCGCTACCCGCACTTTCAGTTGCACATGGACGCCAACGTGCAGGAGTTGATCGAAGAGGGCGGGGCGGTGCGCGGCGTCCGCTACCGCGACGGCGCGGGGCGCACGCACGAGCTGCGCGCGCTGTTGACCGTGGGCGCGGACGGGCGCTCGTCGCGCGTGCGCCGGCTGAGCGGCATGGAGCCGGTCAAGAGCGCGCCGCCGATGGACGTGCTCTGGTTCCGCCTGCCGCGCCTCGCCGCGGACGGCGCGGGCGTGTCCGGCCGCTTCCTTCGCGGGCACATCATCATCCTGCTCGACCGCGACACCGAATGGCAGATCGGCTACGTGATCCCGAAGGGCAGCTACCAGCAGTTGCGGGCGAAAGGTTTGGACGAGTTGCGGCAGAACGTGGCCGCGGCCGTGCCGGCACTCGCCGACCGCGTCGAGCACCTGAAGGACTGGAAGCAGGTGGCGATGTTGTCGGTCGAGTCGAGTTGTCTGACGCGTTGGTACAAGCCGGGGCTGCTCTTGATCGGCGACGCGGCGCACGTCATGTCGCCGGTGGCGGGCGTCGGGATCAACTACGCGATTCAGGACGCGGTCGTGGCGGCGAACGTGCTCGCGGGGCCGCTCAAGGCGGGCGCGGTGAGCGTGCGCGAGCTGCGCACGGTGCAGCGGCGGCGGCGCTGGCCCGTGCGCGTCATTCAAAAGTTTCAGGCGCTCATCCAGCAACGGCTGGTCGCGCCGGCGCTCGACGCGGCGGCGCAGCCGGTCGGGCCGCCCGCGTTCCTGCGCTGGCCCCTGCTGCGCCGCCTCGTCGCGCGCGTCGTCGCGTTCGGCGTCCGGCGCGTGCGCGTCGAGAGTTGAGGCGCGGGGCGCGAAATCGGCGGACGAAGTTTTGCGGATGAAATTATCGCTACGGGACATTTGAAACGAGATGGCAACGGTGGCTTTACATCTCCGCGGGCTGAGGCTGCGCGCGCGGGCGCGGCGGGTTGCGGCCGAGAGCATTCTTGAGGACGAGTTCGCGCGCGAGGCTCTGAGCGCGGAGCGTCTGCGCGTGCTCGTGCTGCTCGTCGTCATCGCCACGGGGCTGACGCTGTCGCTCGTCCCGCCGGTCTTCTTCTCGGCGGACATCGCGGGCGCGTTCCACGGCCGGCTGCGTTCGTTCGTCCTCTGGCGCTTCGGCGTCCTGCTCGCGCTGGTCGTGTACCTGTGCGCGCAGCGGCTGCTGTTGAGTTGGCTGACGCGGCGCGGGCGGCGCGTCTCGCCGCTCTACCGCTACGCGACCGCGTTCGTCGAGACGAGCACGCCGACCGTCGAGATCATACTGGCGGCGACTTACGCGGACACGATCACGGCGCTCTCGGCCGTGCCGGTCTTCGTCTACCCGCTGTTCATCGTCCTGTCGGCGCTGCGGCTGAACTTCCGGCTCTGCGTCTTCACGGGCGCGGTGGCGGCGCTCGAATACGCGCTGGTCGGCTTGATCTACCTGGACGGCGCGGGCGGCAACCCGCTGCTCGTGAGCGCGCCGATTCACTTGGCGAAGGGGCTGATCCTGTTGGCGCTGGGCGTCGTGACGGGGCTGGTCGCGTTGCAGATCAAGCGGCGTCTGCTCGACTCGTTCCGGCTCGCGGAGGAGCGCAACAACGTCGTCCACACGTTCGGCCGGCACGTCTCGCCCGCGGTCGTGGACAAGCTGCTCGAACGCGGCGCGGGCGTGCGCAGCGAGCGCAAAGAGGTCTGCGTGATGTTCCTCGACATCAGGAACTTCACCGCGTTCGCCGAGAAGCGCGACCCGGAAGAGGTGGTTGATTATCTGGAATCGCTCTTCGAGTTCATGATCAAGATCGTGAACCGGCATCAAGGGATCGTCAACAAGTTTTTGGGCGACGGCTTCATGGCCGTCTTCGGCGCGCCGCTCTCGGACGGGCGCGACTGCGCGAACGCCGTCGCGGCGGCGCGCGAAATCCTGGCGCGCGTGGCCGAAGAGGCCGACGCCGGGCGCGTGCTGCCGACGCGGGTCGGCATCGGGCTGCACGCGGGCGCGGCCGTGACGGGCAGCATCGGCTCGGCCTTGCGGCAGGAGTACACGGTCATCGGCGACGTGGTGAACCTGGCCGCGCGCATCGAGCAGTTGAACAAACAGTTCGGCTCGCAACTGCTCGTGTCGGAGGCGGTGTGGGCGGCGGCGCAGACGGAAGGTTTGACGGACGCGCGCCCGATGGGCGGCGTGCCCGTGAAGGGGCGCGAAGCGCCCATCAGAATTTATCAGGTCGCCTGAACGGGGCGGCGCGCATTGATAACGGATTAAAACTGAGGAGAGCTAACGATGAGAACGGAAACCAACGGCAAGCGCACGCGCATCTGCATCCTCGGCGGCGGCTTCGGCGGCGTCTACACGGCGCATTATTTGGAGCGGGCGCTGGGGCGGCGCGACGACTTCGAGATCGTGCTCGTCAACAAGGAGAACTATTTCGTCTTCCAGCCGATGCTGGCCGAAGTCATCTCCGGGGCCATCGGCTTAACGGACGCGGTCAGCCCGCTCCGCCGGCTGCTGCCGCGCACGGAGCTGCACGTGCGCGAGATCGAGTCGGTCGATCTCAAAAACCGCACCGTCACGACCGCGCCCGGCTTCATGCCGCACCCGCACGTGATCCACTACGATCATCTCGTGCTCGCGCTCGGCAACGTGACGGACTTCCGCGGGATGCGCGGCCTGCCCGAACACGCGCTGCCGTTCAAGAACCTCGGCGACGCACTGAACATACGCAACCACGTCATCCACGCGCTCGAAGAGGCCGCCATCGAGGAGGACGAGGAGTTGCGCCGCCGCTTGCTCACCTTCGTCGTCGCGGGCGGCGGCTTCTCCGGCGTCGAGGCGGTGGCGGAACTCAACGACTTCGTGCGCGAGGCGGCGCGCAGCTACCGCAACCTCGACCCGGCCGAGATACGCGTCGTGCTCCTGCACGCGGGCGAACGCATCCTGCCCGAAGTGACCGAGAAGTTGGGCCGCTTCGCGGAGAAGATACTGCGGCGGCGCGGCGTCGAGATTCACCTGCACACGCGGCTCGCCGCGGCGACCGGCGACGCCGCGCTGCTCGCCGACGGCACGCGCGTCCCGACGCGCACGCTCATCTCGACCGTGCCCTCTTCGCCGCACCCCATCGTCGAGAGCCTCGACCTGCCGCGCGACAAGGCGGGGCGCTTGACCGCCAACTCGTTCCTCGAAGTCAGCGGCGCGCAGAACGTGTGGGCCTTGGGCGACTGCGCGCTCGTGCCGCTGGCGGGCGGCGGCGGCAACAGCCCGCCGACCGCGCAGCACGCCGTCCGGCAGGCGCGCGTCGCGGCGCACAACATCGTCGCCGCCATACGCGGCGGCGCGCGGCGCGCGTTCGAGTTCAAAGACCTGGGCAAGATGGGCGCGCTCGGTCATCGCTCGGCGGTGGCGGAGGTGTTCGGCATCCCCGTCTCCGGCTTCCCGGCGTGGCTCATGTGGCGCGCGGTCTACCTGATGAAGCTGCCGGGCTGGGGTCGCCGGCTCAAGGTCGCGGCCGCGTGGGCGCTCGACGTGCTGCTGCCCACGGAACTGGCGCAACTGAAGTTGAACGACTCGCCGCGGGCCACGCGCGAGCACTTCGAGCCGGGGCAGGAGGTCTTCTGCCAGGGCGACCTGGGCGACCGCGTCTACATCATCATGCGCGGCAAGGCCGAGGTGGTGCGCGAGCACGACAGCGTCAGCGTCAAGCTGGCCGAGTTGGGCGCGGGCGAGTACTTCGGCGAGATGGCCGTGATCAATAACACGACGCGCAACGCGACGGTGCGCTGCGTCGAAGCGACGGACGTGATCAGCCTGCCGAAGCGCGAGTTCCTGCTGGTGACGACGAACCTGCCGGAAGCGCGGCGCAGGTTCGAGGAGGTCGTGCGCCAGCGCGGGCAGGCGACGGCGCTCGCGCTGGCGCAGACCGCCGGGCGCTGAAGCCCGCGCGCCGTGCGGGGTTGCTGAGCAGACTGAGAGGAAAAGTTATGGACGACGCGCTGACAATACACCGGCTGCACTTCGCGTTCACGATCACGTACCACTACCTGTTCCCGCAGTTGACGATGGGCCTCGCGCCGCTCGTCGTCGTCTTCAAGTCGCTGGCGCTGTGGAAGCGCGACGAGCGTTACAACCGCGCGGCGCGCTTCTGGGCCAAAATCTTCGCCGTCAACTTCCTGTTCGGCGTCATCACGGGCATCCCGATGGAGTTCCAGTTCGGCACGAACTGGGCCAAGTTCTCGCAGTTCTCCGGCGGCGTCATCGCCACCGCCCTGGCGATGGAGGGCGTCTTCGCCTTCTTCCTCGAATCATCCTTCCTCGGTCTGTTCCTCTACGGCGAGCGGCGCTTCGGGCAGAAGCTGCACTGGCTCGCCGCCTTCATGGTCTTCGCCGGCTCCTGGCTCTCCGGCTATTTCATCATCGTGACGGACGCGTGGATGCAGCACCCCGTCGGCTTCGAGGTCGGGGCGGACGGCACGGCGCGGCTGACGAGTTTCTGGGCGCTGCTCGGCAACGAGTGGGCGCTGTGGCAATACCTGCACAACATGGGCGGGGCGCTCGTCACGGGGTCGTTCGTGGTGGCGGCGGTCGGCGCGTTCTACGTGCTCTCGGGCCGGCAGGCGGAGTACGGCCGTCTGTTCCTGAAGACGGGCGTGACGGCGGCCGTCGTCGCCTCCGTCTTCCAACTCTTCCCGACCGGCGACCGCCACGGCAAGCTGCTCGCAAAGTATCAGCCCGTGACGCTCGCCGCGATGGAAGGACTCTTCCACACCGAGACCGGGGCCTCGATGGTGCTCGTCGGGCAGCCGAACACCGCCGAGCAGCGGCTCGACAACCCGATCTCGATCCCGAAGATGCTCAGCTTCCTGACTTACCAACACTGGGAGGCGGAGGTTAAAGGCTTGAACGAGTTCCCGCGCGACCGGTGGCCGGACAACATCCCGCTGCTCTACTACAGCTATCACATCATGGTCGGTCTCGGCTCGATCTTCATCGGCGTGGCGACGCTCGCGGCCTTCCTGCTGTGGCGCAGGCGGCTCTTCGAGGCGCGCTGGATGCTGTGGGTGCTGATGCTGAGTTTCCCGTTCCCGTACATCGCCAACACCGCGGGCTGGATCACGGCCGAGGTCGGCCGCCAGCCGTGGCTCGTCTACGGGCTGATGCGGACGGCGCACGGCTTCTCGCCCAACGTCTCTTCGGGCAACGGCCTGTTCACGCTGCTCGGCTTCATGGGCATGTACTTCGTCATGGGCGTCTTGTTCCTGTACCTGATCCAGCGCGAGATCGCGCACGGCCCCGAACTGCTGGGCGCGACAGACGCGACGACGCCGCCGAGCGCCGAGATACTGCCGCAGGGCGCAAACGCTTGAGAGGAGGAGGCGACCGTTATGGAAACGCTCTGGTTCGTGCTCGTGGCGCTGATGCTCGTCGCCTACGCGGTGCTCGACGGCTTCGACCTCGGCGTCGGCATCATCAGCCCCCTGGTCGCGCGGACGCCGGCCGAGCGGCAACTCGTCCTGCGCAGCATCGGGCCCGTGTGGGACGGGAACGAGGTCTGGCTGATCGCGGCGGGCGGCGCGCTCTTCTTCGCCTTCCCGCGGCTCTACGCGTCGAGCTTCAGCGGCTTCTACCTGCCGCTGATGATCGTCCTGTGGCTCTTGATGCTGCGCGGCATGGGCATAGAGCTGCGCTCGCACCTGGACGATCCGCTCTGGCGCTCGTTCTTCGACTTCGTGTTCGCGGCGGCGAGCCTCTTGCTCGCCGTCTTCTTCGGCGCGGCGGTCGGCAACGTCGTCCGCGGCGTGCCGCTCGACGCCGACGGCTACTTCTTCGCGGCGCTGTGGACGAACTTCCGCACAGGCCCGCAGCCCGGCATCCTCGACTGGTACACCGTCCTCGTCAGCCTCCTGGCCTTCGTGACGCTGACCGTCCACGGCGCGAACTACCTGCTGGTCAAGACCGAGGGCGACGTGCAGACGCGCGCCCGCCGCGTCGGCACACGCGCCTGGCTCGTGCTCGTCTTACTGACCGCGCTGAGTCTCGTGGCGACGCTCTACATCCGCCCGCAGGTCTTGGACAACTTCAAGCTCCACGCGTGGGGCTGGCTCATCCCGGCGGCGGTCTTGGGCGCGCTCGCTTACATGCGCTACTGCTACGCGACGGGGCGGGACGTGGCGGCGTTCCTCGCGTCGGTCGTTTACATCGCGGCCATGCTGGGCGGCGCGGCCTTCGCGCTGCACCCGTACCTGCTGCCGGCGAGTACCGAACCCGCGCACGGGCTGACGATCTACAACGCGCAGACCGGCGCGTACAGCCTGCGCGTCGGCCTCGTCTGGTGGCTGTTCGGCATGGCGCTGGCGGTCGGCTACTTCGCCTTCCTCTACCGCTCCTTCCGCGGCAAGGTCACGGAAGCAGGCGCGGGCCACTGAGCGTGGTGGCCGGTTGAGCTTGAATGGTTGGCGCGGCCGTTTTTAACACAGAGGGCACAGAGTTAGCACAGAGGACACAGTAAAACTTTCTGTGTCCTCTGTGCTAACTCTGTGCCCTCTGTGTTGAACTAAACCTTCGCCGCCCGCAACCTCAGACTGAATCACTACAGCGTCTTCATGTCTATGACGAAGCGGTAGCGCACGTCGCCCTTGACCGTCCGCTCGTAGGCCTCGCCGATGCGCTCGATGGGGATGACCTCCACGTCTGAGGTGATCTTCTTCTCCGCACAGTAGTCGAGCATCTCCTGCGTCTCGCGTATGCCGCCGATGGAGGAGCCGGCGAGCCTGCGCCTGTTGGCGACGAGCGAGAAGGCATCAAGCGCCGCGGGCTTCTCCGGCAGCCCGACGAGCACCATCGTCCCGTTCAGGCGCAGCAGGTTCAAATACATATTCAGGTCGTGCGGCGCGGAGACGGTGTCGAGGACGAAGTCGAACGAGGCGGCGACGGCGGCCAACTGCTGCGCGTCTTTCGTCACGACGAAGTGGTGCGCGCCGAGTTGGCGCGCGTCCTGCTCCTTCCCCGCGGACGTGCTGAAGACCGCGACCTCCGCGCCCATCGCGGCGGCGAACTTCACGCCCATGTGCCCGAGGCCGCCCAGGCCGACGACGCCGACGCGCTGCCCCGCGCCGACGTTAAAATGCCTGAGCGGCGAGTACGTCGTGATGCCGGCGCACAGCAGCGGCGCGACCTCTGCGGGCGGCAGCGCGGGCGCGACCCGGAGCACGTAGTTCTCGTCCACGACGATCTGCGACGAGTAGCCGCCGTAGGTCGGCGTCCGCTCGTCCATCTCCGTCCCGTTGTAAGTCACGGCCGAGTGCTTCTCGCAGTACTGCTCCTCGCCGGCCCGGCAGTTGCCGCAGACCCGGCAGGAGTCCACGAAGCAGCCGACGCCCGCGAGGTCGCCCGCCTTGAAGCGCATAACCTCGGCCCCTACTCTCGCGACGCGCCCGACGATCTCGTGACCGGGCACCATCGGGTAGGTGGAGTTGCCCCACTCGTTGCGCGCCTGGTGTATGTCCGAGTGGCAGACGCCGCAGTAGAGTATTTCGATGAGCACGTCATGCGCGCCCGGCGCGCGGCGCTCGAAGTTGAAAGGGGCCAGCTCGGCCGTCGGCCCCGTGGTCGCGTACCCGCGTGTCGGTAACATCGGTCGGTTCTCCTCCCGTCGTGCGCGCCCGGCGTAGTCCGCCGGGCCGTTCGGCGACGACAGCTTACGATTAACCGAATTGTTTCATCTAAGAGTGTCGTGCTGCTGTCTAAATCATCCGCCGGACGGCCAACGAGCGTTGTTCGTCAGCCCGCCTGATCGGGCTGATACAGTTCGTCGCTCTCCACGTCGAAGACGCGGTTGAGGCGCGCGCGGTAGTGCTCGAACGCGATCTGCGCGCTCAGTTGCAACAACTGCTCTTCGGAAAATTTGGCGCGCAGGCGCGCGTACAACTCGGCGGAGATGGCGGCGGGCGTCGCCGCCATCGCGTCCGCGAGTTCGACGACGAGCCGCTCCGTGTCGGTCAACGCCGTCAGGTCGTCGCCCTTGAGCGCGCGCAGTTTCTCGTCCGACAGGCCGGCTTTTCTGCCCACGGCAGAGTTGATGTCCACTCAAAACGGGCAGCCCACGCGCGCCGCCGTGCGCACCTTCGCCAACTGGATGTGGCGTAGCGACACGCGGCGCTTGCGGCCCAAGCCGGCCTCCATGGCGATGCTGCCCCAGACGAGGCCGGGCACGCGCATCTGTAGCTTCACCGGCGTCAGGTCTTTGCCGAACATCCGGCGCATCACGCCGTAGAACCAGCGCAAAGACCAAGGCGCTTGCCCCTTCTCCAACCCGGCCATGCGAGCCATCAAGCACTCCTTAGCAGCCAGTGACTTTCTTTGCGTTCCTTCGCGACTCTCTCTGCGTCCTTAGCGGTTAGAGTTTTAAGACTTAACCGCAAAGGACGCCGAGAGGGCCGCGAAGGGACGCAAAGAGTTCAGCGTAATCGCCCGCCGTGTACTTTTCAAATAGCCTCTTGGATTAACGCGCGGCGCTTGCGCCGACCCGCTCAAGTCGCGGGGTACTCGTCTTAAATCTGAGATCGCCTCTGCTCCGCTAATTCGCCTTCCACCATTTGAACCCGATGGTGACGCCGAAGAGGTGCGCGTTGAAGCGCTTGTCCGGGTCGTTCGACGCGCGGTGCTCGAACTTGTAGTTCAGCCCCAGCGTCGTGTCGCGGCGGAGCGGGCGCTCGTAGGAGACATCGAGCACCCAGCGTTGATCGCGGCGCGGGACGCGCGCGCCGTTCACCTTGATCTGGCGCGCGTAGAGGCGCGGGCTGTAGCGCGCCTCCACGGTCAGCAGGTCGCGGCGCGCGCGCGCGAGGGGCGTGCTGAACTCCGCTTCGTACGTCCGGCGCACGTAGCGATCCTTCTCGCCCCGCGAGCGGTTCTTGTCGTAGCGGTAGCTCAAAGCCCACTCGCGCCCGCCCGCCAACGTCTGTTGCAGCTTGCCGCCGAGGTACGGATCGATGGCGTTCTTCTCCTGCTCGACGAGCGGGTAACGCTTCAGCCGGTAGGCGGCGAAGGCTTGCAGCCGCGTCGCCGCATTCAAGCGGTATTGGAACTGCTGTTCGAGGCTGTATTGGTTGTTCACGTCGCGGTCTTCGGACGAACCCTTGAGGGAGACCTCGCCGGTCGTGCGCGCGGAGAAGCGTCCGGCGAGCCGCCGCCGGTAGCTCATGTTGAAGAACTGGCTGACGCGGTTGAACTCGCGCGTGTGCGTGTAGCGGTGCAGCGCGACTTCGTACTCGACCTCGAACGCGGGCTTCTCCGCGCTGTTCTGAAAATGAAACCCCACGCTCGGCACAAGCCCGAACGAGCCGACGTGCGTGTCGTCGTGGTTGACGTTCGTGTCGAACAAGCTGCTGACCGACATGAAGAGCCACACGCGCCGCGCCGCCGCCTGCGCGCGCGCTTTGTCTCCGGCGCGGGCGGCCTGCTTCCGCGCGGCCGCCGCCTTGCGCGCGGCCGGCGGTCGCGTCTGGCCCTGCGCGCAGACGACGCAGCACAGCAACAGTAGTTGGGCGGCGAGCACGCCTGAAAGCTTACGCATAATTAACTCCCTTCAGACCGTCGTGTGGCATTAACGCCTTCCGATTGTCGTGCGGCGTCGCGGCCGGACGCTCGACTGAACCGGCCGCGTGCGCCGCGACGCGGGCCGACGGTTCGGTTAACTCACACGTCGGTTCGGCTAACTCACACATCAAGCGGCAGCGCGCGTTCGCGTGCGCCGCGACGAGCGCGAGCAGTTCGTCGGCGCAAGCCATCTCCGCCGCGTCCATCTGCGCGTGGTGGAACATGACGCCGACGGGCGTCTGTCTGTTCGTCGCTTCGGTCGCGGCCGCCGCGAGCAGCGCGCCCCGTTCGGCGCGCGCGAGGCCCACGCCCTTGCGCCGCGCGAACCAGTCGAACGTCACCGGCAACTCAGCCAAGCCCGCCACGTTGAGCGGCGGCGCGGTCGCATCGCGCGACAGGACGCGGAAGCCGGCCGTGCGCAGACACGCGCCCGTGATCGCCGTGCAGCGATTCCACGGCGGCGTGAAGACGTGACCGACCGGCAGCCCGTGCAGCTCGACGAGCAGACGGCGGCCAAGCTCGATGTCGCGCCGTTGCAGTTCGCGCGGCCGCGCGTCGCCGAATTCACACTTGCGCCCGGCCGGCTCGTGGTTCAGGTGCGCGAAGCCGTGTTGATGAACGGCGACTTTATCCGGCTCGGCGGCGACGCGCGCGCGCAGCTCGGCCGCCAACGCGGGCGTGACGGCGCAGGGGATCGCGGCCAGATCGACGGGCAGCGCGCGGCGCGCGAATAGATCGAGCAGCGCGTACAACTCATCGTCCGCCCAGCCCGCGTCGTCGTCGCGGAAGAAGAAGGCGACGGGCCGCGCCGACGCGTCGAGCACGCGCCGCAGTTCGTCCAGCCACGCGCTCATCGTCGTGCCTCCCGCGTGTCGGCGGCGCGCGGGCGCGGGCCCGGCTTCGCGCTCGTCGCGCGCAGCAGAGAAGCGACGAGCCGCGTCGTGTTGCGCGCCCCGTCGAGATCGAGTTTCAGCCTGCGCGGTTTGAAGTCGAGCAGCGCGCGCAACTCCGCGGCGAGCCGCGTCGCGTTCAGTTCTTGCTGCTCGACGACGCGCACCGCGCCGAGTCCTTCCAGCCGCCGCGCGCGTTTTAGTTGCTCGTCCTCGCCGCCGTCGGCGAAGGGCACGACGAGCGCGGGCGTGTCCGCGCGCAGGATGTCGAGCGCGCTGTTGTAACCGCACTGGCTGACCGAGGCGGCGGAGCGGCGCATCTCCGCGCAGAGGTCGGGCACGAAGCGCGTCACGCTCAAGCCGCGCCGCCCGCGCGCCGCCGCGCGCAGACGCCGCCACGCGTCGGCCGGCAGAAAAGGGCCGGCGACGATCTTCATGCGCACGTCCTGCGTCCGACTGAGCTTCGCGTAAGCCGCGACGGCGGCGCGCAGGAGCGGCTCGCCCACAAGGCCGCCGCCGGCCGAGACGAGAATCTGGCGTTGCCGCGGCGGCCGCGCGCTCCCCGCGGCGGCCGCCGCGTCCTGCACAAAGCCCGTGTACCGGACGGGCGTGCGCAGAGACGAATACGTCACGAGCGATTCTTCGAGGCGCGCGAACGTCGGGTCGGCGTGTACGAGCACGGCGTCGAAATAGCGGTTAGCCAAAGTCACCGCGCGCTCGTCGTGCTGCTGCTGCGCGCGTTTGCCGACGAGGATGTCGCGCAAGCTGCAACAGACGAGCGGCCGGCGCGACCCTTCGGCGCGCGCGGCTTCGAGCAGGGGCAGCAACTCGCCCGTGAACTTCTTGCGCCCGAACGGGAACAGCTCGACGAAGAGGACGCGCGGGCGCACCGCCGCGTAGGTCGCAAGAATGATCCGTTGCCGTAAGGCGCAGGCGCGCGCGACCGTGCGGCGGCCGTCGCGGCTGACGAGTTGTCCGTCTGGGTTGAGACCGACGGGCGGCAGGTTGACGACTTCGACGCCCGGCGGAATCGTGAGCTGCTTCGGCAAACGTCCGCCGTTGAGCAAGACGACGCGGAAGCGTTCGCCGAGTGAAGCGACCAGCGCCAGCGAGCGGACGAGATGCCCCATGCCGAGCGAGTGTTGGCAGTAGAAGAGGAGTGCCGGTCGTCCGTTCATCGCGCGTCTCCTTCGTTCATCGCGCCTCCCGTGCGCAGCACGGCGCGCGCTTCCGTCAACAGCTCGACGAGACAGGCGAGTCCTTCGGGGCGCACGCGGTTGACGGCGCGCAGCGCGCGCTCCGCCAGCAGCGCCGCCGCCGTGTGCCAGCGGAGCGCGGCCGGCGCGGGCAGCGCGCGCAACGATGCGTAGCCGGACAGGAAAGCGTTGCCGAGCGTGCGCGCGTCCGCGCGTGAGAGCAGACCCGTGAGCGCGTTGTAGGACAAACCGGCGAGCAGGCTGCCGAGTTCGGCGGCGGCCGGCCCTTGCGCCGCCTGATCGAGATCGATCAGCGTGAGCCGTTCGCCGCGCAGGACGCCGTTCTTGGCGTGCACGTCGCCGTGCAACCAGACGTGCGGCGCGGCCGGCGCTTCGTAACGGCGGACGAGTTCGTCTGCGAGCGCGTGCGCCGCGCGGCGCGCGTCGGGGCGCGCGCGGCCGATGAGCCGCGCGGCTTGGTGAAGACGATCAACGTGCAGCCGGCGGAACGACGGCAGGGCGGCGGGCGGCGTGAGTTCGTGCAGCGCGGCGACGGCCGCGCCCAGCCGGCGGTAGCCGCGCGGCCTGTCCGCGCCGCGCAGGTCGGCCACGCGCAAGCCCTCGGCGGGCGCGAGCAGCAACAAGCGATACTCTTCGGCGTAGGCGAGCGCGCGCGGGAACGCGACGCGCGCCGCTTCATTCGCCCCGCGCTCGGCGAGCGCGAGGTAGACGGCGTGCGCCCGCCGTCCGTCCGCGCCCGCGTAAACTTTGGCGTAAGCGAGGACGCGCGCCGCTTCGTCGAGGCATTGCGCGGTCGCACACTTCTCCGGCGCGTAGGCGACGAGGCGGCTGTGCGTCCACGTCGGCGCGCACAGTCGCGCCAGCTCGTGCGGCACGTCTTCGAGCGCGCGCAGACCCGCGATGCGGCGGTCGTTCGGGAAAGTCCAGAAGACCGTGTCGATCTCCGGGTCGTGCACGACGGGGCGCAGCGGCGCGCAGTCTGACGAAGTAGTCGAGGCGCGTTCGTAAGCTTGGCGACTTTCACCCGGCGCGAACGCGCGCGCGGCGACGACGTGCTCGCGCCCCGCGACGCGTATGCGGTGTAGCACGCGCAGGCTGTGCCCGATGCGGTACTTCGCGCGCACGCGCGCGCACGCGCTGACGCGGAGGGGGCCGCGGCTGCCGAGGCGCGCGGCCAGACGCTCCGCCACCGCGCCCGCGTCGAGCAACAGGTCGCGCTGCGGCAGGCGCGGATCGCGCGCCAGGCTCAAGGCTGCGAGTGCGGCGCTCACGACAGGGCCTCCCCGTCGCGCGTGAGCGTGCAGCGCCCGTCGGCGCTCCACGTCAGTCTGTCCGTCTTCGTGCCGTCCGCGCCGACGCCCGCGATCTCGAAGTGCGTCGTCCGCGCGGCTGCGAGTTGTTCGTGATGAACGAGCAGCTTCGGCGCGGGCGCGCCCGCGGCGAGCGGCACGACGAGCGTGTAGAAGCAGGCTTCGGTGGCCGCTTCCGCGACGACGCTGACGACCGGGGCGGGGAGCTTGACGCCGTAACGCGGCGCGACCCAGCCCTGCTCGACGCGCGGCGTGTGCTCAAGATTTGCGAAGACGAGCGCGAGGCCGGGCGCGCGCACAACTTGATCTGTCTCGCGCGTTTCGACGGACGTGTGCTGCCACGCTTCGGCCGCGAGGTGGAAGCGCAGGTTGTAGCGGTGCGGGCGCTCGCCGCGCAGGTGATCGAAGATGAGCCAGTATGCGCCCGCGACGAAGAAGACGCGGCGCGTGTGGCGCGCGTCGTACGCGGGGCTGGTGGCTTCGCCGCAGAGCACGTCGAGACCGGGCGCGCTCAAGCGTGCGACGAGCCGCCCGCGCGCGGTCGCGCCCTTCGGCTTGCCGCGGCGGTAGGGCGTCTGATCGAGTCCGTCAACGCAGACCGTGTTGTGCGCCGCGGTGGACTTGAACCAGCGCCGCCAGTTCGCGCCGTGCTCGGAGTAAGTGTAGCGGCCGGGATCGACGACGAGCGGGCGACCGAGGGCGGCGATCTCGACGCTCAGCAGATCGTAGTGGCCGTGCCCGCCGTCGCCGAGCGCGCCGCAGTCGAAGATCAGGTAGCGCGCGGCGCGGAACGTTTGCACGTCCGTGCCCCAGTCGCTGCGCTGGACGAAGTAGCCGCCGACGGGGAAGCTGACGTTCGTCTGTCGCGGCGGTGTGCCTTGCGCGCCCGCGGTCGCCGCGTGGAGGTAGTCGGATCGTTGGCAGAGACGGGCGGCGAGCGCGAGCAGATCGGCGTAAGCGCCGGTGTCGCTGTCGGAGAGCGCGGGGATCGCGCCGTCGGGGCGTTGGCAGTGGAGGGCGAAGTCGCACGCCGCCTCAAGCCGCGCGTCGAAGCCGGCGGGGAGCGCGAGACCGAAGCGGCGCGCGTTCTCCTTCGCGCCGAGGAAGGAGCGGAGCACGAGCATGTGGTAGTGCGTCGAGTGCTCGCGGTGGACGCCGTCGGGGCGTATGTCTGTGAGCAGGTTGTGGTGCAGCTCTGCGACGGCGAAGTCGAGCAGACGGCCGTCCGCGTCCAACTCCGGCAGCGCGAGCGCGGCGACGAAGAGCGCGTAGAGTTCGAGCGTGCGGTGGTTGCGTTCGGGCGTGAGGTGTCCGCGCAGGTGTGTCAGTTGCGCCGATAGACTCGCCAGCAGTTCCGCCTCGAAGCCGGCGGCGAAATCGTCGAAGCCCGTCGTGTTGACGAACGCGTCCCACGCGTAAATCCAGTTTTGTATCCGGCGCGCGGTCACGTCGCTGGAATCGAAGCCGACGGGCACTTGCCTGATCCAAGAGCGCACCAGCCGCTCCCACGCGCGCGGGAAGCGTTCGGCGCGCGTCGCCTGATAGGCGTGCGCGAGGTCAAGCCCGTAGTAGAACTTGCTCCACTCGATGCGCCACTCGGCGTCGGGCGGAAAAGAGGCCGTCAGCCAGTCCGGCTCGACGCCGAGTTCGAGCGTCACACCCGCGTGCGTGAAGCGCCCGGCGCAGACGGCCTCGGCGACCGCGCGGTCGCGGTAGGCGTCCGCGACGACGCAGAAGACGGGGCGCGGTCTGACGCGCGGCGGCGGGGCGGTCGGCGCTTCTTCGGGCGGCAACATCTCGGTCGCTATCATCGCACTGACCTCCGCGCGCCGACGAAGGCGGCCCGGCGGGCCGGCTGCGCATCGTGCGTCGCTTCTTCCGTCAACACGCGCCCGGCGTCGAGGCGGTAGACCACGTCGGCGTAGTCGAGCAGTTGCGTCTGGTGCGTGATGGCGAGGCAGGTGCGCGTGGCGCGCAGGGCGTGAAGCGCGCGCAGGATGACGGCGGCGGAGGCGTCGTCCACGTTCGCCAGCGGCTCGTCGAGGAGCAGGACCGGGCGGTCGAGCAGGAACGCGCGCGCGAGCGAGAGCCTTTGGCGCTGCCCGCCCGACAGGTTGAGTGCGTCCTCGCCGAGTCGCGTCTCCAACTGCCGGGGCAGCGCGCGCACGAAGTCGTCCAGGGCGACGAGCGCGAGCGCCGCCCAGATTTTGTCGGCGGTCAACTCCGCGCCGTCGGGCACGAGCGCGCGTCGGAGCGAGCCGGCGAAGAGGTGCGTGTCCTGCGTCATGACGGCGACCTGCGCGCGCAAGGAGCGCAGGGTGAGCGCGCGCAAGGGGCGACCGTCGAGCGTGATGTCGCCCGCGGTCGGATCGTAGAGGCGCACGAGCAGGTTCATGATCGTGCTCTTGCCCGCGCCGCTCGCGCCGACGAGCACGGCCAGCCGCCCCGGCTCAAGGCGCATGGAGACGCCGCGCAGCACGAAGTCCGCGCGCGTCTCGTCGGCGCGCATTTCATTGACGCGCGTCTCGTCGGCGCGCGCGCCGTCGTCCGGGTACTTGAACCACACGTCGCGGAACTCGATGACGCCTTGCGCGCGGCCGATCTCGATTGCGTCAGGTGCGTCAACCACCGCCGGTGCGTGCGCGAGCAGGGCGAGCAGACGCTCGCCGCCCGCGAAGCCGCGCCCGGCGGTCTCCGCCAGATCGTTGAGCTTCTCGACGGGCTTCAGGAGTTGCGCGACGTAGGCGGCGAAGACCGTCAACTCGCCGACGGTGAACTGCCCGCGCAGGACGAGCAGCGCGCCGACGCCCGTCGTCAAAGCGAGCGCGAGACCCTGCGTGATCTGTAGCGTCTGCTCCATCTGGACGGCGACGCGCGTCTCCTCGACGCCCGCGCGCAGGCGCTTGCGGTTCTTGCGCTCGAAGCGCGCGCGCGCGTGCCGCTCGCCGCCGAGCGCCTGTATGACCGGCAGGCCGCGGACGATCTCCTGCGCGAGACCGGAGACTTTGCCTTCGTGCCGGCGCTTGTCGCGCGCGGCGGCCCAGAGGCGGCGGCTGTAGCGGCGCATGATGGCGCAGAGCACGGGCACGAGCACGACGCCGAACGCGGCCAAGCGCAGGTCGAGCCAGAGCATGACGACAAGTATGAGCAGCACGGTCGTCACGTTCTGGAAGAGCACGGGCAAGGTCTTGGTCAGGATGCGGACGAAGAGATCGGAATCGTCCACGAGCCGGAGCACCAACTCGCCGCTGCGCGTGTGCGTGCGGAAGGTGGGCGGCAACGTTTGCAGGTGCGCGAGCAGTCGGTCGCGCAGATGCAGCGTGAGCCGCTCGCGCACGCGCGCGCTCAAGGTCTTTTCGCGCGCGTTCGTGACCGCGCCGACGACCGCCACGACGACGAAGAACGCGGTCAGCCACAGCACGAGTGCAGTCGGTGAGAGACCGGCGGCGACACTTCTCAGCCCGCGCGGCAGCGGGCGCGCGGCGATGACGTTATCAATGATCAGCTTGAGCGGCCACGGCGAGACGACGGCCGCGGCGACCGAGAGTAGGCGGCACAGGTAAGCCGCACCGAGCGTGCGCCGGTGCGTGCGCAGGTCGGGCGCGAAGACGCGCCACATGCGCCGCCAGACGTTCGGCCGTCGCCCGCGCGCGCTCTTCGTCTGTCGCGCCTGCGCCCGCTTCGCCTGTTCACGCTGCGCGCTCATCGCACGACCTCCCGAAAGAGTGCGGCGAGTTGCGCGGCGTGCGCGTCGCCGTCGAAGAGCGCGCGCACCGTCTCGCGGCCGGCGCGCGCGAGTCGGCGGGCGAAGTGCGGCTCGCGCGCGAGGCGCAGCAGCGCGGCGGCTAAGGCCTGCGGGTCGTCGGGCCGGACGAGTTGCCCGTTCACGCCGTCGCGGACGACTTCGGGGATGCCGGAGACGTTCGTCGTGACGACGGGTAGGCCGCACGCCATCGCTTCGACGAGCACGTTGGGGATGCCGTCGCGGTCGCCGTCTTCGAGCACGCGGCACGGCAGACAGAACGCGCTCGCGCGCCCGTACTCCTCGTAGAGCCGCGCCTGCGCCATCGCCCCCTCGAGCCGGACGTGCGCCGAGAGACCGAGCGCCTCGATGCGGCGGCGAATCTCCGCCTCGTGCGCGCCCGGCTCGCCGACGATGACCGCCTCGACCGCGACGCCCTGCCGGCGCAGGATGCCGCACGCCTCGACCAGCACGTCGAAGCCTTTCTTCTCGACGAGCCGGCCGACGCCGAGCGCGCGCAACTGCGTCGGCGGCGATAACGCGTGCGAGTCCTGCGTCGGTTCGTCTCGCATCGGGGCATGATCAAGCAGGCCGGTGAACTCGGCGTTCAGCCCGTGGTAGACGCAATGGACTTGGGCGCGCGGCTCGACTTGTTGGAGGTGCGCGCGGTTGGCGTCGGTGCAGGTGACGACGAAGCGCGCCGCGCGCATCTTGCGCGGGAGCAGGCCCGCGGGGTTGAGCGACTCGCAGTAGATGTCCTTGGCGTGCGCGGTGAAGGAGAAGGGCAGGCCCGTCATCAGCGACGCGAGCCACGCGACCGTCGTCGCGCCGTGACAGAAGTGCGCGTGCAGGTGGCGCACGTCTTTCGCGTCGAGCACGCGCGCCGCGACCGCCGCCGCTTGCAGGAACTCTTTCACGTAAACCTTGCGCGGGCGCAAACCGCGCCGCGCGCGCACCGATTGCGCGAGGGCTGCGGCCGCGGCGCGCACGACGCCCAGAGGCCGGCGGCGCGCGACGCGGCGCAGGCTCGGCAGAAAGTCTCTCAGGTGCAGCGCGAGCCAGCGCCGGAGCGGCGTCGCAGAGAGCGAGGTCGTCGCCGGCAGGTAGTGAGGCCGCGCCTTGATGCGCGCGACGAGGGCGTGGCTCTGCGGCTCGTCCGCCGGCTTGATGACGTAGAGCTGGAGCGGCACGCCGAGTTGTTCGAGCCGGTAAATCTCGCTCGTGATGAACAACTCGGACAGGCGCGGGTAGCCCTTCAGCACGTAGGCCACCGTGCCACTCTTAGCTGTTGTGTCGTTGAGATTCCGAGTCATGCCGTTAGTCGCGCCTCAGCGATAGACACTCGTCAGCAGTTGATGGAAACGGGCCGTGCAAGCGCCGACTTCGTAGTCGCGCTCGACGCGCGCGCGCGCGTTGCGACCTAACTCTGCGCGGAGCGCGGGCCGCGCGGCGAGATGTTCGAGTGCGGCCGCAAGCTCGCGCGCGTCGCCGGGCGGGACGAGCAGGCCGGTCTCCGCGTGCGCGACGGCGCAGCCGACGGCGCTGATGCTGCTGGCGACGACGGGGCGCGCCGACGCCATCGCTTCGAGCACGACGTTGGGCAAGCCGTCGCGGTCGCCTGATGAGTCCTGCACCGAAGGCGCGACGAAGGCGTGCGCCGCGGCGTAGGCGGCGGGCAACTCTGCGTGCGTCAACGCGCCGTCGAGCGTCACCGCATCTTGCAAGCCGTGTGTCTCGATCAGGGCGGACAGACGCGCACGCTCCGGCCCTTCGCCGACGATGCGCAGGCGAAAAGGAATCTTGAGGCGCGCGGCGGCCGCGACGAGGACGTGAAAGCCTTTCTTCTCGACGAGCCGGCCGACGGCGAGCAGGCGCAGAGGCCCTTGCGCCGGGGCGGGGCGCGGCCGGAAGCGTGCGAGATCGACGCCGTGCGGCAGCAGGTGCACGCGCGCGCCCGTGCGCGCAAACTCCTGCGCCACGTCCGTGTTGCACGCGACGACGCACGCGGCCCTTTGCGCGCGTTCGGTCAACACTGCGGGCGCGACTTTGCGCGCGTCGCGCGCGTGCGTGCTGAAGCCGTAAGGCACGCCGAGCAGCGCGGCGGCGCGCGCCGCGACCTCGGCCGGCGTGTGCGCGAAGTAGCCATGCACGCCGCCGATTGGCTGACCCGCGACGCGCGCGGCGACGTGCGCGGCCTGTTGCGCCGGACTGCCCGGCGGCAAAACTTGCACGCGCGCGCGCAATGGCTCGCAGCCCGGTTGCAGGCTGCCGTCGCCGGGCTTGGTGGCGAAGACGGCGGCGAGCGCGCCGCGCGCTTCGAGCGCGAGCAGCTCATTGAGCGCGAAGGTCTCGGAGCGGCGCGGGAAGCCGCTCACGACCAGCACGAACTGCCGCGCGCCCGCCTTCATGCCTCCGCCCCCGGCGCGCCCAGAAGCGCACGCATGCGTTCGCGTATGCGCGGCAGCCCGTCCAGCTCGAAGGGCATGGGGCTGACGGCCGCGGGCTTGAGCGCGGCCAGCACCTTCGACATCAACACGTCGGGGCTGAGGTCTTGCGGCTCGACGAGTTGGAAGAGTCCTTGCGCGGCGAGCAGGCGCGCGCGCAGCAGTTGCTCCTGCACAGGCTCCGCGCGCGGGACGAGGATCGCGTGGTGGCCGAAGGAGAGTAGCTCGCAGACCGTGTTGTAGCCGGCCATCGAGACGACGATGTCCGACGCGGCGTAGAGCGGCGTCAGGTCAGGCTCGAAGTCGAGGAAGGTCACGTCGGCGAGGTAGCCGTAACGCTCTTGCAGCGCGGCGCTCTGCGCGGGCGACATCTGCGGGCCGAAGACGACGGTGGTCAGCAAGGCGACGTTGCGCGGCAGCCGCGCCAGCCCTTCCAGGTAGGCTTCGATCATCTGACTGCCGTCGCCGCCGCCGCCGGTCGTCACCAGCACGCGCGGCGTGTGCTCCGTGCGCGCGGCGCGCGCGGTCGGGCGCTTGAGGTAGCCGCAGAAGTGCGTGATGCGCGCGACCGCCGCGGGGAAGTCGTACTCGCGGACGGTGTCGAAGACCGACCGCGAGCCGTAAATCCAGACCTCGTCGTAGAACTCCTCGATGATCTCGAAGCTGCGGTTGCTTTGCAGGTTGCGGCGCGTGCGCTCCGGCTCGTCGAGTATGTCGCGGACGCCGAGCACGAGCTTGGTCGGCAACTGCTTGCGGCGGAGCGCGCGCAGCGTGTCGAGCAGTTCGCCGTCCACGCCTGACGGGCGCTTGTCCACGATCATCAAGTCCGGCTCGAAGCCGAGCACGGTGCGTTCGAGGATGGCGCTGCGCGTGCGCTTGACCTCTTCGGAACAGGCCGTGAGGAAGCGCGGCTCGTAGCGTTCGGCGGCAATGCGGTCGAGGCACGGCAGCTTGATGTAGTCCACGCCCGCGGGGATGCGGAACGAGTGGATCATCTGCGAGCCTGTGACGAGCAGGATCGCGGCGCGCGGGTACTGCGCGCTCAACTCCTGCGCGAGCAGGAGCGTGCGGCGGATGTTGCCGAGACCGAACGTGTCGTGCGAGTAGAGCAGGATTTTGGGCGCTGCCAGACGGGCCGCGGGCAGCCGCCGCGCCGCGGGCGTGATGTCAACCGGGCGGCGCGCGCGCGGCGCGACCCGCGGCGCGGCACACAACTCGCCGCGCTCAACCGCCGGCCTGATCTGTCGAGCGTCTTGCTTCATAGCCCGCATAACTCTTCGTCACCTCTCGTCCGAGGGCTTGAGCCTGCCAATGAATTAAGTCGCGCCGCGCGCCCCGTGCTCCGCGCAGACAAAACTATCCCCGGCCCGCCGGCACACATCCGGCGCGCATACGACCTGACATGAACTGCATTGCCTACGTTAACAAGCCCCGTGCCGGTACACGCACACGACCCGCAGCACGCAAAAGCGCGGCAATCTTTTCACTCCGACGCCCGTTCCCCGCGGGCGTCGTCGCCGTCCGCTCTGCGAACTGCCTACGCCGCCGCCGCCGCCACGTACCCCTGCCAGTTATGCATAGCCTGCGTAGAGCTTGATTTGACTTGCGGTGTGAAGACCGTGCGCGGTGTGAATGAGATAACGAGTTCGTCTCTTTGCCCAGAATGTCAACATCTCACCCAAAAATTGCTTGAGCTTCTGATCTTTTTAGGCAGCGCCACCCGAGCCAGCACATTAAAGTTACTATTAGGACGGCCGGTGCAACGGTATAAATGTCATTGACATCGTAGTACCGTATTCAGTACCATACTTCTCGGCGGATGGGCGCGGGAGATGGTACTCGGAGAGAAGATATGCGTCTGGAGGACGAGATTGAAAAACTCGAAGCGGAACGAAAGAAAACGCGCTTCGCATACCTAGCACGGGTTTGTCAGGAGCACTTCGGCAATCCGAGAATTCGGGGCAGCCATCATATATTTAAAACACCTTGGCCGGGCGACCCGCGCATCAACCTTCAGGTTGAGAAAGGCTACGCCAAGCCGTACCAAGTGGATCAAGTGGTCGAAGCTCTCCGCAGGCTCCAGCAAATGCAGGAAAACAAGAAGGAGGCCGCAAAGGCCAGAGGGGGCAAGTAACATGGCGCGGAATAAAGCTACACTTCAGCAGGAGGCTAAAAACCACCGGGCCGAAGACTACCTGTATAGCGTAGTCTGGTCTGAAGAAGATCACGCATTCGTCGGGCGAGTCCTTGAATTCCCATCGCTGGCCGCTCACGGCGATACTCAAGAGGCGGCGTTACGCGAAATCCGTGAAGTAGTGGGGTACGCGCTCGAAGACTTAGAGGAAAGCGGCGAGCCCGTGCCTGTACCGCTAAGCAAGCGTAATTTTAGCGGAACTCTAAATCTCCGTATGCCGAAACATCTGCACCGCCAACTGGCGATTGAGGCAGAACAGCAAGGGGTGTCACTTAATCAGTGGATAAACACTAAACTTGCTACCCCGAAGGGGGTATAAGGCTAAATCAAGAGACGCGAAAGCCCCGCCCTTACCAGCGGGGCTTTCGCGTCTCTGCCGTTCTTAGGCTTTAACTCCAACTCAAACATCTTCAGCGGCGGGCGTGCTGCGGCTTGGCGGGCAGCTTCGCCGGCAGGTCTAATTCATCATCAATTAGCACGTCCACGCAGACGCCGGCCGCGCGGGCATAGGCCAGCAGCACGTGCAGGGGCGGTTCGAGCACGGCCCGCTCGTACTTCGAGATGTAGTCCCGCTCCAACTCGTCCTCGACCCCCAAACTCTTAAGCATCCCGCCTTGTGATAGTTCGAGTCCTTCCCGTATCGCTAGCAGTTTCTCAGCAAGTCGTTCCGGTCGCTTCCTCTTCTGTTTCGGCTGATTACCCTTGCTTTTAGGGACGTGTGTCCCTAAAATATGCCCGCTCTTGTTCGTCGCCAAAGATGCGCGCGGTCTTTTCTTGGCGACGCCCATCACTCGGTTTGTGAGGGCGAGCTATACATGCCGAACGTTGCCGATATTCAAAGATGGAGCGGGCGCATGATAGCAGACGGCCCGCCCGCGTGACATCCCATGTGGGACGAAGAGTTTATTGACCTGCGCCGATTGCTGCGCGGCGACTACCTCGCGCCGCCCTACCGGCACAGAATCCTGTATGCGGGCAGCAATCAAGACTTGGTGCAAGCTCTCAGAGACGAGTTGGCGGGGGGCGATTGCTTCATAACCTACTGCCCAGCGGGCTGGCTGGCGCGCACCTTCCTAAAGAGTGACGCCGCTTACGCCGCGCTCGTCTTTGACGAGCGGCAACAGCCCGAAGGGACGGGCGCGGAGTTGGTGGCGTTCGCCCGCACGCTCGGACACCGAGAGCGCGCGCCGTCCTTCACCTTCATGCCCGCAGACAACCCTAAGCCGCTGGCGGAGACGATCCGCCGCGCACTCGCCGCGACCGACAGTCCGAATTGAAGGGACTCATAACATAAGGTAGTGGGTTAGGTTCAGGTTGAGTGTGGCGGGGGGCCGGGTTAACACAGAGTACACAGAGGACACAGTAAAGACTCTGTGTCCTCTGTGTGCCCTCTGTGTACTCTGTGTTGAACTAAACCCTCGCCGCCCGCAACCCCAAATTGAACCACTAAACCCCGAAGTCATCCAGCTTGCAGGAGGCTGCGGAAGGTCGGCTCGGCGCGGAGGTCGTCGAGGCGCGGGTCGAATTTTAGGAGCCAGGCGGCGTCGGCGCTGGGCATTTTTTGGAGCCACTCGATGGCCTCGCGTTTCGCGCCCAGACCGAGGTAGACGGTCGCCACGGCGTAGGGGTAAGGCGCGTCGCCGTCGGGCCGCTGTAGCTCGTTCAGCAGGCGCAACGCCTCGCGCCGCCGGCCCGTCACCGCGTAGACGTGACCGAGCGCCCCGGCGGCGAGCGCGCCGTGGCTGCCGGCGAGCGCGCGCGCACGCTGATACTCGGCGACGGCTTCGGCGTACAAGCCCTGCTGTTCGTAAGTCAGCCCGAGCAGGTAGTGCGCGTGGTAGAAGTCGGGGCTGAGTTCGAGCGTCCGGCGGAGTTGCTCGGCGGCCTCGCCGTAGCGGCGCGCGAAGTAGAGGCGCTCGCCGACCGTCGTGTTGATGACGGGCGAGAGCGGGTCGAGTTCCTGCGCGCGCTTGATCTCGGTCATGGCCTCGGCGGGGCGGCCCGTCATCGCCAGGTACTCGGAGTACCAGTGGTGCGCGGTCGCGTAATTCGGGTTCAACTCGACGGCCCGCAGGTACTCGCGCTCGGCGGCCGCGTTGTCGTGCTCGCCGTAGAACTTCATCGAGGCCAAAGAGGCGTGGGCCTCCGCGAGCGTGTCGTCAAGCTCTAAGGCCTTCGTGACGGCGGCGCGGGCGCGCTCGGCGCTCTCGTCGGCGGACGAGCCGGCGAGGTGATAGTTGACGAGCAGGTTGTGTGCGTCGGCGAGGCCCGCGTAGGCGACGGCGTAGGTCGGGTCTGTCGCAATCGCCTGCTCGAAGTAGCCGACGCTTTTGCGCAGCCCGTCCTCGTCGCGCCGGTTCCAGAAGTAACGGCCGCGCAGGTAGTCTTGATAAGCCGCGACGCTGTTCGTGTCGTGCTTGCGCAAGCGCCGCTGCTCCGCGCCGTTGAGGCGCGCGAGCAGCGCCTGCGCGACCTGCTCGGAGATCACGTCCTGCACGACGAAGATGTCGCTCAGGCCTTCGTCGAAGCTCTGCGCCCAGAGCGGGCGGCCCTGGCGCACGTCGAGCAGTTGCACGGTGACGCGGACGCGATCCGCGGCGCGCTGCACCGTGCCTTCGAGCACCGCGTCCACGCCCAACTCGCGCCCGGCCGCCAGGGTGTTCGCGTCCGCGGCGGCGTACTTGAGCACCGCGCTCGTGGGGCGGACGTTGATCTGGCGGACGTTGCTCAGCTTGGCGATGAGCGTGTCACTCATGCCAGCGCCCAAGAGGTCTTCGTTCGCGTCCGTGTTCAGAGACTTGAACGGCAGGACGGCGACGGACTTCGGCGGCCCGCCCGCGCGGCTCTCGTCTCGGGCGAGCCGCTGGTAGGTGAACAGTGCGAGGAGCAGACTCATCGCCAGACCGACGGAGACCAGCGCGAACAGACGTGCGCGCGTGCGCCGACGGGCGGCGGGGGCGATGGCGTGCGTGCGTGTGCTCTCCGCGGCACGGTCGGTCTCATGCCGCTCTGGCTGCTCCTCCCCGTGCCCGTCCGTGTGCTCTTCTTCCACGTCAATGGTGATGCGCGAGCGCGTGCGCTGCTCGAGGATCAAGTCCGCGCCCTCGTCCGCCACCTCGCGCACGTCCGAGACGAAGCTGTAGCCGCGCCCCGGCACGGTCACGATGTAGCGGTGCTCGCCCGCGCGCTCGCCCAGCGCCCGGCGCAGCGCCGAAATCTGTTGCGTGAGATTGTTCTCCTCGACGGACGTGTCCGGCCAGAGCCGCCGCATCAGCTCGTCCTTGGGCAGCACGCGCCCCCTGTGCTCGACCAACGCCAGCAGCGTGTCGAAGCTCTTGGACGTGAGCACGACCGTCTGCCCGTCGCGCACGAGGCGGCGCTTCAGCGGGTCGAGGCGGAACGGGCCGAACTCGTACAGGCGTTCAGTCTGTTGACTCATAACACTTCTCCGCGGGGCGGAAAGAATTAACGCGCAGTGGCCTGGTTTCAGTCCGTCTCTGTGCCCCCTCTGTGCCCTCTGTGTCTGCGGTGGTGAATCTTCTCTGAGCGGCATGCACCACAGAGGCACAGAGGGCACAGAGGATGCACGGAGGCTTGAGCGATTTAAGACACTACCCCCGCCGCGCGCGATCCTAATATAGATAGATGCGAAAGGTTAAGCCCGACGATTTCCCGTTTCATAAGATTTCAGCAAATTTCAGGCGGCGATTAAGGACTTTACAATCGGAGTCGTGCCATCATCCGCCGTCGTGAGGCGGAGGATAAAGATAACGGTGGAGACGGAGCGCGTCGTCGTCGTGCGCCGGGGCGGCGGGCTGCGGCGCGCGTGGTGTGCCGGCTGCCTCGCGCCCGCCGCGTTCGCGCCGCTGTCCGATGTCTGCGCGCTGACACGGCGCGACGCCGTCGCGTTGCGCCGCCTGCTGGCGACGGGCCAACTCCACGCCATCGAAGCGACGGAAGGGCCGCCGCTCGTCTGCCTCCGTTCGGCGCTGGCGCAGCCGGCGCGGGATGTCAAAGAATGAACACGAAGAGAATCGTCCACGCGATCACGTTGCTGAGTCTCGCGCTGTGGCCGGCGCTGGCATTCGCGCAAGACGCGAACACTGGCGACGGGCGGCTGCTCGAACAGGCGGCGTTCACGATCCCAGCGTTCGAGCAGTTGCCCGACCGTTTCAAGCGCGCCTACGGGCGCGAGGCGGTCGAGCGGATGCGCAACGCGCCCGACCTCGAACTGCTCAAGATCAAATACCTGAGCGACGGCCTCAAAGTCTCCGGCTTCATCTACAAGCCGAAGGAGACGGCGGGCCGGAAGTTTCCACTGGTCATCTGGAACCGCGGCGGCGTCGGCGAGGACACGACGATCAGGGTCGAGAACTTTCTCGACTTCTACGAGATGCACCGCTACGCCGCGGAGGGCTTCGTCGTGCTCGCCTCGCAGTACCGCGGCTACGACGGCGGCGAAGGCAAGGACGAGGTGGGCGGGGCCGATCTTAACGACGTGCTCAACCTCATCCCGCTCGCGCGCGCGCTCGGCTACGTGGACATGGCGCGCGTCTTCATGTTCGGCTTCTCGCGCGGCGCGCAGATGACCTTGCAGGCCATACGGCGCGGCGCGCCCGTCCGCGCGGCGGTCGTCGTCGGCGCGCCCACCGACATCGAACGCAGCTTCCGCGAGAACGCCGCCATCCGCGACCTCGCGCGCACACACTGGGCGGGCGGCGAGGCGCGCCGCGCCGAGAACATCGAGAGCCGCTCCGCCGTCCGCTGGGCCGACACGTTGACCGTCCCGCTACTCATCTTCCAGGGCGGCGCAGACCCGGCCGTCTCGCCGACGCACGCGCTCGAACTCGCGCGCAAGCTGGACGAGGCGGGCAACCTCTACCAGTTGATCGTCTACGCCAAAGACGATCACTTCGTCACACGCAACGCCGAAGAACGACTGCGCCTGACCGTGGACTGGTTCAAGAACCCGCGCACGCTCTCCGTCGCCGCGCCCCTCCGAAGGACGCTCCGCGCGGGCGGCGTCGAAGCGGCGCTCAATCAATACCGCGAGCTGCGCAAGACGCAGGCAGACCGTTACGACTTCGGCGAGCCGGAACTGAACGCGCTCGGCTACGAGTTGCTGGGCGCGAATCGCGTCAGAGACGCGATTGCGATCTTCAAGCTCAACGTCGAGATGTTCCCCGCAGGGTTCAACACCTACGACAGCCTGGGCGAAGCCTACCTCGCCGCGGGCGAGCGCGAGCTGGCGATCAGGAACTACCGGAAGTCGCTCGAACTCAACCCGCAGAACACGAACGCGACGGAAGCGCTCAAGCGCATCGCGCCGCAGTGACGAAGGCGCGGGGCGCGCGGACTTTGCACGCGCGAAAGGGGGCGCTGGTGAATACGACAATCGAAAGCGTCGCGGCGGCGACCACGCACGCGGCGGAGAAGCACCCGCCGGGTCTCTACGTCCTCTTCGCCACCGAGATGTGGGAGCGCTTCAGCTTCTACTCGATGCTGGCGATGTTCACGCTCTACCTGCGCGACCCGACGGGGCAGGGCTTCGGCTGGTCGGTTGATCGCGCGACGGGCCTCTACGCGAACTACCTGATGTTCGTCTACGCCTCGCCGCTCGTCGGCGGCTGGCTGGCCGACCGCAAGCTCGGCTACCGCCGCGCCGTCATGATCGGCGGTCTCTTCTTCATGGCGGGGCATCTGCTGCTCTCCTTCCACTCGCTGCCCGCGGTCTACGCCGCGCTCGCCTGTCTCGTCGTCGGCAACGGACTGTTCAAGCCGAACGTCTCGACCATGGTCGGCAACCTCTACCCCGAAGGCAGTCACTTAAAAGATCGCGCCTACAACATCTTCTACATGGGCATCAACGTCGGCGCATTCCTCGCGCCCGTCGTGGCGGAGTTCGTGCAGGGGCGTTTCGGCTACCACCCGGCGTTCGCCGTCGCCGCCTTCGGCATGGCCGTCTCGGTCTGGATTCAGTGGCAGTTCAAACGACACATCAGCAGCGGCGACCGACAGCGCACGCCTGACGCCGCACAGACGGCCGACGCGGCGGCGGTCGCGGTTGATAAGCCGCCGCACGGCGTCAGTCGGCAGAGCGCGATGGCGGCCGTGCCGGAGTGGCAGCGCGTGGGCGCGCTCTTGGTCATCTTCGCCATCGTCATCATCTTCTGGATGGCGTTCCAGCAGAACGGTTCGACGATGACCTACTGGGGCAACGAGAACACAGCCTGGCAAGTCTCCGGCATCATCTCGAACGCCATCGGGCCGGCCTGGGTGCTGCTCTTAACCTTCCCGCTCGTCTGGTTCTGGCAGTGGCTCGACGCGAGAGGTCTCGAACCCTCGACGCCGACGAAAATGGCCTGCGGCATGATGCTCACGGCGGCCGCGTTCTTCGTGCTGTTCGTCGGCGCGAAGGTCGGCGAGGCGTCGGTCGCGGGGCCGAATCCGTACGCCTTCAAGGTCTCGCCCGCGTGGCTCGTCGGCGCGTACGGCGTGTTGACGCTGGGCGAGTTGATGCTGTCGCCGATGGGCTTGGCGCTGGTCTCGAAGGTCGCGCCGCGCCGGATGCGGGGCTTGATGATGGGCGGCTGGTTCGTCGCCACCGCCTTGGGCAACAAGCTGACGCAGGTGGGCGAGTTGTGGGACGACTGGCGGCACTCGACCTTCTGGCTCTTCCTGAGCGCCTGCGCGCTCCTGATGGCCTTCGTGCTGCTGGCGCTGCTGCGCCCGCTGAAAAAGGCGATGCCCGGCGTCTGACGGCGTCCGCGCCGAAAAGGAGAAACCATGCGGAGAACGATCTCGATCATGCTCACGACGCTGCTATGTACGTCGTCGGTCTTGCCGCAGGGGCGCGCGACGCCGCGCGCGCTCGCCGAGATGGTGGCGGCGGAGCGTGCGTTCGCGAAGTATTGCACGGAGCACGGCGTGCGCGAGTCGTGGTTGGAGTTCTTCGCCGACGACGGCGTCATCTTCCGCCCCGGCCCCGTCAACGCGAAAGAGTTCTACCGCCCGCGCCCGCCCACGCCGCGCCCCTTGCCCTTCACGCTGAACTGGACGCCGACCTACGGAGACATCTCGCAGGCGGGCGACCTCGGCTACAACATCGGCCCCTGGACGGCCGTGGATAACGTGCCGCCGCTCGAACCTTCGGAGCACGGCTATTTCTTCTCCGTCTGGAAGCGGCAGCCGGACGGCGGTTGGAAGGTGGCGATTGACTTCGGCACGGGCGCGCTGCCGGGCGCGGCCGACGCCCGCGCGCTTGACGAGCCGTTCGCCCCGGCGCGGCAGTACAAGCCCAAAGTGCCGCGCGGCGCAGACCCCGCCGCCGAGTTGCAACGCCTGACGGAGACGGAGCGCAACCTCGCGACGGAGGCGACACGCGGCGGCGCGCTCGACACGTACCTCGCGCACGTCGCCTCAGACGCGCGCGTGTTCGCGGCCGGCGCGCCGCCCGCGGGCCCCGACGCCCTGCGCGCGCGCATCACGGCCGCACCAGATGTCGTGCTCGCGCTCGCGCCGCGCGCGGGCGGCGTGGCGCGTTCGGGCGACATGGCGTACAGCTACGGGAGCTACGAGTTGCGCGCGGGCGGCGCGCCGAAGGAGCACGGCTACTACGCGCACGTGTGGAAACGCGACGAGCGCGGCCGCTGGCAGATCGTGGTCGCGAACTTTCAGCCGGAGAAAGCGCCCTGAATCAGTCTGAGCTTGAGCGGGTGGTGAGGCCGGGTTAACACAGAGGGCACAGAGTTAGCACAGAGGCCACAGAGCATAACTCTGTGGCCTCTGTGCTAACTCTGTGTACTCTGTGTGAGACCGGCCGCCCGCTACACTCAACCCGCAACTGACCCACTACTCGGCATTACTCTTTATTGCAAGCCCTCGATCAGCATGATGTCGCTATCCACATGATCGTCATGTGCTGCTCACAAGTCGGGCGGCGCTTCCCGCAAGCTTATGCGGATAAGAAAAGCTCATCCGAAATTAGTTATTTTTCGGCTGACATCTCCCGCGCGTGCCGCCTAATCCGCTCGCGTGCCGGGTTTACCCGCGGGCTTGCTTCGCGGCATGAGCGTTGCCCCTTTGCACCGGCGTCGGGTCTCCCCTTTCACGCTATCCAAAGGAGCAACAAAATGGCGAACGCTTTAGGATCGAAGTCAGCAAGATGCGCGAGCGCGCGCAACGCACTCCTCGCTCTCCTGCTCTTGCTCGGGGCGACGGGCGGCGCGTCCGGGCAGGGCGGCCCGACCGGGGCCATCAAGGGCACGGTGCGCGACGAACAGGGCGCGGCCGTCGCGGGCGCGACCGTCGAAGTCGTCAACCAGGCGACGGGCGTCAACGAGCGCACCGTCACGACCGGCGCGGACGGCCAGTTCAACGTCGCCGCGCTCCCCGTGGCGACCTACCGCCTCTTGGTCAGCGCCGCGGGCTTCTCGAAGGCCGCGGCCCCGGACGTGAAGGTCAACGTCACCGAGACGACGAGCGTGCAGATTCCGCTCGCCGTCGGCCGCATCGAAGAGTCCATCACCGTCACCGACACGGCCACGGCCGTGCAGCTCTCGAACCCGACGACCGGCACGACGCTCTCGTCCGAGACCGTCGGGCAACTCCCGCTCTCGACGCGCAACTTCCTGACGCTCTTGACGCTCTCCACCGGCGCGAACACCGAGCTGTTCCAGTCCGACGCGTTGGGGCGCGGCGCGGTCACGATCAACGTCAACGGGCAGCGCCCGACCAACAACAACTACCAGCTCGAAGGCATCAACGCCAACGACATCAACCTGCCGACCCTCGACAACGTGCCGCTGCCGAACCCGCAGACCGTGCAGGAGTTCAAGACGCAGACCTCGCTCTACGACGCGTCGCAGGGTAGGAACGGCGGCGGCAACATCCAGGTCGCCTTGAAGTCCGGCTCCAACCAGTTCCACGGCGACGCGTTCGAGTTCTTCCGCAACGACGCGCTCAACGCCAACGACTTCTTCAACAACGCGAACGGCGTGCGGCGACCCGTGAGCCGCCAGAACCAGTACGGCTTCTCCGTCGGCGGCCCCGTCTACCTGCCGCGCTTCGGCGCGGGCGGCCGCCACGTCTACAGCGGCAAGAACCGCCACTTCTTCTTCTTCAACTATCAAGGCACGAACGCCGCCTCGGGCGCGGCCGCCGGCACGAACTTCTCCACCGCCATCCCGGTCTTCCCCGCCAACCGCTCCGAGGCGAACCTGATCGCCGCGTTCTTCCCAACCGGCCTCCCGCCCGGCGTCACGCGCCTCGACCCCGTCGTGCTCCGCCTGCTCAACCTGCCGGGCAACAAGTGTCCGGGCTTCGGCACGGACTTCTGCATCCCGACCGTCGCGCCGCTCGCGGCGGGTTCGCCCGTGGGCCGCGTCGTGCGCGCGGGGCTGGGCACATACGAGGACGATCAATACGTCGTCAGCCTCGACTCGCAGCTCACGCAGAAGCACAGGCTGACGGGCCGCTACTTCAACTCCGTCAACGCGCTCTTCCAGCCTTACAACAGCGGGTCGAGTCTGCCGCAGGCGCGCACCGTGCCCGGCACGAACCGTTTCTTAAAACTCGGGCTGACGGGCGTGCTCTCGCCGCGCCTCGTCAACGAAGCGCGCGTCGGCTTCAACCGCTTCACCTTCAGGTTCGTGCCCGACGAGAACATACTGCTCGCCGACCTCGGACAGACGCGCGCCAACGGCGGCGACTTCCCCGCCGCCACGCGCTTCAACGTCGCGGGCTTCTTCTCCGTCGGCACGGGCGCGAACGACGACCGCGGCGGCGCGTTCAACACCTACGTCGTCGGCGACGACCTGTCCTACAGCGCCGGCCAGCACGCGCTGCGCTTCGGCGGCGAGGGCAGCTACTACCAACTGAACCGCTTTAACAACTTCTCGACGCGCGGCTCGATCACCTTCGCGGCCGGCAACGCCTCGGACGCGCCCGGCTTCCAGAACCTGAGCGCGCTCCAGAACTTCCTGTTGGGCCGCGTCACGGCCGGGCAGGCCGGCGCGGGCTTCTCGACCTTCTACTTCCGCGCCACCGACTACGCCTTCTACGCGCAGGACGACTGGAAATTCTCTTCGCGCCTGACGCTCAACCTCGGCCTGCGCTACGAGCTGCTCTCGACGGCGCACGAGAAGCAGAACTTCCTCTCCAACCTGCTGGGCTTCAACGACGGCGCGCCGGGGCCGGTCAAGTTCATCCACCCCGCAGACACGCCGCGCGTCGGCACGCCCGGCGTCTCCGCTTGCACGCTCCTGCGCTGCTACGACACCAACAACTTCGCGCCGCGCGTCGGCTTCGCCTACGATCTCTTCGGCGATCAGACGACCGTCGTCCGCGGCGGCTACGGCGTCTACTACCAGCGCACCTCGAACCAGTCGCTCTTGCAGACCGCGGGCGGGTTGCCGTTCGCGCAGCCGGTCGGCGTCACGCGCTTCAGCGTCACGACCGCCAACCCGTTCCCCTCCATCCGCCCCAACTCCGACTTCCCGCTCGCGCAGGATCAGATCGTCCCGCGCCTGACCGGCGTCCGGGCCGACGGCACGCCCGTCTTCGACGGCGCGCTCCTGTCGGGCGGCCTCTTCTACCCGCCCAGGGATTTGCACTCGCCCTACTCGCAGCAGTGGAACCTGACGGCGCAGCGCGAGCTGCCGGGCCGGCTCGTGGCCGAGTTGGGCTACGTCGGCACGCGCGGCGTCGCGCTGCTCGGCATCGGGCGCGCGGCCAACGCCGCGCAGATTTGCACGCTCGCAAGTCCCTGCGTCATCCCGGCGCACATCGCCCAGTCGGTCGCGGTCGCGCCGGGCGCGCGCGGCGTCGTGCGCAACGCGGACGGCAGCCTCGCCGTCACCGAGAGCACGTTCGCCAACCGCGACCTGCGCGTGCCCGCGCGCTTCCTCGGCATCGCCAACAACAGCCTGTTCGCGACCGAGCAACTCGGCTCCTCGATCTACCACTCGCTACAGGCGTCGCTCACGCGCCGCTACGCGCAGGGACTCTACCTGCAAGCGGCCTACACCTGGGCGAAGTCCATTGATAACGGCTCCGGCTCGACCTTTCAGGACGAGCTGAACGGGTTCATCAACTTCGGCAACGTCTTCAACACGCGCGACAACCGCGGCCCGTCGGACTTCGACCGCACGCACCGCCTCGTCGTCAGCTACAACTGGGAGTTGCCCGTGCGCCAACTCTTCGGCGTCGAGGACAGAGGCCTGGGCCGCCTGCTGAGCGGCTGGTCTCTGAACGGCATCTACACCGCGCAGTCGGGCACGCCCTTCAACATCTTCGACAGCTCGGCCGCCACGCTCCAAGACCCGGAGGGGCAGAACGGGGCCTACAAGGCGACTTACGTCGGCGGCAACGTCCTGCTGCCCGGCGGCACGCGCCAGCGCATTGACGAGTACATCAACCTCGACGCGTTCCTCGCGGGCGGGCGCTGCGTCAACAGCCAGAACGTCGTCGTCTCGTGCGACGACCCGGCGGCGCAGGCCGCGGCCTTCGGCAACTTGGGGCGCAACGTCTTCCGCGGGCCGTTCCAGACCAACTGGGACAACTCTTTCGTCAAGCGGACGCGGCTGACGGAGACGACCAACGTGGAATTCCGCGCGGAGTTCTTCAACATCCTGAACCACCCGTCGTTCCAAAGCCCGGCGGCGGCCGGCGCGTTCCTGGGCAACTACGGGCTGGTGGACGTGTCGGCGGGCGCAGGCTCGTCCGCGATCCTGGCGACGGTCAACCGCCCGCGCACGATCCAGTTCGCGGTGAAGTTCAACTTCTAAGTTGACCCGCGGAAAAGATCAACACAGAGGGCGCAGAGGTCACACAGAGGACACAGTTTTTACTGTGCTCTCTGTGTGACCTCTGTGCCTCTGTGTTGAACCGGCCTTACGCCGGCTCTCAACCTCAAATTGAACCGAAGGTCGAAGCCCGTACCGTCAGACGCGCCCGGCCGGAATCTCAAGCCCGCGCGCCGGGGCCGACTTCGTGCTTGAAACGCTCGACGGCTGCGAGCAGGCGCAAGCCGGCTTCCCAGGTCAGCCCGCCGTTGACGACTTCGTAGCAGTCCAGTTCGCGCACGGCTTCGGGGGACGGAAACTTTTCGTCCAGCAGCAGCACGACGCGCCGGTCGTAGCGCACCAGCGCCGCGCCTATTTCGATCAGCACCGTCTCCCTGAGCGAGTGCCGCCCGGCGGCGTCGGCCACGAACGTCGTCTCGTCGAGCACGACGAACACGGCGTCGCAGTCCGGCGCGAGGCCCGGCGCGCACTGCTCGAAAGAGACTCTGCCGCCCCAGTCTTTCTCGACCAGTCGGCTCTCGACGGCCGCCAACTCAAGCGTGCGCCGGAGCAACCCCACCGTGCCGTTGTCGCTCCCTGCCAGAACGAGTATGCGCAGCGATTGCCGTGGCCGCGGCCCTGCGATGTGAGTGGCCGCCGCCGCAATGCTCGCCTCTTCCTCGTCGGCTTCATTAAACGTGGCCGGTGCGCCGTCGAAGAGTGCGCGCAGTTCGTCCTGATCGACACTGAGGCGCGTGCTGTGCCCGCGCTTGCCGAGGGTCATCGTCCCAAGACCCGCCGCCTGGCACAGACTGAAGAACGACAGGGCCGCGCCCCGCGCTAGCTCGCCGTCCGACTCGTCCAAGGCCTCCGGGTGGGATTCGCGCCAGAAGCCCAACAGGTCGCTCGTCGTGATGACGCCCAAGCCCTGCCGGTAGCCCCATTCGAGCGCCGAGCGGTAAGCGGCCGTGCTTACCAGCAGGCGGCGAAAGACGCGCGCCTCCGGCTCCATCTCCTCGGCGCACGCAAGGCCGAGCGGGCTTAGTCTGACCGAGTCGCCGTCCGCAGCGACGAGACCCAGCAGTTCGTAAGCGGCCAGCTTCCGCGGCTCGAAGAGTCTGCGCCGCGGTCTGTCCGACTCCTCCGCGACGCTCACGCCGCCGGGTCGCCGCTTGAGGTAGCGGACGACTTCGCGGACATCGCCGGCGGTCGTCAGTATCGGCAACTGCGCGGCGCGCGCCGCCGCCCGCGCCAGACCCAGCGCCGGCAGCAGCCCGCGCGGCTGACTCCCGTATAAAAGCAGCGTCATAAATTTTCTCCGCCCCCACGCGTTTCGCCGCTGACCCGCCCCGCGGGAACGCCGCCCGCCGGCCCGGCATCAAACCCGCGTGTGTGCACTATAATCGGCGCGCTCCGTGCGCGCGCTCGGACAAACATTAGGGGGTGACGGCCTCAAAAATCTTTAGTCCGCCATTCAAATATTTTTATAACTTTTCAAACCGCCCGCGAATAACCGATGAACGACCGACCGCCGGCCTTTTACGAATTCGGCCCCTTCCGCATAGACCTGCGGCGGCATCTGCTGCTGCGGGGCGACGAGCACATCCCGCTCTCGCCGAAGGCGCTTCAGACGTTGCTCGTGCTGGTCGAGCACAGGGGGCGCGTGGTCAGGAAGGAGGAGTTGCTCGGCATCATCTGGCCCGACAGCTTCGTCGAGGAGAGCAACCTCGCGCAGAACGTCTTCGTGCTGCGCAAAGTGCTCGGCGAGGAGAAGAGCGAGCACCGCTACATCGTCACCGTCCCCGGCGCGGGCTACCGCTTCGTCGCGCCCGTCCGCGAGGTCGGCGCGGCGGCGGGCGCGCCGACGCTGCCGCCCGACGCAGACGCGCGCGCGGACGCAGCCGCGGACGGCGTGACCTCGATAGCCGTCCTCCCCTTCAAGTCGCTGGCTGCGGCGGCCGCCGACGACTTCCTCGGGCTGGGGCTGGCGGACGCGCTCATCACGCGGCTCAGCAGCCTCAAGCGCCTGGCGGTGCGCCCCACGTCCGCGGTGATGCAGTACCACGGGCGGAAGCACGACCCCGCGGCCGTCGGGCGCGAGTTGAACGTCGAGTCGTTGCTCGACGGCGTGTTCCAGCGCGACGGCGCGCAGATCAGAGTCTCCGTGCAGTTCATCCGCGTCGGCGACGGGGCGACGCTCTGGGCCGCGCAGTTCGACGAGAGCTTCACCAACATCTTCTCCATCCAGGACTCGATCTCGGAGCAGGTGGCGCGCGCGCTCGCGCTGAAGCTGAGCGGCGAGGAGCAGCGCCGCCTGCGCCAGAACTACACCGACAACACCGACGCCTTCCAGCTCTACATCCGCGGGCGCTACTTCTGGAACCAGCGCACCGCCGCGGGCTTGCGCAAGGGCATCGAGTACGCGCAGCAGGCCATCGCGCTCGACCCGACCTACGCGCCCGCCTACGTCGGCCTCGCCGACTGCTACAACCTGCTGCCCGGCTACGGCGGCTGCGCGCCCAAGGAGTCGTTCCCCAAGGCCAAGGCCGCGGCCCTGCGCGCGCTCGAAATTGACGCCGCGCTCGCCGAAGGCTACGCCTCGCTGGGCTTCGTCAACTACCGCTACGAGTGGGACTGGGCCGAGGCGGAGCGCAACTTCCGGCGCGCCGTCGAACTCAAGCCCGGCTACGCGACCGCACACCACTGGTACGGCGAGGCGTTGGCCGCGGCCGCGCGCTTCGCCGAGTCGCTGGCCGCGCTCGACCGCGCGCAGGAACTCGACCCGCTCTCGCTCCCCATCAGCACCGACTACGCCCAGACGCTTTTCTTCGCGCGCCGCTACGGCGAGTGCGAGGCGTGGCTGCGCCGGACGCTCGAAATGGATCAGCGCTTCGTCCGCGCGCACGTCATCCGCGGGGCGGCGCTCGAACAGTTGGGCGAGTACGCCGAGGCGGCCGCCGCCCTCGCACGCGCCGCCGAACTCTCGGACGGCAGCCCCCTCGCCCTCTCCGGGCTGGCGCACGTCTACGCGCTGGCGGGAAAGAAACGGGCGGCGCGCGCAATACTCCGGCAGCTTGAACAACTCTCCGCCGAGACTTACGTGTCGCCGTACAACCGTGCGGTCATACACGCCGGCCTCGGCGAGCAGGCGCAGGCCCTCGCGGCGCTCGAACAGGCCGTCGGGGCGCGCGACGTGTGGCTCGTCTGGCTCGGCGTCAACCCGCGCTTCGACGCGCTGCGCGCCGCGCCGCGTTTCGCCGCACTGTTACGCCGCGTCGGTCTTGCGCGCTGAGAATTCTTAAAAACTTTTGACGCCCGCCTAAAGACTTGCCGCGCCCCGCGGTTGCATCCTCGCTTCGGCGGCGAAACTCCGGGCGAACTAACTTATGACGCCGCATCCGACTTAACATGAGCAGACCGACCGTCGGCACAAACATTTGCGAGCTTTACGCCCAGGCCGAGCACGAGCAGGTGGTGCTCTGGGCAGACCCGCAAGGCCCTTACCGCGGCATCATCGCCGTCCACAGCACCGCGCTCGGCCCCGCCGTCGGCGGCACGCGCTTCTGGCACTACGCCAGCGACGCGGAGGCCAGCCTCGACGCGCTGCGCCTCTCGCGCGGCATGACCTACAAGAACGCGCTGGCGGGTCTGCCCTTCGGCGGCGGCAAGGCCGTCATCATCGGCGACAACCGGACGACGGAGCGCGAGAGTCTCTTCCGCACGCACGGTCGTTTCGTCGAATCGCTCGGCGGGCGCTTCATCACGGCCGAGGACGTGGGCACGTCGCCCGCGGACATGGAGTACGTGCGCATGGAGACGCGCTACGTGGCCGGTCTCGCCGGTCAGTCCGGCGACCCTTCGCCCGTCACCGCCTACGGCGTCTTCCGCGCGATGCAGGCGACCGCGCAGCACCGCTGGGGGGCTGACGATCTGGCCGGTCTCAGGGTCGCCATACAGGGGTGTGGCAACACCGGCTACCACCTCGCCAAGCGGCTGCGCGAGTGCGGCGCGCAACTCGTGGTCGCGGACGTGGACGCCGCCCGCGTGGCGCGCGCCGTCGCGGAGTTCGGGGCCGCGGCCGTCGCGCCCGACGAAATCTTCGGCGTCGCGGCCGACATCTTCGCCCCGTGCGCGCTCGGCGGCGTCATCAACGATCAGACGCTCGCGCGCCTGAAGGTGGCCATCGTCGTCGGCTCCGCCAACAACCAACTCGGGGAGGAGCGCCACGGCGACGCGCTCGAAGAGTTGGGCATCACCTACGCGCCCGACTACGTCGCCAACGCGGGCGGCATCATCAACGGCTGCCGCGAACTGCTCGGCTGGGACGTGACGCAGACGATGACCAAAGTCCACGCCATCTACGACACGACACTCGCCGTCCTCGGGCTGGCCAAGGCCACCGGCGCAACGGCGCACAGGGTCGCCGACCGCTTGGCCGAGGAGCGGCTCGCCGCGGCCGCCGCCGGGGAAGTGCCGCCGGGCGCTTGGGCGCAAGGGAGGGGGCGCGGATGACCGACACGCCGAAACGCGTCTGGGTCTTCTTCTACGGCACGGTCATGCATCGTGACGTGCTGGAGGCCGAGTTCGGCGTGACGCCGGCCGAAGTCGTGCCGGCGCGCGTCGCTGGCTTCGAGCTGCGCGTGCGCGCCCGCGCGAACCTCGTCCGCGCCGAGCGTGCGTGCGTCTACGGCGCGCTGGCGGCCATCACGCACGACGAGATCGCCAGGCTCTACGCCAGCATCGAGGAGACCTTCGGTCTTAAATATCTCCCCGAACCTGTGCTCGCCGAAACGCTCGACGGCGCGTACAGACCGGCGCTCTGCTACGTCGTGCCGCACATGGAGGACGCCCCGGCGGAGCCGGGCTACGTCAAACAACTCGCCGGGTGCGTGCGTGCGCTCGGCCTGCCGGAGTGGTACGCCGCGCACGTGGAATCGTTCGGGGCCGAGCCGGGCGCAGAAGCTTGACGGGCCGGGGACAAAGTTACAAGCGGCGAGGTCGGATTCAGGGATGACGCTAAAGCTCTTGCTGTTGTTCGCCGTCACGGAGTTCTTCGTGTCGCTGACGCCGGGGCCGGCCGTGCTGCTCGTCTTGTCGCAGGGGATGAAGGCCGGTTTCCGACCGAGTGTGAGGGGGACGCTGGGGATCGAGACGGCGAACGTCATCTACTTCGCCCTGTCGGCGCTCGGCCTGGGCGCGCTGCTCACCGCGTCGGCCGTCTTGTTTGAGGTCGTTAGATATGTGGGCGCGGCGTACCTGGTTTTCATCGGCATAAAAATGCTCGCGGCCAGGGGTGAGGTGTCGGGGGACGCACGCCGGGTCGTGCCGTCGGCGCGCCCGGCGAAGTTGTTCTGGCAGGGCTTCGTCACGCAGTTGTCGAACCCGAAGGCCATCGTCTACTTCACTTCGTTGCTGCCGCAGTTCGTCGCGCCGGGCGGGCGCGTCTTCGAGCAGTTCCTTGTGCTGGGGCTTGTGTCGGTCGCCGTCGAAGTCCCTGTGTTGTTGGCTTACGGGTGGGTCGCGGAGCGGGGCGGCAGGCTGCTCCCAGACAGGTACGCCGCGCTGCCGGATCGCATCGCCGGGGTCTTCCTGGTCGGGGCCGGCGTGGGTCTCGCCTCGATCAGAAAGCCCTGAGTGCCGCGCCGCGCTCAGTCTTCTCAGATAAACGAAAGACCGGGATCGGGCGTCCCGCGCAACACGCCGCGGACGACGGCGAGGGCGCGCTCAAGCTGCGCGCGGCTGCGCGGCGTGCCGAGACAGATGCGGACGGCGTGCGGGGCCTCTTCGCGGCCAGGCACGAACGCCTCGGACGGCGTGACCAGTACGCCGTGCCGCCGTAGCTGCGCCGTGAACTCGTTGCCGCGCCAAGGCTCAGGCAGGTGCAGCCAGAGGTGAAAGCTGAGCGGGTGTGCGTCGAAGGCGCAGCCCGCGAGTTCGCGCGCTGCTATTTCCTGGCGCGCCGCTGCCTCCGCACGTCGCTGCTCGACCAGCCTGTCCGCCGTGCCGTCCCCGATCCACTCGGACGCGATCTCCGCCATCAGCGGCGCGGTCATCCAGACCGTCGCCCGCAGCGAGGTTGACAGCGGCTCGACCATCCGCTCCGGCGCGACGAGGTAGCCGACGCGCATCCCGCCCGCGATTGATTTCGACGTGCTCATGATGTAGCAGGTGTGCTCCGGCGCGAACGAGGCGAGCGGCGGCGGCGGGCTGGGCAGCATGAAGCTGTGTACGTCGTCTTCGACGATGACGACGCCGTGCGCGGCGGCGATGGCGGCGATCTCGCGTCGGCGACCCTCCGGCATCACCGTGCCCAGAGGGTTCTGGACGGTCGGGATCGTGTAGAGCACGCGCGCCGCGCCGCGCCGGCACGCCTCGTCGAAGGCCGCGGGCAAGAGGCCCTCCGCGTCCGACGGCAGCCCGTGCAAACGCAGGTTGAGCAGGTTGGCGAGGTTCTTCATCCCCGGATAAGTCAGGCTCTCCGTGAAGACCGTCGCTCCGGGTTGACAGAGCGTCGCGAAGACGACCGTCATCGCGTGCTGCGCGCCGCTGCACACGAGGACTTGTTCGGGCCGCGCGGCCAGCCCCGCGCGCGCCACCCACTCCGCGCCCGCGGCGCGATGCCGGTCTGTGCCGGCGGCGGCGGGCTGATAGGTCAGCAGCGCGGCCAGACCCCGCCGCGCGGCGAAGTCCGAGAGCGTCCGCGCTAACGCCTGCCCGAGTGCGTCGCCCGCCGTCGGCGGCGGGTGATTAAAACTCAGATCGATCAGCGCCTCGTCTTCGGCGGCCGCGGGGAAGCCCGCGGCTAAAGGGTTCGGCTTGACGAACGTGCCGCGCCCGGTCTCGCCGACGAGCAGCCCGCGCCGCGCCGCCTCCGCGTACGCGCGCGTGACCGTGCCCGTCGTGACGCCGATCCGGTTGGCGAGGTCGCGGTGCGTCGGCATCTGCGCGCCCGGTTTGAGCCGGCCGAGTTCGATGTCTTCGGCGATGGCCTCGACGATGGCCGCGTAGCGCGGGCCCTCGTGGCGGCCCAGGTCTGGTGTCCACATTGTCATAGTAAGATTTTTGTTGACAAGTCTATTGTCGCTTTCTATATTAGAGACAATCTTTCTCATCTGTCAAATTGTATGCATACAATTTGACTTTGGCCGATTGAACGGTAGGGGGCAGAGCATGGCTGACAAGCAAGAGAGCTATCCTTACGCGACCCATCTAAACGTCTACTACGCGCCGTTGGAGTTGGTTGACGTGCCGACCCTGGTCGCGGCCTGCACAGACCGTTGGTACAACCAGACGCTCTGCCGCGTCAACGATTCGGTCGTCCGGCTCGGCGTCGTGCAGGGAGAATACCACTGGCACAAACACGAGGCGGAGGACGAGTTCTTCTACGTGGTGGAGGGGCGCTTCCTCATTGACCTGGAGGGGCGCACGGCGGAGCTGGGGCCGGGGCAAGGGTTCGTCGTGCCGAAGGGCGTCATGCACCGCCCGCGCGCGCCCGAACGGACGGTGATCCTGATGGTGGAGGGCGCGGGCATCATCCCGACGGGCGACGCCTGACGCCCGCGGCGACGACGACATACAAGGACTCGACAACGCGCGCCTTCGGTCGCGTGCTGTCGTTCGCAAGGAAAGGCTTTAGGACTAATGGACAACGTAGACCCGGAAGGCGTCGGCTGGCAGACCAGAGTCTTGCACGAGGCGGCGCGCTTCAACGAGACGCACGCGGTCACTTCTCCCATCTGGCAGACCTCGACCTTCGACGCGGACACGCCCGAACGACTGACGGCGCTGGGCGAAGCCATCCGGCCCGACGAGTTCTACACGCGCTACGGCAACCCGACGCACCGGCAGGTCGCGGCCACCGTGGCCGCGCTCGAAGGCGGCGCGGCCGCCTTGGTGACGAGTTCCGGCATGGGGGCGATCCACGCCGCCGTCATGTCGCTGTTACGGCAGGGCGATCACGTCGTCACGCAACACAGCCTCTACTCGGCGACGACGAAACTCTTCCGCGACCTCGCGCCGCGCTGGGGCATCGAGCGCACGTTCGTGGATCAGACGCGGCCGGAAGAGTTCGCCGCGGCCCTGCGCCCCAACACGAAGTTGATCTACGTCGAGACGCCCTCGAACCCGCTGCTGCTGCTCACAGACCTGGCGGCGGTGGTCGAGCTGGCCCGTGGGCGCGGGATCACGACGATGATCGACAACACGTTCGCCACGCCGATCAACCAGCAGCCGTTGCGGCTCGGCATAGACGTTGTGGTTCACAGCGCGACCAAGTACCTGGGCGGGCACCACGATCTGATGGCGGGCGTCGTCGTCGGCTCCGAGTCGTTCGTCAACGAGGTGTGGGACTTCTCGCTCGTCTCCGGCGCGGTGCTCAGCCCGTTCGACGCCTGGCTGCTACAGCGCGGGCTGAAGACGTTGGGGCTGCGGGTCGAGCGCCAGAACCGGAACGCGCTGGCGCTGGCGCAGTTCCTCGAACAGCACCCGAAGGTCGCGCGCGTGAACTATCCGGGCGTCGAATCGCACCCGCAGCACGCGCTCGCGCGCCGGCAGATGAGCGGGTTCACGGGGATGATGAGCATCGAGCTTAAGGGCGGCCGCAGTGCGGTCGAGCGTTTCATCCCGGCCTTGAAACTGGCCGAGTGCGCCGTGAGTCTCGGCGGTCTCACGACGCTCGTCGTGCCCGCGGCGGCGATGTGGAGTCACCAGCACACGCCGGAGCAGCGCCGCGCGTTGGGCATCGGCGAAGGCCTCGTGCGTATCTCCGTCGGCGCGGAGGACGAGCGCGACCTGCTCGCCGACTTCGCGCAGGCGTTGGCGAAGTCGTAACGTCCGCGCGCCGCAGTCGTCGCCCCGAAAACGGACGGACGCCGCCGCTTGCCGACCATGATGAACGAACCGCTGAAAGAGATTTACGAGTTCGAGGGCTTCCGGGTGGACGCGCGGCGGCGACTCCTGACGCGCGCCGGGCAGGACGTGCCGCTCACGCCCAAGGCCTTTGAGACCTTGCTCGTGCTGCTGCGCGGCGGCGGCCGGCTCATGACGAAGGACGAACTGATCTCGGAAGTCTGGCCCGACAGCTTCGTCGAGGAGGGCAACCTCGCGCAGAACATATTTCTGCTGCGGCGCGCGCTGGGCGAGGCCAAGGGCGAGCACCGCTTCATCGTCACCGTGCCGGGGACGGGCTACCTCTTCGTCCCGCGCGTGCGCGGCTCGGACGCCCCGCCCTGCGCGCCCGCAGACGACCGGCCCGTCGCCTCGCTCGCCGTCCCGCCCTTCAGCCCGCTCGGCGCGGACGAGGCCGACAAGGCCCTCGGTCTCGGCCTGGCCGACGCGCTCACGCGTAGGCTGAGTAGTCTGCGCGAGATCAGAGTGCTGCCGACCTCGGCGGCCTTGCGCCTCGGCGCGTCGCCGATGGAGGCGCAAGCGGCCGGGGTCGAGGCACTGCTCCACGGGCTGTACCAGCGTGACGGCGCGCGGCTGCGCGTGTCGGTGCAACTGGCTCGCGTCAGCGACGGCACGACCCTGTGGGCGGCCAAGTTCGACGAGCAGGTCACGGACACCTTCGCCGTCCAGGACTCCATCTCCGAGCGTGTGACGCAGGCCCTCGCGCCCAGACTCGCCGGCCCCGAACGCCGCCACCTCTCCGTCGTGCGCGACACGCCGGAGGAACGGCTGCGCCGCTCATCCTGATATTCGGTTCGTCCATCGGATGACTCCCTTCGGTTGCGGGTGGCGTGGGGCCGGGATAACACGGAGGGCACAGAGTTAGCACAGAGGCCACAGTAAGACTCTGTGCCCTCTGTGTGCCCTCTGTGCCCTCTGTGTTGAACTAACCCCGCGCCACCCTCAGCCTGAAACTGACAAGGCCCGGTGCAGGGCGGCTTTGGCCAGGAGGCGCGTCGAGTCCAGGGTCGGGAGCGGGGCGTCGTCTGGGCGGACGATGAGCGGAATCTCGGTGCAGCCGAGGACGGCCGCGTCGCACCCGCGCTCGCGCAACTCGCCCATGACCTCGTTGAAGTAGAGGCGCGACGCTTCGGGGAAGATGCCGTTGACGAGTTCCTGGAAGATGATCTCGTTGATGCGCTCGCGCTCCGCGGCCACCGGAATCTCACAACCGACTTCGTGCTTCGCCGCCGCGTCCGGGTAGACCGCCGACTCCATCAGGTACTTCGTCCCCAAAATGCCGAGCCGCCGGAAGCCGCGCCGGCTCGCTTCGGCCGTCACCACTTCGGCGATGTGCAGCCAAGGGATGGGTGACTTGGGGAGCAGATACTCGAACGCCTGATGGCAGGTGTTGTCGGGGCAGATGGCGAAAGCGGCCCCGGCGCGCGCCACCTTCGCCGCCGAGTCCAACAGCAGTTCCGCGACCCCCGCCCAATCGTCCCGCTTGATGTACCGTATGTGTTCGGCCATCGGGATCGAGTTCAACGTGATCTGCGGGTGGTTGTGTTCACCCATCAGCGGCAGAGCCTCAAGGCAGATCGTCCTGTAGCAGAGGGCCGCGCCCTCTGCGCTGCACGCCACGATGCCGATGTGCTCAGCCATCTCCGTTAAACCTCCAGCGTGCCCTCGACGCACGTCACGGCCTGCCCGCCCACCCAGATCGCGCCGGCCTCGTCGAACCGTATCTCGATGCGGCCGTCGCGCCCGATGCAGCGCCCCTGCCGGGCCACGTAGGCGTTCTGATCAATCAACCCCGCGCGCCGCACGAGCGCCGCCACGCACCCGTTGCCGCTGCCGCACACGGGGTCTTCTGTTACGCCTTGCGTCGGGGCGAACGAGCGCACTTCGAGTTGCGCCTCCGCGCCCGCAGGCTCAAGGCCGAACACGGTCACACCCGTCAACGGCGGCTGCGTGAGTGCGGCGATGCGCGCCAAGTCGGGGCGCAGGCGGCGCACCGTGTCGGCGTCGGCCAACTGTAACGTCAGCCAGACGGGGCCGACATCTACGAGCGCGCTGGCCGCCACTTCGCGCGGCGAGACTCCGAGCGCGGCCGCGACGGCCGACAGACGTTCGGCGGGGATGTCTTGCACGTCCGGCGTCGGCAACTCGAAAAATAGTCTTTCATCTTCGAGGCGCAGAGTAATCAGGCCGCGTTGGCACTCCTGGACGAGTCGGCCCGGCGTCCTGGGCCGCAAGCCGCCGCGGAGGATGGCGTGGGCCGACCCGATGGTGGGATGACCGGCGAACGGCAACTCCGACGCGGGCGTGAAGATGCGCAGCCGGTAGTCGGCCCGGTCGTCGGTCGGGGCGCAGACGAAGGTGGTTTCCGAAAGGTTCGTCCACCGGGCGATGGCCTGCATCTGCTCCGCCGACAGTCTGTCCGCCGCGTGTACCACGCCGACCGGGTTGCCCTTAAACGGCACGGCCGTAAATACGTCAACCTGTCTGTAAGTCAAACGCTCTCCCACAATCATTCTCCTCTTCAGTTCAGTCTCACGCCGCTGCAAGAGTTTGCAACAGCGCGGGGCCGACAGTCTTTAATGATTCTTAATGTTTCTCACGACGGCGACGCTTCAACGTCTTGCACGTTCGTCTTCGCGCTCGGTAGCCCGACGCGCCGGAGCAGTTCTTTGAACTCGGCGTCGGCGCGCCGCCGGTCGAAGCGCGGGTTGACGCCCAGCCAGAGGAGGTTGATGTCGCGCAGCGTTAAAGCCTCCTCAAGCCAACGGTAAACCTGCGCTCTTTCGCCGAGACCCGCGTGGACGAGGGCCACGCCGTAGGGCGGGACGTAGCGACGTTCGGCCAACTGCCGCAGTTCTTTCAGCAGCGCGCGCGCCGCGCGCGGTTGACCCGCTACGGCCAGGGCGTGCGCGAGCGACGAGAGGACGACCGGGTCGCGGCCTGAGAGTTCGGCCGCCGTGCGCAGAGAGGCCGCGGCCTCTGCGTGCTGACCCTGCTGCTCGTGGACGGCCCCCAGGATGAGGTGCGCGCGGACGAAGCCGGCGTCCACTTCGAGCGCCTTGCGGAGTTCTTCCGCGGCGCGCGCGTAGTCGCGCGCGTAGTAGAAGGTCGCGCCGAGGTCTGTGCTCACGGCCAGCGAGAGCGGGTCGAGCGCGAGCGCGCGGCGCAGTGCGGCGACGGCCTCCGCGAACCGGCCCGCGGCCGATAAAAACTCGCCGTACCAGTGGTGGGCCGTCGCGTAGTTCGGTCGCAGTTCGACCGCTTTGCGGAAGTTGCTCTCGGCCGCGTTCCAGTCCCAGTCGAAGCAGTAGGCGACGAACGCGAGCGAGGCATAGGCCTCGGCCAGCGCGGGATCGATCTCAAGCGCACGCTCGGCGGCCGCGCGCGCTTTGGGGAAGGCCTCGCCCGGCGGCATTACGCTGTGCTGCGCCCCGAGCAGGTTGTAGGTGTCGGCGAGGCCGACGTAGGCGGCGGCGTAAGTCGGGTCTAAGGCGACGGCCTGTTGGCAGTATTCCAGCCCTTTGCGCAGCCCTTCGGGCGTCCGCCGATTCCAGAAGTAACGCCCCTTGATGTAGGCGCGAAACGCTTCGGGGCTGTCGGTATAATTTTTCCGCAAGTGCCTGCGCTCAGCGCCGCTCAACTCAAGCTCAAGCTCGCGGACGACGTGCTCGGAGACAGAGTCCTGGATGGCGAAGAAGTTGGTGAAGCTCTCGTCGAACTTGGCCGCCCAGAGCGTGACGCCGTCGCGCACCCTGATGATCTGCACCGACACCCTGAGCTGCTCGCCGTACCGCTGGTAGTAGCCGTCGAGCAGCGCGTCCACGCCCAGCTCGCGCCCCGCCGCCAGCGGCTCGTGCCCCGGCCCCGCGTAGCGCAGGACGGCCGTCGTCGGGCGCACCTTCACCAGCCGCAGCCCGCTGAGCTTCATGATCAGTGCGTCGGCCAGCCCCAGCCCGAGGACTTCGTCGCCCGCCGCCGCGGGGATGGTCTTGAAGGGCAGGACGGCGAGCGAGGCGGGCGGCCAAGAGTCGGGCGTCTCGTCTGTCTGCGCCGCCTTGGGTGTCGCGCCCGACACTTTGACCGGGGCGACGAAGCGGTAGCCCGCGCCCGGCACGGTGACGATAAAGCGGTGCTCGTTCTTCTCCTCGCCGAGCACTTTGCGCAGCACGAAGATGTGTTGGGCGAGGTTGCTTTCTTCGACGAAGGTGTCGGGCCAAACTTCCGCGATCAGCTCGCTCTTGTTGAGCACACGCCCGGCGCTGCGCACGAGGACGAGGAGCGTCTCCAAGACCTTGGGCGCGAGCGCGACGTGCTCGTCGCCGCGCAGCAGTATGTGCCGCTGCGCGTCTAAGCGGAACGGGCCGAACTCGTAGACCGGACTGACGTGCTCGTCCATGAGCGTTCTTAAAAAGTCATAAGAAAAAAGAAGCGCGGGCCAAAGACTTTTCGGGGCCGCCCGCTTAATTTAAAGGGCGCGGGCGGGGCTTGGCCGCCGGGCTATTGTCAATTGCGGATTGAAGAGAGGTCAAATCATGGGCGACGCCGTGACGCAACCCGTGGAAGTGCAGATGAATCTGGCAGGCGTGGTCTGGGCGGCGGTGCAGGACGCGCCCGTGCGCGAGTTGAACGAGGGCGTGCGCGTCCGCACGCTGTGGCGGGGCGCGAACGGCGCGAAGGCCCTCATCTTCGAGATCGATCCGGGCTGCCGGCTGGCGGAGTTGGACGTGCACGAGCCGGGGCCCGAAGAGGTCTTCGTACTCTCCGGCGTCTTCAACGACGGCGCGCGCGATTACGAGGCCGGGACGTTCATCCACCACCCGGCCGGGACTTCGCACGTGCCGCAGAGCGCGACGGGCTGCCGGCTCTTCGTCTTCTTCCCCGAAGGCTGAGCGGCCGGGCAGGCGATCAGGTTACTTGGTCGTGGCGTCTTTCGCCGGCACGGGCGTCCCGGCCGAGGCCGCCTTCAGCCAGCGCCCGCCGCGCTTCACGAACGTGTCGGTGACGCGGTACAGAAAGTCCGACTTCGCGCCGTGGTTGTCGGTGTGCCTGATCGACAGGTAGACGAGCACGGCCGCGTGCCCGTAGTCGAAGACCTTGATGTCCTGCGACTCGTAGACGGTTTTCACCCCGGCCTCGGGCGCTTTGAGCGCGGCGAGCACCTGCGCCTTGGTGAACAACTCGCCCTGCGTGGACGTGCGCACGAAGTCGTCGGCGTAGATGCGTTCGACGACCGCGCGGTCGCCGCGCGCCAGCGCGTCGATCAATTCCTGGTTGAGTTTGATCAACTCGCGCGCGGTGTCGGCCTCTTGCCGGGCGCGCGCGCCGCGCGCCTGCTGGGCCTGAGCGTGCGCGCACGCGAGTAGCAGCAGCGCGGCCGCCAAGACGATCTTCATAAGTCAACTCCCTCCTGCTTTGCTCAATTCCGCCCCGTAACTCTTCAGATATTTCATCCCGGTGTCGCACATGATGGTGACGACGGTCGCGCCGGGGCCGAGTCGTTCGGCCAGGCGCAAAGCGGCGATGACGTTGCCGCCGGTGGAAGTGCCCGCCAACAAGCCTTCCTCACGGGCCAAGCGAAAGGCCATGGCCGTGGCCTCTTCCGTGGAGACCAGTTCGATCTGATCGGCGGCGTCGGCCCGCCAGAGCGGCACGACGAAACCCGCGCCGACGCCGTCAATTTTATGCGCGCCCGTCTGACCGCCGGACAGGACGGGCGACTCGGCAGGCTCGACGGCCACGATTCTAATATTGCCGTTACGGCGGCGCAGGGCTTCGCCCGTCCCGCGCAGCGACGCCGCAGTGCCCACCATCTGGACGAAGCCGTCGATCCGTCCCGCGGTCTGAAGCCAAAGCTCCGCCGCCAGCTCGTGATAGGCCGCGAGCTGGTCTTCGTTGTTCAGTTGATCCGTCCAGAAGCTGCCGGGTTGTGCCGCGATGACGCGGGCGGCTTCGATCATGTCGCGGGTCAGTTTCTCCGTCATGCGGCCGGCGTCGCTGTGGACGACGTGCAGCCGCGCGCCCAGGACGCGCATGTGATCGAGTTTCTCCTGGGCGAAGGCGTCCGAAGTCACGACGTGCAGCGGATAGCCCTTCACCGCGCAGACGAGCGACAGGGACACGCCTGTGCTCCCGCCCGTGTACTCGACGACGAAGCCGCCCGCGTTGAGCCGTCCGTCCGCCTCCGCCGCTTCGATCATGGCGAGCGCCATCCGATCCTTCATGCTGCCGGTCGGGTTCTCGCTTTCCAGTTTCAGCAGGACGCGCGCGCCGTTCGCGGGCACGACGTGGCGCAGGGGCACTAAAGAGGTGTCGCCGATGCAACGCAGGATGTCCGGCCGCGCTTCTCGCAAGAGACCTTTCCCCTTTCCCTGACGTGGGCTGCTGAAAGGTATCACGATTTCAGAGCGGCGTTGGGCTTCGACTGAGCGGTCATAGCTCTCCTGCGCGTCTCACGTCGCGTCGAGCCAGTCCGGTTGTTTAAGCACCGGCGCGGTCAGGTCGGAGAGCCGCGTGCGCTGCCGCCCCTGCGCGAAGTTCGCGGGGTCGAGCCAGCGCAGGAACGCTTCTTTCAGCGCCGGCCAGTCTTCGTCGAGCACCGCGTACCAGGCTGTGTCGCGGTTGCGGCCCTTGACGACCGCGGCCTGGCGGAAGACGCCTTCAAAGGAAAAACCCAGGCGCAACGCCGCGACGCGCGAGGGCGCGTTCAGCGCGTTGCACTTCCACTCGTAACGCCGGTAGCCGAGTGTGAAGACGCGGCTCATCATGAGGTACATCGCCTCGGTCGCGGCGGGCGTGCGTTGGAGCAAAGGCGAGTAGTTGATGTGGCCGACCTCAATCGAGCCGTTGGCGGGATCGATCCGCAGGTAGCTGGCGACGCCCACCGCACGCTCGCTCGTGCGTTCGACGACCGCGTAGAACAGCGGATCGCGGCCGCAACAAGTCTGTTCCAGCCACGCGCGGTAGGCGCTCGGCGTGTCGAACGGGCCGTAGGGCAGGTACGTCCAATTCCGCCCTTCGACATCCAGACTGTTAGCCGCGTAGAGGCCGGCGGCGTGGCGCTCCGGGTCGAGCGGCTCAAGCCGACAGTAGCGCCCCTCCAACGTCTCGCGCGCCGGCAGACGCGGCGGCGTCCAGTTGGGGACGGGGAAGCCGATGGGCTGACCCAGGTGGTTCTTATCGTGTCGCATAGATGATCACCTGACTTTCCACGCCTCGGTCTCAAGCCTTAGCGGCCCGCTTCGCGGCCTTTGCGGTTAAATGCTTTCGGCCTTAACCGCAAAGGACGCGAAGGGAGTTTCAAACAGCTTCTTACTTTTGCGCGCCCGCTTCAGCGCCCCGCGGCGCGCGCCTCCGTCTGCGCCGCCTTCTCCGCGCGGAAGGCCAGACCGGCTTCTAAGAACGCCTTGACGAGCGGGTGCGCGCCCGCCGACGCGACGACGCCCTCCGTGTACGAAGCACCGGGCACGAAGAGCGTGGCGACGTAGAAGCGGTGCCGGGGCAGTTGCAGCACGCGCGGCTCGTCGTCCTGATCCGTGCCCACGACCTTCAGCCCGGCCTCGTCCACGGCCCGCCGGAACGCGGGGTTGATGCCGAAGTTGCAGTAGTAGTATTCCTCTATCTCCGTCCGGCCATAGACGCGCGCGGGGAAGCTGTCCGGCGCGAGGTTGATCTTTAGCACCTGCGACGCCACGGGGCAGACGAGCGCCGTGAGCAGCAGCGTCGGGGCGTCGGGGTCGTACTCCTGGTGCGCGGCGTCGGCCAAGCCCATCACGTTGCGCGCGTACTCTAAGACGATGTGCTGGAAGCCGGCGCAGGTGCCGAGCAGCGGCCAGCCGCGCGTGCGCGCGAAGCGGATGCCGTTGAGCGCGCCGTCCAGGTTCAGGTACGGGCTGCCGGGGCTGGCCCACAGCGCGTCCGCTTCCGCCAGTAACGCCTCGGCGCGCGCGCCGACGAGCGCGGGCGTCGCCAGCCAACGCACCTCCGCACGCACGCCCAACTCGGCGGCGGCCCGTCTGATCATCTCGACCGCCGCGTACTGCGCGCGCTCGTATTCGGGCAACTGATCCCCGATGAGTCCGACCGTCAACGCTCTACCCATCCTCTTTGCTCCTTTCCGGCCCGATGGAATGCGGGTTGATGATAGGGCGGCGCGGTCTCTTTAGTCTTGAGGGCGCGCTTATTATTTTTTAGTTTTTCTTATTGACAGCGATTTTGTTTGCGGCCCTTTGCGGCCCGCTCTGCGGCCTTTGCGGTTAGAGTTTTCGGCCTTAACCGCAAAAGGCGCGAAGAGGGCCGCGGAGGAACGCGAAGGGGTTGAGCGTGATCACCGGCCCGGCACTTTTCAAACAGCTTCTAAAAACTGGTTGGCGGTCAGCACGCATTTTTATTGACAGGTAGTGGGCGCAAGTTTATGCTGAGCCTATCAAGTGTCTTTGCAGTCGCCCCATAGATATTGCGGCTTCGTTAGGCTCATATCCCGGTCATTGTGGAATTAAGCCAGCGCATTCTTACAACATCACGCGCCAATAATTAAACCAGCCGCGCGGGGCAGAGCGTTCAAGCGGAACAACTGCATGAGGAAGTCGCACCGGCTTTAGCAACCGGTTTGACGCGCAAGGGGGATTCGGACGCGGGGGGATTTCTCTTTAGTCTCTCGCGGGCGTGCGTCTCGTCGCTCCATGAAGTTCGCTTGATGCTCGGGTGGCAAAGCCAGTACCTCTTATGGATAAAACCACACTCGCCGCCACGCTGATGACCCGACCTTCACCGAACGGAGAGGAACTGCAAGCCCTGCCCTGTACGGTCGAGTGGTTGGAGGTGCGGGCCGATCTCGTCGGCGATCTGGACGCCGACTGGTTACGCAATCATTTCGGGGGCAAGCTGCTCTACACCCTGCGCAGCCGCGCCGAAGGCGGGGCTTTCTCAGGCCCGCCCGCCGAGCGTCATGCGCGGCTGCTGAAGGCGGGGCGCGAATACGAACTCGTCGATCTCGAAGACGCGCGGGATAACGTCTCCGAGTTGTTGGCCGGCATCCCGGCGGCCAAGCGCCTGGTCTCCTGGCACGGCGCGGCGGCGGACGTGGCGGCGTTGCAGAGTCGCTGCGCGCAACTCTCCGCCACCGCCGCGCGCTATTACCGCATCGTGCCGACCGCGGCGCAGGCCGGCGACGAACTCGCGCCGTTGGCGCTGCTGAAATCGCTGGGCCGCTCCGACGTGATCGCGTATGCCGACGGGCAGGTCGGCTTTTGGAGTCGTCTGGTCGCCCCGCGGTTGGGCAGCCCCTGTACTTTCGGCGCGGTGACGAACGGCCGGAACGACGCGGGGCTGCTGCCCGTGGCGCGTTTGATCACGGATTACGGGTTGCCGGAATTAACGCCCGCGACGGAGATTTACGGGATCGTCGGCAACCCCGTGGCGCATTCGCTCTCGCCTTGTTTGCACAACGCTTCCTATCGCGCCCTGGCGCACCCCGCCCTGTTCGTGCCCTTTCATGTGGAGTCCTTCCCAACCTTCTGGCGCGCGGTGGTCTTGAGCCGAACGCTCGACTACTTGGGCTTCTCGATCAGGGGCCTGACCGTCGCCTCGCCGCATAAGGAGACCGCCATCGCCGAGGCCGGTTCGATCAGCCGGATGGTGGCGCGCGCCGGCTCGACCAACCTTTTCATACGGCACAACGGTGTCTGGCAGGCCGACACGACAGACCCGGCCGGCGTCGTCGCGGCGCTGCGCGAGCGCGCCATCCGGATCGAACAGAAGCGTGCGGCGGTCGTCGGCTGTGGCGGCGCGGGGCGCGCGATCTCCGCGGCGTTGGAACAGGCGGGCGCGAGGGTCACGATGGTCAACCGCGGCCCCGAGCGCGGCCGGCACGCCGTCCGCCTCTTGCATCTGCCGTTCGTCCCGCTGGCAGACTTCAACGTCGCGGGTTACGACGTGGTCGTCAACGCGACGCCGGTCGGACGCGACGACGGCGCGTTGCCCTTCGGGATCGAGGACTTGAGCGCGGAGGCCGTGGTCGTCGATCTGGTCTACGGCGCGAAGCCGACGCCGCTGGCGGCCGGCGTGCGCGCGCGCGGCCAAGTAATGATCGACGGGCGCGAGGTCTTGCTGACGCAAGTGCTGCGCCAGTTTCGCTTGATGACAAACATGGAGATGCCCGTCAGTCTGGCGCGGCAAAAACTCGGCTGGGAGCCTGAGCCGACAGAGCTGGCGACCGCTGTTTGATTCTGAGCATCACGACGCACTGCTGCACGAGAGGCACGTATGGAAACTATGAGCTACACGCGCGCCGAGGACAGACCCGCGACCGAACACGTAACGACGGGCGACGGCACGGTTGATCCGACGCCCTTAGCCGGCACATGGCTGAACACGGACAAAGCCACGCGCGGCATCGCTAAGATGATCTTGACCAACAGAGACGGCGTGCTGCTCGTCCACGCTTACGGCGCGTGCGAGCCGTCGTTGTGCGATTGGGGCGAGGTCGAAGGCGCGGCTTTTTCCGACGGCGTCAGCTCGTCGGCGGGGATGGCCTTCACGGCCCGTTATGATTTCGGCTTCATGGAGACCTCCTTGGCCGTGTACCTCAAAGGCGGCATCCTCGTGCTGGACAGCTTCAACACGTTCAAAGACGGCAGCGGGCGGGCCAGCTATTTCTCCCGCGAGTTTTTCCACAGCTAAGGGGGCGGCGTCCGACATGGAAGCACTCGCGTATACGAGAGCCAACGATCTGCCGACGACGCAAAGCGAACGCACCAGCGCCGCGCCGGTTGACCCCGCCGCGCTCGTCGGCGCTTGGGTCAGCACCAACCGTGCGACGCGCGGGATCGTCAGACTGATCCTCGCGCACAGAGACGGCCGCTTCACCGTGCGCGCGTTCGGCGCGTTGGAGGATGCCGCCAACGATTGGGGCGAGGTCGAAGCTTTCGCCTTTGCCGGCGGCGTCGAGGCGCACGACGGCGTCGGCTTCAAGGCGTTTTATGATTTCGGTTTCATGGAGACGGCGCTGGCCGCCTATCTCAACAAGCGGATTCTGGTCGTGGACAGCTACAACACGTTCAAGGACGGCAGCGGCCGCTGCAACTATTTCTTCCGCGACCATTTTTACCAGGAGGAGACAGCGCCATAGTTACCGAACTCGATCTGACAGCGACCAAGCAGGCGCTCGTCGAGCGCGTTAGTGAGCTGGCGCGCGAGAAGTTTGCGCCGCGCGCGGCCCACTACGATCAGACGGCCACCTTCCCGGCGGAGGATTTCGCCGACTTGTTCGCCGCGGGGCTGCTCGCGCCGACCGTGCCCGCGGAGTACGGCGGTCTCGGTCTCGGCCCCTATCACGGCGACGCCTTCACGCTCTGGATGATGACCAAAGAGATAGCGAAGGCCGACCTCTCGCTCGCGCGTTGTTGGGAGGGGCACGCCAACTCGCTGGTGCTACTCTCCGGCATGGCCGGCGAAGCGCAGAAGGCGCGTTGGTTCGCGGGCGTCGTCGGGCGCGGCGACAAGTGGGTCGCGTGGAGCGGCGAGCCGCAGGCCCGCGCGCCGGGCGAGGCGGTGCGCTTCGGCACTGCGGTCGAGCGGGTCGCGGGCGGTTATGTCGTCGAAGGGAGCAAAGCTTTTTCGACCAGCGCCGACGGCGCGCAGTGGGCTATCCTGCTGGTGAACACGGCGGGGCCGGGCGGCGTCCGGCACGCGACCGCGTCGCCCGACACGCAACTCCTGCTAGCCTGCGAGCTGTCCGATCCGTCCATCGAGCTGGACAGTTCGTGGTGGGACCCCATCGGGATGCGCGCGACCGTCAGCTATCTCGTCCGGTTCAAGCGGACGTTCATCCCCGAAGCGAATCTGATCGGCTATCCGGGCCAGTATCTCAAAGAAGGCTGGCAGACCTGCTTCATCCCACACTACGCCGCGACCTTCCTCGGCGCGGCCGAAGCCGCGTACGACTTCGCGCTCGACTACATCACCACGCAAGGCAAGGGGGCTGATCCGTACGTCCAGCACCACATCGCGCAGATGTCCATCAACGTCGAGACGGCGCACCTCTGGCTGCGGCACGTCGCGCGCCTGTGGGAGACGGACAGGCGGGCGGAGGCCCAACTCGCGGGCAGCCGCGCCCGCCACGTCGTCGAGCACCTGGCGGAAGACACCGTCAAGCGTTGCATCCGGGCCTGCGGCGCGCGCTGCCTGAACCGGCCCAGCCCGTTGGAACGCATCTACAGAGACTTGTCTTTCTACGTCCGGCACGACAACGACGATCACATCCTGGCCACGATTGGCAAAGCGCTGCTCGGGCAGACGCACGATCCGTCGTTCTACAAACCATGACAAAGGTGGAAACGCAGCCCACGTAAGGAGCGCGTGCATGAGAGCCACGAGCCGTAGATTCAATCTTGGCATCTGGGGGCTGGCCGGCGGTTATTTCATCTTTTACCTGCCTTACATCTCGCTGATTAAGATCATCGCGACGGGGCTGTGGCCCGGCAGCCGGCAAACCGTCTCCGGGTTCGAACTGCTGCCCGCGGTCGTCATGGCGACGGCGGTCGTGCTGCCGCTCGTCATCGCGCTCCTGGGCTGGTGGCGACACGCGAGCCGGCGCGAAGTCTTCGGCCGGCGCGTTCCCTGGCCGAGCCGCTGGCTCTTTCTCTCCGGCGCGGCCACGGCCGTCATCATCGGCACGACGACGCTGGCTTACACTTTCAAGAGCGTGCCCATCGTGCTGGCGATGGTGCTCTTGCGGGCGGGCGTGCTCGTCATCGCCCCCGCGATTGATCTCGTCTTCAAGCGGCGTGTGCGCTGGTTCTCGTGGGTCGCGCTGGGCTTGAGCATGGCGGCGCTCGTGGTCGCCCTGGCGGATGTCGGCAGTTACAAACTGACGACGACATACGTGCTCATCGTGCTCGCGTACCTGACCGGCTACACTTTACGGCTGCCGTGTATGACCGTGCTGGCTAAGTCCAGAGACGAGGAGGCGACGCGGCGCTACTTCGTCGAAGAGATGCTGGTCGCCATGTGCGTGCTGGTCGCCGTGCCCGCGCTCTGCGCGCTCGTCGGGCGCGGCGAGATCATGTTAGACCTGCGGAGCGGCTTCACTACTTTCCCCGGCAGCCCTCTGCTCGTCCCCGCCCTGCTGGTGGGCGTGTGCTACGCCGGCCTGTGCGTCTTCGGCACGTTGATGTACCTGGATTGCAGGGAGCACACGTTCTGCATCCCGATGAACCGTTGCGCGAGCATCCTGTCGGGCGTCGTCGCCTCCTACGTGCTGGCCGCGCTCCTCGATCAGCCGCCGCCGACCGTCTCGCAACTCGTCGCCGCCGGCTTGATCGTGTTGGCGCTGCTGTTCCTCTCGCCGCTGCATCATCTCGATCTCTATTGGGCCAAACTGAAGCACGCGGGCGCGCGCCTGAAGTCTGTCGGCCGAGTGCGCCCGCCCGCGCCCGTGGTCGCCACGACGCGCCGTCGGCCGCTCGATCAAACTTACGTCGGCGGTGCGCGGCGCGTGTTCCTGTTCGTCTGTAGCGGCAACACCTGCCGCTCGCCGATGGCCGAGGTGATCGGCAACGCTGAGATCGCCGCGCGCCTGCAAGGGCCGCCCGTCACGCTCGGCGCGAGCAGCATTCACGCGGTGAGCGCCGGAGTTGCGGCCGACTCCGGCGCGCCGATGACGCCCGAAGCGCAACAGACCTTGCAGCAGCTTGGCTTCACCGTCCCGCCGCACAGGGCGCGGAGCTTGACGGCCGAGCTGGCCGGCGAGGCCGAAAAAATTTATTGTATGACGCAGGCGCATCGCCGCGCCGTCATCGAGCTGCTGCCGGCGGCGGCCGAGAAGACGCACTGTCTCGACCCCGACGGCGACATCCCAGACCCTATCGGGCAAGGCCTCGCGACTTACCTCAAGTGTGCCCGCCACATACGCGAGTTGATCCGTCTGCGTCTGGACGAGCTGGGCCTGCGCGCCGGGCTGGCGGAAGAAAGCTCTTGAGGGGGCAACGCTATGGCATTGAGATTTCATTGGAGCCTGTCTCAAGTCGGCGACAAACTCAGGCGCGCGCGCGCGACGACGGAGATGACCGGGTTGTTGAGCCTAGAAGCGCAGGTCGCTTTCTGCCGGCGCGCGGAGGAGTGCGAGATCGAGTCGGTGTTGATGGCCTTCGGGTTCACGCGCCCCGACCCGCTCGCCCTCTCCGCCGCGCTCGGCATGTTGACCGAGCGGATCAAGTTCATGGTCGCGTGCCGCTCCGGCATTTTTTCGCCGACCGTTTTCGTCCAACAGGTCAACACCGTCTCGGCCCTGACCGACGGGCGCATCTGTCTCAACATGGTCGCCGGCCACTCGCCGCACGAGTTGCACTACTACGGCGACTTCCTCGCGCACGACGAACGCTACGAGCGGACGGACGAGTTCCTCTCCGTCTGCCGCGCTTTCTGGCAGCGCGGCGGCCCCGTAAATTTTCACGGCAAGCACTACCGGATCGAAGAGGGCCGCTTGAACACCCCGTTCGTCTCCGCGGAGCGGCGCGCGCCGGAAATCTATCTGGGCGGCAACTCGGAGTTGGCCGAACAACTCGCGGCCAAGCACGCCGACTGCCTGTGGCGCTTCCCGGACGCGCCGGAGATACTGCGCCCGCGCGTCGCCCCGTTGGTGGAGCAGGGGACGGAGGTCGGCCTGCTCGTCTCGCTGATCGCAAGACCCACCAGAGAACAGGCCCTGCGCGACGCCGACGCGCTGCTCGTCGCCGCGGGCGCGCAGGCGAAAGACTTTCACCGGGAGTTCGCACGGAAGTCTGATTCCGTCGGCTTCAAGTCGAACTTCGCGCTGGCCGAAGACCGCGCCTCCGAATGGCTCACGCCTTACTTGTGGACGGGCGCGATCCCTTACCTCGGCGCGCCGGCCATCGCGCTGATCGGCACGCCGGCCGAGATCGCTTCGGCCATCATGGCCTACAGACAGGTGGGCATCACGCAGTTTCTGTTCATGGGCTGGCCCGACCTGGAAGAGATGACGTACTTCGGGCGAGAGATACTGCCGCTGGTCAGAAGCCAGGAGGCGGAGCTTGAGCGGCAGCGGCCGCCGGAGCGCGCCGCGTAGCCCGGCCCGAGTCCGAAGCGGATTTTATGAGCGCTCGTTGCGACGCGTTCTATAGTTGGCGAACATGACCGCGAGAAGAAGCAGCATCCGGCGCGCAACTTTGGGCGGCGCTGAAAACTCGGTCGTTGAAGCGACCGAGCAGGCGACGACCGACTGGCTGCGGCGGCAGAAGGCCGACGCGACCCGGCAGGCCGGACGCCTGGGCGTTGACCGCAAGCGCCCCGTGTTCGGCAACGTGGGCGCGTCGAAGTTGCTCGGCGTGTTGGGGGCGGAGTGGTTCGCGGAGGTCACGGCCGTCGAGATGCCGGGCCGGGTCGTGTGGTGCAATTTCGAGTTGGCGCGCGCGCTGGGCTTCGACGTGCCGGCGTCGAACTGCATGACGCCGGAGTTTCACGCGCAACTGCTCGAAGCTTTGTCCTACCGCGTGCCGGAGCCGGGCGCAGCGATTGACGCGCGCAAGCGGACGATCAAACTTTACGCGGATAAGTACGGCGGCGAAGGGGTGCGGCCGGCGCTGGGCGCGGGCCGCGCGGGCTTCCTGCCTTACGGCAATCTCTGTATGAAAGGGATCGGGCTGACGCCGCTGTTCAAGCACGACGACCCGGACGACTTCGAGCACTCGCACGGCGGCTTGACGATGGACGAGGCCATCGCCGAGGCCCTGTTCGGCGAAGTCAACGCGAACCTGTTCACCCAAGGCTCTGCGCGCATTCTCGCCATCATCGATCACGGCGAGTTCATCACTTATCCCGAAGGTCATAAAGTGCCGCGCGTGCTGGCGGCGCGGGCCGGCACGCAGTTGCGCCCGGCGCACCTCTTAGCCAGCCGCGTCCGTCGCCCCGGCGCGCGCCTCGCGCTCTTCGTCAGGATCACGCGCGCGACCGGGCAACTCGTCACCCGACCACAGCCGGCGGCGGGCGGCCCGGAGACGCCGGACGTGAAGGCGACCATGCTCCGCGTCGTTGACGACCACGCGCGCACGTCGGCGGAGCAGTTCCGCTGGCGCGTGATCCACGGCGCGCTCAGTTCGTCGAACATGGAGTTGAGCGGCGCGATGCTCGATCTGGCGACCGAATCAACGCAGCCGCGCACCGCGCCGATCTACGTCCTCCCGTATCCCGACTCCACCTACGGCCGCGAACACATCGAGCGCGCGCTCCAGTTGCGCCCGATCTACCGTGCGCTCGTCAGGGACGTGCCCGAGGCGCAGCGCGCAACGCACAACGCGACGCCGCTCGATCTGCCGGGCGAGATGGATAAAGCCTATCAGAAGCACCTACAGGTCAGCCTGCTCACCGCGGCGGGTTTGAAAGCGGAAGTCGCCGAGCGGCTGCAAGCGCAGCACACCGAGCTGGCCCGCCGCTTTGCCGCAGTCATCGTGCAGATGGCGCAACTGCGGAATCCGGGCGTCGTCAACGCGGGGCGCACGCCGGTCGCGGCCGTCTCGGTGCTGGACATTTTTCACCTGCTGCAAACCTTCCCCCCGACGTATTTCGCGGCCCCGCACGCCAACCAAACGGCGCAGATTCACGCCGCGCTCAGACCGATCTTCAAAGGCAACAGATTCCACGTCGCGCGCAAGCAGGCGCTGGTGGCGGCGCTCGTCGAACAGTTCGCCGCGGTCTATCGTGAGTTGATGGACACTTGCGCCGCGCTCGCGCCGGAGTTCTACGGCGACAGGCAGAACATGCAAGCGTCCATCGCGGCGCGCGCGGCCTTCGAGAACGAGCCGATCAGTTTTCTCTACCGCGCGAATATCTACAAGGAGTTCGAGCAGGTGGTCGCCGCTTATAAAGCCGACAGCGACGACGCCCTGTTCCGCGAGATCATTGATCGCAGGGTGACTGCTTCGCTGCGCAACGTGGACGCGCTACTGACGCAAGGCACGGCCCGGCGCATGAGCGACGGGGGCTTCGAGTTGCAGCGCCGCACCATTGACGGCGTCAACTACGCCGTCCGTGCGTGGGCCGACGAGAAGCAGACACGCTGCCTGCACGTCAGCTTGGCGGTCGAGCGGGTCGGCGGCGCTTACGTCACGAGCCTACCGGCCGCGCCGCGTCTGAGTGGCCGGCAGATAAAATCGCTGCGCTATCGTTTCACGGTGGACGGCGCGGCGGCCGGCGAAGTCGGCGCGCGCCTCGTTCGTGACGAACAAGACCAACTCGTAATCGAGTTTGCCGACATCACGATCTTTCCTCCGATTGGCCTGCTCGCCGGTGCTTTCCATCTCGGCGGGCTTGCTGCCGCCGAAGCAACGCCCTGGGCCGCGGCCGGGGGCGCGTACCCGTTCGCCGTGCCGGACAAGCGGGAACTGGCGCGCTTGACGGGCGGGCCTGTCCGCGCGCGCGTCGGCCGCCGGCCGTTGCGGCCCGCGCGTGACTCGGCCGCGGGGTTGAGAGCCGACGCAGGGCGCAGGGCCGAGCTTAGAAGAGCGCGAAGGGGCGGACGATAGCCGAGCGACTGTGTCCGCAACACTGCCATGAACGGTACGCTTTCACCAGAACAGGTTCGGCGCTACGAGCAGGACGGCATCCTGTTTCCCGTCCGCGTCCTTACGCCCGGCGAAGCAGCAAAGTTCCGGGCCGACTTCGAGCGGTTGGAGGCGCGTCTAGCGCGCAAGCTCGAATACGCCGCCTGGCTGCACCTCTACTTTCGCTGGGCCTACGGTCTGGCGACGCACCCGGCGGTGCTGCGCGCCGTCGAAAAAATTCTGGGGCCGGACATTCTCGTTCACGGCACGCTCGTGCTGTGCAAACACCCGCACGACCCGGCCTACGTGTCCTGGCATCAGGACGGGACTTACACGAACCAGCAGGCGACGCCCTCGACTTCGGCCTGGATCGCGCTTAGCGACAGCACGACTGAGAACGGCTGTATGCGCGTCATCGCAGGCTCGCACCTGCACGGCGCGCTCCCGCACACCGAGACGTTCGCGGCGCACAATCTACTGAGCCGCGGACAGGAGGTGTCGTTCGCGTTAGACGAGCGCCGCGTCAGAGACGTTACGCTCAGCGCGGGCGAGATGTCTCTGCACCAGCAGCACATCATCCACAGCTCGGAGCCGAACCGCTCGGACACGAAGCGGATCGGTTTCATCGTCAGGTTCGCCACCCCGCAGCTCGCGCACTCCGTCGATCCTGTGATCCGCGTGGGCGGGCGCGACGAGTGCGCGCACCTGCCGCTGTTGGCCGAGCCGCCGGAAGGAGACGGGGATGAAGGCGCGGCCGCCTGGCATGAATACCAACAACGCCGCCGCCAGCAGGCGGTTAAATAAGCGCGCGGCGTTGACCGCCGACTAAAGCGCGAAAGGAGGTTGCGTCGTGGCTTTGAGATTTCACTGGCGGCTGCCGCACGGCGGCGAAACTTCAGGGCACACCAGGGCCGCGCAGGTCAGACGCGAGATCGGTCTGCCAGACCTTGAGGCGCAGATCAATTTCTGCCGGCACGCGGAGCAGTGCGGGATAGATTCGCTGCTGACCGATTTCGGCAGCGCCAAGCCCGATCCGATCCTGCTCGCCGCCGCCCTCGGTCTGGCGACCGAAAAGATCAAGTTCATCGTCGCCTACCGCTCCGGCCTGTTAGCCCCGACCACCTTCGTGCAGCAACTCAACACGCTCTCCGCCCTGATTAACGGGCGCTTCTCGCTCAACATCGTCGCCGGCTATTCGCCGGAAGAGCAACGCTCGTACGGCGACTTCTTATCGCACGACGAACGTTACGAACGGACGGACGAGTTCTTAGCCATCTGCCACGCCTTCTGGCAAGACGACGGCGCGGTCAACTTCAAAGGCAAGTATTACCAGGTTGAGAACGGCAAACTAAACACCCCGTTCGTGTCCGACGAACGGCGCGCGCCGGAGATATTTATCGGGGGCAGCTCAGCGCCGGCCCAGGCGTTGGCCGCCAGACACGGCTCGTGCTGGATGCGGCTCGCGGACACGCCCGATAAACTTCGGCCCGGCGTCGCGCCGATCTTGGCGGCGGGCACGGAGGCGGGCCTGCGCCTCTCGATCATCGCGCGCCCCACGCGCGCGGAGGCGGTGCGCGCGGCCTACGCGCTGGTGGCCGGGTTGGACGCCGCCGAACGCGCGCCGGAGAAGGAGAAAGATTTTGTGCGGCGGAGCGATTCGCTCTCGCTCAACGCGACGTACCAGTTGGCGGAAACCGAATGGCTCAGCCCGTGTCTCTGGACTGGCGCGGTGCGTTCGCACGGCGCGCCCTCGATTGCTCTGGTCGGCGCGCCCGAAGAAGTCGCCGACGCGATCATGGAGTACCAGCGCATCGGCATCTCCCAGTTCATCCTCGCCGGCTGGCCGAAGCTCGACGCCATGATCTTTTTCGGCCGGGAAATTCTGCCGCTCATCAGGCGGAAAGAGATGGAGGCCGCCGGCAGCAGGACGGCCGTGAGCGGTTAGAGTCATGCGCTAACTCTCAGCGACAGATTAGGCAGCCGGGTTGATGCCCGCGGCGCGTTGAGGCGGCAGCTTCATGTCATTCATCTCCGGCAAATTCGGCCAGTTCGCGTATTTCAATTCGCAGTTGGGTCGTCCGGTCTGGCGCGGGAAAAAAGTGCTGGACTTCGGCGGGAACCAGGGCAACTTGCTGTCCGACCCGGACTCGACAATCGGGCACGAGCATTACTGGTGTCTCGACGTTTCGCCGTCCGCCATCGAGGCCGGCCGCGCCGCGTTCCCGGCCGCGCATTGGCTTTTCTACAATCGTTATAACTTACAGTTCAACCCGGCCGGGATCGTGGGTTTAGACGTACCTGACACGGGTCAGCAGTTCGATTACATCCTCGCCTATTCGGTCTTCACGCACGTCGGCCGGGTCGAGATGCGCGAGTTGGTCTGCGGCTTGAGGAGACAACTCGCGGCCGACGGCGTCCTCGCTTTGACCTTCATCGATCCGCACTACGTCCCCTGGCCGGAATCTTCCCCCCGGACGAATCTGGCCTGGCGGCTGGCCTGGGCGCAGGAAGATCATCCGGCGGTTCGGATCGCCACTGAAGCGTTGCTGGGAAAAGCCCGCCACGCTCGCTCGTGTGTCTTAACTATCGGCGCTGAGTTGACGCTCGACTGTGACGGGTTGACGGAACGTGAAAGCCCCGGCGGGTTAGAGTGTCACACTTTTTATACCGTCGAATTGATGCGGGAGATGTTTCCGGGCGCGGTGATTCTGCCGCCCGTCAATGACGAAATGCAGCACTGTTGTCTCATCAGAAGAGATGCCGGCGGCCATGCGAATTTTGGTGAGTAGCGATCATCGGTATCCGGCCCGCAGTTATGCCATCAGCGCGAGCGGGCTGGCCAGTGCGCGTGTGACGGACTGTCTCGTTAAAGGACTGGCGGAGTTGGGGCATGAAGTGTTTTATCGGCTGCGGCAAGGGGCCGCCGAGCCGTTACCAGAAGGCGTCGCGCCGGTCGCCGAGTCGCTGCCGGACGTGGAGGTCTTACATCTACAGGACAGCAGTGTCGCCGCGGAGATGGATGCTTCTGATAAACCCTGGGTGCGGACGATTCATGCCGACCTCAAGGCGCGCGGCGTGGCTTACCGGCTGAGAGATAACTGGATTTTCGTCTCGCGCACGCTGGCCGAGTCGTTCGGGAAAGAACGTTGCGTGCTGAACGGCATTGACCCGGCCGAGTATATCTATTCGGAGACCAAGAACGATTATCTGCTGTTCATGTGCCACCTTGATCGCGCGGCGGAGAAGGGTTTAGACATCGCCCTCGCCCTGTCGGAGCGTCTGGGCTTTGAGTTGATCATCGCCGGCTCGGCCACGGACGGACGGGTGCGGGAGACGATTAGCGCGAGGTGTCGAAAGGGCAACGCCAGGTTGGTCGGGGAAGTGCAGGGCGCGTGTAAAGCCGAGTGGCTGGCCGGCGCGAAGGCGCTGCTGTTCCCCACGCAGTTGAACGAGGCTTTCGGGCTGGTCATGGCTGAAGCACTGATGTCTGGCACGCCGGTCGTCTGTAGTCAACACGGCGCGTGCCCGGAGATAATTTCCGCCGATGTCGGGTTCGTGTGCGCAGGCTTGCAGGATTACGCGGCCGCGATCAGGCGCATAGACGAGATCGCGCCGGCCGCGTGCAGGGCCAAGGCGCTCAGGGATTATCACTACCTGAGAATGGCGCAGGATTACGTGCGGGAGTATGAAAAAGAGTTGGCGAACGGCGGGGGCGGCCAATAAGCGGCGCGCCGGCCACTTCAATTGCCCGTGCCGGCGCAGTGTCAGAGTCGCGCACGGATGAAGGCGAGGAGCTTCGGCTTCGTCTCCGCGAGCGCGTACTTCTTGACCCACTCCGACGCGTCAATCCTGATGTCTCGGCGCAAAGCCTCGTCCAGCAGATCGAGCGTCGAACCCACTCTGCCCGCGATGTTGCCGAAGACGTGGGGCCGCAGGTCTCGCTCGTCGAAACCGTGGTACTTGCCGTTAACGACGCAGGTCGTGCCGCAGGCCATCGCCTCGATCAAGGCGAGGCAGAAGGTCTCTTCGGCTGAAGCCATCACAAACATCCTGGCCCGGTTGCAGAGCGCGGCGATCTGCTGCGCCGTGCGCCAGTTCGAGTCGGCCGCCAGGTGTCGCGGATCGCTCGTGGACAACACGCTGACGTTGTCCACGAACCGGCTGACCAGCAGGTAGTAATCATCGTCGGAAGAACCGCCGACGAGGTATAGCGGCAGACCGTGCCGGCGATAGATTTTTTCCCGGTATTGCGACACCAGCTCAAGCTGATTCTTGGCGCGGTGGATGCGGCCGACGCAGAGGATGAATGCTTCGGCCTGCCTGTGCTTGTAGAAAACGGCCGGGTCGTAAGCGCCGCCGATCAGGAGCACGTCCTCGTGCGGGCCGGCGCTGTAATGCGCGATGATGCCTTTGAATTGTTCGTCCCTGATCGCCGAATTAGGATGCAGTTGCGTGAAGCAAAAAGACGGGATGCGTTCGATGAGTGGCTTGATCAGTCGCGGGTCTTCGTGATCGAAGCCGGGGTGCATCAGCAGGGCGAAGGCGAAGCTTTGCGCCAGCAGCCGCGCGCGCTCCGTCTCGTCCCGCACGGGCACGCCGTAGTGCAGCAGGGCCTGGAGCGAGTCGCCGCGACAGACTAATAGATACACGTCGTAGTCGGCGAAGATGTACGTCTCGAAATGTTTGATGAGGCGTTCGAAGCCGCCGACCACGACCGGGTACGGACTCTCGCTGCAAACCAGCAGCACCCGCTCTTTCATCGTCTCAGTCGCTCTCCTGCAAGTGGAGTCTATCTCGAAGCCTGAATTCGAGCTGACCAATGGCGCGCGTGTTGGTTGCCCATCTTGCTTTGTAAGCCTCAAGGCCGCGCAGCAGATCGTACTCCGCGAGTCGCAACTCGTAAGCGCGCCGGATGCCCGCGTCGATTAGCAGCTTGCCGGGCGACCAGCGCGCGGCGGCGGCGTTGAAACCGCCGTTCCACAGGCACAAGCTGTCAGGCCCGACCATGCAGACGTTGAGCGCGATGATCTGCTCGGCCGCGAAGAGCGCGAACGCGCGCAACCTGCGCTCGGCAAAGAGACCGGGGAAGACCTCTTGAACGAACGCCTGTGCCGCCGGCGCGGCCAGCGGGCTGTGCGCGGCGAAGCGTTCCAGGTGCAGAGACAGGAACAGCGCGGGTAGCCGCGCGGGCGCGAACTGCTCCGGCTCTAGCTCGCGCACGCGGACGTGATGCCGGTCGGCGTCGCGCCGGGCCTGCCGCAGGCTGGTGCGAAACCCTCTGCTGCGCGTGCGTAAATACTCTTCATAGGTTTCCGGCAGGCGGATGAACGGGCAACTCGTAGTGGTTTGAAAAAACTGCCGCCGCTTGCCTGTGCCCTGCACGCACTGCGCGGCGCGCAGGCAGTTCGAGTCGGCGCGCACGTGTTCGAGCACGAGCTTCTGCTGATCGCCGAGCAGCGTGAGCGCATGACGCAGCAGGCCGGCCATGACAGGCCCGTCGTCGGGCGCGGTCAGCATATCGTTGTAATCACTCTCGCCGGCCGGAAACGCGACCGTCGTGCCTTCATGGCTCAACACGAGCGGGAGCAGTCCGGCCAGCGTTGCATTGCGCCGCGCCGTGACTACGCAGGGCTGTGTCGCCGTTTGCAGGCGGCAGGCGGCGACGAACCACCGCGCCGAACTGAAGGCCAGGTTGCAGCCGGAGCGGGCGAGCAGCGCGTCCCACTCCGGGGCGAGGGCGGCGACGGCCGGCAGCGCCGTCAGCACTTCGTAACTGAGTTCGTCGGTGTCGGCCGGCGCGACGCTTTGCATGAAACTCTTCGTCGGCGTGTTCAATCTCTTAACTGAAGCTCAATCCGGCTGAGGACTCGCGTGGCCAAGGCCCAGCTTGCTTTGTAGCTGTGTGTCCCGCGCAGCAGATCGTACTCCGCGAGTTGTAACTCGTAAGCGCGCCGGATGCCCGCGCCGATTAGCAGCCTGCCGGGCGACCAGCGGGCCGCTTCGGCGTCGAAACCGCCGTTCCAGGTGCAGAGGCTGTTGCGCCCCATCATGCAAATATCCAGGGCGATGATCTTTTCTGCCGCCAGGAGGGCGAAGGCGCGGAGTCTGTGCTCGACGAAGAGACCGGGGAAGAGTTCGCGGACGAAGGCTTGCGCGGCCGGCGACTTGAAATTGCTGTCGTGGCCGAAACGACTGTGATTGAGCGACAGGAAGATTTCGGCTAACTGCGCGGGCGGGCAACCGGCCGCGTCCAACTCGCGCACGCAGATGTTATTTCGCTCGGCCGCGCGCTGTGCTCGTCCGAGACTTTTGCGAAAAGTTCTGCTCCTGGTCTGCAAGTACGCGCCGAAGCTCGTCGCGAGGGGCAGATAAAAACAACTGTGCCCGCGCCGTTGCGTGCATGTGATCGCGCCGGTGCGGAGCAGTTCTGTCGCGGCGCGCAGGCAATGCGAGTCGGCCCGCAGGTTAGTCAGCGCGAGCTTGCTACGGGCCGCGCGCGCCGCCGCCGCGGCATGAGCGAGTAGCCCCGACGCAGCGCCCGCGTCCTCCGCCTCGGTCACAATGTCGTTGTAGTCGCAGAGGTACGAGGGGAACTCGATGCTGCTCCCGTCCTCAGTCACCACGAGCGGGAACAGACCGGCGAGCGCCGCGCCGCGACGGGCGACCAACACGTACGGCTGCGCGGCTCGCGCGTGACAGGCGGCGACGAACCACTGCGCCGAACTGAAGGCCAGGTTGCAGCCGGAGCGGGCGAGCAGCGCGTCCCACTCCGGGGCGAGGGCGGCGACGGCCGGCAGCGCCGTCAGCACTTCGTAGTCGAGTTCGGTCGTGGCGGCAGAGATTCCACTCATTCGCGTATCACGCCGTCAACACACGCGAGCCATCGCCCCGACTCGGTCAGGTGGGGATCGACGGTGTGCATGCCCGAACTGTTCCAGCCCGCGCCGCTGGCGCGCAACACAGGACTCTCCGTCAACTCCCGCTCGCGATAGCTGGTCGGCGTCAACGTGCTAATCTCAAACGCCCTGACCTGCGTGCCGTAGATCGGATAGCAGTCCTGCGTGAAGCGTATGATGCGGTCGCCGAGCACGAGCACCCGCCCGCCGGGGCGGGCGCTGCGCCGGTCGCCTTCGACGACGGGGCTGGCCGGGTGTTCGCGCCAAGCGCCCAGCAGGTCTGCGGCCGTGTAGAGGCGCAGCGTGTCGTGCCGGTCGGGCGTGGCGCAGGCGAACAGCCACCAGCGTTCGGCGTGGTAGAAGATCGAGGGGTCGGCAAACTCGCCGGCGATGAGCGTGCCCACGCAAGACCAGTTGGTGGGGAAGGGGTCGGCTTTATACAGGCGCACCGCCGCGCAGGGCAACGTCTCCGGGATCATGTAGTGCGCGCCCTGCCAAGTGAACACGTACGGGTAAGATAGATGATAAGGCTCGGCGAGCACGATCTGCTGGTAGCGCCAACGCAGGCCGTCGGCGCTCACCGCACAGCCGATCTCGCCCTTCTGACTCCGGCTGTTCATCACTTCAAAAAACAGATACCAAGCGCCGTCGGCCCGGAGCATAAAGGGATCGGCCACGAAGGCGGCGGGCACGTCCGAGATACTACTCCAGGACAGAACAGGATTCTCGACCTCGGGCGCGGGGGCAAGCTCGAAAGGCGACTCGCCGGCGTAGATGCCGATTGACCACACGTAAGGATGCCGGGAAGCCGCAGGCCACCCGGCGCGCTTTGAACCGTCGGCGCGCCGGGCGCGGCTCCGCGCTGAAGAAAATTTCATAGAGACTTGGAACTACAGGGGAAGAATTCCAGACACGTTGCGAGAAGCTATTCATCGCAGCGGCGCACGCATCTTTATATGCCGCGCCGGTCGGCGCAGCAAGGTCGCGCACCGACCGGCGGCGGCATTACTGCAATGAGACTAAGGCCTCGGCGACTGACGTTGCTGCTGTTGTTTCAGTCTGCGCGTCTGCCTGCGGGTGTTAAATCGCTCGCCGGGATCGGTGGCCGTTTCCGTCGGCGATGCGACCGTGGTTGTCCTCCTGATCGCACTCGGGGCCGCCGCGGCGCGCGTGGGCGCGACGCATAAGACGTTCGACGCCGGATCGCAGACCCTGAAGATGCCCCAGACGCCCGCCGTGGCTTCGCCCGAAGGGAAACTCTTGTAGAGGTAATCGCCGAAGACCTTGTTGCGCCCGCCGGCGCTGTCGATCAGGATGTCGAAGTGGTTGCCCGGCCCGAAACCGTCGCGCGCACCCTGCCACTGCGAGTAGCGGTTATTGCCCAGCCGGACGCTCGGCACGACGATGCCGTGGGGCGCTAAGAGCGAGAGGTAAGGCTCTTCCTGCCAGACGTGCCCGTGGATCGTCCAGACATCGTCGGGGAAGCCGCCGAGGCCGTCCGGGTGCAACATGCGGAAGCGCACCGGCGTGCCGGCGACGGCGGCGAAGATCGGGGTCTGCGGGTTGCCCATTACTTTTGTCAGACCGCAGAGCGCGGACGGCAAGGCGATGGACGAGTAGGCGCAGCCGATCTGCACGCTGTCCCAGCCGTTCCACTTCGCCGTCGGGATGCGAAGACCCATCGGCTCGCTGCCGAAGTTCACCGAGTTGAAAGCGTTCTGCGTCAGGTAGACGTTCTCCTGCGTGATCGCGACGAACTCGCGGAACAGGAATCTGCCCGTCGCCTTGTCGCCGACATCAACCGTCGTGTTGCTGCGGTTGACGGGCGTCTGGATTGAGTTCTGCGGTTCGACGATGAGCGCGCCGACCAGCGAGAGCGGTTGCTGCTCCAGCGGATCGGCGGTCAGCAGGTTGGTCGAGCCGAACTCGATGGGCTGCCCGAAGGCGTTGCCCTGCGCGTCGTAGCTGACGTTCCCGGCGTACCACTGATAAACCTTCGGCTGCTGGTTGTTGGGCGGCACGACCTGATCGGGGTTGAAGCCGATGTTGACGCCGTTGCTCTGCGTCACGTCGAACGAGAGAAGCTGCGGGTGCAGCCCGACGCGGGCGGAAGGGTACAAGGAGACGCCGCCGACGATGGGCGCGCCGGCATTGGTGTCGGCCGTCGTGAAGATTTGAGACGACAAGCTCGTCTTAAACCGGTTGAAGAGGTTGACCACGATGCACTCGCCCGCATTCGCCCGCATCACCAGCGGCTCGGTGGGCGGCGCGGTCGGGAGCAGCGTGCCGGTGCTGTTAGTGGGCACGTACACCAGCGCGTTCGACAGGTTCGTGATCTGACTGCGGCTGTTGTAGTTCAACAGCAGCGGGTTGTTGCCGATGGCGTTCACCGCCGCGATGTTGAAAACTTTCGTGCCCGTGGTGTTCGTCGGACAGTTCCACGCGCCGCCGTTCAACGCCAGGCCGCCGCGCGCGTTGTTCGGCAAGGAGGGCAAGTCCGACAGCAGCTTGCCTTGATCGCCGCCGGTGTTGTAGGCGCGCAGTATGCCCCAGAGGCCGTTGTTCAGATCGTTCCAGCCCGAGCCGGGCATGTAGAGGTAGTCGGCGGAGAAAGGCCCCGTTCTGGGCACGCGGTTGGGGTTGATGGGCACGGCGGCGGTCACGGGCAACTGGAACACAAACTCGAAGTGCTCGGAGATGCCCATCGCCTGGTTGTCGCGGTAGCCGGAGTTAGCGGCGGACGGCTCGAAGAGCCACTTGAGGCCGTGTACGCCGAAGTTGTGGTTGAACAGGTAGCCGCCGACCAGCACGCGCACCTGCACCTTGTCGTTCTGATAAGCGCGCAGCAGCGGCGTGTAAGGATCGAAGGGACTCGCGCCGGCGAACGCCCCAGGGTAGACGAAGACGGGCGGCGTCGGCGCGGCCGCGGGCGTCGGACTCGGGCAGGGCACGGGCGCGCCCAGCGGGCCGCAGGGCTGAATGTTGAGCGCGGTGTCGAGCCGCGACATCGAGCTGAAGGCGTAGGCCAGATCGGTCTGCGGGTTGGTTATGTCGTGGCTACTGCCGCTCGGATCGTTGACGCGGAAGGGCAACGGCTCGTTGCGGTAGTTCACGGACATCGTGCCGGTGATGGGCGAGCCGGTGATGATCGTGGGCGTGCTGGGCATGTTGGCGGCCGCCGCGCCTTTCGGCAGGTTGCCGGCCGTCTGGTTGAGCGAAGGGTTGATGGCATTGGCATTACTGACCCAGCCCCACGGCTGCGTGCCCGGCGTGATCAACTGCGGCGCGCTGCTGCCCGGATAGGGCGCGGGCGTCGGCTGCGGGCTGCCGGGTAGGTAGGCGAGCGCGAGGTCTTGGAACTCCAGCAGGAATTCGCGGTAGCTGTCGGTGTCCGGGGTCGTGACGATGCGCGCCTGCCAACTCGTCGGCCCGCCGTCGTCGCGCGTGTTCATCTGGCCGTTCTGATCGTTTAAGAACCACGTCGAACCCTTCGGCTCGACCACCAGCCCGGCGTAGAGACCGGCCTGCTGGTGCGTCGAAGGGCCGAAGTGATCGTGCGTGAACACGGTGCGCAAGGTGCGGTCTTCGCCGGCCAGGTTGAGCACGGGGTCGGCGTACCAGCGTTGGATGGTGGTTTGCGCGCCGGCCCAGTTATGCCCCGAAGGGTCTGGCCCGAAGCGGCCGGGCGGCGGCGCAACGGCCTGCGGGCATCTGAAGGAGACCGGGTCTGTCGGCCGGCAGTTATTGTTGCGCCGGATCGCGTTGATGCGGTCGCGCACCTCTTCCGCGCTCAGCGTGCCGTCCTCGTAATTCCAGCCGTTCGCCGCGCCGTCGGAGGAGGTGACATCGAACTTCACCAGGTGGATGTGCTGCCCGATGATGTCGGTCGGCGTGCGCACCTGGAAGTCGTCCAACTCGTAGTAGCTGGGCACGAGATCGGTGTGCCAGAACTCGATGAGATCGTAGCTGTTGGCCCGGAAGAAGAAGGGTTCGGGCAGACGCGTGCCGTTCAGTGTGTTCGCCACGTCCTGCCACAAGGTGATGAAACGCTGCTGCGGGTAGTGCCAGCCCTTCTTGTTGAAGGTGACGTTCATCTGCACGACGGCCGCTTTATAACGGCGGACGCGGGGGTTGGCCGGCCCGCCGTCACAGTCGTTCGGGCTGGGGCAGTAAGGCGCGGGGTCGGCGTAGGGCGCGCCCGGCGACGGCGGCAGACCGTTGGTGACGAAGTTGGCCGGCTGCCCGTTCCAGAGCGTCCGCGAGCCGTCGGGCGTATACGACGGGTGGTTGCGCACGGCGTGGTAGGCCATCGCCACCTTCTCGACCGGCTGACCTTCTTCCGCCAGTTGTAGGGCCGACAGGAGCGGCGTGTCTTTCGTGAAGTCCCACTGGTTATGGCGCTCCGTGTTTTGGCCGTTGGCCGGATCGACGGTCGAGCCGCCGGTGATGATGTGGCGCGCCAGCCCGCCGTCTTCGTAGATCGTGTTGCCCTGCGCGTCTTTCCGGCAGTTGCCGCCGGCATCCAGCACGCAGGCGAAATCGAGCGGCGGCGCGGGCGAGCGATGACCGGCGATGCCGGGGATGAAGAACGGGAAGCCGGGGCTGGTCGTCACATTCCGCCCGGTCGGATCGGGCGCTTGCGGCGTGCCGTAGACCACCTGGCCCTGACTGATGAAGACGGGCGACGGCAGCGGGGCCATCGCGAGCGTCGGCAGCGGCACGAGGGCGGGGATCGGCGTGCCCGCCTTGATCTCGCCGTCGGGCAGCGCGCGCGTGCCTGTGACCGGGATGCCGTTCACGAGCTGCGAGCCGTTCTCGAACACGTCGTGCGTGCGCCACAGCGACCACATGCCGGCGGCGAAGTGCGGGTAGAAGTGGCAGTGGAAGATCGAGTCGCCCACTGTCTTGTTGCGGTTGCCGCTGCCGTTGTAGTCGATCTCAAGCGTGAAGGCCGCGCCCGGACTGAGCATCTGGCTGTCGAGGTAGGTGCTGTTGTCGTCGTTGGGGCTGTGAATCCACTGGTGCGCGTGCTGGTGATGCACGTGCGTCAGGTTCGCGCCCGCGTGCAGGATGCGGAAGACGACGTGATCGTCAATGTAGCTGTGGTAGACGTTCGAGGGATCGTCCGGGTAATAGGCCTTCGTGGCCTTCGCGACGGGCTGGGGCGGGCCGAGCGGCGGCGGTTTGGTCGTCGTCTGCTTGCTCTCCTGAAAGACCTCGTACGACTCCAACTGGCTGGTCAACTGCGAAATTTTATTCGGCTGCTCCGGCGGGTACGGCGGCGACTTGAGCGGGACGTTCGCCGGCACGTCCACGACCGTGGCGGGATCGCCGACCGCCCACGCACTGAGGAAGAACTCTTCAAACTTACATTCGACGCAGGGGGCCATCGGGCCGACGTTGAAGCGGTTGGCCAGAATCTCCGCGGCGATGCCGCCCGTGCCGTAGTTGATCGCAAAGTTGTCTTTGCCGGGCGCGAGCATACCGGACAAGTCCTGCGACTGATACAGCGTGATCACACTCTGCGCGGCCGCCGCGGCCGGCGTGCTGTTAATGCCGCGCACGATCTGTGTCGTCCCGACGCGCGTCGTCGTTATGCCGCTGTACTGGATGGTCTCCCCGTTGGGCGTGGTGATGAAGCCGCTGGCGGGGAAGCCGTTGGTGGAGCCGACCGTGATCGGCGTGGTGCTGGTGGCGGTGATGGCCGCCGTCAGCGTCGTGGTGATCTGCGGCGGCAGGTAGAAGTCCGTGAACGCCTGCGTCGCGTTGGGCGCTTCGTGGTAGTGGATCGTGAACTCGCGGAACGGCTGATTGCGGTCGGGCGAGACGGCGACCGGCGGCCCGTTGTCGGGAAAGCGCCCGTGATTGGGGCCGGTGATCAAGGCCGTCAGGTCTGTGTAGAAGGTCTGCGGCGGACTGTTCGGGAGCACCTGACAAGTGCCGGCCGTCGGCGCGCGCGGCACGTCCACCATCTTGAGGACGGGCCGGCACGCATACTTGTGCGTGACCGGATAGACCGCATCGTAATTGATGATCAGGTGGCCGTCGGCCGTCGTCTTACAAGGGCTGTTGGGGTCGTTCGGATATACCCGCTGGCAGGCGAGTTGTAAATCCGCGGCCGTCACCTGGCTGCGGTAATACTCGGCCTGCGCCGGCTCGACGTTGACCGCGCCGAACAGGCCGGCGGTCAACTGCCCCGCGGTGCTGCCGTTCGTGCCGAAGGTCGAGCCGCCGCTGTAGAGCAGGAACGAACCTTCCTCGCCGGCATACAGGGTGAAGGTCGCCGTCTTGCCGGGATCGACGAGGCTGGTGCTGTTGTTGCCCGTGAACGAGCCGTCGGCCGCGATGCCGCTGCTCGTGCCGAGCCGCGATCCCGCGCCGGAGACCAACTGCATCCCGTTGACGTGCACGGACGCCTGGCGGGTCACAGGCTGAAGCGCGTTGAGCGGCTGGGGGGGATTAGCCAGATAGTTGGTGAAAGTGATCTTCAGGCAAGCGCCCTTGTTCACGCGCAAGACCATCGGGCGCGGGCGCTTGTCGCTGCGCAGCATGGCGTTGCCCGCCCCCACCGTCGTCCCCGTAATGGGCACAACGTCCTGCTTGAGAGCGAAGACCATGCCCTGCGGCACGGCCGCGCCGAGCCGGTTGAGCATGAACGGTTGGTCGAGTGCGACCACGTTGGCCGTGACGGTGTTGGTGTCCTGGCAGGAGATGGGCGGGGGCGGCGCTTCGTCCTGCGCGCCGGCCGTACCGGCGTCCTGCGCTGCCGGCTGATCGGCCGGAGCAGGCTCCGGGCCGGTTGCGGCGGCGGCCGCGGCCGGCGGCGGGCCCGCGTCGGCCGTACCCGGCAAGGCGGGCGCGGCGGCCAGCGGCGCAACGTCGGCTTCCGCGATGGGGGCGGGCGGCGCGTCGGCCGGAGACGGCGCGGGCGTCGCACTCGGCGCGGCCGTCCGCGCCAGACTGGGGGGCGGCGCGGGCGGCGTCTGCGCGTTTGCCTGATTAGCCAGCGCGCCCAGCGCGAGCACCAGCGCGACGCAATAGAGAGCACCGTAGGTGAACGCACGTTCCCGCTTCAGCATACAATCCGTCCTCCCGGCCGCTTGGAAACTCTTTCAAGCCCGCCCCGAAGTGACCCCTGGTTCGTAACGGAGTTAATGTGAGGCCAACAAAGATAAAGCGTTCGTTAGCTGAATGTGTGTGTAGAGCAATGGGGCAAAAAGAAAAGCTAGTTAATTAGCAGCGCGAGCAAAGCGTAAACCTAACTCGGATTCCTGTCAATCAATTTTTCAACGCGCCACTCGCTCATGCCCGGCGACTTCCGAACGCACGCTCAGTTGGCGTTGAGCCAGCCGCTCGCGGGCACGAACTGTTTCTTGTTCAGGTCGAGCGAGACGATGTACGCGCCCAGCGCGCCGATGCGCCGGTTGGGGTTGTAAGTCAGCGCCGGGGTCACGCCGGTCTCGAATTCGTAGAAGCCTTCGAGCGCCGCGATCAGTTTCTCGCGGCTGAGGTCGCGCCCGCCGCGCTTCAACCCTTCGGCCAACACCGCGGCGGCGGCGTAGGCCGACAACTGCGCGGCCAGGTGATGCGCGGGCAGTTGATGCTTGGCCGCGAACGCGCGGAAGGCTTGGACGCCCTGCGGCGTCTGCGCCGCGGGCGAAGTGGGAAAGGCGAGAAAGATTTTGTGATCGAAGCTGGCGGGCGCTGCGAGTATCTCTTGCCCGACGACGGCGCTCGGCAAATATAGCTGCGGCGACCAGTGCAGCTTCTCGGCCGCTTCGGTCAGGGCCAGCGCCTCCGCGCCGGAGCCGAGGAAGAAGACGGCCGACTGTTCGGTCTCGCTGAGCTTGCGCGCGAGCGCCGTGGCGTCATAAGCGGCGGGCGCGTACTCGTAAGTGTCCGGCGCGCGCCGGCCGTCTTTCCGAAATTGATCCTTGATCACTTCCGCGACGCCGCGCGCCGCCGCGCTGCCGGGCGAGACAATCGTGACGCTCGTCTTGTCCGCCGCCGTTTGCTGCACGGCAAAGTTGACGAGCACGCGGGCCTGCGCGTCCCAGCCTGAGAGGAGATAAAAGACCTGCCGGTTCAGGGGCGCGCCGGGCGCGGGGTAGAAGGTGAGCGGCCCGACCAGCGGCACGGCCCGCTCGGCCGCCAGCGTGAAGAGTTCCTGATCCGCGCCGGCCGTGATCGCGCCCGTCAGCGCGAAGACCTGTTCGGCCCGCAGGAGTTGTTCGACGTTGGCGCGCGTGCCCGCGGGCGTCTCGCCGGTCTCGGCAAACTTCAACTCGACCCGGCGGTTGTAGATGCCGCCCTGACTGTTAAGCTCGTCGAAATAAGCACTGAGCGTGGCCTTGACGGCCTGGCCCATTTCCGCGAGCGCGCCCCTGGTCGGGACGACCGTGCCGATCCTGATGCTGTCGTCGGTGATGCCGGGGTCGCGATCCGTGCCGAGCCGTTTCACGTAGGCGATCAGGTCGGCCATGTCCGCGCGCGACATCTGGTAACGCGGCATGACGTTGAGCAGCCTGTTGCCGGCCGGATCGAGACCGCGCGTGAGCGCCAGCTCGAACGCACGCTCCGTGTAGGCGGGATGACTGCGCCCGTTCGGGTGCGTCACCCCGTACGGTTTCGTCAACGCCGCCCACGCGATGTTGGAAGGCGTGACGCCGCCCTCCGGCTTACCCTGTCCGTCCCAGCCGTGGCAGTTGGCGCAGGCCAGCGTGCTGCCGTCCACTTCCAAAGATTCGTCGCCCAGGTAGGCCAGAATCGCCTGCCCGGAGGCGCTCGTGCCCAGCACGTAAATCTGCTTGCCGCGCTGCTCCTGCGGCGTCAACGCACTCTGCTGTGCGGGCGCGACGCTCTGCGCGTGTTGAGCGACTGAAAGCAGCAGGGCCGCGCCCGCCAGCACGGCGAGACACTTGCTGTAGCGCGGCAGACGTGCGCGGCGATGCGGCTGCACCACTCTCACCTGTCACCGGCCGGTTGATCGTTGAGCACGCTCTCGACGATTTTGATCAGCTCGGCGCTCGCGGCGAGGCCGAACGCTTTCTTCCAGAGGCCGGTGCGCTCGTTGCCGATGATGAAGATGTTGGTGTGGTTCTGCTTGTCTTCGACGTACTGCCCCAGCTTGCGCAGCGCGAGTTCCACGTTCTGCCGCTCGCCCGTGAGGAAGTACCAGCCCGGCCTGGCGTGAAGTTTCGCGGCATACGCTTTCAGGGCGGCCGGCGTGTCCACGGTCGGATCGACGCTGATGGAGATGATGTGGACATCACGGCCGACGCGGTCGCCGAGGGCCGCCTGCACTTTTTCGAGGTTGCGATTCAGCGGCAGGCAACTGGCCTGGCAGGTGGCGAAGAAGGCGTTGATGATCACCACCTTCCCTTTGAGCAGGTCGCTGTAGAGGCGCATCCGTTCGCCGTTCTGATTGACGAGCACGACATCTGTGAAGTAACGCTGCGCGGGCGATTGTTCGGCCGGTGGTTGCTCGGTCGGCGTAGGGGCGGGTTGGTGGCCCGCCTGCGCCGGCTGTTGGGCCGGGTCGCGCGTCGGCGCGGCGCTGGCGTAGCCGCCACAGCACAGCATGAGCGCGACGCTGATGAGCGCAAAAATTCTGCCGCGCGGCAACGCGTAATCAGGCGCACAAGGGTTGGTCTTCATCATCTTGTACCTTATCAGTGATGGGCAGCACTTCGTCGAAACACTTGGGCGCTAGGGGCCTTTCTCCGTCGCTTGCAGGAACAGGTTAGGCGTCTGCGTGTAGGGCAGACCCAGCGAGGGGCATTGGAAGAAGACGTAGTAGACGCCGGCCTGCGGCGGCACGAAGCTGAACTCGTAGAGGCCCGCGCCGACCGGCGTGGCCCAGCCGCGCTGTTGCCAGACGCCGGGCGCGAGAAAGGTGAGCACGCCGATGTCCGTCAGATCGGCCCGCGGCTGGCCCGTGCTCGCGTCCGTCACACGGAAACGCAGTCGGTAGTTTTCGCCGACGTTGATCGTGCCGCCCTGCTTGAGCGGTTCGATCTTGATCGCGGGCGCGCGTTGCTTTTGCAGCGCCGGGTCGGGCTGCACCGCGAGGTCGAAGCAGTTGACCAGCCGCGGGGCGTCCGTGAGGAAGGCGACATCGAAATTACCCGGCCGCGTCAGCTTGATGGTGGTCGTGTAGTTGCCGGGCGCGGTCTCGCGCAGGCTCTTGTTGAGTACGAGCACGGCGCGGGCGGCGCGCCGGTAGTTCTGAAAACTCCCCATCGGCGCGGCCATGCCTTCCGCGTAGTAATAGATCATCTGATCGGCCGGGTTGGCGACGAGCACCGCGCCGTCTTCCGGGGCGGCGACAATCGCGTCCGCGAGCGCGGTCTGTCGGGCCAGGCGCGGCGCTTTCTGCCCGCCGGGAAAACGCGTGACGGAGGCCTCAAGGCCCGTCTTCCCGATCTCCGTCAGGCCGATCATCGTGACGAACTCGTTGTCGAGCGAGCGGACGTAAGCGAAGTTCTTTGTGAACGAGACCTGGTCGGGCGCGGCCCCGAGCGTCAGCGTGTGCAGCAGCCGGTTGGTGGCCGCGTCGAAGATGCTGACGACGCCGGCCGTGCGGTTGACGACGAAGCCGTAGCGGCCGTCGGGCGAGAAGCGAAGCGCCGCCTGGCCCGGCGTCGTGCTCAGCCGCGCCAGTATCTCCTGCCGTTGACCGCCCACCACCACGACCGCCCCGTCGCCTTCGTTCAGCACGTAGACCGCTTTACTCAGCGGTGAGAAGGCCAGCGCCGCCGGGCGCGCGCCGACCTTGAGGTCTCTGCGCTTGACGCGGCCGGGCACGTCGAGCACCGAGAGCGTCTCGTCCTGTTGGTTGGTGACGAAGGCGTAGCGATCATCGTTGGTGAAAGCGATCTCGTGATGCCCCGCGCCGGTGCGCAGGCGGGCGGCGGGCTTCAACGCGGCCACGTCGAGCAGCGTGACGCCGCCCGCTTCGGCGTCGCCGTCGTTGCCCACCCACAGGTATTTCTCGTCGTGCTGCAAAGCCAGGCGCTGCGGGTTCGGCCCGGCGTCGAGGTCGGCGAGCACTTTCCACGTCGTGGTATCAACCACGGCCACTTGGTTGACGAGTGGCATGGAGACGAACAGACGCTTCTGATCGTTGCTCAAGACCCAGTCTGCGCCGGGGCTTTTCAGCGCGACCAGCGTGTAGAGCTTGCTACTGCCGAAGCCTGAGAGCGGATCGATGACGGAGATGTTCGCTTCGTGATTGAGGGCCAGGACGAAGTAGGTGTTCAGGTCTATGTCCGGGCGGGTCGCGTAATTCGCCTGTAGGAACGATTGGATTTTCTCCCGGCACGCTCTGGCGTCGGGCATCTGTCCCGTCGTCCTGAGATCGATCCAGGCGGTCGGCCGCAGGTTGGTCACGGCCTGGCCCGTGTTGGCGTCCGTGATCTTAAAGCGCACTAACGCCTCCGCGCCTTCGCGCAGACGGGTCTCGTGCCCCGCGTCTGCCGTGAGCGGCTCAATCGTGAACTCGACGGTGATGCCTTCGCGGGTGAACTTCTGCGCGGTGCGCGGCGACTCGCCCGGCGCGACAGCCGGCGCGGCGGGGGCGGGGCGGGTCGGCGCTCTCTGGGCCTGCAAGTCTGCCGTCAGCAGACTCAGCAACAGCAGGGGGAGGGCGAGTAAGTTACGCTTGCGGCGCGCGCGTTGCCGGGCAGCGCCAATGTGCGCGGGCCGAGTGGTGGGAAGGACGCGACGCATACTCATCCTCAAGAGCTGCTGTGAGGGCCGGAGCAGACCCGCAAGCAATAAAGCCGGCCCTTCGTGCTGATGCCGTCGAGGCATAAAGGCGATCTTCAGCAGAATGTTGACGGCTTCTGTCGGCGGTTCATGCGGGCGATTAAATGGGCGATGGGTAACGGAGCAAACAGCGTTGCGCGAAGAAGCCCTGCGCGGTACGCGCGCTATATTGTAATAGGCGCGTTGGGTTGTCAATTCTAGCGTAGCTTGGCCACCCAGACCGAGCGCCCGTAGGTGCTGAGGTACAGGGCCGCTCCTTGCTCGGAGCTGACGAAGCGCAGGTCGGCGCAATGCGGGTTGCGGGGCAGACCTTGCGCCGCCTGTTGCCAGTTCGCGCCCGCGTCGCGGCTGACGTAGACGCGGTCGTCCGTGTTCGCGAAGAGTGCGTGGGGCACGCGCGATTGCGGGAGCGCCACCGCTTCCAGCCCGTACAGCCGCTCGTTCGGCAACCCGGCCCCGCCCGTCACGACCCACTTCAACCCGTCGAGCCGCAGCACGTAGTAAGACGTGATCGTCTTGTCCTTGACCGCGCCGGTCACGGGGTCAACGGATTTGTAGGTCGCCTGCGCGGCGTTCATCAGGGCGTAGGCCTCGGACTCGCTGAAGAGCACGATCCGGTTAATGTCGCCGCCCTTGACGGTCGCGCTCGGCGCGGGCTTCGGCAGCGCCACGGGCAGCTCAAGGACGCTGCCCTGCTTCGTGTCCACGACGTACATCTTACCGCCGGCCGTGCCGACGAAGACCGAGCCGCCGTGGAACGACGCCAGCCCTTCGGCGATTTCGCCGGCCGGCAACGTCGCCAGCAACTCCCAGTGATAGCGCGGGCTGTCGGAGTCGTCAACGAACAGACCGAAGACCTGATTCTGCCTGGCGGCGAGCGCCTGTAACAGTTGCCGCGCCGCGTTGCGGTACGTGGGCCGCGCCACCGCCTCGCCGAACGGGCCGACGAGGCCGGGCAGACCGGGCGGGTTGGTCACGGCCACGACGCCGGTCACGACCGGGCCGCCCGCGCTGTTGAACGTCGTCGCCGACACGGGCCCGCCCATCCAGTTGTGGAGCAGCGCGCCGTCCGTGAGGAAGGCGTTCCAGCCGCCGTCGCCGCCTTCGATGGGAAGCCAAGGCGTCAGGGTCGGGCCGTGTTGACAATACACGTTGCCGTTGTCCTGCAAGCCGGTGGCGATCAGCCACGGCACTGTCCGCGACGGGGCGAACGTACCGTAGAAGTCTCGGATGAGAGTCGAGTAGCACTGCAAGATCGGCAACTGGCAGTTGTAGTTGCTCTGGAACGGCTTGCCCGGCGGGTTGAGGTAGTCGTCGAGGTTGATGCGCGCCACGCCGCCGTCGCTGCCGACGTAGAGGTTGTGCACCGCGCCCGCCGTCTCGGGGTAGAAGCGCACGGCATGGCAGTCGGCGTGGAGGTGTGGGCTTTCCTCGACGAACCGCCACGTCTTGCCGCCGTCGAGGGTGAGGAACAGCGCCACCCAGCCGAGTGCGACCAGACCGGGGTTCGTCGGCGAGACCGCGATGCAGTTGTTCCAGAGCGCGCCCTGATCGCCGGCGTAGCTGGTCAGATCGATCCACCTGTTCGTCACCTCCGTGCCCATGACCGTCCACGAGCGCCCGCCGTCCTGCGAGCGCAGGACGCGGAAGAAACGCCCGTCGCGGTAAGCGCAGCCGGCGTAGACGACGGTGGGGCGCGCCTCGCACGAAGAGACGGAGCACGTCCCCATCCACTTGAAGAGGCCCGCGTCGAGCGAGCCGTCCTCGTTACGGATGCGGGCCTGCTTCATGATCAGATCGCCCGCGTCGTCCCACATGCCGACGAACAGCCCGCCCCGCTCCACCCCGCCCGCGACGACCGTGATGACGCGCCGATCCTCCAACTGCGAGCGCGACTCGCTGTTGCGCGTGGCGGCGACGGCCACGTCCCAGAAGCCTCTTACGCCGTTGACGTTCTCCACCTTCGCCTGCCGCCAGACGTAAGGCGCGCGCGCGGGCGGCGGGCCTAAAGGCAGGAGGCAGCCGGGGCGCGGCGTGGTGGGCGGGAGCGTCGTCCAGAAGAGGCCGCCGTCGCAGGCGGCGATGAGGCGGCGCAGGTTGCGGATGATGACGAGGCCGTTCACGTCGCCCGCGTGGGCCGGCAGCGGGGCGGCGACCTCGCGCCAGGCCAGCAGCGGCAGCGCCTCGCCGAGATCGGTTTCGCGGATGACGCCGCGCGCGCACCCGGCGAACACGTGGCGTGGATCGTCGGGGCCGAACGCGAGGCAGTTAACGTCCGGGTTCGGCCAACTGTCCGACAGCGGCAGCGTGTTGCCGCCCGTGTCTATGCTCCAGACGCCGCCGGTCGGGGAGGAGACGAGCAGCCCGCCCGTGTCCAACTCCAGCACGTCCGTGACACAGCCGGTGTGCCACGCGTCCTGCGACTCGTCGGTCTGTATCCCGAAGCGGTTCGCCAAGTCCCAGCGGATCGTCGGGTCGTCTGCCATGTGCTCTGCCTCCTGTGTACACTTCGATCATGCGCGCGCGCGCCCGGCGCGCCGCACCGTCGAGGTCGAGACGTGAGAGCTTGTCAGCCGTGCCTCTGCGAGCCAGCGAGGCTAAACGGTGGGCTTAAGGTCTTACGCGCGCGGGCCGCTGCCGCCCGGCGCAGGCCGCATCTTAACACGACCGTAAAGAAGAGCCTGCTCCATCGAGCGCGGCCTCGCTATACACTCCGCGCATCCGCTCGACGACGTGCGGCCAGAGCCACTTGCCTCGAACGTCGGCCGCCGCCGCAAGACCGATGCGCCGGCGCAGCTCCGAGTCCGTCACTAAACGCAGCACGTTCTCCGCGAGCGCCGCGACGTTCTTCGGGGGGAAGAGCAGACCCGTGCGGCCGTGCGCCAGAATCTCCGCCGGCCCGCCGACCTCGGCCGCGACTATCGGCAGCCCGTACAACATGCCTTCGAGGATGACCATGCCGAAGGGTTCGTACCAACTTGGCACGACCAGAATGTCTGCGACCGCGTACCACTCCGCGACCGCGCGCGGCGAGAGCCAGCCGGTGAAATGAACTTGACCGCGGTGTTGCTCCACCTCGCGCGGCAGCCACTCGCGGGCCATGTGCTCGCCGCTGCCGTAGCCGCCGACCAGCACGAACCGCGTCGCCGGGGCCTGTGCCAGAATCAGCGGCACGGCGGCGAGCAGATCACGAATGCCTTTGCGATCTACAAAGCGCCCGGTGTAGAGCACTAAGGGTGCATCGTCTCCCGTCTGTTCGGGCCGATGGCGCGAGTCTGTACCCAGCTCGTCAATCCCGTTCCCGATGACTCTGACCCGTTCCTGCACATGAGGACAGGCCTGAACCAACAAATCTCTTTCGCTCTCCGTCAAAGCCAGCACACGATCCGCCGCGGCGAGTATCTCTTCCTGCGTGCGCCACAGGTTGAGAATCTCCGGCGGCTCGCGCCCGAGTTCGTACTCGGCCAGGTTCAGCGAGTGGACGGTGTAGACGACCGGCGTGCCGGACTGCTGAAGGGCGCGCGCGATAGGCCAAAGCTCGACCGGGTGTACGTGGACGACATCGGGATGCCACTCCCGCGCTAGACGCAAAGCGGTCGCCAGCGCGTTGGCCTTCGAGACCTGCATGATTTTTAGCCGCGCGAGGTCGCTCACAAATAGCTCCGCGTCGCCCTCCGTGTATTCCGTCAAGTCAGACCACCCGTAGCTCGTGAAGCGGTTCGGGTAGCCGATGAGTAAGACGACGACCTCCATGCCGGCGCGCGCCGAAGCCGTCGCCAGCCCGCCCACGGCCGTCCCCAGCCCGCCCCAGATGAGCGGCGGGAACTCGGCCGTGAGGTGCAACACGCGCAGACGCCGCGCGCGCGTTTTGCCGCCCGCTGTATTCTGAACCAGCCCTTCCAAGCGGGCGGCGGCAACGTGTGCGGCGCGCGTCCAGGTGTGTCTGGCCGCCACGTCGGAGGCGGCCCGCTGCCCGCGCGCCTGCGCCTCGGCGGGCTGCTCGTAGATGCGCCGGAGCGTCGCCGCCAGCGCCTCACCGTCCGGCTCGGCCCAGTACGGGTAGTCCACCGTCTCCATGTCCAGCACGCGCTTCTCGCGCAGCCTGACCACGGAGGCCGGGATCAGGTAGCTGTTAGCCGGGTTCGCAAAATCGAGCGCGGCCCCGTAGTTCGTGACGACGGTCGGCTTACCGCAGGCCATGGCCTCGACGATGGGCAGGCAGTAGCCTTCGCCGCGATAAGGTTGCACCAGGCAGTCGCAAGCACTGTAGAGCGCGGCGATCTCCCGCTCGTCCAAGTCGCCGGTGAGGTAGATGATTTCCGGCGCGCCCGGCTCGGCCTGCAACGCGTTAATCTGCGCCCGCGCGCCCTGTCCTTTGTAGAAAGACTCCAAGCCGAAGTCCTTAATGACGAGCGTCACGTCGTCACGCGCGCTGAAGCTTTGTCGGTAAGCGCGCAGCAACACGTCCACGCCCTTGCGCGAGATCGTGCCGCCGACGAATAGGAATTTAAAGTGCTTGCGTGTGGGTAGGGCGGCCGGCGCGACTTGAGGGTTGAAGACCGCCGTGTTGACGCCGTTCGGCACGACGGCGACCTGATCAGGGGCGACTCCGCTCGTGAGATATTCTTCCCTGACGAACGTTGAGGGAACCCAGACTTCGTCCACCGTGTCGGCAATCGCACGCACCCAGGCTTTGGGGAGCGAGCCGAATTCCCAGGGCTGGATCAGCACGAACCGACGCGCCTGCGGCCGCCGAAAGTTCGGCGGCCAAGCCTGACGGATCGCTACGGCGGGGACGTTCGGGTAATGAACAGCCCGTGAGGCGAGCGGCGCGAAGCGCGGGTCTGCGTCGGGGGCGAAGGCGGGCGGCCGGTCATATCGTAGGTACAGCTCGACCCGCCCGGTCTCAAGCAGCGCGAGGGCTAACTCGCGGTTGACGACGGCCAGACTCCGGTGCTCGAAGAACGGGCCGTGCCAGACGACACTACTGCGATGATCCGACGGCCGAAGAAACATCCGGGCTTCCTTACGCGCTGCTTCATGTCTGGTGTTCTATGTCCCAAGCAGTCTCCCCGGCTCCGTACCGATGCACGCGCGCGCGCCAGCGCGTGTCAGACGATCTCCTTGATCTGGATTTTGCGGAAGGCCACGCGGCCCGTGTGCGTTTGCAGCCCGACGAAGCTCGGCACGCCCGGCGCGCTGGCCAGACCGCGGCCGGGATCAGGGTTGTCGTACTCCGTGATCTTCTCGCCGTTGAGGAAGACCGTGTAGTGCTGCCCGTTGGCGTGAATCTCAAACTCGTTCCACTCGCCCGCGCCGCGCGCGGGCACGTGGGTGGGGGCGGCGAAGTTGTAGACGGCCCCGGTCTTGTGTATGGCCGCGCCGTCGTCTCGGGCCAGTTGATCGATCTGCACCTCGAAGCCGAAGTTGATGGCCACGTAGGCGGTGTTGTTGTAGCCCTTGCCGTTCGGGTCGGGGAAGCGCAGGAAGACGCCGGCGTTGTCGTCGTCGCGCCAGCGCAGCCATTCGAGCTTGAGGATGAAGTTGGCCGGGGTCGGGTCGGTGCAGTAGAACAGCCCGAGGTCGTTGCCGGGCAGCGATTCGAGTGAGCGATCCACGAGCAGGAACGTGCCTGGGTTGTTGTTCGGCTGGTTCTTGATGGTGGACATGCGCCAGTTGTCGGTCGCGGAGCCGGCGAACAACAGCTTGAAGCCGGGGTCGGGCGTGAAGTCTGCGACCTTCAGGTGATCGCCCATGCGCCGCGCCAGCGCGACGCCCGTGAGCATCGGGTTGGGCGAGCCGACGGTCGGGAAGAGCGCCGGGCCAATCGTGTAGGCGTTGCTGACGAAATGAAAGCGCCCGTCGGAGTTGGTCACGGACGTGTTGGGGTCGTCGCCCATGCAGAGCGGGCCGGCCTCGTGGTGCGTCGTGCCCATGCCGTCGCGGCGGCCGCCGTCGCCCTTGAACTTGTAAGGCAGCACGGCCTTCAGATCGTCGGCCGGCGTCACCTTGACGAACGTCTTGTCGTCGGACAGGAGCACCTCGAAGTCGTGCCCGTTGGCGAAGACGTGCGCGATCTCGTCGGCCATCTTGTCCATCGCCTCCCAGAGCACGTTGTCCTTGTCCGAGGGCACGATCTTGACGAAGGCGCGCCGGACGCCGACTTCGTCCGTCTCGCCCGTGAGCGTGATGCTGCTGTTCGGGTTGTGCGGCTCGGTCTCGCCGATGCCGCGGATGGTGATGACGATGCGGTCGTCGCTCGCGCGGCGCATCGGGTCGAAGGTGTCTATGTCGGGGATTTTCTTGAACAGCTCCGCCTCGGAGTCCGTGCTCGGGCGGTCGAGACCGGCCGCGGTGATCTGCTGGTGGAAGAAGGAGTATTGGCCGTTGTGCTTGTGCCGGCCCTTGACGAAGAGCGCCGAGGCTTGCAGGGCTTTGACGTGCGGGTCGAGGCCCGAGAGGGCGGCGCGCGGGATGCGGATGGTCAGGTTCGAGCGCAGGTGCGCCAACATGTTCTTGCCGATGCGGTCGTAGTTGCTGATGCCCTGGAACGAGAGCAGCGCGAGGCGTGTGCTCTCGATAGTGCCCAGCGCGATGATGACCTTGGCGTTGTCGCCCACGGGGATGTTGACCCGCGTCTTCTGCGTCTGCGCCGCGTCGCAGCCGACCGGCTGGTTGACCTCCGTCTGCACTTCCGTCACGCGGCCCGTGCCGCCCTGCACGTCCGTCACCAGCCGGATGACGTGGCAGTGCGGGACGATCATGAAACGCTTCTTCACATCGTCAACGAAGGGCATCCCTTTGGCCGAATCAAAGGCGGCCGTGCGCGCGGCCTTGACGAGCAGCGGGATGGCGCTGAACTTGTTGACCGGGAAGAGACCCGAAACCTGCTGGCTCTGCACGGCCAGCGGCGCTTCCAGCTTGTGCAGATTGCGGATCGGCTTCGGCTGCTTGGCGTAAGCCTTGAGCGTCAACGGCAACTCGTCCAGGGGGATGGCCTCGGTCACCTGGCCGCCGTTGATGCCGTCGAAGAGTTGCTGGCGCAGCGCGCGGTGCATCTCGCCGTTGATGAAGTCGTTGGCCGAGTCCGTCCCGATCTGCTCGGCGGACTCGGCGAAGTAGCGAGTGTTCAAGTCCGTCTTGACCTTGTTGGGCCACAGATCGTCGCGCATCTCGTCGTTGAGCAACTGCGGCGACCAGCCGCCGAAGAAGACGGAGCGCCCGCCGAGGCAATAGGCGAGGCCGGTGTAACCGAACCTGTCGTCGGAGCGCCACGGCAGCCCCCAGACTTCGTTGCGGAGCTGGAACGGGTCCTGCGTGGTCGGCCCCGGCACGTTGAGACCGAGCACGGGCAGGTTCTGGACGTGTTCGGGCAGCACGAGCGAGCCGGCTTCGAGCACGAGTATGCGGTGGCTGTTGGTCTTGTCGGCGAAGAGCAGGTGTTGGGCCAGCGTGCCGCCGAAACTGCCGCCGCCGATCACGATGATGTCGAACGGGCGCGCGTCGCTCTGCGGCTCGCCGTTCGGCCGGTTCCTGTTCTTGTCCGTGCTGTTGAGCGCCTCGTCCATGCCGTTGCAGACGTAGCGCCCGAACACGTCCTGGGTGAAGTCGGTCGTCTGGGGTCTGCCCGCCGTCTGTCTCATGTTCGTCTCCTTCGTACGTGTGAATCGGAGGTTCTTGTCGCCTGAGCCGCTTTACGGTTGATGGCTGAGGAGGCTCCCTGGAAACGCTCGGAACACGGGGGCTTTGCACGTGACGCCGGCGGGATCGGAGCGCGTTAACTGAGAGACCGCCGGCCGCTTGTAGAAGCTTTAACTAAGGACAACAGCCATGCCGGACTCGAAGCCGCATGAACTACCCGGAAAATCCGGCCGAGCCTGTTTATGGCGCATAGAACGTGTCTACTATCAGTCACAGATCATTAGCCCCGCGTACACAAACGTGGACACGGCCGACGTGCGTTTCATCTGTATATGCCGAGACCCGCGAATACGTTTCAACGTCGGCGCGCTAGTGGGTCGTCAGGCTGCGCCCGCTGGCCTCAACAGATGTGGCAGGCAGTTAAAGCAACGACAGACTTTATTTCGTTTGCGGCTTCGCAATGTTCATCTTGTCGAGCGCCGCGCGCAGACCCCGCGCCAGCCTTTGCGCGTCGTCGTCGGCCCAGAAGTGCATGAAGAAGAGGCGCGGGCTTTCGGTGAGCATGTGGCTGTGGAGCGCCGTCACCTCGATGCCGTTCTCGCGCAGCGCCTTGATGACCGGGTTGACCTCGCCCGCGACCAGGACGAAATCGCCGGTGACGGCCGCCTTGCCGCCGCCCGTCGGCTGGAAGTTGATGGCCGTCGCCAGGCCCATCGCGGGCGGTACTTCCATCCCGCCGTCGCTGACCGCTTCGGCGCGCGGGATGCTGAACTGGTAGACGCCGCCGTTCACCTTGCCCGCCTGCGCCATGATCTGATCGAGTTGCTTGGGGTCAATCCCGATGTCCTGGTTCTGGCTTCCGCCCGCGGGCGCGCCTGTCGGCGCGGTCAGCGGCGTCTTGCTCAGGGCGAGCGCGTCGTGGATCGCGCGCGCAATCTGTACCGCGTCGCCGTGCGCGCCGATGTGCATGTACATCACGCGCGGCGACTCGCGGAGCACGTGGTTATGGAGCGCCGTCCGCTCGACGCCGCCCGCTTGCAGCTTCGTCATGACGGGCGTCACCTCGTCCTCGGTGAGCACGAGATCGCCCATCACCATCGCGTCGCCACCCGTCCGCTTGAACGCGACCCACGAGCCGAGGGCGAGCGCGGGCTTGAGTTGGACGCCGCCGGCCGTGACCTGCAAGTCGCTGCGCGGCAGGCTGACCTTGTACACGTCGCCGGGTTGCAACGCGCCTTCCTTACCCAGCGCCCGCCCGACCGCTTGCCAGTCTGCGGCCGCCGGCTGCTGCCCGGCGCTCGCCTGCGGCCCCGTCCGGCCTTCGGGCGCGGAGCAGGCCACGAGCGCGAACACCAACGCCGACAGAAACGCGGCGCGGAGCAAGACCGGACGCCGATATCTGCGGCAGGTAAAGTGACGATCTGTCGGCGACGACGGCCCATGTTTTTTCATCTACTGCCCTCCCTTCGACGTGCGTTCTTAACTAGCATATCGCTCCTCGACGGTCAGCGCGAAGACGAGCGTGCCGATCAGCCCGATGACTCCGGCGGCGACGAACGGCACTTGCGGCGCGAGCTTCCACAGCAGCCCGCCGACGGCCGCCGAGGGCGTGATGGTGATGCTCCGGACGAGGTAGTAGAGGCCGACGCTGCGCGCGCGCAGTGTCTCCTGCGCGAAGTCCACGATCATCGCCTTGCGCGCCGGCTCGCCGATCTCACGCAGGCCGCCGACGACGAAAGCCACGACCAGCGAGGCGAAGCCCGAAGACAGCGCCACCGCCAGCGGGAAGAGCGCGAAGCAGACGAAGGTGGCGATCACGAAAGGCTTGCGCCCCGTCCGGTCGGCGATCTTGCCCGCCGGGATGTAGACCAGAATCGAAGTCGTGAGCTGGACGGCGACGAGCACGCCGTAGCGCGCGACGCTCACGCCCAGGACGTTCGTCACGTACAGGATGACGAAGATGTCGGCCATCCCCTCGCACGTGCGGATGATGATGTCGGAGACGAGCAGCCGCTTGAGGGCGGCGTGGAACGAGCGCCAGACGCCGCGTATGTTCACCGCCGCGCCGGTCTTCACGGGTATGTTAATCGCCAGCACGGTCAACGCCGTGACGACGGCCAGTGCGAGCGTGACGGCGAGACCCGCGCGCACGCCGTAAGAGACGCCGACCGCCGCGATGAGCGCCCCGCCGGCGAGCGGCGAGACGATCATCGGCACGCGCTTCAGGATCGATTGCAGGGTGAAGCCCATCGCGCGCCGCTCTCGCGGCAGCGCGTCGGCGATGACGGCGAAGACGGCGGGGCTGGCCATGCTGTGCCAGGCCATGGCGAAGGCCAGTCCGACGAAGACCTAGGGCCACGAAGGGCTGAGCAGATAGACGAGGTAGCCCACGGACGCGATCCCGATGAAGACGAGGAAGGCGCGGCGGCGGCCCGCGCGGTCGGCGAGCCAGCCGCCGGGGTACTGGTAGACGGCGTCGAAGAAATCTTCGGTCGTCCCGAACAAGCCGATCACGACCGGGCCTGCGCCGAGGTGTTCCAGGTACTTCGGCAGGAACTTCTTCCACAGCTCCTCGCCGAGACCGAGCAGGAAGACGACGGTCGAGACGAGCAGGACGTTGCGCTACAGCCCGAAATAATCCGCCGCGCGCCCGCGGCGCGTCGGCCCGCGCGGGCAGAGCGGCTCTCGCTCCTCGCTCGTCGTCATGACGTACAACCCGCGCTATCTTTACCGCTCAGAACGCGAACTTCAATGCGAACTGGACGCGGCGCGCGGGCGTGACCGTGGACGTGGCTTGCCCGAAGCCCGGCGCTTCGAGGAAGCGGGCTGGGATGCCGTAGTTGGCCCGGTCGATGACGTTGAACACGTCCACGC
>DASVPY010000013.1:0-62742 GCA_036389395.1 Pyrinomonadaceae bacterium
GCGGAAGCTGCCGATCTTGCGGTAGAGCTGGATGAACGCTTCCTGGGCCAAGTCTTCCGCCTCGGCCGTGTTGCCCGTCATGCGCAGGCAGAGCGAGTAGACGCGGCGGTGGTGGCGCGCGTACAACTCCTCGAAGGCGGGGATGTCGCCACCGGCCGCGGCTTGCGCCAGCGTGTAGTCGGTCGTCTGCGTGTGCTCGGTCTCGGTGGCGGTCACTGATGCGAATGCGCTTCGGGGCAGCAGGAGACTTTCAGGCGTCATGTGTTCCGTCTCACTTCAGGAGTTTTGCCGAACGACCGAGGCCAGTACCGCTTGCGTGTGCCGTTAACTCGCGGCCCGTGAGCGAGTTCTCACCGCCTGTCTGATGCGCCCCTTTCCGCGCTCCGTTGCCCTGCTGCGCCTGAATTTTACTGCGCCCGCACCCGCCGCGATCAACTCCCCGCGCCCGGCCACGAATGGTCAGACCGCCCGCCGGCTAAAAGCTCAGCCGCGCGCCGAACTGGAACGCGCGCGGGCCGCCCGAGCCGAAGACCTGATCGAAACGGCGGGCGGGCTGGCCGAAGGTCGCCGGGTTCGCCAGGTTGCCGCTGTAGCCCGACAGGTTGGCGACGTTGAAGAGGTTGAACGCCTCGCCGATGAGCGTCAACTTCCAGCGTTCGCGGTAGACGAAGGTGCGGCTCAGGCGTACGTCCTGCGTCTGGTAGTCGTCGCCGAACTCGTAAGACGAGGGCAGCGTGAGCGTCGGGATGAGCTGGTTGCGCGGCGTGCGCCGGCCGGCGAAGTCGCGGTTGAAGGCCTCGACGAGCCGGCGCAGGTCTTCTTTCCCAAGCCCGCGGTTGAAACGGTTGACGCCCGCGCCCGGCAGCGCGTCGCCGTCCGTGCCGTCGCCGTTGAAGTCCAGCCCGGCGACCGAGGCCGTGAAGGGCGCGCGGCTGTAGTAAGACGAGTTGAAGCCGAGTTGAAAACGCCACGGCAGCTCGACGACGGCCGAGAGGTTCAGGACGTGCGGCACGTCGCGGTCTAACGGGCCGTCGCCTTCGCGCCAGTCGTCGTTGTTGAGGACTGTGCCGTTGCCGCTGACGCCGAAGCCGACGTTGCGCGAGTAGGCGTAAGCGGCGAGGAACTGCGTGCGGCGGGAGAAGCGTTTCTCGACGCGCACGAGCAGCCCTGTGTAGCGCGCCTGGCCCGAGCCGGTGAGGACGTTGATCGCGCCCGCCGAGCACACGGCGCGCGGGTCGTCGCGCTGCGCGCCGACGCACGCCGGGAGGAGGGGGCCGCGCGCGCTGAGGAAGTGGTTGAAGTCGGCGGAGACGGGGATGTGTCGGAAGTGCCTGTAGACGAGGTCGGCGGTGACGACTAAGTTGCGCGCGAGTTGGCGCTGTAAGCCTAAGTTCAGGTGGACGGCGTAAGGCGTCGTCAGGTCGTCGGCGCTGACCGCGCCGAGTTTGTCGGCCTCTATGTTGCGCACGGAGAGGTCGCGGCTGGCGGGGTCGCCGCGCTGGCGCAGGAGGTCTGCGCGGACGGGCGTCAGGATGGCGAGCAACTGCGCGCCGGTGAAGAGCGTGGGCGAGGTGAAGTTGAGCGGCGTGCCGACGGGCACGCCGGGGATGTCGGCGAGCGGGTTCGGGACGCGCGTGCCGGGGTAGCTGCTGCGCCCCGTGCCGCGCGGGCCTAAAGAGACGCGCTCCGGGTCGAGCGGCAGCAGGCTCAGCATGTCGTAGTAGACGCCGCCGCCGCCGCGCACGACCGTGCGGCCGTCTGCGGTCGCCGCCCAGGCGAAGCCGAGCGCGGGCGCGAAGTTGTTCTTGTCCGCGCGGACGGGCGCGAGAGCGTCTCGGCCGAAGAGTGGCGCGAGGTAGGCGGGCTTGCTCAGGTCGCGGTTCAGGTAAGGGTCGTAGAACCAGCCGAGACCGTAGTCGAGCGTGAGGCGCGGGTGCAGCCGCCAGGTGTCGTGCCCGTAGAGATGCCACACCTGGCCCGTCCTGGCGCGCGCGCCGTCGCGCTGGTAAGGGACGGCGCTGCCGACGCCCACGCTGAAGCTGCGCACGGGCAGGCGTAGGATGTCGGCGACTGTGTTGAACGCGGCGGGGAGCGGGATACGCAGCGGCGGCGGCGTGCCCGGCAGGGCGTTGTAGCGGCGCACCTCGGCCGGCGAGAAGAGCACCAGCGACACAGGCTCGTCGGCGTTCGAGACGCGCCCGCCGCGGTTGTACTCGTATTCGAGACCGAGCCGCAGCCGGTGCGCGCGGCGTTGCCACGTCAGCGTGTCGGCGAGGTGATAACGCCGGCCCAGGTTCTCGGCCGTGAGCGAGCGGCCGATGACGATGTTGGCGTCGGGGATTCTGATTTCGGGGCCGCCGACGCCGATGCAGCCGGCCGGGCAATCCGCCGGCCGGGCCGCTTGCTCGCGGCTGCTGATGAAGAAGTAGGAAAAGCGCAGCTCGTTGACGAGCGTCGGGCGCAGCGTGGAGATGAGCGCGACGAGGCTTTGATCGGCCCAGGCGGATTGTTCCGTCCAGGCCGAAGGCAGGGTCGGGCCGCCCGCGGGCCCAGAGAGCGTCGTGGGGGTGAAGGCGCGCGTGCCGTCGTGCGAGTAGCGCGCGTAGAGGTAGTGATTGCGCGTGGCGCGCAGGTCGAGGCGCGCGCTCAGGAGCGTGCCGCGCAGCGGGCTGGGCGCGATCTGCCCGAACTGCACGAACTCCGGCGTCCGCGGCTGCGCGCTGACGACGCCGCGCTGATCGTTCCGCTCCGCGTTGACGAAGAAGAAGAGGCGGTCGCGGCGCAGCGGGCCGCCCGCGTGGAAGCCGAACTGGCGGCGCTGGAAGAACGGATCGGGGTTGGTCGGGTCGCGCTGCAACGCGGGGTAAGCGGCGAGGTTGTGATCGCGGTAGAAGTAGAAGCCGCCGCCGTGCAGGTCTCTGCCGCCCGCGCGCGTGACGACGTTGATCGCGCCCGCGGCCGTCATGCCGGCGGCCAGATCGAAGTTGACCGAGGTGAGTTGGAACTCCTCGACGACCTCCTGCGAGAAGTTCATGGCCGCGCCGCCGTTGAAGAGTTGCATGACGCTGCCGCCGTCCACGGTGACGCGCGTGCGCGCGCCGTTGTTGTTGCTCGTGGGCGCGCCGAGGACGGGGATGAAGGTGCGGTTGTCGCTGCCGCGCGTGGGCGCGGTGACGCCCGGCTCAAGTTTGGCCAGTTCGAGGAAGCCGCGGCCGTTGAGCGGCAGGTTCTCGATCTGCTTGCGGCTGACGACGCCGCCGACCTGGTGCTCTTCGTAGTGCATGAGCGGCGCGGCCGCCTCGACCGTGACGCTTTCGTCGAGCGGGCCGAGTTGGAGCGCGAAGTTGACGGTGGTCGTCGTCCCCGCCTCGACCGTGGCGGTGCGTTCGAGCGGGCGGAAGCCCGCGGCCGCGGCCGTCAGGCGGTAGACGCCGGAGGGCAGCGCCGCCGCGCTGTAGTCGCCGGTCTCGGAGGTCGTCAGTTCGCGGGCGAGGCCCGTGGCCTGGTTGGTGACGCTGAGGCGCGCGCCGGCCACGGGCGCGCCGTTTGGGTCTACGACGGAGCCGGCGATGGTGCCGGTGGGCAGTTGGGCGCGGGCCGCGGCGGCGGTCAACAGGAGGAGGAGCAGAAGCTGCGCCCGAACGTGGTTCATCGGCGTAACTGCGGCGCGGCACGCCCACGGGCGCGCGCGGTTTGTCAGCTTAGCGGCTGCGCTACCGACTTACTGCACGAGGTTCATCCGGCGCAGCAGTTCGGTGTAGCGCGGGTCTGCGTGCAGGCCGTCGAACATCGGCCGGTACGGGAAGTGGTAGAGCGGCTGGGCGTGCTCGTCGAAGGCTTTGTTCAGGTACTCGAACGCACGATCCTTGTCGCCCAGCCCCGTGTAGATGATGGCGAAGTTGTAGGCCGAGATGGGGCGCTCGCGCGCCGCCCGTTCCTGCTCTGCGAGTATCTTGAGCGCGTCGGCGCGCCGCCCCGCCGCGGCGTAAGCGTAGGCCAGGACGGGGTAGCCGTCCCAACGCTCCGGCTCCTTGTTGACGAGCACGACCTTTTCCATCTGGGCCACGGCCTCGGCGACGCGCCCCGCCCCGACGTAGGCTTCGGCGAGTTGGAAGCTCCACGTCGGCGTCACGTCCGGGTGCGCCTTCAAGGTCGTCTCGTACAACTCGATGGCCTTGTCGTACTGGCGCGTGTGCAGGTAGACATAGGGCACGAAGCGCGGCAGGTGTTCGGGGTTGTCGGGATCGAGTTCGTCCGACTGCCGCGCGTAGGGCAGTGATTCGGCGGCGCGGCCGGCGTCCGCCAGAAAGGCCGCGTACAGCGCGTTGGCCGCGAACGAGTTCGGATCGAGTTCGAGGGCGCGCTTGAACTCCGCCTCAGCGCCCGCCCAGTCCCAGTGATACTTTTTAATGTTGCCGAGCGAGACGTGCACTTGCGGCAGCGTGTCGTCGAGCTGCGCGGCCTTGATCGCGGCCCACTCGCTCTTGCGCCGCTCCTCCTCCGTGACGTGAAAGCCGCGCGTGCCCGGCCTGAAGTAGGCCCCGAACAGCTCGTGGTAAGCGAGCGCGTAGTTGGGGTCGAGCCTGAGCGCCTGCTCCAAGTACTCGACCTTCTTCTGCCGATTCGGCTCGGCCACGCCGAGGCTGTAGAGCCGGTAGGCCTCCGGGTTCTCGGTGTAGTGCTTCGCCAGTTGCTTGCGCTCGCCGCCGGTCAACTGCTGCACCAGCGTGCCCGCGAGGCGCGCGGCGACGGCGTCCTGCAACTCGAAGACGGTGCTGCACTCCTGATCGCACTTGTCCGTCCAGATCGCGCGCCCGTCGCCGACGCTCAAGAGCCGCACGGTCGCCCGCGTCCGGTCGCCGACCACCTGTAGGTTACCTTCGAGCACGTAGTCCACGCCCAGCTCGCGCCCCGCCGCGAGCGGGTCTTGATCGAGCGCCGTGTACTTGCGCACGTCGCTTAAAGGCCGCACGACGATGCGCCCGACGCCGCTCAGCTTGTTGATGAGCGTGTCGGCCATGCCGAGTTCGAGCGACGCGTCGCGGCTGCCGCCCGCGAGCGGCTTGAAGGGCAGGACGGCGACGGTCTTGAGCGCCGCGTCGGCGCGGGCCGTGCGCGCCTTGCGCCCCTGCCAGAGCGCGCCGAGCGCGGCGGCGAGCGCCAGCAGCAAGCACGCGACGAGCGCCGCGGGCCAACGCGCGGACTTGTGCGACCAGAACCGGCGCGCGCCCGTGGTCGCGCCGCCGACCTGCGTCTCCAACTCCTGCTTCAGCGTTTTCAGATCGCGCAACAACTCGTCGGCCGTCTGGTAGCGTGCGCCCAACTCTTTGCGCAGCGTCTTCGTGACGATGCGCGCCAACTCGGCGGGCGCGGCGACGAACTCAGACAGCGGCGGCGGGTCGCGCTCAAGGAGCGCGGCGAGCGAGCGCCCCGGCGTCTTCTCCGCGAAGGGCGCGCGCCCCGTCAGCATCTCGTAGATGATGCAGCCCAGGCTCCAGATGTCCGTGCGCGCGTCCACCTCTTGCCCCTGCGCCTGTTCGGGCGACATGTACTGCACCGTGCCCATGACCAGACCGGGGTGCGTCTTGATCTTCGAGTCCGATGACGCCTCGATCTCGGCGGCGGTCGCGCGCCGCGGCGCGAGCTTGGCGAGACCGAAGTCTAAGACCTTGACCAGTCCGTCGGGCCGGAGCATGACGTTCTCCGGCTTGATGTCGCGGTGGACGATGCCGGCGGCGTGCGCCGCGGCGAGCGCGGACGCGAGTTGGATGGCGATCTCAAGCGCCTCGCCGACCGGCAAGGCCCCGCCCGCCATGCGCTCGCGCAGCGTCACGCCGGCCACGAGTTCCGTGATGATGAAGTGCGTGCCGGCGACCTGGCCGATCTCGTGGATGGTGATGATGTTCGGGTGGTTGAGGGCCGAGGCGGCGCGCGCCTCGCGCTTGAACCGGCGCACGCGCTCGCCGTCGAGGTTGAACTGCGCGGGCAGCAGCTTGAGCGCGACCTGCCGGCCCAAGGTTGCGTCGCGCGCCTGGTAGACCTCGCCCATCCCGCCCGCGCCGAGCAGCGCCTCGATGCGGTAATGATCGAACTGCTGCCCCGGCGTCAGCTTGCCCGGCGCGGCCGCGAGCAAGTCCGCCGCCACGTCGGCCGCGGGCGTCTCGATGAAGCTGCCGGCCTCGGCGTGCGCGGCCAAGAGCGTCTCGACCTCGCGGCGCAGCGCCTCGTCGCCGCCGCACGCCCCGGCGAGGAACGCGGCGCGCTCTTCGCCCGCGTGCGCCAGCGCCGCGTGAAAGAGCCGCTCGATCTGCTGCCAGCGTTCGGGGGACATGGGCGAAAAGCCGTGACGGGTGACGGGTGACGGGTGACAGGTGAAAAGCCGTAAACCGTGACGGGCGACGGGTGACGAGATCAAAGCTAACAGCTAATCGCTAACAGCTTCTTCCTGTCACCTGTCACCCGTCACGGCTCTTTTCAGCCAGGCCTTGGCCAGCGTCCACTCGCGCATGACCGTGCCGGGCGAGACCTGAAGGACGGCGGCGGCCTCTTCGATGCTCAGCCCGCCGAAGAAGCGCAGCTCGACGAGTTGCGCTTTGCGCTGATCGATCTCGGCCAGAGTTTTGAGCGCGTCGTCGAGCGCGACCACTTCGTCGGCGCGCGCGGCGGAGACGACCAGCGCCTCGTCGAGCGGGACGTGTTGCGCCGCGCCGCCGCGCTTGGCGTAGCCGCGGGCGCGCGCGTGATCCACCAGGACGCGCCGCATCATCTGCGCGGCGATGCCGTAGAAGTGTGCGCGGCCCTGCCACCGCACGCGCGTCTGATCCACGAGCCGGAGGTAGGCCTCGTTGACGAGCGCGGTGGTTTGCAGGCTGTGGCCGGGCCGCTCGCGGCGCATGTAGCGGTGCGCCAGGCGGCGCAGCTCTTCGTAGACCAGCGGCAGCAGGCGGTCGAGCGCCGCCCGGTCGCCGTCGCCCCAGGCGGCGAGTAGTTGGGTCACTTCCTGCGGCGAGGGCGTCACCACTCATTCACCCTCCGAATACGCGTGAGGCCAAGACGCGAGCGCCCGGATTATAAGCCCACGCCGGAGCGCGCGGCAACGCCAAAGATTTTCACGCCCGGAAAAATTCGCGCCCGCGTTAGAGGTTTCGGCCCCGCTTCCCGCGTGTGTCGTTGGGAGGGCGAACGACTCGCCCCGCAAACATACGGAGGTCATCATGAGAAAACTCAGCAGGAGCGCGCGACTCTTACTCGGCACGCTGGCGGCGTTCGGTCTCGTCAGCGCGCTCGCCCCGCCGCGCCCCGCCGCCGCCGCGCGCCCCGCCGCCGAAGGCAAGAGCGCCGTCTGGCAGCCGCTCAACAACGGTCTGACGAGCACGCGCGTCTTCGCCGTCGCCGTCGATCCGACCGAGGCCGCGAACCTCTACGCCGGGACTATCGGCGGGCTGTTCAAGAGCACCAACGGCGGCGCGAGTTGGCGCAAGGTGCGTCAGGACTGGACGGCCGGCGTCGTGGTCAGCCGGGCGAACCCGAAGCTAATCTTCGCCGGCACGGTGCCGGCGGGCGGCTGCTTCCCCGGCAACCCGCCGCGGCCCCTGTTCAGGAGCACGGACGCGGGCGCGGGTTGGGACAAGGTGGACACCGTGCCGGACTGTGCCATTGATCTGCTCGTCTCCGATCCCGCCGACCCGAACACGCTGTACGCGGCGTCCTGGTTCGCGTACTACGCGGCCGGCGACGTGGGCGGGGCTTACTTCTGGAAGAGCACGGACGGCGGCGCGAGTTGGTCACAACTGTTCGCGGATCACATCGGTCTTGCCGCCCGCGGCTGGGCCATCAGCCCGGCCGACAACAACGTCCTCTACGCGCCCGGCGACCTCTACTCCGAAGACTGGACGACCACCCACACAGGCCTCCTGCGGAGCAAGGACGGCGGCGAGAGTTGGAGCATGACCGCGCTGACCGACACCCTCGTCACCGCCGCGGCCGTCGATCCGCTCGACCTGGACACGGTGTACGCCGGCACGGCCAGCGAGGCGGCCGATAACCTGTACGTCGGCAGCCTGCTCAAGAGCGTGGACGGCGGCGCGAGTTGGTTCCCCATCAACAGAGGCTTGCCCGGCGACTTCTCTGTCGCCCGCGTCCTCGTCGCCGGCCCCGGCAACCCGGACACGCTCTACGTCGCCACTTCCCGGCACGGCGTCTTCAAGAGCCTCGACGGCGGCGCGAGTTGGGAAGCGCTCAACGACGGTCTGACCGACCTGTCCGTCAACACCCTAGTCCTCGCCCCCGGCCGCACGCACACACTCTACGCCGGCACGGACGGCGGCGGCCTCTTCAAACTCGCCGACGGCGCGGCGCACGACCCCGTTGACAACGTGTCGTTCTCCGCCCGCTAGCGCCGTCTCGACTTCACGGCACACCGACTCGTCTTCACATGAAGGAGGCCCGCCATGCACGCGACAGGAATTAACGCGCTGAGAGCTAACGCAACGAGAACCGACGCGGCGAGAACTAACGAGATAAGAACGAACGCTCAGCGATCATCCCCACGATCATCTCGACGCTCGTCTCGACGTTCATCTCGACGCTTACTCAGAGTGAGCTTGACCATCGTCGCCGTGCTCGTCGGTCTGCTCGGCGGCCGGAGTCAGTCGGCTTACGCGCAGGGCGCGGCGGGTTGGACGTTCACCGGCCCGCTCGGCACGAACCGCTTTCAGCACACGGCGACGCGGCTCGCCGACGGCCGCGTCCTCGTGGTCGGCGGCGGCGGCTTCCCCTGCGCCGGCAACTTCTGCTACTCCACCGTCAACGGCAGCGCCGAGTTGTACGATCCGGCCGCCGGCACGTGGCAGAGCGCGGGCCGCCCCGCCCGCCGCACCAACCACACCGCGACGCGGCTGCAAAACGGCCAAGTCCTCGTCGCGGGCGGCTTCAACTACGGCTTCGACATCGGCCGCTTCGAGTACCTCAACACCGCCGAGTTGTACGACCCGGCCACGGGCCTCTGGCGACCCACCGCCAGCTTCAACCAGATCAGCGGGGCCCACCTGGCGACGCTGCTGCCCGACGGCCGCGTCCTCGCGGTCGGGCGCTCACAGCCCAACGGCCCCGTGGACAGCGCGGAGTTGTACGACCCTGCGACCGGGCTTTGGAGCAACACCGCCGCGCCGCGCGCGGGGCTTCCGGGCACGATGACGCTCCTGGCGAACGGCCACGTCTTGCTCGTCATGAGCAACGCCGCGGAGCTGTACGACCCGGCCGCCGGGCGTTGGGCCGACACCGGCTCGCTCAACCTCATCCGTGGCCCTTACACGGCCACGCTGCTCCCGGATGACCGCGTCCTCGTGACCGGCCTTGACGCCAGCGACTCCGTTTTCAAGGCCGAGTTGTACGACCCCGCGGCCGGCGCGTGGCATAGCACCGGCAGCCCCGCCGCGCTCCACCTCGCCGGGACGGCGACCCTGCTGCCCGGCGGCCGCGTCTTGCTGGCGGGCGGCACGGGCATCTACATCACGACCAGCGCCGCCGAAGTCTACGACCCCGCGACGGGCGCTTGGAGTCCGACCGGCCCGCTCAACGCGGCGCGCTTCTACCACACCGAGACGCCGCTCGCCGACGGCCGCGTCCTCGTCACGGGCGGCGTGGACGGCGACTTCGATGTCGGCACCGTCTACCGCGACAGCACGGAGTTGTACACGCCGGCCCGCACCGACCCAAACCCGATAGACGATCCGCAGTTCTTCGTCCGCCAACATTACCTGGACTTTCTCAAACGCGAACCCGAACCCGACGGCCTCGCCGCCTGGCTGCGCGTGCTGGCGGACTGCCCCGCCGCCGACGAAGAGTGTCGCCACCAGGCGCGGCTCACGGTCTCGGCCGCGTTCTTCGGCTCGCCGGAGTTTCAACTGAAAGGCGCTTACGTCTTCCGCTTCTACAAGCTCGCCTTCGGGCGGCTGCCCGCCTACGAAGAGATGACCGCCGACATGCAGCGCGTGTCGGGCCGGACGCCCGCGGAGGTCTACGCGCGCAAGGCATCCTTCGCCTCCGACTTCGCCCGGCGCGACGCCTTCGCACGCCAGTTCGGCGCGCTCTCGAACGCCGCCTACGTCGCGGCGCTCCTCGCGCGCTACCAGCTCGACAACCTCACGACGCCCGACCCGGCCGACCCCGACGGCGCGCTGAAGCTGACGCTGCCCGCCGCCGATCTCGTCGCGCGGCTGGACAACAACACTCTGACCCGCGCGCAGGTGCTACGCGCCGTCGCCGACTCGGACGAGGTCGCGCGCGCGGAATACAACCGCGCCTTCGTCGCCATGCAGTACTACGGCTACCTGCGGCGCGCGCCCGAACCGGCCGGCTATCAAGCGTGGCTCGCCTACCTCGACGCGCACCCGGCCGACTACCGCGAGATGGTGCGCGGCTTCGTGGACTCGACCGAGTACCGGCTGCGGTTCTGACGACAGGCGACAGCCGGCACACACCCGCGCACGTTGCCGCGCGCCGCGTTGTTGCGGCGGCACGCTGAACACCGTGACGCTTGCGCGCGGGTGACTTGCAAAGGCACGGCGGCGTTGACGCAACGCCGCCCGCTGCCCTCTCTCATAACCCTCTGCCCGAAAGGAGCACTGCCATGAATAGACGCGACTTGAACAACCACGACTGCAAAAGAAAGTCCGCCCTCGGTGTCAAAAGAAAGTCCGCGCTCGGCGTCGTCGCCGCCACAATACTCGCCGTCGTCCTGTGCCACACGGCGAGGGCGGACGTGGTGACGGAGTGGAACCAGCGCGCGCAGCAAGCCCTGTTGACGGCGAACGCCTCGCCCACCACCGCGGCGCGCGCCCTCGCCATCGTGCAGGCGGCCGTCTTCGACGCGGTCAACGGCATCGAGCGCCGCTACACGCCCGTACACGTTGACTTCGACGCGCCGCCCGGAGCCTCGCGCCGCGCCGCCGCCGTCCAGGCGGCTTACGCCGCGCTCGTCAAACTCGTCCCCGCCCAGCAGGCCGCGCTCGCCGCCGCGCGCGATGAATCACTCGCTTCAATCGCCTCCGAAGACGCGGCCGAAGACTCTCAGTCCATCGCGCGCGGCGTCGAGTGGGGCCAGCGCGTCGCCGACGACATCATCCTGTGGCGCAGCACGGACGGCTTCACGCCCGCGCCGCCGCCGTTCCTCGGCGGCACGGCCGTCGGGCAGTGGCGGCCGACCCCGCCCGCCTTCGCGCCGGGCGCGGGACCGCAGTTCGCCACGATGACCCCTTGGGCGCTCAACACGCCGTCGCAGTTCCGCCCGCAGGGGCCGCCCGCGTTGACCAGCGCGCAGTACGCGGCGGACGTGAACGAGACGAAGCTCGTCGGCGACAAGTTCAGCCCCACGCGCGACGCCGACCAGACGCAGATCGCGGTCTTCTGGGCCGGCAACACGCCGGCCTACTGGAACCGCATCGCCACCGCGGTCGCCGCCGAGCGCCACCTGACGCTCTCGCAGAACGCGCGGCTGCTCGCGCTCTTAAACGTCGCCATGGCCGACGCGGTCATCGCCTGCTGGGACGCCAAGTACCATTACGTCCTCTGGCGGCCCATCACGGCCATCCGCCTGGCCGGCACGGACGGCAACCCGGACACGGCGGCCGACCCGGCGTGGACGCCCTTGCTCACCACGCCCGCGCACCCCGAATACCCTTCGGGGCACGCCACCATGTACACAGAGTTCTTTACTGTGTCCTCTGTGCTACCTCTGTGCCCTCTGTGTTAACCCGGCCGCGCGCCACCCTCAACCGCAAGAGGCACTACGTCCAGTAAGTGCGATCCAGACTCCGGTAGCCGACTGCTTCGGCTACGTCTATGGGGCGGATCGCGTCCGCGCTGGCGAGGTCGGCGATGGTGCGGCTGACCTTGAGTATGCGGTCGTAGGCGCGCGCCGATAAGCCCTGGCGCGTCATGGCCGTTTCCAGGAGGTGCTCGCCGTCGGCGTCGAGCCGACAGTGGCGGCGAATCTGGCGCGCGGACATCTGCGCGTTGGCGAAGATGCCTTCGTGGCGGAAGCGCGCGAGCTGGCGGTCGCGCGCCGCCGTGACGCGCGCGCGGATCGCCTCGGAGCTTTCGGCGTCCGCGCCTGCGGCGGTCAACTCCTTGAAGCGGACGGCCGGCACGTCCACGTGTATGTCTATGCGGTCGAGGAGCGGGCCGGAGATGCGCCCGACGTAGCGCTGTATCTGCAAGGGCGTGCAGCGGCACTCGCGCGTCGGGTCGTTCCAGAAGCCGCAGGGGCACGGGTTCATGGCCGCCGCGAGCATGAAGGCGGCCGGGAAGGTCAGCGTCATCGCGGCGCGGCTGATCGTCACCTGGCCGTCTTCGAGTGGCTGGCGCAGCACTTCGAGGACGTGGCGGTCGAACTCCGGCAGTTCGTCTAAGAACAGGACGCCGTGGTGCGCCAGGCTCACCTCGCCGGGGCGCGGCACGGCCCCGCCGCCGATGAGACCCGCGTCGCTGATCGTGTGGTGCGGCGCGCGGAAGGGGCGCGCGGTGACGAGACCGCTCCGGCCCGTCAGCCCGGCGACCGAGTGAATCTTGGTCAACTCCAACGCGGCCTCGAATTCGAGCGGCGGCAGGATCGTGGGCAGACGCTTGGCGAGCATCGTCTTGCCGGAGCCGGGCGGGCCGACGAGCAGGATGTTGTGCGCGCCCGCGGAGGCGACTTCGAGCGCGCGCTTGGCGTGCTGCTGCCCGCGCACCTCGCGGAAGTCAACGCCCGCGTGCGGGTCGGGCGCGAGCAGCGCGGCCGGATCGACTTTGAGCGGCGGCGGGGGCGTCGCCGAGTCGAGCGCGGCCACGAGCGCGACCGCGCCGCGCAAGTCCGCGACCGGATAGACCTCGACGCCCGCGACGACCGCCGCCTCGCGCGCGTTCTCTTCGGGCACGAGCAGGCGGCGCACCTTGGCGGCGCGGGCGCGCAGGGCGATGGGCAGCGCGCCCTTGACGGCGCGCACGCGCCCGTCCAAAGACAACTCGCCGACCGCGAGCGCGTCCGCGAGGTGCGCGCGCTGGCCGAGGTCGCCGTTCGCGCCGAGGATGCCGAGCGCGATGGGCAGATCGAAGCTCGCGCCCTCTTTGCGCACGTCGGCGGGCGCGAGGTTGATGGTCGTCTTGTGGAAGGGGAAGAAGAAGGCGCTGTTGTTGATGGCGGCGCGGATGCGCTCGCGCGACTCGCGCACGGCGAGGTCGGGCAGGCCGACGATGGTCACGCCCGCCGCCGTGTTCGCCTCGCCGCGCGCGGGCGTCAGGTCAACTTCGATGTCCACCAAGTCGGCGTCAATCCCGTAGACGGCCGCCGATTGCGTGCGGAAGAGCATGGCGTGCGTGGGACGATGAAAAAGTTCGGATGAAAAGTCCGTCAGCTTGCAAAGAACGCGCAAGCCCCGAATGCGAAAGCGCGCTTTCAAGTCAGACTCGAAAGCGCGCTCGGAGGCGGCGGCCGGATTGTTGTGGCGCGGCGGGCCGCCCTTGGGCGGGGCCGCTTCCGCGGACTTGAACTGGTTAACGCCCGCGGCGCACGCGCTGCGGCGTCGCCGTGGTGGTGGCGGCCGGCGCGGTCTTGCCGGCGGGCACTTGGATCGTCTGGTTGGCCGCGAGCGGCTGGTCGGCGGCGATGCCGTTCAGGCGCGCGACCTCTTCGGCCGAAGCGCCGTTCTGCGCGGCGATCTGCGCGATGGTCTGCCCGGCGCGGGCGCGCACGGTCTTGAGCGCGCTCCCCGTCGCCTGCTGGTTCAGGCGCACGGGCCGGATGGTGCGCTGCACGGTGTTGGCCGGCACGACCAGTTTTTCGTTGGCCTTCAGGTCAGCGCCCGCGTTCCACAGTTGCAACTGCGCCACGCTGACGCCCGTCCGCGCTGCGACCGCCGCCATGTCCTCGCCCGGCATGACCGAGATGACTTTGGCGGCCTCGCGCTTGTCCGCCGGCACGCGCTTGAGCAGGGCGACGAACTGGCGGCCGCGACCGGGCGGCACGCGCACGTTGTAGGCCTCGCCGCGCGGCGTGATGTCGCGGCGCAGTTCAGGGTTCAACTCGCGCAGGTAGTCCACGCTCGTCTCGGTCATGCTGGCGATGAGTTGCAGGCTCGTCGCCGAGGGCACGCTGACCACGTCGTAGGCGAGCGGCGCGTCGGGCCGGATGCTGCGGAAGCCGTACTTTTCCGGGTTCTTCGCGATCAGGATGGTCGCGAGGATGTTGGGCACGTAGTTGCGCGTCTCCTGCGCGATGTAGGGGTAAATCTGCCAGAAGTTGGCCGCGCCCGCGCGCGAGATGGCGCGATCAATGTTGCCCTCGCCGGTGTTGTACGCGCCGATGGCCAGTTCCCAGTTGCCGTTGTAGCGGTTCGCCAAAAACTTCAGGTAGCGGGCGGAGGCGCGCGTCGCCTTCTCGTAGCCGTTGCGCTCGTCCACCCAGGCGGTCTGGCGCAGCCCGAAGCGCGAGCCGGTGCCGGGGATGAACTGCCAGAGACCGGAGGCGGCGGCCCATGAATAAGCCCTCGGCCGCCACGCGCTCTCGACCTGACCGAGCCAGGCGATGTCTTCGGGCACGCCCTCCTCGCGGAAAATCTTGCGCGCCATCGTCAGGAAGCGGCCCGAGCGGCGCAGGCCCGTCTCCATCGTCGAGCGCCCGCGCCCCTGGTAGTAGTTGATGAACTGCTGGATGAGCGCGTTCGACCCGAACTGGAAGTCCACGGCGCTCTTCGCCACCTCAAACTCGGCCGTCTGCTCAGGCGTGACCTTCTTCTCTTCCTCGGTCAACTCCAGCTTGGCGAGGGTGTCGAGCGGCGACGGCTCGAACTTCTGCTCGCGCAAAAACCCGGTCTGCGCGGGCGCGTCGGGCTGCGGCGTCTGGCCGTTGACGGCGACGAACTGCGCGCCGCCGGCCGACTTGACCGGCGCGGCGCTCGCAATCCCCTGCCCGGCGGGCAGCGCCGTCGGGACTTCGAGGCGGTAGATGCGCTCGACCAGTTGCAGGTAGTAGGTCTGAAGCCGCGGGTGCGCGCGCACGTCCAGGCCCGATTCGAGCAGCGTGTCCATCGCCTTGTCGAACTCGGCGCGCGCCGCCTCGAACTTCTGGTCGTCGAGGTTGAGCGTCCCCTGCTTGTAGTGCGACTCGGCCCGCTCGATGACTTGGGTGACGACGCCCGCGTCCCGCTCGATGTCGGTGGGCGTGCTGCTGCGCAGCGACGACGGCGCGGGCAGTTGCGCGCGGACGCCGACCGCCGACAGGGCCAGGAGTGCGACGAAGCCGATACGAAGGGCTAGACGGGGGAGGCTCGTTGTCATCAATGCTCAGTCTCCTTAAGGTGCTACGGGCTGAAGCGCAAACCACGATGGCGATCTTGAAAGTTTAAGACCGCACGAGCGGTAGCCGCTGTTATAAACCGCGAGGGTGGAAAAAAGTTCCGCTAAAGCGACGAACGCGGGGCCGCGAAAGGTATGCGCCCCGCGCCGCGCGGAACGTTCTTTTACTTATCACACGGGCTTCCGGCATGTCAACCTTATCTGCTTGATAGAAAAGGCGAAGCGGTCACGTTTTCCACCCCCAAAACCGCCTCGCGCCAGCCATATAAAGATGCCCGCCGGGGGCGCGCGGTTGCGCCCCCGGCGGGCCGAATTTTTTCCGCTTTCCGCCGCGCCTGCTCTGCCCGTCAGTGCGACGAGCCGGGCGCGGCCGGCGGCGGCGGCAAGGGCTGCTTGGGGCGCGGCGGCCCGGCCGAGGCGGGCGGCGGCGCGACCCGCTCCTTGAGTGCCTCCTGAAAGACCTGCCGGACGTTCTCGACGAAGACGAACTGGATTTCGCCGAACAACTCCCTGGGCACTTCGTCCATGTCGCGCTGGTTCAGCGCGGGCAGCAGGATTTTGGTGACGCGCGCGCGCCGCGCCGCCAACACCTTCTCCTTGACGCCGCCCACCGGCAGGACGTTCCCGCGCAGCGTAATCTCGCCCGTCATCGCCACGTCCTTGCGCACGGGGCGCTGGGCGAGGACGGAGACGAGCGCGGTCGCCAAGGTGATGCCGGCCGAGGGGCCGTCCTTCGGGATCGCGCCTTCGGGGATGTGCAGGTGCAGGTCGTAGATGTTGAAGTCGTCTTCCGGGATGCCCAGTTCGCGCGCACGCGCCTTGGCGTAGGAGTAGGCGGCTTGGGCGGATTCGCGCATGACCTCGCCGAGCTGCCCCGTCAGCACGAGATTCCCTTTGCCGCGCACGCGCAACGCCTCGATGAAGAGCACGTCGCCGCCGACCGGCGTCCACGCGAGGCCGGTCGCCACGCCGATCTGATCCTTCTTCAAGACCTCGCCGGGCATGACCTTCGGCACGCCCAAAAACTCGTGGAGGTTCTTCGGCGTGACGCGCACAGTGCCCTCGTGCCCCTCGGCGACGCGCCGCGCCACCTTGCGGCAGATCGCGCCGATCTCGCGTTCGAGTTGGCGCAAGCCCGCTTCCTGCGTGTACTGCTGGATGATGGCGGCGAGCGCCGGCTTCGAGATGCGGACGTGGCGCGCGGTGATGCCGTTCTCTTCCAACTGCTTCGGGATGAGGTGGCGGCGCGCGATCTCAAGCTTCTCTTCCTCCGTGTAGCCGGCGAGGCGGATGACCTCCATGCGGTCGCGCAAGGCGGCCTGGATGGTCTCCAACACGTTCGCCGTCGTCATGAACATGGCGTTCGACAGATCGAACGTGACGCCGAGGTAGTTGTCGCGGAAGCTGTTGTTCTGCTCCGGGTCGAGCACTTCGAGCAAGGCCGACGACGGGTCGCCGCGGAAGTCCGCGCCCACCTTGTCGATCTCGTCGAGCATGATGAGCGGGTTGTTGGTCGCCGCCTGCTGCAAGGCTTGAATGATGCGGCCGGGCATCGCGCCGACGTAGGTGCGCCGGTGGCCGCGTATCTCCGCCTCGTCGTGCAAACCGCCAAGCGAGAGCCGGACGAACTTGCGATCCAGCGCGCGCGCGATGGAACGACCGAGACTCGTCTTGCCGACGCCGGGCGGGCCGACGAGGCAGAGGATCGAGCCTTTCGGCTTCTCCTTGAGCTTGCGCACGGCGAGCGCCTCGATGATGCGCTCCTTGACCTTCTCCAAGCCGTAGTGATCCTCGTCGAGAATCTGCTGCGCCTTCTTCAGATCGAGGTTGTCCGTCGAAGACTTCGACCACGGCAGGTCGGTCATGATCTCAAGCCAGTTGCGCAGCGTCGCCGTCTCGGCGGCGTCCGGGTGCATCCGTTCGAGCTTCTTGAGCTGGCGGAACGCCTCCTCGGCCGCGGCCGGCGGCATCTGCGCCGCCTCGATCTTCTCGCGGAACTGCGCCACCTCCTCGGCCAGCTCGTTGCCCTCGCCCAACTCCGACTGGATCGCTTTCAACTGCTGGCGCAGGAAGAACTCGCGCTGCGAGCGGTCTATGTCGGCGCGCGCCTGCGTGTTGATCTCCTGCTGGACGGTGAGGACTTCGATCTCCTTGTTGAGCAGTTCGTTGACGCGCCGCAGCCGCGCCGTCGAGTCCGCGATGTCAAGAACGGACTGCGCGTCTTCGACTTTCAACTCAAGGTTCGACGCGGCGAGATCGGCCAAGCGCCCCGGCTCGTCGAGGCTGGCGACAATCGCCATCACTTCGGGCGAGATGTTCTTGCCGAGGTTCGTCGCGCGCTCCATCGAGGCGCGGACGTTGCGCACGAGCGCCTCGACTTCGAGCGAACGCTCCGGCGCGGGCGGCTCCTGCACGACCGCGAGCCGCGCGCGCAAGTACCCGCCCGCGTCCTCCACCGCCTCGACCGAGGCGCGCGTGAGACCTTGCACGAGGATGCGCGTGCGCCCGTCGGGCAGCTTCAACATGCGCATGATGACGGCGACCGTGCCGACCTTGTAGAGATCGTCGCCGCCCGGCTCTTCCTTGTCCACGTCGCGCTGCGAGACGAGCAGGATCATGCGGTTCTCGCCCAGCGCCTCGTCCACCGCGCGGATCGATTTCTCGCGCGAGACGAACAGCGGCACGATCATGAACGGGTAGATGACGATGTCGCGCAACGGCAAGACCGGCAACGCCGCCGGGACTTGCAACTGCTGCTCGCCGCCCTCCCCGCCGCCGCCCGCCTGCGCCGCCAACTCGTCGCTGATACTCGGAATCGAGGACATAGTTATCAAAGGATGAGGGAGGAAGAAGAGCAGTAGTCAGTAGCAAAAGCATTCTTCATGCTGGCTACTGACTACCGGCTACTGACTACTGCTCTTCCTCCCTCAGCCCTGCTCCTTTACTTCTAACTTGAATGCCGCGCCGCGCCGATCCGTGAGCTTGGGCAGGCGCACGGTGAGCAGGCCGGCGCGCAGCTCGGCCGTTGCGTTGCGCGCGCGCACGGGCCGGCGCAGGGTGATTGTCCGGCGGAAACGTCCGTAGCTGCGCTCGGAACATAGATGCGTGACGCCGCCCGCCGGTGCGCGCCTACTTTTCTGCCCCGCGAGTTGTAGCTGCGCGCTCGTCAGCGTCAACTCGATCTCGTCGGCGCGCACGCCCGGCAGTTCGACTTTGACGACCAGCGCGCCCGCCGACTCGCACAGATCGTACGGCGGCAGCCAGACGCCCGCTTCGACCGCGCCGTCCGCTTCCGCCTCCTGCAACGCGGCGAGCAGGCGCGCGAGCCGCTCGCGCAGCCTGACCAGTTCGAGCCGCTTCAGCCCGATTGTCCGCAGAGCCATACGCGTCACTCTAAACCAAAAGCGCCGCCGGCCCTAACGGGCCGGACGGCGCAAGGCTTCGTCGCCGGCCCGCGCGCGGGCCGGCGACGCGGGCGGCGGTGCGAAAGTTTTACGACGGGCGCTTGGCGGCCGCGCCGCCCGCCGTGCGCGAGCGCACCAGGTGCTTCAGCTCGTGCATGAACTCGGTCACGTCCTCGAACTCCAAGTAGACCGAGGCGAAGCGCACGTAGGCGACCTTGTCCAGTTCCTTGAGCCGGCGCATGATCATCTCGCCGATCTTGCTGGTCGGGCGCTCGCGCTCGGGCGACTCCTGCACGTACTTCTCGACCGAGTTGACGATGCCTTCCAGCTTCGACGAGGGCACGGGGCGCTTCTCGCAGGCGCGCAGCAGCCCGGCCATGACCTTGTTGCGGTCGAACGGCTCGCGCCGCCCGTCCTTCTTGATGACCATGTAGGGGATTTCGTCGATCCGCTCGTAGGACGTGAAGCGCCGCTCGCACTTCAGGCACTCGCGCCGCCGCCGGATCGCGTCGCCCTCGCGCGACTCGCGCGAGTCAACCACCTTGTCTTCCAGATAGCCGCAGAAGGGACACTTCATAGAGTCTCCTTGTTCAGCCGAGTAAAGTTTCGCCGTGCGCCTGCGCCGCGGCCTCGGTGCGCGCCTCTTCGGCTTCCGCGACGGCCAGCCCGCGCAGCCGCGCGAGGCTCACGTCGCTGCGCAGGAAGTAGTACAGCCCGAAGAAGAACGCGGGCGCGAACAGGACGAGGTGCAGGACGATGGAGACCGACTTGGCCTTGGCCTCCAGGACGCCGAGGAACGACAGCCCCGCGGCCGTCACCAGGTGGAACGCGCCGGCCGCGCCGCCCGGCGTCGGCACGAGCGAGCCGACCAGCGCCCAGCCCAGCACGAACAGCGTCTCGCTCAACCCGAACGGCAGGTGGAAGGCGCGCAGCACCAGAAAATTCCCCGCCGCGATGATCCCCCACAGCAGCGCCGTCCAACCGCTCACGATGGCCAGTTCGCGCGCGTCCGTCAAGACGCCCAACGCCTGCGCCAGTTGCGCCAGCAGCCCCGTCAAGACCTTCACGCCGCGCCGTATGAGCCGCGGCGCGCGCGCCGTCTTCGCCTCAATCCAGCCGACGACCGCGGGCGCGTGCCGGCGCAACAGCAGCAGCGCGCCGACGCCCGCCAGTAGCACCGCCAGCATCACGAAACCCGCCCGCCGCACCAGCGCGTAGGCCGCCGCGTCGCCGCCCGGCGCGCGAAACCACAGCAGGTTCAACGCGAAGATGACGACGACCGCCGTCATGTCGCAGACGCGCTCGACGCCCACCGTCACGAAGGCCGCGCCGGGGCGCACGCGCGGGTCGCGCAGCGGTAAAAACGCCGGCCGCAGGACTTCGCCCGCCCGCCCGACGGCGAAGATCGCGCCGAAGCCGACGGTCGTCGCCGCGAACAGGTCAACGAGCCGGGCGCGGACGAGCGGCGCGAGCAGCACGCGCCAGCGCAGGGCGCGCACGAAGTAGGTCGTGGAAATAACCAGGACGGCCAGGGCGACGAGCCGCCAGTCGGACTGCCCCAGCTCGCGGCGCACGTCGTGCCACGGCAGGTCGTGCCCGAACCACCAGAGCGCGAGCGCCGCGACCAGGCACAGGGCGGCGAATTTTAGGTAGCGGCGCAAAAAACTTTCAGGCCCCTCGGCGAGCGTTCCTTACGGGCGGCGGTCGGGACGGGCGCGCGCCCCTTGACCCGACGCCCGCATACCAACCACAATATATGGTGTGGCTCATAAAGGCTACAACATTCGCCGCATCAGGGCAAGAATAGTGAGCGGCGGGCCGTAGGCGGGCAGTAGGCAGCAGGAGACAGGAGTCAGGAGCCAGAAGGAGTGACAGAGAGCGTAAGAAGATAAGACGGGAGGCGGAAGATGAGAGGCCGGCCTTTCGTCCCGGCTTCCGGCTCCTGGCTTCTGGCCCCGCTGCCTACTGCCCGCTCTTCTTTGCCGCGTCGGGGCGTTGGAACTCGCGTCGGCCTAACGTTAAAACCGCCGGCTGGTCAACGTTTACTGCCCACCGCTCACAGATTTCCGGGGGAACTTTCAACGCGCGCCCGTCGTAATCCCCGGCGACAACAGGGGTCTCCGCCCGCCGTTTTGCGCTTTTTCAAGGGGCTGGAGGCGGAAAGGGCGCGCGTGGTGGGAGCCTTAACGGCGTTGAGTCTCAGCAACGAAGGTGTCGAGTTAGTACGCCGCTGTCGCGCGGGCGACGGCGCGGCGTGGGAAGAGATCGTTTCGCTCTACTCCCGCCGCGTCTACAATCTCGCCTACCGCTTCACCTCCCGCTCCGACGCAGCCGAAGACCTGACGCAAGAGGTCTTCATCCGCGTCTACCGCTCGCTCGAACAGTACGACCCCAAGCAGGGCGACTTGCAGAACTGGTTGATGCGCCTCGCCCGTAACTTGATCATTGACGACTACCGCCGCCGCCAGCGCGCGCCCCAGGACACGCAGGCCGAAGACATAGAGGGGCACACCTACCACCTGCGCGCGGCGGGCGGCACGCCCCAGCGCGAGTTGGAACGGCGCGAACTGGGCCAGCAGGTGCAGGCCGCGATTGACAAGCTGCCGCCGGACTTGCGCACCTGCGTGATCCTGCGCGACATAGAGGAGCTGAGTTATCAGGAGATCGTTGACCTCCTGAAGATTCCCGAAGGGACGGTCAAGTCGCGGATCAACCGCGGCCGGATCGAGTTGGCGAAAATACTCCGCCGCATGCGCGTAGTCGCCATGAGCGACGTTTGAAAAACTGTCCGTTGTCCGTGGTCGGTCGTCCGTCGTGCTTTGGGCGGCAGGTGAAGGGCAAGACGTAACTGGCAACTGACACTATCGGGAACAACGGACGACTGACGAGGGACAACGGACAAGAAGGGTGAGACGAGGGTTTGATGATGCTGTGTGCTGAATTCGAGGATCGGCTGACGGAGTTTCTGGACGGCGCGCTCGCACCCGACGTGCAGCGCGACTTCAACGCGCACGCCCTGCGCTGCCCCGTCTGTCACGATCTGCTCAACGAGGTCAAGAACACGATCAGCGCGTGCCAGATGGCCGAGCCACCCGCGCCCGCCGCCGAGTTGGAAGCGAGCATCCTGCTCCACACCGCGCCGGAGACCGTCATGACCTGCGAAGAGTTCGAGGCGTGTCTGACCGACTACCTCGACGGCTTCCTGCCCGCCGCCCTCTACCACCGCTGGGAACGCCACGCCGCCCTCTGCCAAAGTTGCACGAACCTGCCCGGCGAAGTGGTGCGCGCCATCGGCGCGTGCTACTCCTACATCAGCGAAGAACAGCCCGTGCCCGCCGCTCTGCACGACCGCATCCTGCAAGCGACGCTCGGCACGACCGCGGCCGAAGAGGTGCGCGCCCCACTCGGCGCGCGCGCGCGCGAATGGCTGCGCGGCTGGCTCGACGCGCTGGTCACGCCGCAACTGGCGACCGTGGCCGCGATGCTTTTGGTCGCCGTGCTCGTCGGCACGAGCACGCTCTCGGACGACGGCTCGATTGCCGGCATGTACCGCGCCTCCCTGCGCGCGGCCGAGCGCGGCGCGAGCAGCGCCGCCGCCCGCAGCGCCGCCATCCTGGGCCGGCGCGACGCCAACGGGCAGAACGACAACGACAACGGGCAGCGCACGCAGCCGCAGCAGCGCGCGCCGCAGACGGCGCAGTAGCGCGCCCAAGTTTCGCAGGACGGTGCGAGTAGCGCCGGCGTGTTTTGCAGTCAGCTTTAAGTTGACCGTTATTCGACAGCGTAGCTCAAGCGAAGAGCCAAGGGCACTTTTTGATGAACTGTTCTTATCATCCGAGTAACAAGGCCGTCGTGCAGTGCAGCCGCGACGGGCGACCGCTCTGCCCGGCGTGCGACCACCGCGTCCGCGGCTTCCCCTACTGCCAGGACTGCATCGTCGAAGGCGTCGAGTTGTTGCAGTACCACGCGCAGCGCGTGTCGCCGCAGATCGAAGGGCGGCGCAAGCCCTCGCGCGTCGTGGCGCTGCTGCTCTCGTTCGTGCTGCCGGGCTTGGGCGCGGCCTACAACGGCCAAATCTCGAAGGCGGTCGTCCACTTCGCCATCTTCGCCGGCTTCTTCCAGATGGCGACGATCACGGACGCCAACGCCTTCTTCGTCCTCGGCGCTTTGGGCATGTGGCTCTTCGCGGCCGTGGACTCGTTCCGCACGGCGCAACTCTTCCGCGCCGGTCTCGCGCCGGACGCGGAGGCGGACGCCATCGCGCGCCGGCTCTACGGCAACCCGGTCGCGTGGGGCGTGGTGCTGGTGGTCTTGGGCGGGCTGTTCCTGCTGCACATGATGTTCGGGCTGGTGCTGCCGATGCGGCAACTGCTGCCCGTGGCGCTCGTGCTGCTGGGCGCGTACATGCTCTTCGAGCACCTGCGCGGCGGCCGGCGCGTGCGCGACGTGTCGCCGCTCGAACAGGAGATCATGCCGCCGCTCGTCGGCGAGGGGCGGGCGGCCCGCGCCGGCCTCGTGCCGCGCTTCCGCACAGGCGACCTGTCGGCGCAGGCGCGCGCGCGCCGGACGCCGAACCAGTGGCCGCCCGCGTAAAAGCTCGCCGCGCGGCGCGTTTGTTTGCTAAGATGGTCGGGCAGCGTTTGACCCGCAAGCCGCGCCGCCGGGTCGGTCGATCTGAAGCGCGCGCCCCCGGTCAGAGTTGAGTCACGAGTTCTCCCGCTCGGCGTTGATTTCAAGTCCTTATAAGGAGACGCGGTAATGCTTTCGATTCTCAGCCGGTGGGGCGCGATCCTGACGCTCATCCTGTTGCTCATCACGCTGGTGCGCCAGCTCATCAAGCTCGTCACGTTCCTCCTGTTCGCGCTGAAGATCGGCATCATCGTCGTCTTCGTCGTGCTGTTCCTGGTGCTGCTCATCGCGCTGCTGCGCGGGCGCAGCCGGCGGCGCGCCGAACAGGGTTAAGGCGCGCCGCGGAAACGCGCAAGCGCCGTCAAGTTGTGCCGAGGCTTGCGGTCGGGCGGGCGATAGCGTCGCCGCCGGCCGCAAGCCTTTCGTGTTGCCGCCCCGCGCCTCGGCCCCGTCCGCCCGCCGGTTGCAATCGCCCGCCCCGTGTGATAGGGTGCAGCCCCTTAACAGGTTAATCGGTTCGCTCTTGGTTCACCTAAGCACCACTGAGCCTGACGACCGAGCGCCTGTCCGTCAGGCAGGTCTAATCTAAATAAGAAACCCAAAAGTTGGTTTCGTGTCGCACCGTCGCCCTTCTGGGAGGCAGTGCCTTTGACGCGCTTAGACTGCGTGTTGCCCTGTGTGTGAGTTGCACGCGCAGTTCCGAGTGATAGAAGGAGCACTATCCCCGTGACCAGAGACGACCGTTTGTACGCTTTCATCGTCGCCCACACTTCGCGTTCCCGCGCCCAAATCCGCCGCATCTGCATTCATAAACGTTGGCTCAAAGCGGCCGCCGTGCTCGCCGCCTTAGTCGTCTGCGCGGCCCTCTACGGCGTCTACGGCGCGTACCGCGAGGCGCAGCACCTGCGCGTCGAGCGCGAGAACGAGCGGCTGCGCGTCGAGAACGAGCAGCAGCGCCGGCAGTTGGAGCAGTTGGAAAACCGCGTGGACGCCATCGAAGACAAGTCGCGGCGCATCGCCGAGATGTCGGGCGTCTCGGAGCAGCCGGCGGCGCAGAGCGAGCGGGGCGCGGGCGGCCCGCTCGTGCAGTTGGACGACGCCGGCATCGGGGCGGTCGAGGCCCGCGCCGCGCAACTCGAACAGCAGTTGCACACCTACGAGGTCGCGCTGCGCGAGCGCGCGCACGTCCCTTCGGTCTGGCCCGTCGCGGGCGAGACGACGGACGGCTTCGGCGGGCGCTACGATCCGTTCGGCGGCGGCGGCTCGGAGTTTCATCCCGGTCAGGACATCGCGGCCGCGCCGGGCACGCCCGTGGTGGCGGCGGCCGACGGCATGGTCGTCTTCGCCGGCTGGAAGAACGGCTACGGGCAGGTGGTCGAGATCGACCACGGCAACGGCCTGCTGACGCGCTACGGGCATCTGTCGAGCATCGAGGCCGAGGCCGGGCGCGAGTTGGCGCGGGGCATGCTGCTCGGTCGCGTCGGCTCGACAGGGCGCTCGACGGGGCCGCACCTGCACTACGAGGTGCGCATCGGCGACACGCCGGTCAACCCGCGCGCTTACCTGCCGGCGCTGCCCGAGCCGGCCGCGGCCGAGCCGTCTAAGTGACGGACGGGGCTGGAAATTTTCCGCTTGACAGTTTTGCCGGGCATCGCGTAGTATGCGCCGTCGTTTGAGCGGCGCGGAACGCTTAAGTCCGTGGCCGTCTTAGTTTTGGTCGCAGTAAGGCAATGAGTTCCGTGTTGTCCCCCTCCTAGTCCGTGCGTGGCGTCGGGCACAGTTGTAAGTGCCGGAGACCGCGGCACGGGCTTTTGTTTTGCTTCATGCAGTACGTCAGGCGCATCCTTCACACAAACGAGAGAGCGCACCCGGCTCATGAGCGTTAACCTGCGCGACGAGGGCCGCGCGCGCTCGCCCCGGCGAGTGCGCACGCCCGCGCCGCCTTTACCCGAATCGTTAGGAGGATTCGTTAGCTATGCCTAGGATTACCGGCAAGGTCAAGTGGTTCAACAACGCGAAGGGCTACGGCTTCATCGAGCAGCCCGGCTCTTCGGACATCTTCGTTCACTACAGCGCGATCCAGGGCGACGGCTTCAAGACGCTCGAAGAGGGTCAGACCGTCGAGTTCGAGGTCACGCAGGGGCCGAAGGGCCCGCAGGCCGAGAAAGTGATCAAGATGTAGGCTTTTTCTCCCCGAGCTAACGGCTGTTCAAAGCCACTGACCGCTTCCGGTCGTCAGAGCCGGGAAGCGTTATTACACGAAGGGCGCGCGGGCCATCAAGGCCCGCGCGCCCTTCGTGTATTTACTCTTCGCGTTCCTTCGCGGCCCTCTTTGCGCTCTTTGCGGTTAAAGCTTTCGGACTTAACCGCAAAGGCCGCGAAGAGGAGCCGCGAAGGAACGCGAAGGGAGTTAGCGATCCGCTTTGGCTTTGAAGTTCACGCGCCCGCCGTCGAGCGAGATGGAGTAGCGGACGCGCTCGCAGCCGAGCCGCGCCTTGAGCGCGTCGGTCTTGGCGGCGAGCATCCGGTGAAACTGCGCGAACGAGAAGTTGTCCACCGGCTCGCCGCACTGCACCTTGGCGCGCACGAGCGCGTCGTAGAGGTCTTTGACCGTCGGCACGTCCCGCTGCGCGTCGGCGCAGACGAAGGTGACGCGGCGCGCGTGCGGCTCGGCCGCGCGCGCGGCGGGGGCGGGCCCGCGCCCCTCCTCGCGCTCCTGCATGGTGCGCCGCCAGAGGTCGCGGAACGCCGTGTAGCGCGCGACGATGGAGTTGTAGCGGTAGCGCTGGGCGTAGGTGAACGCGCGCTCGTCGGCGAGCCGCTTGATCATGGTCTCGACGCGCCCCTTCGTGTCGTAAGGCGGGCGCTTGGCCGCGCCGTTGAAGTACACGTCGAACTCGACCTTGAGCTTGCGCACGTCGTCCTCCAGACGCGCGAGCATGTCGTCAATGGACATGGGCTGCTCGTGGACGACGGCGACGGCCGCCTTGCGCGTCCGCTGTTGCTCCTCGCGCTGGCGTTCCAGCTCGCGCTCGCGCAGGCGGCGCTCGAATGCGCTCTCACGTAATGGCATCAGTTTACTCCCGGCGGGGCGCGTCTCAACCGAGGCGCGCTATATCGAACATAACGGTTCGCCTTTCGGGGTGTCAATCACTTTATCGGCCGGGCTACCGCTCCGGCGCGGCGCGGGCGTACAATGCGGCGGCCGAAGCGCCACCGCCGAGAGGAAACCCGACCGAGCACGCCCCATGAACGACGCCCGCCCCAACGCCCGCGCCGCCGCGCCGCCCCGGCGCGCCCTGCCCTCCGTGGACGCGCTGCTGCGCACGCCCGAAGCCGCCGCGCTGCGCGCACAGGCCGGCGCGGCGCGGCTCACAGAACTCGCCCGCGTCGTCCTCACCGAACTGCGCACAGAGCTTCAGACGAACGGCACGAAGGTTCAGATTGATGACGCGGCCGGGGAGACTTTGCGCGCGGCGCTGCTGGCGGAAGCCGCGCGGCGACTGCAACGCGCCGCCGAGGCGGAGACCGCGCCGGCCTTGCGCCGCGTCATCAACGCGACCGGCGTCATCCTCCACACGAACCTCGGCCGCGCGCCGCTCTCGGCCGCCGCGCGCCGCGCGCTCGCGCAAGAGGCCGCCGGCTACTGCACGCTCGAATACGAACTCCAGACCGGCGCGCGCGGCGCGCGCGGCGCGCACGCCGAAGCCCTGCTCGCGGAGTTGACCGGCGCGGAGGCCGCGCTCGTCGTCAACAACTGCGCGGCCGCGGCGCTGCTCGTGCTGACGGCGCTGGCGCGCGGCGGCGCTGGCTTAGTCGCGCGCGGCGAACTGGTCGAGATCGGCGGCGACTTCCGCGTGCCCGACGTGATGGCGCAGTCCGGCGTCGCGCTCGTCGAGGTCGGCACGACCAACCGCACGCGCCTCGCCGACTACGAGCGCGCGCTCGACGAACGGACGCGCATCATCGTCCGCGTCCACCCGTCGAACTACCGCGTCGTCGGCTTCACGGCCGCGCCCGCGCTCTCTGAACTGGCCGCGCTCGCGCGCGCGCACGACCTCGTGCTCTACGAAGACGCAGGCTCCGGCGTGCTCCGCGACCTGAGCGCGCAAGGACTGCGCGACGAACCCGTCATCGGCGAGTCGGTCGCGCACGCGGACATCGTCACGTTCAGCGGCGACAAGCTGCTGGGCGGGCCGCAGGCGGGTCTCGTCGTCGGCCGGCGCGCGCTCGTCGAGCGTTGCCGCAAGCACCCGCTCTACCGCGCCCTGCGCGCCGACAAGCTGGCGCTCGCCGCGCTCGCCGCGACGCTCGCCGCTTACCGGCGCGGCGCGGCGCGCGAAGAAATCCCCGCGCTCCGTATGCTCGCGCAGACGCAAGCCGAGCTTGAGACGCGCGCCCGCGCCTTCGTCCGCCGCGCGCGCAAACAGCAGGACGGGCCGAGCGAACTAAGCTTCGATCTCGTCCCCGGCACGTCCGCCGTCGGCGGCGGCTGCGCGCCGACCACGCACCCGCCGACCGCGCACGTCGCGCTCGCACACGCACGCCTCTCGGCCGCCGCGCTCGCAGCGGCGCTGCGCCGCGCGTCGCCGCCCGTCGTCGCGCGCGTCCTCGCCGACCGCGTCGTGCTCGACCTGCGCACCGTCGCGCCCGACGAAGAGCCGGAACTGCTCGCCGCCCTCCGCGCGCTCACAGCCGACGCCGAGCCGCCGCAAGACGGCGACGCTTGAAGCCGCGCGTTGCAAACGTTGCGAGCTAACGCAAGCTGATGCGAGTCACCGCTGGCACATTCCGCCGCCGCAGCCTCCGCAGCGCCGCAAGTGACGCGCTGCGGCCGACGGCGCGCCGCCTGCGCGAACGGCTCTTCGAGTTGCTCGCGGCGCGCACTGAAGGCGCGCGCTTCCTCGACCTGTGCGCCGGCTCCGGCGCGGTCGGCATCGAGGCGCTCTCGCGCGGCGCGGGCCACGTCACCTTCGTGGACTGCGCGGCGGACGCGTGCGCGCTCGTCGCGGCGAACCTCGCGGCCTGCGGCGCGGGCGCAGCGCAGTCCGAGATCATGCACTCTGAGGCGGCCGACTTCCTGCGGCGCGCGGGCCGCACCTGGGACGTGGCCTACTTCGATCCGCCTTACGCCGCCGACTACGCGCCCGTGCTCGCCCTCTTCGCCGCGGGCGCGGCGCTCCGCCCCCGCGGCGGCACGCTCGTCGTCGAGCACCACTGCGAGCACGCGCTCCCCGCCCGCCTCGACACACTCCGCCGCTGGCGTCTAATCCGCCACGGCCAATCCTGCCTCAGCTTCTACGAGCGGCGACGGTGAAAGAAAGGATGAGGGATGAAGAGGAACAGGAGCCAGGAGTCAGGAGCCGGAAGCCGGAAGTAGGAACGCGGACGAGCGCCCGCGTCTGCCCTTCCGGCTGCTGACTCCTGACCCCTGACTCCTCAGTCCTTCATCCCTCAGCCCTGCTTGTTTATCGTGCCGCGGCAGTTGGGCGCTTTGCAGCGGCAGCGTTTGGTGTCGGGGTGGTGGGTGATGACGTAGTCCACGGTGATCTCTTCGCCGGGCTGGATGTCGCGCAGGGCGATGAAGAGCAGGTGGCCGTGCGTGTTGCGCATGTAGGCGTTGGGCTGGCACGAGTGGTTGATGTAGTGCGTGCCGTTGCCGCCGCGGCTGCCGTCGAGGCTCCAGCGCGCGTCCAGCTCGCAGATGCGGAGGATGCGGTGGCGGCGCGTGCGCAGGCGGCGCGCCACCTCGCGCGCGGGGATGCGCTCGCCCGTGTACTCCGCGATCTTGCGCCCCTTCGGGAAGAGATGCGTGGCGAAACAACCTCGGCCGCAGATCGGCGACGGGCGCACGGCGAGACCGGGAGCGAGGGGCATAAGCGAAGTAGTCAGGAGTCAGGAGTCAGAAGCCGGAAGTTCAGCGCCAGAGGCCGGAAGGAGCCGGAAGAAAGAAGTCTTACTTCGAGCGGTCTGCGTCTTCATTCTGGCTTCCGGCTTCTGGCTCCTGACGCCTGTCCTCTCGCTCACTTCAACTGGAAACTCCGCGCCACGGCGTCGGTCTGGCTGCGGATGAGCATGAGCTTGTCGCGCTTGCCGGTGAAGTGGAGCACGTAGACGGTGCGCGGGTCGGCTTGCAGGTAGTAGATGCGGCCGAGCATGGGCTTGCCGGCGGCGGTGTACTCGTAAGACGAGGTCACGCCGCGCAGCCGGCCGGCGAACGGCTCCTCTTTGCCCTCGGCGTAGCCGGCGAGGAAGCGCAGCTTCAGATCGTGATCGCGGCGCGAGAGGTCGGCGGGCGTCGTGCCCGCCTCGATCACCTCTTTGCGGATGCGCAGGTAGCCGTCGCCGCGGTCGCCGTTGACGAACTCGGTGTGCTCGTGCTCGGCGTCGGGGCGCTGCGTGGCCCGCCAGGTGGGGCCGGGCAGCTCGAAGGTGTAACCGGCCTGCGGGTCGGCGAAGGTCTGCGTCTGCGCCGCGGCGGCCGCGGCCGCTCCGGCGAGCAGCGCGCACGCGGCGGCGTATGAGATCAGGCGGCGCATGATTTTACTTCCTTTACTCCTCTGGCCTGTTCCGATGCGCGCGCGCGGTGCGCCTGTTGCCCGCGCGTCACGGCGCGGCGGCGACCGCGGCCTGCTGCGCGGCGAAAAGCTGTTCGAGACCGCGCGCGGCGAGCGCGAGCAGCGCGTCCATCTCGGCGCGCGAGAACGGCTCGCCCTCGGCCGTGCCTTGCAGCTCGATGAAGCGCCCGTCGCCCGTGCAGACGACGTTCATGTCCACCCCTGCGCGCGAGTCCTCGTCGTACTTCAGATCGAGCAGCGGCACACCGCCGACGATGCCGACCGAGACGGCGGCGACCGCGCCCTTCACGGGCGAACGCGCGAGCACGCCCTCGCGCCGCAGACGCGCGCACGCGAGCGCGCAGGCGACGTAAGCGCCCGTGATCGCGGCGGTGCGCGTGCCGCCGTCGGCCTGCAACACGTCGCAGTCCACGGTCAGCGTGCGCTCGCCCAGGTTGGCGAGATCGACGACGGCGCGCAGAGAGCGGCCGATGAGCCGCTGTATCTCGTGCGTGCGGCCGGAAGGGCCGCCGCGCCCCGTCTCGCGCTGCGTGCGCTGCTGCGTGGCGCGCGGCAGCATGGCGTACTCGGCCGTCAACCAGCCCGTGCCCGTGTTGCGGCGGAAGGGCGGCACGCGGTCTTCGAGCGTGGCGGTGCAGATGACGCGCGTCTGCCCCATCTCGATGAGCGCCGAGCCTTCGGCGTAGGGCATGAAGTGGGGCGTGATGCGCACCGGGCGCGGCTCGTCGGCGCGCCGCCCGTCTGTGCGCGCGAACGACGGCTGGTCGGGTTGTGGTTTAAAACTCATCTGCCTTTCAGTTGGCCGGTTGCAGTGCGTCGCGGCCCCAGACCTCGACCGCTTCGAGCCGCGCGGGCGCGCTGCCCAGGAACAACTCGGCGACGCGCGCGAACCGCTCGGCCGCGTCCGTCACGTAGAAGTGATCCAGATCATCGCACAAACGGCGCGCGGGCGCACGCGCGCGCAGGAGCCGGCCCGTCTGCGTGTCGAACGCGCGCCGCCGCAGGCCTTCGCGCGCGAGCAGTTCTTCGACCATCTCGGCCGTGGCCGCGCCGGAGTCGATCAACTCGACGCCCGCGCCCAGCGTCGCGCCGATCACGCCGCGCAGGATCGGGTAGTGCGTGCAGCCGAGGACGAGCACGTCCACGCGCCCGGCGGCGAAGTCGCGCAGGTACTCGGCCGCGACGAGGCGCGCCACCTCCGTCTCGGCCCAGCCTTCTTCGGCCAGCGCGACGAAGAGCGGGCAGGCGCGCGCGACGACCTCCGCGCGGGGCGCGAAGGCGCGGATCGCGCGCTCGTACGCGCCGCTCTGCACGGTCGCCTCGGTGGCGATGACGCCGACTTTGGCCCCGCGCGTCGCGCGCGCCGCCGCCCGCGCGCCCGGCTCGATGACGCCGACCAAAGGCAGCCGCACCGCCGCGCTGATCGCCGGCAGCGCCAGCGCCGACATCGTGTTGCACGCGACGACCAGCAGCTTGACGCCGTGCGCCGCCAGAAAGCGCGCGTTCTCGACCGCGTAATGCTCGACCGTGGCGAGCGACTTCGTGCCGTAAGGCACGCGCGCCGTGTCGCCCAAATAGACGAACCGCTCGGCGGGTAGGCGTTCGTGCAGCGCGCGGTACACGGTCAGCCCGCCCACGCCGCTGTCGAAGATGCCGATGGGAAGGTTGGGGTTCAAAGGGAGTGGCAGATTAAGCGCACGCGCAAGCTTCTCTTAGTCGAAAATCTCCGCCACGCGGCAGCGGAAGCCGGGCACAACGTCGCCGCCGTCAAGCTCGTCATTCTCTGTGCGCACCGCAACGTCGGTCAGCGAGCGATAGACCGTCACGTTGCGCAACCTGGGGCTGACGACCCAGACGGCGCGCGCGCCGCTGGCCAGCCACGCCGCGACTTTAGCTTTCACCTTCGCCTGCCTGTCGCCCGGCGAGAGCACTTCCACGGCCAAGTCCGGCCCGCCCGGCCAGTAAGACTGCGGCAGACCTTCAGCGGGGACGCGCTCACGCCGCACGAAAGAAATATCCGGCGCGAGCACCGTGTCGGGATCGCTCGCCAGTTTGAAGCCCGTCTCAGCGCCGAAAGTCACGCCCAGCTTGTGGGCCTTGATGTGCTGCGCGAGCGGCGCGGCCAGATTCATGATCACCGCGCCGTGTTCACTACCCGCAGGAGACATTGTTATTAATTCTCCCTTCACGAGTTCGTAACGGAAGCTGCCGCGCGGCAGCTTCAGCAACTCGTCGGCGGTCGTCAACTGCGTGGTCGTGCTCATGCGGCCCTCGCTTTCTGCGCAAAAAGAGGAGCGGTCAGCAGGCCCGATGTTAGCACACCGAACTGGCTGACCGCTCCCGGTCGGATGGAGGTGCCGAGAATCGAACTCGGGTCCAAAGGCCGACGCCGGCAGGCTCTACATGCTTAGCCGCTTCTCTGCTGCCCGCCCGGAGCGGGCGCGTTCGCCGCCGCCGGGTCAGTGAAGCGACGAAGACCCCGGCCGCGACTAGCCCGGTGTGGTTTCGCCCGCCGCCCCCGGACGCAGGCGGCAGGCTAGCTCAACTGGGTGACATCTCACTCCGCGCGCTTGAGCGACTTGCGGCGAGACGCTCGCTGGCTAGTTAGGCAGCGAGGGCCAATTCGTTAGAGTTGGCAATTGTGTTTCCCCAAGCTTGTTAACGGGCTGCTCAGAGTAAGCCCGGCATGCACCCACGCGACGCGCAAAGCCCCTGTCGAGACCTTTCACCCCCGTGAGCCGCGGCATTATACCGTAAAGCCGTGACGGGTGACAGGTGACAGGTGACAAGATTAAGAGCTTGTCTTTACCTGTCACCTGTCACCTGTCACCCGTCACGGCTTTTTTGATGCTTGGGCGCGGCTGACCGTTGGCAGCCACAGGGGTGTGGTGTGGGGCGGGCCGGTCGCGCGCGCGGCCGCCGTTGCGTTATAATTCGGGCTTGATGGTCTCTCCCGGCCGCGGTCATTCAGCCCTTATGTGTCGCCCGCCGAGCGCGCGTTCCGAGCGCTCGTTCTAAGCAACTGAGGAATCGAGTCTATGTCGGCTAAGAACCCACGCCCCGTCGCCCGCGCGCCGCGCGCCGCCGCCAAGCCGCGCCGCTCCCCCCTGCGCCGCTTCTGGCTGCCCGCCGTGCTGCTGCTCGCGCTCGCCGCCGGCGGCCTGACCGGCATCGTGCTGGCCTACGAGTTGAACTACTCGAAGGCGGCCGGCGAGGTGGCGTCGCTGGCGACGTACCGGCCGAGCCAGGTGACGCGCGTCTACGCCGACGACGGCGAGACGGTCATCGGCGAGTTCGCCTTAGAGCGGCGCATCCCGCTGCGCTACGACGAGATTCCGCCGACCCTCAAGAACGCCATCCTCGCCGTCGAGGACGCGCGCTTCTACGACCACGTCGGCATAGACCCGATCCGCATCATCGGCGCGGCCTGGAAGAACATCACGGCCGACCGGCGCGAGGGCGGCTCGACCCTGACCCAACAGCTCGCCAAGAACCTCTTCCTCTCGCGCGAGCAGACCTACACGCGCAAGTTCAACGAGTGGCTGGTCGCCATCGAGATCGAGCGGTTCTACACCAAGAACCAGATCATGGAGATGTACTTCAACCACGTCTTCCTCGGCGCGCGCGCCTACGGCTTCGAGGCGGCGGCCGAGACCTACTTCGGCAAGCAGGCCAAAGACCTGACGCTCGACGAGGCGGCGCTCTTGGCCGGCATCCCGCGCTCGACCTCGAAATACTCGCCCACCATCAGCGTGGAGGCCGCCAGGGAGCGGCGCGACCTCGTGCTTCAGTTGATGGCCAACAACGGCTTCGTCACGCAATCGGAGGCGGACGCCGCCAAGCAGCGCCCCATCAAGCTCGCCGACATCGCCTACTACCCGCCGCCCTCGGCCTCGCACGCGTGGTTCGAGTACCCGGTCGAGGAGATACGCCAGTACATCGAGGACAAGTACACGACGCGCGTCGCCTTCGGCGGTCTGTCGGTCTACTCGACCATCAACCCGGCGGCGCAGAAGAAGGCCTACGAGGCGGTGCGCGTGGGCCTGCGCACCTACGACCGCGGTCACCGCGGCTGGCGCTCGGCCTACGAGTACCTCAGCGACGACGACAAGAAGCCGGTCACGCCGCAGCAACTCGCCGCCGCCGTCTTGCCCGAGTGGTACGGCAACAACTACGAGCCGGACACTTGGGTGCGCGGGTTGGTGATGAACGTGGAGCGCGGGCGCAACGAGGCGACGGTGCGCTTCGGCGGCTACACGGCGACCGTGACGAGTAAGGACATGGGCTGGTCGGGCCGCCAGCCGCGCGAAGAGTTTCGGCCGGGCCTCGTCTGCGAGTTCCACGTCAAGTCTGTCGACCGGGACGCGCGCCGGCTCCAGGTCGAGTTGTCGCAGACGCCCGACATACAGGGCGCGCTCTACTCGCTGAACGCCAAGACCGGCGAAGTGATCGCGATGGTCGGCGGCTACAACTTCTACACGAACAAGTTTAACTGCGCGACGCAGGCCTACCGGCAGACCGGCTCGGCCTTCAAGCCGTTCATCTACACGGCGGCGGTCGAGTGGGGGCTGACGCCCGACTCCGTCCTGAGCGGCGCGCCCATCAAGCGCGGCGACTGGACGCCGCACAACTACGACGGCTCGACCAGTTGCGGCGACGTGCCGATGAAGACGGCGCTCGCGCGCTCGTTGAACATCCCGGCCGTCCACACGCTCGACATGATCGGCATCCAGACGGGCGCGCAGATGGTCAGGCGCTTCGGCATCACCGTGCCGATGGCCCCCTACCTGCCGTCCGCCTTGGGCGCGACCGAAGTGCAGCTCGATCAGATGGTCTCGGCCTACTCGTCTTTCCCGAACAAGGGGATACGCGTGCAGCCGCACCTGATCCGGCGCGTGCTCGACCGCGACGGCGCGCCGCTCGAAGAGTGGGAGCGCACGACCTACAAGGTGACGAGCGAGTACGTGGCGCTGACGATGGTCGAGATGATGCGCGGCGTGACGAGCGGCGGCGGCACAGCGCCGGGCGCGTCGTCGGTCGGCGTGCAGGTCGCGGGCAAGACCGGCACGGTCAACGACCACACCGACACCTGGTTCATCGGCTACACGCCGTCTTACGTCACGGGCGTCTGGCTCGGCTACCCCGACCGCAAGCGCAACCTGGGGAGCGACATGACGGGCGGGCACGGCTCGCTGCCGATCTGGATCGAGTACATGAAGGCGTGGCTGAAGGACAAGCCGAAGGAGACGTTCGAGAAAGCGCCGCCGATGCCCGAAGACATCAAGGACTTGCAGGAGCAGCGCCAGCGCGAGCAGCTCGAAGAGCGGGCCGCCGAGATGGCCCAGATTCGCGCCGCCAAGGGCGCGAGCGCCGACGCCTCGGGCGACACGCTGAGCGTGCCGCCGCTCGAACAGATCACGCTGCCGCCGCCCGCCGCCGCCGACGGCGCGGGCGACGCCCCCGCGCCCGCGCCGCGCCGCGAGGTGGTCGTGCCCCGCATCGAAGAGACCGCGCCGCCGCCCGCCACCAGCGCCACGCCCCCGCCCGCCACCCGCCCCCGCGAGGTCGAGGCCAACAAGAAGAAGGGCAAGAAGGGCACGGACGAGCCGCCGCCGGAGTAAAGCAGAAGACAGAGACAGAAGCCGGAAGCCAGTAGAAGCTACAAGCCGGGAGCCGGAATGAGCACGAGTCGCTGCTTCATTCCGGCTCCCGGCTTCTTAAGTCTACTTGCTTAGTCGTCCTAGTTCTACGTGCCCAGTTCCGCGGCCCCAGTTCTACCTCCCGACCCTCTCGTCTCCTGCTTCCTGTCTTGCCGCTTCTGGCTTCTGACTTCTGACTCCTGTCTTCTGCTTTACCAAAACAGCTTCCCGCAGTAGTGGTCGAGCATCTTGCGCCACCAGGGCCAGTCGTGATCCACGTCGTAGCCCCACGTGTCGAGGACGTGGGGGATGCCTTTGGCGTGGAGGATGTCGGAGAGTTGGCGGCTGCGCTCGGGCGCTTCCCAGCGCCCCTGACCCGTGAGGATGTAGATGCAGTCGGCGCGGCGCAGGTGCTCGAGAAAGTATCCGTCGTTGAGGTTCGGCAGGTAGGAGACGGGGTTGTTGAAGTAGACGTTGTCGTCGTGGTAGCCGTCGAAGTAGGCGCGCACGTCGTAGCTGCCGCTCATGGGGATCGTGCCGCGCAGGATGTCCGGGTGCTTGAAGTAGGTGTTGGCGGCTAAAAAAGCGCCGAGGCTCGCGCCGGTGGTGAGGGGGCGCGCGCCGGGGTCGCCTACGTCGTGGCGGATGAGCGGCAGCACTTCGTCTGTGACGTAGCGGTCGTAGCGCGTCAGCATCGCGGCCTTGTAGGCGGGGTGCGCGTGCTCGTTGAGCAGGGCCTGGCGGTTGACGCTGTTGATGGAGTAGGCGCGGACGCGGCCCGCGTCGATGTGGTGGCGGATGGCGTCGATCAGATGGAACCGCTCGTATTCGAGGAAGTCGGCGGCCGCCGTGGGGAAGAACAGGACGGGGTAGCCGGCGTGCCCGTAGGCCACAATCGGCATCTCCATTCCCAGGTTGGGGCTGTACCAGGACGTGACCCGACGATTCATGCTGCCAAACCTTTCTCGGCCCCCGCGACGACGACGACGACCGCCGGCCGCGACCGCGGCCGCACACGCACCGCCGGGCCAAACCGCTGCTTTAAGAGGTGGAATTACGGCGACAGATAATCGCGCACTTCCCGCCCCCACGCAAGCGGCCATGACGAACCGCCGCCGCCCGCCACACGCCCGCGCCCTCGTTTGACACCCCCGCAAACCGTCTGTTATAAAAATTCGCCTGCGTGGGGCAATGTTTTATCCACGCAGGCGACAACATAATCCGCAGTAGCTCAATGGCAGAGCATCCGGCTGTTAACCGGAGGGTTGTAGGTTCGAGTCCTACCTGCGGAGTTAATAGTCACAACGATTTGCGGGCACGACTGAAAGTGCCCGCTTTTCGTTTTCCCGTTATTTTTCCGTTTCCCTTCACCTTCCCATTATTTCCCGCTTCCGCGCCTATGTTACACTGCCCGCGTCCGTGATTCCCTAACGGGAACACAGAAGCTGCCGCGCCCAATGTGACCGCATCGGGCGCGGCGGCTTTCTTGTCTAGCGGGCGAAATTTTGCGCCGCCGTCATCAGGTGGTGCGGCAGGGCACTAACGACGTGATAACAGACGAATTGCCCCTGACGCCCGCAAGCACACGAACAAGTGCCAAACGGCTTCCCGTTCACCTTCTCGAAGCGGATGGCGTAGGTCGCGCCCGTTTCCTTGTTCTGAACCGTGTAGTTGCGGAAGCTGACAAAACGCACAAGTCGAACATCTGTAAGTTAGCCCCGCGAACCGACTGATTCTCAGCACATTCATCAACAGCACTGTGCTATAGTGTAGCTGCTATGGTCGCCAACACAATTCCACTCTTGGCCCTGAGCGGGGATTAGCGTTGCGCTCTCGCGTAACCAGCGCTCGACCTCGTCCACTCCTCAGCGATCTCCTTCGACGGCGAGCACCAGTTCGACCGTCTCAGCCGCGGTCGCCGTCACCTCGTACCCGTTCCTAAACAGGAACTCATCCGTGCTAGCTGTGGCGGTGCGCTTGTTACCGCCGCTGTGGCAGTTCCAGACCGTCGAGCACCTCTTGCAACAGGTCGTCCACCAACACACCTCTCGCGTTGGCGAGCGGAGTCAGGTCATCAGCAATTTCAGGCCGAACTTCTAGTTGTGTTGACATAGCTATATCTCTAAAGTATTTCTCGCAACACGACCATTTGTTGACATCCACGCCGGATAGGAATATGGTGTCGCGGCACTGTGCCTCTTCTGATTGAACCACGCGATACTTTCCTGCTCGTCTTGCAAACTCATAGGGTCTCTTCTGAAGATCTGACCGGCGTGTGTAAGGCGGCATAAGCGCGCGGCGACAGTAACGCGGCCGCGCTTTTCACTCTTACTTTCTCGCTCTCCGGCGGCAAAGCGTGAGAGCCGCCCGCGCTCCTGTCGAGACACACGAATGGAGGGCGCGCGCCCGGCCTATGAGCAGCGTACTGTTCGTGCCGATTCACCTGGACGCGTTGCCGCTCATCAGCGATCAGACGTTCGTCGGGCCGACGGCCGACTTCACCCTCCTGCCCTTCTTCGATGGCGAGCGCGACGTGAACCCCGATGTCGCGTACATCAGCGAAGAGGTTGTCTCCCGCCCCTTCGAGAATGAGACGCTGACTTTAAAAGCCGGAGTCCACCTCCACTGGGCTTTGCCCGACGCGCTCACCAGGGCCGGCGTCCGAGCCGGCGGGACGCAGTTCCCGGCGGTTCCCAACCGCTGGCTCGTCATCCGCACGGCCCCGGACGCGCAAGGACAGCCGGTCGAGCAGAGGTGGTTAATCGAGAGCGATTACCTCTACCCGGACGGCGAGGGCGACGACTCGGGCAGCGTGAGCGTCCCGCACACGCCGGTCGGCGCTGAGCGCCGGCCCTTCCGCTTTCTCGGGCGTAAGATGCCCGCCGCCGTTTGGCGTAACGCAGTTGAGCCGGCGGCCCAGTACTTCAAGCCGCTGACGGCAGTCGGCTACGGCGAGCCTTCCTTCGCCGCCTTCTATCCGAACTGTCATAGCGTCTTCGGCTTCCACGACGCGGAATACGCGGGCGTCCCGCCCGCCGGCCTCCGCTACGACGTGTTCGGCTGGTACAGCTCAAGCAGCATCGGCGGCTCGACCGCCGGCGGCGACGCGCAGGACGACGCGGCTCTTGATTTCCTACGGAGCTTCGTCGCCAGGCAGCGCGTGAAGGACGGGGCTGCCGATGCCGCGCGCCTGATAACTTCTTTGGAGCAGGAGGTCGGCTGGACGGTCGCCCCCGACGATGTCGTCAACTGGTACGAAGAGGCGCAGCGCCAGAAGGTGCTGGCTTACCTCACGGCCGGCAAGGCCGAGCGGCAGGCCGCGAACAGGGAGTTGCCCGCGGCCAGCGCCTTCATCAGCGAGGTCTACGACAGGCGACAGTGGACGCCCGCGCCCGCCGCGGCCGGCGAGTTCCCGTCGCAGATCCTCTGTTACGCGAGCCTGACGTTCGACGCTGCGGGCGGCGCGGCCGCAGCCGACCCGAACATGGCGGTCACCGTCGGCAACACCGGCACAGAGGCTCTGTCGGCGTTCCTCGCGCAAGCTATCGCCCCGGGGCACAAACAGGTCGTCGAAGATCAATTGGAAGCCTTGCTCGTCTCCGCGCGCCTGGAACACAGGCAGCTCGATGTCGGTTTCAAGTTTCAGGAGGCGCGCCACGAGAAAGGGTTCACGGCCGTCTCCGGCGGTTCGCTCTGGACGATCACGCAGGAGCGCCCCGGCGCGCCCGCCCCGGCGAGCGCGCCCGACGCAGAGCCGCTCCAGCAGATCACCCTGCCCGTCGAGATCGCGACGAAGCTCAACACCCTCAACTCCCTCCAGCAGCAGTACGAGCGGGAACAGCAGAAGCTTCAGGCGCTGCGCCGACAACTCTTCTCCGACTGGTACAAGTACATGCTCTCGGCCTACCCGCCGGAGAATGCGCAGGACGTATACCCCGATGTCGACGAAGTCAAACATTACATCGAGACCAGAGGCCTCGCCCCGCTGCGGCAGGCGGAGGCCGACGCCGGGGAGCTGCTGCCGCTGCAAGCGGACGTGGCGGGGGCGATCACGGGCGCGCGCGCGTCCGGCCCCGCCGCCTCCCTGGCGTCCAAGCTCGCGGCGGCCGTCACAGACCTCGCGCGCTCCCTGGACTTCGACGGCAACCCGCCCCTACAGGACGCCCTGAGGTATAAAATCACCGATGAGGCGCTCGCGTCTCTGAAGGCGGCGGGCTTGCCCGACGGCCTCTCGCAAAAACTGGCGGGCCTGAAGAACGAGCCGCCGAAGGGTAAGAAGGACTTCCTGGCATTGGTGGCCGCGCAGCTCGGCGACGCGCAGACCGCGAACCTCGAACAACAAATCCTGAAGGCCGCCCAGGCCGCCGTCTACCGCCTCAGGCTCACCTCAGGCCCGCGCTTCTGGCAGCCGAACGAGCCGGTCGTGCTGCTCTCGGGCGCGGCGGCCGAGCCGACAGACCGCCACGGGCAGGACGGCCGTCTGCGAGACGACGGTCTGCTCCTCTGCCACGTCCTCCCGGACACAGACCTCAAGAAGTTGGTGGGGGAGAACTTCTCGACGGCCACCGAGGCGCTCGCACGGCTTCGCGCCGCGGCCGACGGGGACGACGGTTTCGCCTTCACTAAATGGCAGCGCCCCCCTTGGAACCCGTTGCGGCTCGAATGGGAAGTCGAGGTCTTTCCCGTCGAGAGCCGGGGCAACCTCCGGCCGGGCGGCGGGGGCTACGCGCCGGATTTCATCAGCGGCAGCTACGCGCTCCGCGAAGATCAGGTTGACCTCTCGTACAAGGCCGGCACGGGCGACGTGACGAAGGCGGCGAACGTCTACGTCGGCTCAAGCATCCTGACCCCGCACGCGGGGCGCAAGGTCGGGCGGGAGTTGGAAAAGTTCTTCGTCGAGTCTCTGGAGTCGGACGAGGCGGAGCGGTTCTACGACGACCGTCACGTCGCCGCACCCGAGCGCGGCGAAGCCTACCTGGAAGCGCACCTCCCCGATCTCTTCACCTGGTTTCTCGCCAACAGCCACGTCTTACGCCAGTTCTACAAAGAGCAGGGTTGGGCCGCGGACGGCGGCAACGAGGCCCGGCTCCGACAGAACATCGGGGCCTACGTCTCCTGGTCGCTCGACCGTCTAGACGTGAAGCAGCGGTTCTACGACTCGCAGCAAACGCCGCCGGCGGAGCGCACGGACGCAAACCTCCCGGCGCAGGCCGACAGGTTCGTCGCCTGGCTCGGGCCGCAAATCTACGACCTCACGCGCTTCTACAAAGACGCGAACGTCCCGCCCGCGCAGCAGGGCGACGCGTACCTCCGGCAGCACGTCGATCAGCTCGTCACCTGGTATCAGCTCGAACTCCAGAACGCCATGCAGATGGTCGTGCTGCTTGAGGCTTACCGGCAGCTCGACGGCTCGAACCACCTCTCGCAGTCGCTCGGCGGCTTCAACGAGGCCCTGCTGATGCGCCGGCAGACAATGCAACTCCCCGTGGCCGACCCCATTGGCTTCGAGGAGTACCAGGCTTTCGCGGGGCAGGTGCGCGCCGCCGTCAAGGGCGCGACGACGAGCGCGCCGCAGCCGCTCGACGACTTCAACCCCGTGCGCTCCGGCGCGCTGCGGCTCAACAACCTCCGCCTGGTGGACACCTTCGGGCAGGTGCTCGACATCGGCTGCGAGCGCGTGACGACGACAAACCAGATGACCACCCCTGGGAGCAGCTATCTGGTGACACTCCCGCCCCGGCTGGTGCAGCCCTTGCGCCTCAACTTCCGCTGGCTCTCGGCCGCCCAAGGCGACGAGGAGGCGAACGACCACCCGGCCACGACGCCCGTCTGCGGCTGGGTGCTGCCGAACAACCTCGACAACAGCCTGATGGTCTACGACAACGGCGGGCGCGCCCTCGGCTCGATCAACCCCCTCGTCGGCTGGCAGCCCGCGCCGGGCGAGAACGTCGTCACGACGGACGACATCAGGAACCCGCACTTGCAGAAGATGGTTAAGCACCTCGTCGCGCAGGGCGAGGACTTTCTGAACGCCTTCATCTCCACCCTCGACAGCGCGCTTGAGAGCATCGAGCCGGAGAACTTCGCGCATCATCAGGACCTGGCGCTCCTCGTCGGCCGCCCGCTCGCGCTCGTCCGCGCCACATTACAGTGGGAACTCCGAGGCGGCGCGCCGGCCCTGAACCAATCCTGGGAGTCCTTCCGCCTGGACATGGGCCGCGCCACCCGCGAGGCCGACGGCTTCACGGGCGTCCGGCTCCCCGTCCGCGTCGGCGACTATCGGCAGTTGAACGACGGCCTGGTCGGCTACTGGAAGGAGGCTGGCGGCGGGTACGAGGGCGGCGTCTTCTACGCCCCGCAGAGCAACGCCGCCGGCGATGACCGGATCAAGACCCACGCGGACGTGCGGACGGACGCCGATCCGCCCGTCGCCGTCTTCCTCGCGCCCGACTCGCCGCAGCAGACTATCGCCCTGCTCCTCGACCCGCGCGGCAGCGTGCACGCCACTTCGGGCGTCGTCCCGACCAAAGCCATCAGCATCCCGCCTGACCAGTACGCCGACGCCCTGCGCGCCATCCAAGTCACCTTCCTCACGACGCCAGTCCTGACCGACGCGGGGCAGATAAACCTGCCGCTGCCGGCGGAGGCGGGCTACCGCTGGGCCTGGCTCGAAAGGGACGGCGCGGCGTGGTCAGAAGTCTCGACCATAGGCGCGCCGAGCGCGCAGGCGAAGTTCACGGGCCGGCAGGAGGTGCGCGAAGGCTGGCTGAAGCTAATCGAGGACGAGGCGGCCGCGGATCAGAACGCACCCTGACCCGCACGCGCGACCTGCGCATACGGGCCGCGCGCGGCCGGCCGCCGTCGCTTAGCACCTACGTAGCGCGGCTTCTCATTTCAGGAGACAAACGATGAGCACCCCGAACACATCCCGGCCGGCCGGCGGCCCCTTCCGCGCCAATAACCCGTTAGACTTCGTCCTCTACGACCAACAAGATAAACAGGAAGTCATCTACATCACCGACCACCCGCAAGGGCGTGAGATGCACTTCGAGGTCAGCAACGCCTCGGCGGAGACCGTCAAGCTGGCCGCGCCCGCCGACGCCGCGCCGGTCGGCCCGCGGAGCCACCACTTCGAGCTGCGCTTCCGCGCGGGCACGCTCTCGGCGGCGGCGCTCAAGGGGATGAAGGTCGTAGACGCCGACTGGGCGCTGTCCGCGCCGACGCCCGAGCAGGCCGCCGGCAATGGCCGCGGCGTCTCGCTCTACCTCCGCAGCGCCAGGGAGCGCACGCTCCGCCCCGGCGAAAAAATCACGCTGAAGCTGTCGGGCGTCTCGGCCGACCAAGGCGTCGGCGCGCGCGTGACGAGGGTGGAGCTGAAGTTCAGGCCCACTCCCGGCGAGGCGAACCTGCTCGCCGGGCCGCGCCTCCAGCATCTCAGCGTCGTCAACCACAACGGCCAGAAGGCCATCCCGCTGCACGTCGGCTTCTACGGCTCGAACACCGTGCTCAACGACGGCACGTCCATGAACCTGCTGCGGCTGCGCCTCACCAACGTCGCCAACGCCCCGCTGGCGCTCACGCCCGATCTGCCCGGGCGCGTCGGCTCGAAGTTCGTCATCTCGTTTGACGTACAACAAGAAGACCCCCAAAGAGCGGTCACAGAGCCGTGGAAAGACTGGGCGCTCGGCACGGCGAGCCAGGTCGCTAAGATCGACATCGCCACGACGCCGGACTGGAAGATCGAGAAGCACGATCAGGGGCTTGCGCCGGAGTGGGTGCTGACGACGCAGACCAAGACTTCGCTCAGTCCGGGCGAGGCCGTCGAGTTGACGCTCGGCGAGGTGAAGGACGGCGTGCTGACGGGCGGCATCGTGTCGTCGCTCCCTTCCGGCCCGACCAGCGTGTACGTCCGCTACGAGAACGTCCCCGGCCACTGGGACGGGCAACTCGTCGCCACCATCGAGAAAGCGCCCGCCGTCTTCCGCGACGACCGCGTGGGCGTCGGCACGGCCGACCCGAAGGCGCGGCTCGACGTGATGGGGGCGGCGAACGTCTGGGCGGGCGACCGTTACGCGGTGCCCAATAGGCGCATGGCTCCCGGCTCTCTAACAATCGGCAGCACCAGTTCAAACTACGGCGGCGGAACCAACTTCTGGAACGACAACACGGCCGGGCTGTTGCTCGAAGCTCAGGACAACACCGAGATCGCCGTCCACGACTCGAACAGAAGGGTGGCGAGCCTGATGTACTACGAAGGCGGCGACGTGAACCGGCTGACCGTCGGGCGCAACATGGGCTGGGACGCGCTGCGCACGCTCGCCCTCAACGGCAACGTCGGCATCGGGACGCCGACGCCGGGCTTTGCCTTACAGGTGGGCAGTGTCGACGCCGTCGGGAGCGCAAAGTTATGCGTGGCCGGCCGAGGCCCGACCGGCAACTGGCGGCAATGGACGCTACGCACGGGCGACGGGGCCAACACGGCGGACATTCACAAGCTAAGAATTAGAGACGAGCAGGCGAACGCCGACCGCATCATCATCGACCAGAACGGCAACGTCGGCATCGGTACGAACGCGCCGGACGAGTCGAAACTGAAGGTAGCCAATTCGGCCGCGGATTTTGCGCACTACCGTTTCATCAGTGCCGGCGGCGAGTTGGAGTTCGTCGCCTGGGACTTCGGGTGGAACATCAACACGAAGACGGCCGGCAAGAGTCTCTTCCTCAACCGCGACACCAGCGCCGACGTTCTGATCGGCCCCTTCGGCAAGGAACTGACCGTTAAAGGCAACAGCGGTAACGTCAGCATCAGCGGTAATGTCGGCGTCAGGACGAACGATCCGCAGCGTGCCTTCGATCTCTTCTCAGATAACTCTGATTACGGCATGTTGCGGATCAATAGGAATAGCGCGACCGCGGGAGAGACCAGCATCGGGTTTTTCGATACCAACACCCGGACGGGGAACACCGCCTGGGTCGCCGGTGTCGGCGGCTGGGGCAATACCGGTGATTTCGTCATCGGGAACGAGAACGGTGGGCAAGGTGGCAATGTCCGGCTGCTGATTGAGCGGGGAGGGAACGTCGGCATCGGCACTTCGGACCCTAAGGCACCGCTTCATGTTGGCTTTGCGCACAGGGCGGAGCATTGGGTTAAGGATCAATTTACGATTCTGAACTACACATGGAATGCGCATAAGAGTAATGATTATTATTGTGGCTTAAGTGATAGAGGCCAGCCGCAATACTTTGATGACACGTCAATCTGCGCAGAAGGCCGCGTCGTCGGCACGGAGTTCAACGCTTTCTCCGATTCCAGAATAAAAAAGAACGTGCGCACGTCCCAGTCGCCCGACGATTTGCGCCTGCTGCAACAACTCAGGGTGACGGACTACCAGTTCAAAGACTTTCTAGCTCACGGCAACCGTGATAGCAAGGGCTTCATCGCCGAGGAAGTAGAGCAGTTCTTTCCGCAAGCCGTCAGTAAACGCTCCGATTTCATTCCTGACATCTACGCGTTCGCGGAGGAGACTATGCTGAACGACAACGTCTTAAACGTAACCCTGACGGCCGCGCACAATCTTGTCGCGGGCGACGTGGTCAGGCTGATCACCGAAGCAGACGGCGTTAAGGAAGTCTCTGTCTCGGTGGTGGACGAGAGAACATTTGCGGTAGCCGACTGGAAGGGGCCTGCCGGCAAGCTGTTCGTGCACGGCAGGAAGGTAGATGATCTCCGCACGCTTGATTACCAGCAGATTTTCGCGCTGGGCGTCAGCGGCCTTCAACAGTTGGCCAGGGAAGTGGCCGAGCTGAAAGCGGCCAACGCCGTGCTCGCCGCGCGGCTGCGGCTAAAGGGAGGCGGGCCGGCGAACGCCCGGCGCGTCGGCCGGCAGGCGGCCGGCTCGTAGAAGCAACGTCAGGCCGGCACGGCCCGCGCCGCAGAGGTAACGAACGCGGCCGTCGTCGGCCGCTCGCAGACGGAGGTCAGCTAACAGGATGGCCGCTAAATTCATCTTCGTCTTTGTCGCGATGGGGCAGGGCGACTGCTGCATGGTGCGATGCCCCGACGGCAAGGTCGTGGTCGTTGACTGCGGCAGCACCACCAACAAGTGGGGCAACCCCAACTGGGTTGCCGAGGCCATGTTGCTCCTGCGGCACGGCGACTGGGCGGGGGGCAACGGCGACAAGGTTGACGCGCTCGTCCTCACGCACTCCGACGCCGACCACCACAACAAGGTCGTGTCGTTCTTCTCCGAGACCCAGTGGCAGGGCGACCTCAAGATGCCCTCCACGGGCCAGGTCTTAAATAGACCGACGGCCAGGCGGATCGGCATCGGGAAAATCTACCTGAGCGATGCCCACGCCGCCAATGCGCCCCTCGGCAACTACACGGGGGGCAATCTGAACAACGAAGTCATCGGCGGCACCTTCAGCACGACGGACATCTACGAGGTTACGATCAACAGCAAGACCGACGCGAATAACTCCTACCGGCGTTGGAGTAGCACTAACAGCTTCGGGGCCATAGTCAACCCCCAGCCGGTCAACGCGCACCAGATCGCCGGGAAAAGATTGACCATCCTCAGCGGCAAGACGGAGCAGACCGATTGGAGCGTGAGTATCGTCGCGGGCAACGTCGCGCGCGGCTACGGCGGCGTCACGGACGGCGCGACGGCCGACAACGCCAAGAGCCTCGTGACGCTCTTCGAGGTCGGCGGCAAGAAGGCCCTGCTGTGCGGCGACGCCACCTTCAGTACGGAAAAGTTCCTGCTCGACGCGCATCAGGCGAGCGACCTCCTCAAGAACTTGGAACTGGTGCAGATCCCGCACCACGGCAGCAGGTACGCCTCCGGGAACAAGTTCGTGCAGATGACCAAGCCGCAGTGGGTGGTGGCGAGCGTCAGCTTCCTGGAACACTCCTACCGCCTGCCGAGATACGAGTACGTCATCGACCGCTGGCTCGGAGAGATCGAGGGCCAGAACCGTACCACCAACGATCACGACGTTGACTACTGGACGGTGGAGACGGAAGACGGAGAGACTATCGAGGATGATGACGTGCAGGCTAAGTACAAGGAGTGGACGAACGACGGGCAGAACTTTTCGCTCGTTGATTGGAACGACAGCAAGACTTTTTATTTTCTCAAGCAGCCGGGCAACGGGGTCATCGCCTTATACAACCAGCAGAAGGGCGGCCTCTTCTTGTACCGCGAGACCGTTAACTCCCGGCTGGTGCTGACCTCGCAGAAGACTCAAATCTTCGACCTGACCGCCAACGGGGTCACACACAGGGGGTAGCGCGCCATGAGCATCAGCCTCGACGACCTCAAGGCCGCCGTCCGCGCGGGCGTCTCCGGCGACAACTTCGCCCTGCCCACGGCGCGGCTCGCCGCGCCCGCCATCGCCGCCGTCTCGGCCGCACTCTTCCCCGGCGACACGATCAGGTTGACGGGCACGCGCCCGCCCGTTGAGTCGCCCGACGGCGGCGCGATCACGGTCAGCGGGATCGGCGTTGACCTGCCGTTCGCCGGCATGACCCTCGAAATTAAGTTCTTCCGCGCCGATGGCAACGCGGCGCTGACCTTGACCGCGACCGGCGACGCCAACTGGAAGCTCTCCGACAGCTTCCCCGTCCTCGGCCGGAGCGTCCTCGCGGCCTTCTCCTTCAGCCCCCCGACGCCGCCGCGGCTGCGCCTCGACTCGCGGGGGCACGTGGGCGGGCCCGCCGTCCTAACCTTCGACGGGCTGCTCGACCTGAGCGCCGCATCGGGGGGGCTGGCCCGGCTCGTCGGGCGTAGCGAGCAACCGCTCTCGGGCACGTTGCGCGTGCAGCAGAACGGCGGGCAACTGTCCGCCATCGCGCTGACTGCGCGCGACAGCGCGCAGGTCAATTTAATCATCATCACGGTCGAGCGGCTGACCTTCACGGTCGGCAGCGACCTCACTTATAACGCCCTCGACGACGACTTCTCGGCCGTCCCTTACGTCCAGCTCGGCGCGGACTTCCCTTTCAGTGCGCAGGGGCGACACTACGACCTGCCCATCTCCGTCAGCATCGCCGACTTCGGCCGCGCCTTCCGCTTCTCCGCCGACCCGACCTCGACCTTCGACGCCGGGCTTCAGGAACTCGCCCAACTGACCAACGGCGTCGGCCTCGGCAGCTTTATCCCTTCCGACTTCCGCCTTGAGGATGTCGTCACGCTCGACGACTTCTTCTTCGATTTCGACGCCAGCGGCGGCAACCCACAGGTGACGCTCATCGGCGTCGGCGTTCGCAGCGACGCGCCGTGGAAAGTTCTCCACCTTGACGCCTCGAACAAAGACCTCCAGGCCGAGAACGTCAGGCTCGCGTTCCGCCTCCGAGACCCCTTCGGGGCCAAGCAGCCGTGGTTGGGGCTGAGCGGCGACGTGCGCCTCGGCGACGCGGGCGTGCTCGAAATCAGCACCTTCTACCCCGGCTTCAGCGTCGAGGGCGCACTCAAGGCGGGGACGGTGTTGCGCTTCGACGAACTCATGCGGGACTTCGTCGGAGCGGACGCCTCCATCCCGGCCATCAAAATCTACGCCCTGTCATTCAGGCTGGCCGCCGGCCAGTTCTCGATACTCGTTGACCTCGAAGGCTTCTGGAACATCGGCGATTCACCCGTCGCCGTCGAGGACGTGCGGCTGGAGATCGACAACAGCGGCGGCAAGACGCGTGTGGCGGCGGCCGGGAAGTTCGGCATTGCGGGGGTGGAGGTCTTCGTCTCGGCCAGCTACCTCGGGGCCGACGGGGGCTGGATTTTTGAAGGCCACACCGGCCTCGACGAGCCGATCCACATCGGCGTGCTGATGGCCGACTTGGCGAAGAGGTTCGGACACGTCACGCTGCCGGGGGCTGTCTCCGACCTGGTCGTGGAAAATCTGAAGGTCAAGTTCGACACGAGGCAGAAGGAGTTCACCTTCGGCTGCGAGGGTAAGTTCCGCGCCGACGACACGGACGTTGACATCAAGGTTGACCTCGTCGTCAGGGCAGTCGGCGGCGGGTACACGAAAGACTTCTCCGGCATACTCAGGGTCGGCGAACTGGACTTCACGCTGCACTTCGTGCAGAACGCGACCTCGGACTTCTTCGTCGCCACCTACCGCCCGGCAGTCGCGGGCCACTCACAAGACGTTAAGCGGCTCGTCCAGTCCGTCTCGGCCGCGGTGGCGAACTACGTCCCGGAGGGGCTGACCATTAAGTTGAAAGACGTGCTCTTCGCCTACGGCAAGCGGGCAGCGGCGGGCTTGCCGGGCGACGGCGAGACCCGACCGGGGGGCGGGCCGGCGGCGCAGGGCGGCGCAACTGCAAAGTTCATCTTCGGGTTGGATGTTGGGACGGGCATCAACCTCTCGAACCTGCCGTTGATCGGCCAAGAGTTCCCGCCGGACGCGACCGTCGGCGTCGATGACCTGCAAATCCTCTTCGTCTCGGAGGGGCTGACCGCGCGCGACGTGGCCGACTTCAACGGTCTGATACCCGACGGCGTAACCAGGATTTCCGCCCAGCCGCCGGAGCAGCAGGACGCATCCGGCGCAGGCGGCCCCGCCGCCTCCGCCGCGCCCGCGGTGGCCCCCGTCGTGCTCGCCAAGGGCTTCAGCGTCTCTGCGCAGATGAACTTCGGAGGGGCGCGGCAGTGCCTGAGTCTGCAAGGCGGGGCCTCGAACGGGCCGGCGGGTTCGGCTGCGACGGCGGCGGCCGGCGCGGGCGTCTCCGCGACAGACCTCGCCGGAGACTCCGCGGGCGGGGCCGCCGCGCCCGACCACACCAAGTGGTTCGTCGTGCAGAAATCTTTCGGCCCGGTCTACTTCGATAAGGTGGGCGTGCAGTTGCGAGAGAAGAACCTCTGGTTCCTGCTGAAGGCGGCGCTCTCGGCCGGCGGCCTCACCCTCTCGCTCGACGGCCTCGCCGTCGGCGGCTCGCTCGACCACTACCTGCCCCCGGCCTTCGACCTGCGCGGCATCGGCGTCGCCTACCGGAGCGGCCCGGTCGAGGTCGCCGGGGCGTTCCTCCGCGAGCAGGCGGCGCAGCAGGACGGGACGACCTACGACAAGTACGACGGGGCCGCCGTCATCGAGACCGCGCAGTTCGCCGTCGCGGCCGTCGGCTCATACGCGAAGCTCCACGGCCACCCCTCGATGTTCGTCTACGCGGTGCTCGACTATCCCCTGGGCGGCCCCGCGTTCTTCTTCGTCACGGGCCTCGCCGCCGGCTTCGGCTTCAACCGCGCACTCGCCGCGCCCCCGGTCGAGCAAGTCGCGCAGTTCCCGCTCGTCGCCGAGGCGGTCAACGGGGCGCGCAGGCCCGACGACCTCCCGGCCGCACTGGACAAGCTCAGCGGCTACGTCCCGCCCGCGGTCGGCGAGAGCTTCCTCGCCGTCGGCGTCAAGTTCACCTCCTTCAAGCTGCTCGACTCGTTCGCGCTCCTGACGGTTGACTTCGGGCGTAGCTTCGAGATCAATCTGCTCGGCCTCTCGACGCTCGTCGTGCCGACGCCGGCCCCGGGCGAGCCCCCGGCCACGCCCCTGGCCGAAGTGCAGATGGCCTTCCGGGCCAGCTACGTGCCCGCAGACGGGTTCCTCGGCGTCAGCGCGCAGCTGACCACGGACTCCTTCATCCTCTCGCGCGCCTGTCGCCTGACGGGCGGCTTCGCCTTCTGGAGTTGGTTCGCGGGCGAGCACGCCGGCGACTTCGTCTACACGCTCGGCGGCTACCACCCGAGCTTCAACGCCCCGGCGCACTACCCGAAGGTGCCGCGGCTCGCCTTCAACTGGCGGGTTGACGGCAACACCAGCATCAAGGGCGACGCCTACTACGCGCTGACGGCCTCGGCCCTGATGGCCGGCGGGCACCTCGAAGCGACTTGGGAGGGCGATGACCTCAGCGCCTGGTTCAAGTTGGGTGCCGACTTCCTCATCTCGTGGAAGCCCTACCACTACGACGCCTCGGTGTACGTGGACATCGGCGTCGAGTACACCTTCCACCTCTTCGGCACGCACCACATCACCGCGGACGTTGGTGCCGACCTCCACCTCTGGGGGCCGGAGTTCTCCGGCATGGCGCACATCCACCTGTGGATCGTCTCCTTCGACGTTAGCTTCGGAGCCGACTCGTCGCGGACGCCGCGCCCGGTCGACTGGCCGACCTTCAGGGCGTCGTTCCTCCCGCCCGACCAACAGGTCTGTAGCCTCGCGCTCAAGTCCGGGCTGTCGGGGCAGGACGCCGGCGGCGGCTGGCTCGTCAACCCGAAGGAGTTCACGCTCGTGACCAACTCCGTCATCCCCTCCACGGAGGCTTTCGCCGGCGGCGCGGCGCTCGCCGGCGCGGGCGGCGGGGCGAAGCTCGGCGTCGCGCCGATGGCGGTCGGCTCTTACGTCGCGCGCCAGACCGTCACGATAACGAAGGGCGGCACCGGCGTCGAAAACCAGTTCGACTTCATCCCCGTCAGGAAGAAGGCACCGGCCGCGCTTTGGGGGACGACGTTCGCGCCCGCTCTGAACGGCGCGGCCTTCATCGAAGACGCGCTGGCGGGTTTTGAGATCAGACCCAAAGTCCAGCCGCAGGCCGGGCAGACGGCGGCCATCAGCGCCGGCACCCTGCAATACTCCACCGACACGTTGGCGGACGCCTTCGGCTGGGAGAGCTTCGCCGAGTTCGCCCCGGATGCGAAAGGCGACGCCGACCGCGCGCTGGTCATCAGGCACAGCCTCGCCGCCGCCGCGGTCGCCGCCGCGAGATCACGGCTGTTGGGCGAGTTCGGCATGCAGACAACGGTCACGGCGAGCGGTGCGTCGGCCGACGCCTTCCTCGCCACGCCGCAGACGGGCCCGCTCGCCCTTTAACGCAGGACATCTCGAAGGGAGGGCCCCGCGCCCGCCGAATTTTGAGAGGGCTTGGCGTGAAGCGCTTCGGGGACATACGAAGATGGCAGACACAACGACGGAGGGCACGCCTAAGCTCGACCGAAAGATCGAGTTTATCGAACACCACATCCCGGCCTTGGAAGACGGCGATTACTTGGTCACGGTCACGCAGAACCTCAGCGTCGCCGACGCGTCTTCGTGGTCGGCCGGCCGGAGGTTCACCGTCGCCGGCACCCGCTTCTCTTTAAAGCCCGACGAAGTCTACAAAGTATTCCCGCCCGCGGGCAGTCTCGGCGACCACTCGAACGTCCTCCCGCACGTCGTCCTCAGCCGCAGCACGCTGCCCTGGGAGCGCGAATCCGGCGCGGGCCAGGGCGTCTCTTGGCTGGCGCTCCTGCTCTTTGAAGAGGGCGAAAAGCCCGACCCGCAGGTCACGACGCTCGGCGAGCTGACGAAGACGCCCCACACCTACGCGGCGAAATTCCCGCCGGATTTCAGGCTTGAGAGTGTGCAGTCCGAGGGCGACAAGGTGATGGTTATCGACGTGAAGGCGTCTGTGCTGCAAAACACCCTGCCGACCGGGCGCGACCTCTACTTCCTCGCGCATGTGCGGCAGGCCACCGACGAGGAGGGCCGGCCGAGTGGCGACGAGCTGTCCGTCGTCATCTGCAACCGCCTGCCCGTTAACGGCGGCACGAGCACCGTCCATCTCGTCAGCGTCGAGGGCCGCTACAAGAGTGCCGGCGGCTTCGACTATCAGGGCGCGCAGGGCGACGACCTCGTCCGCCTCGTCAGCCTGAAGAGTTGGAGCTTCGCCTGTCTCGACGAGAAGCAGAGCTTCAAAGGGATACTGACGAACATCAACCACGCCCCGGGCGTACTCAGGCTCCCCGCGAACGGCAGTGCGCAGGCCGAGAAGTATTACGCGCGCGGCTTTGTCCCCGTCGCGCACACGACGCGTGGGGGCGCGCAGAGCGTCTCCTTTTACCACGGCCCGCTCGCGCCGGGCGCGCACGACTCGGACGTGCCGCTCCCGGCCCGCGCCGGCGACAGCCTGCTGCGCTTCGACCCGGTCGTAGGCATGTTCGACATCGCTTACGCCGCCGCCTGGGAGTTGGGGCGTATGCTCGCCCTGCAAAGCAAACAGTTCTCCGTCGGCCTCTTCAACTGGAAGCGCGCCCACGCCCAGCGCCTCAAACAGGCCGAGCAGCTGCTGCTCCACCCGCACCTGCCTTCCCCCGCCCAGGCCGCCGACGCCGGCGCGCTGCCCGAAGCACTAACCTCCTGGCTCGGCGACCTGAGCCTGCTGAAAGGCGTCCCGTTCAACTACCTTGTGCCGGACGAGCGCATGTTGCCACGAGAGTCTATCCGCTTCTTTCAACTCGACGCGCTGTGGGTCGAATGCCTCCTTGACGGGGCCTTCAGCGTCGGGCGCGTGGTTACCTCAGACCACGCGCGGGATCAGGCGGTGGATGTGCCTCAGGCCGCCGCCGCGCGCCCGCTGGTGACGGGCTTCCTGCTCCGCTCGGACGCCGTCTCGGGCTGGCCCGGTCTGCTCGCAGACGCGGACGCCGCCGGCGGTCGGAAGCTGGAAGGCCTGCGCTCCGACCGCCTCTCGCCGAACGTCCTCCTCTGTCTCTTCGCCGGCGAGGTGACGACCCTCCGCCTGCACCTGAAGCCCGAAGACCTCCACTTCGGGCTTGATACGCCCGACCATGATTATCCGGCCTTCCACAAAAAATTGCGGGACAACTGGGGCGTCGAGGCGTCGGCAGTCATCACAGAGTTGCCTTGGCGGCAGAGGCCGGCCCGCACCCTCGACATCGCCGCCCTGGCTGACCTGATTCAACACGCCCCAAGCCTTCCCGCCACGACCAAAGACGCCCACCCCGTCCCCGCCTTCACCTCCGCCCAATTCGGTCTGGAGATGATCGAGGGCGTTGACATGGTCATCTTCAACCGGCGGCCGTAAAGCGCCGCCGGCCGCAGGAGCGTCCCTTCGGTAGTGGATGCTATCAGCCCCTTGACAATCTAGGGCTTCGGGTGCGACCCTGTCCCTAGATTATCTAGGGGGTTTGGCATTGCCCAAGCAGGACGCGAAACTTCTCCAGGGCACGCTCGACATGCTCATCCTCAAGGCGCTCAGCCTGGGCCCGCTCCACGGCTTCGGCGTCGGGCAGCGCATCATGCAGATGTCCGAGGATGCGCTGCGCGTCGAGGAAGGCTCGCTCTACCCGGCGCTCTACCGCAGCGAGCAGCAGGGCTGGATCAAGTCCGCGTGGGGCGTGTCGGAGAACAACCAGCGCGCGAAGTTCTACAGCCTGACGCGGGCCGGGCGCAGGCAGCTTCAGATCGAGGCGGAGAACTGGGAGCGGCTGGCGGCGGCCGTGTTCAAGGTCATGCAGACGAGCTAGAGGGGGGCGCGGACGATGTACTGGTTCAGGCTCATGCGCGCGCGGCTGCGCGGCCTGCTGCGCCGGGCGCGCGTCGAACGAGAGTTGGACGAAGAACTGCGCTTCCACCTGCGCATGCGCGCCGAGGAGAACGTGCGGCGCGGCATGACGCCGGCAGAGGCGGAGCGCGCGGCGCGCCGCAGCTTCGGCCAGTGGGCGCGTGTGAAGGAGGCTTGCCGCGACGTGAAGGGGGGCGGTGTGTTGGAGACCTTGTTACAGGACGTGACTTTCGGCGCGCGGATGCTGCGCAAACAGATCGGCTTCACACTCGTCGCCGTCCTGACGCTGGCGCTGGGCGTGGGCGCGAACACGGCCATCTTCTCGGTCGTCAACGCGGTGCTCCTGCGCCCGCTGCCATACCCGAACGCCGAGCGCATCGTGGCGGTGCAGGAGCTTAACGAGAAGGGGACGCGCGTGCAGGTCACGCCGGCCAACTTCCTCGACTGGCGCGCGCAGAGCACGGTCTACGAACACCTGGCCGCGATCCACGCGCGCCCGGCCAACCTGGCCGCAGGCGACGAGGCGGAGCGGATTGACCTCGCCATGACCTCGACCGACTTCTTCGAGGTCTTCGGCGTCCGGCCGCACGTCGGCCGCTTCTTCGTGCCGGCGGAAGAACTGGCGGGCCACCAGCCGGTCGTCGTCGTCAGCTACGGACTCTGGCAGCGGCGCTTCGGCGGCGACCCGGCGCTCGTCGGCCGCGCCATCGCGCTCGACGGGCAAAGCTACACGGTCGTCGGCGTCGCGCCCGCGGGCTTCCAGTACCCGGACAAGACCGAGGCTTGGGTTCCGCCGTTCCAGCGCGTGCCTACGGTCAGCGCGCAGATGGACATTGAGCGGGCGCGCGGCTTCGGCTTCCTGAGCGCGGTCGGCTTGCTCAAGCCGGGCGTGACCGTTAAGCAGGCGCACGACGAGATGACGGCGCTGACGGCGCGTCTGCGGCAGCAGCACCCGGACACGAACAATAGACGCTTCGACCGCGTGGTCTCGCTCCAGACACATCTGGTCGGCGAGAGCAGCGCGGCGCTGCTGTTGCTGTTAGGGGCGGTAGCGCTCGTGCTCTTGATCGCGTGCGCGAACGTGGCGAACCTGTTGCTGGCGCGGGCCGCGGCGCGGCAGAAGGAGATCGCCGTCCGGCTGGCGCTCGGCGCGACGCGTCTGCGGCTCGTGCGCCAGTTGCTCGTCGAGAGCGTGCTGCTGGCGCTCGCCGGGGGCGCGTGCGGCTTGCTGCTCGGCTGGTGGGGCGTGGACTTGATGCGGGGCTTGCTGCCCGTTGACTTCCCGCGCGCGCAGGCCATCGGCGTGGACTGGCGCGTGCTCGCGTTCACGCTGCTCGTGTCGTTCGGCACGGGCGTGGTCTTCGGTCTCGCACCGGCGCTTGAGGCGACGAACCCGGACATCAACGAGTCGCTCAAGGAGAGCGCGCGCGGCGCGGCGGGCGGCGCGCGCCGCCACCGGCTGCGCGCGCTGCTCGTCGTCTCGGAAGTGTCGTTGTCGCTCGTGCTGCTGATCGGCGCGGGGCTGTTGTTCCGCAGCTTCCTGCGCCTGCAAGCGGTCGAGTTGGGCTTTCGCCCGCAACGCCTGCTGACGTTCCGGCTCACGCCCGCGGGCGCGAACTTCCGCCAGGACGCGCAGTACGCGGCCTTCTTCGATCAGGTCGCCGAACGCGTCAAGGCGCTGCCGGGCGTGGAGGCCGTCGGCGTGATTAACACGCTGCCGCTCATGAAGGGCCCGACCGCCGGCTTCCGCGTCGAGGGTCGCCCGCTCACGACGCCGGACAAGTGGCCGAGCGTCAACTACCGCAGCGTCAGCCCGGACTACTTCCGCGCGGTCGGCGTGCCCGTCGTGCAGGGCCGCGCGCCGGACGCGCACGACAACGAATCAGCGCCGCTCGTCGTGGTCGTCAACCAGGCGCTCGCGCGGCGCGACTTCCCCGGCGAAGACCCGGTCGGCAAGCGCATCAACCTCGGCGGCACGCGGCCCGACGGGCAGCCGATCTGGTTCGAGATCGTGGGCGTGGTGGCGAACGTCCGCAACCTTGAGTTGAGCGCCGAGCCGACGCCGGAGATGTACACCTCCTACCTGCAAGACCCGTTCGCGGGTATGTCTTACGTCGTGCGCGCGGCGGTCGAGCCGGAGAGCCTGACGCCGGCGGTGCGCGAAATCCTGCGCCAGGTCGACCGCGCGCAGCCGGTCGCGGAGTTCCGCGAGATGGACGAGATCGTGGCCGAGTCGGCGGCCCAGCCGCGCTTCAACACGCTGCTGCTCGGTCTCTTCGCGGGCGTGGCGCTGCTGCTGGCGGCGGCGGGCATCTACGGCGTGATGGCTTACAGCGTGACGCAACGGACGCACGAGATCGGCATCCGCATGGCTCTCGGCGCGCGGCGCGGCGACGTGCTGCGGCTCGTCGTCGGGCAGGGCTTCAGGCTGGCGCTCGTCGGCCTCGCGCTCGGCCTGTTCTGCGCCTACGCGCTGACGCGCGTCATGTCGAGTCTACTTTACGGCGTGAGCGCGACCGACCCGCTGACCTTCGCGGGCGGCGCGTTGCTGCTCGCCGCCGTCGCGCTCCTTGCCTGCTACATCCCGGCGCGGCGCGCGACCGACATTGATCCGCTGATTGCGCTCAAGTATGAGTAGCGCGCGGCCGGTTGAAACACGGAGACCCAGAGGTTACACAGAGGACACAGGTCAAGAACTCTGTGCTCTTCGTGAGACCTCTGGGCCTCCGTGTTGAGACGATCCGGCGCTGGCTTCTTCGAGGCTGTCGAAGCGCAGGCCGCTTGGGCCTTCGCCGCGCCCGACCGCTTTATGGCGGCCGGCCCAGAGGTGCGACGAGCCGTCTATCCAGCGTGTGCGCTGGTAGCTGCGCGTGCCGCGGACGCCCTCGCGCGGCACTTCCTCTGGCTGTGTTGCGAAAATGAGTTAAGGCATGGAGTTGCTTGACTGCCGTCTGCGCTAGGCGGCGACGCCGAAGAAGCTCGCGACGAACTTCGCCTGTCCTACCGCGTCTCTACCGTCCACCTCTTAATCGGCATACGGTGACGATCCGGGTGCGGCCTGCGGACGGCTAAGCCGGCAGGTTCCGTACTGTTGTTAAGCGGACGCGCCCCGAGGTGTTTAATCCGCCGCCCGGTTGCAACATAACGGCAATACGGCGGGTGTGGAACTGGGCGGCCCTTAGCACTATCCATTACGTACCGACGCGCACGAGTCTCTTGCCCGGAGGCCTCACGTCTCTAACACGCCGACGCCCGCGCGCCCAGTCCCCGCGCCGCGCCGCCGGCCCGGAGCAAGAGAGTCATGGGGGACTTTGGTGAACACCTTTTGGTCGTCCCACGCGGGGACGACCAAGCACACACCGACACAAACTTCCTAAAGGCACTGCTGGCCGCGCTCAAGGCGCACGACGCCTACACGTACCGCCATTCGCTGCGCACCGTCCGCCTGAGCCTGCTTCTGGGGCGCGCGTGCGGCGTCGCGGGGCGCGACCTGCGCGCGCTCTGTCTCGGCGCGCTGCTGCACGACGTGGGTAAGGTCTTCGTGCCCGCCGCGGTGCTGCACAAGCCGGGGCGGCTGACCGCCGCGGAGTGGGCGGCCGTCAAGCGCCACCCGCGCGAGGGCGCGCGGCTCCTGGCGGGCGGTGCGGTCGCGGCGGGCGCGCTGCGCGTCGTCGCCGAGCACCACGAGCGGTGGGACGGGCGGGGCTACCCGGCGGGCCTCGGCGGCGCGGAGATCGATCCGAACGCACGGGTCGTGGCGGTGGCCGACGCCTTCGACGCGATGACGAGCGCGCGGGCGTACCGCCCGGCCGGGTCTCACCAGGCGGCCGTGGCCGAGCTAGAGCGCTGCGCCGGCACGCAGTTCGACCCGCGGGTCGTAGCGGCGTTCGGGCGCGTGGTGCCCGACCTCGCGCAGGCTTGAGAGCCTTACCCCGCGCCGCCCGGGCTCGAATTGTGGGATGTAGCGCCGGCGGGCGCTGGCTTCGGGCAGCCCGAGCCGGTGCGGCAACTCGCTCTGCGAGAACCCGAGCGCCTGGCGAATCTTGAGGAGTTTTTCGGCCAGGCGGCGGGGCCATTCCTGAGCCTGATCCGAGTTCTTTTGTAGGGTGATTATTTACTTCACGCAAGGTAGATGATTGATCGCCGTCTGCGGTCCCAAATAATTGAAGATTTGCGTCCCGGTGATTAACGACCTGTGTCAAGTATATAATTGCCTTTTAGTGGGTGGCAGCACATAACCCAAAACTCGTCCGTCTAGGCGGTGTCAAGGAAGGATGATTTACCGATACAACACCTCACGGCGACGGCCCTCGACATCGCCCTCACCGGGTTGTGAGCCGCTCAGTCTTCACGCAGGTTGCGGAAGGTGATGGAGTACCGCAACGCGTCCACCGGCGGGATGCTGTGCTCCCACTCCGCCCGCGCCGGGCCGGTTAGCAGATAGGCCGAGCGCGGCTCGGCCGCGACCCTCGCCCGCTCCCACTTGTTAGCGCCCGCCGCCCGCCGCAGGCGCAGCACGCACGGCGCGAGGAGCGAGACGCCGACCACCGCGCCGAAGACGGCCTTATCGCGGTGCCACCCGATGCCGGCCCCCGCGCCGTACTCCGTGACGAGCGCGTGCTGAAACGCCTCCGGCTCCAAGCCGGCGAAGGCCGCGGCAGCGTCTCGGAGCGCGAGGAGGTAAGCCGGGATGCCTTCAGCCTTCAGGAGTTGGCGTCCGGAAAAATCATAGTGCCAGCCGAAGGAGACTACGCGGCGCTTGCCGGTGTAGCCGTGGAACTCGAAGTCGCGGAAGGGCAGTTCGCGCACGCGCGCCAGGAGCGCGCGCTCGTCGGCGGGGCCGATTAGCTCGCGGCGGTAACGGAAGCCCTCGGGGAAATGCGGCGGGGCCACGGGCGCACCGCCCGTGCCGCCGAGGAGGTCGGCCTGCGCCGCCCCGGCCCTGCTTGCGCCGGAAGATCGTTCCGCCCTGTTCTTGGCTCGCTTACCCACTGCCGTTCGGCCCGCAACGGTCGCCCTGAAGAGCGAACAGGCGCGGCAGCCTTGGGGGCCTCGCGCCCGTTCTGATCCGGTCAATGTCCTCACCCCATCAACCGGGGAGGCGAAGGATTCACCAACGCCTCGGGTGTCGCACATCCTAACTGATACCGTGAGCAGCCGCAACCGGGGTGGCCCGCGCGGCCTCGTCCCGCCGCCGACGACAAGTGTCCCCTAAAGCGGGCACGTCCTAGGCTGCGCGTGACTGGAAATGCAACTCCTATGATTATAGCCAAGATATTTATGAAGACCCGCCAACGTTATAAAACTCGATGGCTTCCTGCCCCGTTTTTTCATGTATGATCCATTCCAAGCATTCCAAGAAATCTCGGTAATGTTGTCCTGTCATCCACTTCTTCTCACTAAGATGGAGCATCCACTCGGTAAACTGCTGAGGAGTCTTGATACGATCAAAAGCTATATCATAAGTATCAAGCCCGCCCTCTATATCAATGCTGATAGTGTCATGCTCTAGGTCATATGAAACATTTCCAACCCGTCTTGTCGCATACCACTGACTTTGAGCTTCCTCATACTCCTTTTGCAAATCAGCCATCGTGTACTAAACCTTGTCCTCGTCTCCCATTTTAATCCTCCATAAACTTTTCAGTCAGCCAACCTACTAAGTAGACTACTCAATTTCTTGGCTCAGATACAAGGCAGCAGCCTAACGCCCGCCATCAGCCGCGCCGGAGACAACGCGATGACCCTCCAAGTTCACGATGAAAAGCCCGCTGACTCGGCGTCGGCTGCATGGCGTTCCTATGCAAAGTCAAGCATTCAAGCCGCGGCGTTGAGCAGCCGCAGCTTGCGGTTGTACAGGCGCTCCTCCAAGTACCAGTAGTCCAGCTCTTTCTTCAGCAGGACGAAGATAACCGTGAGTAGCTTGCGCGCTGTCGCGCAGATGGCCTTGCCCGCGCCCTTCTCCCGCCTCTTCTTCAGGTAGAAGCTCAGCAAAGGCGTGTCCGTGCGGTTGACCATCGCCAGCGCCGCCTGGACGCAGACCGTGCGCAGCCGCTTCCGCCCGCGCTCGGTGATCCCGCCGTGCCTCGTCGTCTCGCTCGACTGCCTCGTCGAAGTCGCCAGCCCCGCGTATGCGACCAACTGCTTCGACGTGTCGAAGAGATTGACGTCGCCGACCTCGGCCAAGAGCGAGATGGCCGACGGCAGGTTCAGCCCGTGCACCGGCAAGAGCCGCTTGAGGCCGCGTAGCGTCTTCCCGCGGCTGACGATCTCGGCTTCGGGCCGGGCGACCTCCGCGTCGAGCTGCTCGAGCTGCCGCGAGGCCGAGCGCAGCACCAGCAGGTCTGAGGCGGGCAGGTCATCCCGCTTCGATAGCCGCCGGCGGCTCACGGCCGAGGCGAAGGCCGCGCGGGTGGGCGCGACGCCGTTACGGGAGAAGGCCGCGTGCGCCATGCTCTTCAGCTTGGTGCGCACGGAGACCAGCGTCTCGCGCGCTTGCGAGAGCTGTCGCAGCGTCCGCACCTGCTCGGACGGCACGGGCACTTCGGGCAGCCAGCCCAACTTGAGGGAGCGGGCCAGCGCCGCGGCGTCCGCCTTGTCCGTCTTCTTCTTCGACCTGGCGACCACGCCGAAGCGGTAAGTGTCCACGACGCGGACGCGGCCGACCGCTGCCTTCACCTGGTCGAAGAAGTGGTGGACGTTCTGCGTCGCCTCGACCGCCACTTCATCCGCCTTCCTGAGTCGGCGCTTGAAGCGCGAGAGACCTTCGCGGGTGAGCGGGTACGTCTCGAAGCGCTGCGTGTCAGCCGCGGCGAGGAAGCAGGCGACGAAGTTCGTCTTGTGCAGGTCTACCCCGATGTGGCGCATGTCGTGGACCTCCTTCTGAGCGAAGAGGAGGCTGATGCGAAGCGGAGACTGCTCGGCGTAGCCCCACGCTCCTATCCGGGCTCAAGTGTCCCACTCCGTGGTGCGGGCGGGGGCTGCTCGGAAGACCACACTGTTAGCCGGGCTTGGCTCCTGCGGAGTTGGCCCACAACGGCATCCGGCCCTCGCCCCGTCTCTCACTCGCCGCCTCCAACCGGTGGCGCGAGCATGCTACACCGAACCTCTGGCTTGTATCACGACCTGTTAGGCGCACCTCTACCGCGCAACTTTAGCTAAAGACTTCCTTTCGCTTACGCACCAAAGTAACAACCGCGAGGATAGAACAAAGTAAACCAAGAGTCAGCAGCACCAGACCGATTAACAACCATTTCTCGCCAATCATGGTTGTGTCCAGCACGGCCATACGCTCCGTGGGCGAGAGGTCTTTGAGTTCGTAATTTGCCCCAGAGATAAAGGCCCACCCTGCGCCAAGAAAAAGCGCCACGGCGAAAGCGGCTAAGGTAATGACTTTCTTCATGCAGCTATGATTTCAGCCAGCAAGTTTGGGCCATCTCTAGATCATTCAAGTAACCGTGCGCCTAACGCCCGAATTTGTATGTTGACTGAAGTCGGCTCAAGCGGCAAGCTTTAGTCGCCACGGGATGCCGGAGAAGCTGTGCCCGAATTATGACCGCGCCGAGTCAGTGGGTTAGACAAGCTCCCGGCATCCACAAAAGCGAGCGCACGAGGTCGGACAGTATCCGAAGCCGCTCACACCGTTGAGCTGAGCTTGCATCCACAAGTTTGATCTGCGCCGCGCTTGATCCAAGAGGAGTTCACCACGATGATAGAAGCGGTACTTGGTATTGACATCTCAAAACTGAAGTTCAACGCCTGCCTCATCAGCCTCAAGGGCAAGCTCAAGCATAAAGTCTTCCCGAACACACGGGATGGCTTTGAGCAACTCCTTGACTGGCTTTCTCGCCAAGGCGTCGAACACCTTCACGCTTGCCTCGAAGCGACAGGCACTTACAGTGAGCCACTCGCCCTCTTCCTCGTCGAGGCAGGGCACACCGTCAGTCTCATCAACCCAGCGGCTATCAAAGCATTCGCTCAGAGCCGCCTGTCCCGCACGAAGAATGACCGCGTGGACGCCGAACTGATCGCCCGCTTCACGCGGGCGCAGCAGCCACCCGCGTGGACGCCTCCCTCAGTAGAAGTGCGCGAACTGCAAGCACTTGTGCGCCGCCTAGAAGCCCTCGTCGAGATGCGGGTGGCAGAGGAGAACCGACTCTCATCTGGCATCACAGTTGACGCCGTGCGCCAGAGTGTCGAAGCGCATCTCACTTATCTCAATGAGCAGATAAAACGCACAGAGGAGTTGATCCGCCAGCATATCGACTCGCATCCGACGCTCAAGCAGCAAAGCGCGTTGCTCGATTCTATTCCTGGCATCGCGGCGACCACGGCGGCGCGGCTGCTCGCAGAGATCACAGACCTCAAGCAGTACCGGAGCGCGCGTCAGGTGGCTGCTTATGCCGGGCTGGTGCCGCGGGGGAGACAATCAGGCAGCTCGGTGCGTGGGCGCACGCGGCTCTCAAAGATCGGTAATGCTCGCCTACGACGTGCGCTCTACTTCCCGGCGATCACGGCGCTGCGGTGCAGTCCGTTCTTCCAAGCTTGGGCCGCAGGGTTGCGAGCGCGTGGCAAGAGCAAGATGAGTGTTATCTGTGCCGTGATGCGCAAGCTGGTGCATGTGGCTTACGGCGTGTTGAAGAATGGGCAGCCGTTCGATCCAGAGTGGGTGAGAACTGCTTGACAGCCAACACAGTATCTAACCGGGCGCGACGAACCGCTGATATAGCCAAGTCTTGCGGATGAAAGCAACGCTATTCGCGCTCCGGTTGAATGAGCAGTTAGGCGCGGCGTCGTGTAATTCACTCTGACGATGAAACCACCTCGAT
>DASVPY010000014.1:0-88875 GCA_036389395.1 Pyrinomonadaceae bacterium
CGGCGCGACGCACTCGCACTGGTGCGTCGCGCCGCCGCGCGTCCTTAACGCTCGTGTGAACCCGGCGACCCGCGCGGGCCGCTACTTCGAGACGTTCACGTCCACCTTGCTCGGCACGCTGTTGCCGCGGAACAGTCCGCCCTTCAGCACGAAGAAGCCGACCAGCAGCACGAGGAGCAGGATCGCGATGATCGCCACGATGCTCACGGCACTGCTGCCGCCACCGTCGTCGCCCATAAGAGTTCGCCTCCCTTCAGAGTTTAGTCCGAACCAGTCAACGCCTTGTTCTGTTACAGGGGGGAGCTACTGACTACGGGGAAGCGGGGAGTGTGCTGTCTTGTTACCACAAAAGCCCGGCGGGGGACAAGCCAGGAAGCTGGGCCTCAGAAGCCAGAAGTCAGGAGTCAGAAGATAACAGAACAGGGGCGCTCTTATCTTCCGGCTTCTGGCTTCCTCCTTCAGTTCCCGCGGCGGCCGCGCCGGGGGGCGGGGCGCAGGTCTTGGTGTTGGAGCGTGGGCGAGGGCTGCGGCGGGGCCGCGCCCTGCGGCACGAGCCACAGCTCGAAGGCGTTGCTCTCGCGGTAGCCGCCGTTGACGACCACGACGCGGCTCGCGTCTATGCCGCGCGTCGCGACGAGGTACTCGCGGGCGCGCGCGCCGAGTTGGTCGGCGCGGGCGGCGCTGCTCGTGCGGCCCGAGTAGACGATGATGTAGCCGGTCGCGCCGGGGTTGTTCTGCAACTCGATGGCCAGGTTGTCGAGCCGCGCCTTGTCGTCGTCAAACGCGATGGACGGGAACTCGTCGAAGCGGCGCGGCGTGACGGGCGGCGGCGGCGTCGAGGTGACGGCGGTCGAGGCCGAAGCGCGCTGGCGGCAGGCGCGGTCGCCCGAGCCGTCGTCGGCGACGAGGATCGCGGTCAGGCGTTGGCGGCCGATGCCGGTCGTGTCCACGGTGATGGTCGGCGTGCCCGCGCCGCTGACGATGCGCGCGGTCGGCGGGCTGACCGTCCACGTGTAGCTCAGCGCGGACTGCCCCGTGTAGGCCACGTCGGCCGTGAAGATGACGATGTTGCCCTCGGCGACGGTGGCGGGCGCGGAGATGTTGACCGGGTAGGGGCAGGGCGACTCGGCGGCGCGCGGCAACTCGATGGCGCGCGGGCGGTAGGCGAGCGCGATGCAGTTCTTCTTGCCCGCCTGGATGATGAAGTCGTGCGCCCAGCGCGTGTTGTTCGGGAAGACGATCTCGACCGTGTGGCGGCCCGGCGAGAGCGGGATCGCCTGGACGGTGGTCGAAGTCTCGCCCGCGGGCTGGCCGTCAATGATGAGCGGGTAGCCGCCGGGCGTGGTCGAGACCTCGATGCGGCCGGTGGTCTGCTGGCGGTCGCGCTGGGCGGCGGCGGCCGAGGCGGCGCAGAGGGCGAGCAGCAGGAGGGCGCAGGCGCAGGCGCGCGTCCGGGCGTAGTGTCGCGTCATGGCTCTTGTTTAGACCTCCCCGGCGCTGGTCAGTTCCACGCGGCGGCGCGCGGCCTGCCGGTGGGCGCGGCGGCGGCGCGCGCCCGCGCCGAGCGCGGCCAGCCCCGAGCCGAGCAGCAGGAGCGTCGCCGGCTCAGGCACCTGCGGCGTGTCGGGCGGCTGCGGCGTCGGCGTCCGGAAGATCGGGGGCGGCTTGTCGCGGTGGATGAACAGGAACGGGATGCCGGCCAGCGCGAGGAACGGGAGTTTCGGGATGGAATGTTCGGCGGCCGGCAGGATGATGTCGCCGCAGTCGCAGACCGTGCCGGTCACGTCGCCGGCCTGCACGACCTCGACGTTCGTCCCCTGGGCCGGCTCGACGACGGTGTTGGTGACGTTGGCGGCGTCGCCGCCCGCGGGTACGCTGGTCTGGACGGGCGCGCCGCCGGGCGCGGGCGTCTGCGGCTGTTGCGCCGGGGCGGTCGTGGCGCGCCCCGTCTGGGGCACGGCGCGCAGGCGCAGGTCGTAGGTCTGGCGGCCGCCCGCGCCGGCCGCGACGGCCTGCGCGATCACGTCGGCGAACCGGATGGGACTCGCCTGCGCAGGCCCCGCCGTCAGCGTCAGCAGGCTGAGCGCGACGACTAGTGAGCGTTGACCTATGCGCCTCATTGTGTGGTCAATCCTCCTCGACTTCCCTGGCCCGACCGTCCGGGGCTGCGGCGGCGGGTGGCCGGCGACAGCTTCGACTCGACCGGCTGTCTTTGGGGCCGGCCCCGGCTCGATGAAGAACCGCGTCTGGGTCGTTTTCATTGATGGAAAACGTTCAATCCGGCCCGCGTTCCAGTTTAAGGCGCGAGAAAGTTGGCCTAAAGCTCTGTGGGTGCAGCAAAAAGGGCCCGCGCCGCAAACCGCGCGGGCCCTCTGCTCTTTTAGACCAACAGGGCTGCTCAGGTCAAGAGTTTTGCCGAGGCTAGCCGAGTGCCGGGGCGGTCATTTTGCCCGCCCCTGGCGACTTTTTCGCCCGGCCGCGCGGTCAGCGCCGTGGGCCGCGCCCGCCGCCGCCACCGCCGCCGCGCCGGCCGCGCCCGCCGCCGCCGTCGTGGCGGTCGCGGCGGTCTTGGCGCTCCTCGCGGTTGCCCTCGGCCTCGTCCTCGTTCGGCTCGCCGTGGTCGCCGTCCGCCCCGGCCTCGCCTTGCAAGAGCGCCTTGCGCGAGAGCTTGATCTTGTTGCCCTCCTTGCCGATGCACTTGACCATGATCTGCTGCCCCTCTTTGAGTTCGTCGCGCACGTCGCGGACGCGGTGGTTGGCGATCTCAGAGATGTGCAGCAGCCCGTCCGTGCCGGGGAAGATTTCGACGAACGCGCCGAAGTCCACGATGCGCGAGACCGTGCCGACGTAGGTCGCGCCGATCTCGGCCTCGGCCGTCAAGCCGCGGATGCGGTCAACGGCGGCCTGGGCGGCGGCGGCGTCCGCCGTGGCGATGGAGACCGTGCCGTCGTCTTCCACGTCGATCTTCGCGCCGGTCTCTTCGACGATGGCGCGGATGATCTTGCCGCCGGGCCCGATCACGTCGCGGATGCGGTCGGGGTTGATCTTGATCTGGATGATGCGCGGCGCGAGCGTGGAAATCTCGGCGCGCGGCTCGGCGATGGTCGCCTCCATGATGCCGAGGATGTGCAGGCGGCCCTTGCGCGCCTGCTCCAAAGCTTCGGCCATGATCTGCGCGTTGATGCCGGCGATCTTGATGTCCATTTGGAGCGCGGTGATGCCCTCGCGCGTGCCCGTCACCTTGAAGTCCATGTCGCCGTAGTGGTCTTCCGCACCCGCGATGTCGGAGAGGATGGCGTACTTGTTGCCCTCCATCACGAGACCCATCGCGACGCCCGCGACCGCCGACTTGAGCGGCACGCCCGCGTCCATCAGCGCGAGGCTGCCGCCGCAGACCGTCGCCATCGAAGAAGACCCGTTCGACTCGGTGATGTCGGAGACGACGCGCAGCGAGTAGGGGAACTCCGACTCTTCGGGCAGGAGCGGTTCGAGCGCGCGGCGCGCGAGCGCGCCGTGCCCGATCTCGCGGCGGCCCGGACTGCCGAAGCGGCCTGTCTCGCCGACCGAGTAGGGCGGGAAATTGTAGTGCAGGAGGAAGCGGCGCTTGATCTCGCCCTGTTCCAAGTCGTCCATGAACTGCTCGTCCTGTTTCGTGCCGAGCGTGGCGGTGACGATGGACTGCGTCTCGCCGCGCGTGAACAAGGACGAGCCGTGCGTGCGCGGCAGCCAGCCGACTTCGCACGCGACGGGACGAATCTCCGAGAAGCGGCGGCCGTCGGGGCGGCGGCGCTTGTTGAGGATGTCGTCGCGGAAAATCTGCTCCTTAAGGTTGTCGAAGACGCGCTTGGCCATTTTGCGCTGGTCAACTTGGTCTTCGGGGTACGCCTCGATGATCTCCTTCTTGAGCACGTCCACGGCGGCGTAAGACGCCTGCTTGCCCTGTGCCTCGGTGTCGAGCGCGGCGCGCAGGCGGTCGGTGTACTCCTGCTCGATGCGCGTGCGCAGCTCCTCGTCCACCGGCGGCGGCTCGAAGGGGCGCTTCTCGATTTCGAGCGCCTTGTAGAGTTCCTTCTGCCAGCGGCAGAGGCGGTTGATCTCCTTGTGCGCGAGCATCAGCGCCTCGACCATGATGCCCTCGGTCACCTGCTGCGCGCCGGCCTCGACCATGACGATGGCCTCTTCCGTGCCGGCGACGATCAGGTTCAGGCGCGACTCGCGCACCTCGTCGTAGGTCGGGTTGATGATGTAGCGCTCGTCCACCAGCCCGACGCGGACGCCGGCAATCGGGTTCGGGAACGGGATGTCCGACAGGTAGAGCGCGCACGACGCGCCCGTGATGGCGATCACGTCGGGGTCGTTCTCCGGGTCGGCCGAGATGACCGAGGCGACGACCTGCGTCTCGTGCCGATAGCCCTCGACGAAGAGCGGGCGGCACGGGCGGTCAATGAGGCGCGAGGTCAAGACCTCCTTCTCGTTGGGCCGGCCTTCGCGGCGGAAGTAGTTGCCGGGGATGCGCCCGGCGGCGTACTGGTGCTCGCGGTACTCGACCGTGAGCGGGAAGAAGTCTATGCCCTCGCGGGGCGAGTTCGAGCTGACGGCGGCGCACAGCAGCACCGTGTCGCCGTAGCGGATGATGACCGAGCCGTCGGCCTGCTTGGCGATCTTGCCCGTCTCGACCGTGAGGTCGCGGTCGCCGACTCTGATAGTCTCTTTCAGATATTTCTTCACTGGCATTGCGTGTCTCTCCTTCGACAACAACAAAGGCGCGCGCGTCTCATCCGGCACGCCGTGTACAATTCGAGAGCCGACGAGCGGCCGGCGGGGTTAGAAGCGTGGGCCGGGTGTTGAACGGGGCCGGACGCTCGTCGCCGCGCAGGTCTCATGACTCAACTAAAACGAAAGCGGCGACGACTTCAACGCGTTGAAGTCGTCGCCGCCGAGGGCGCTCTGATTCCTTTGAGCGCGCGCGTCCGCCGGGGTGGCAGTGTGCGCCGTCACGTTCGGCACTGCGACCCGGCTTGATGCGTTGGACGCGGGCTTATAATCCGCGGGGGCCGAACGGCTCGCGCCCCCGGTTTGTTCGTTCATCGCCAACCGTAGACGGGCGTGGCGCTTCCTAGCGGCGCAAGCCCAGGCGGCTGATCAACTGGTGGTACTGCTCGATGTCCCTGCGCTTGAGGTAGTCGAGCAGACTCCTGCGCTGCGAGACCATCTTGAGCAGGCCGCGCCGCGAGTGGTTGTCTTTCTTGTGCGTCTTGAAGTGCTCGGTGAGCTGGTTGATGCGCTCGGTCAGGAGCGCGACCTGCACCTGCGGCGACCCGGTGTCGCCCTCGTGCGTGCGGTAATCGCCGACGATCTTCTCTTTCAGTTCTCTGTCCAACATGACCTGCTTTGGATGGCCCTCCCAGACCGCAGTCCACCTGTAATCTCAGGCAACCGCAAGAGTTAATGTAACTAACCGGGACAATCTAACACGCGGGCCGGCGAGTGTCCAGCGAGCATGGGCGGCGGCGCACAGCAGGGCGGCGGCGAAGTCGCGCCGGCGGCGACTAGCCCGACAGGCCGGCGAACTGCGCGGCGGGGAGTTGCCAGCTCCGCCTTTGCATCCCGTCGGCGACACTCGCCAACGCCCCGCCCGCGGGGGCGCGACGGGCAGTAAGTCGCATCAATACCTGCGCCCGATGTCGCCGGGAACGGCCTTCCGGCCGCCCGCGTTTTTAAGTCTCAAATTTAGCCGAAACGTTTTTGTAGCCGGACTCATACACGGATGAGACCGTTTTAGTCAGACGTTAGATGGAGACGACGAAAGCGCCGCCAGAGGGCGGCGGCTTCGGTTCACCGGGATGAGCGCGATGACCCCCTTGGCTCTGGTGGAACTCCCCCGCTTGATGGCACTCACCGGCGGCAGCGGTGAAGTCATAATCGGGTTAATTGACGGGCCCGTTGCCATAGACCACCCCGGCCTCGCGGGCCAAAACATCCGCGCCCTGCCGGGGAAGCTGCGCGGCACTTGTACCAGGGCCGGCAGCACCGCCTGTACACACGGAACCTTCGTGGCCGGCATCCTCTGTGCCCGGCGGGACTCCGCCGCCCCGGCCATCTGTCCGGGCTGTACCCTGCTGGTGCGCTCAATCTTTTCGGAGGCCGGGGCCGTCAACCAACCGTTGCCCAGCGCCACGCCCGGCGAGCTTGGGGAAGCAATCATCGAGTGTATTAACGCCGGGGCGCGCTTGATCAACATGAGCGTCGCCCTGGCGTTGCCGTCTTCGGCCAGCGAGCGTGCGCTGGAAGCGGCGCTCGATCACGCCGCGCGGCGGGGCGTGCTCGTGGTGGCGGCGGCAGGTAATCAAGGCACCGTCGGGAGCACGCCCATTACCCGCCACCCCTGGGTGATCCCGGTGGCGGCCTGCGACCGGCACGGCCGGCCCCTCACGCAATCAAACCTGGGCAACTCAATCGGCCGGCAGGGCTTGAGCGCGCCCGGCGATGACGTGGTCAGCCTGGGCAGCGACGGCCGGACGCTCAGCGCGGGCGGGACGAGCACCGCCGCGCCCTTCGTGACCGGCGCGCTCGCGCTGTTGTGGTCGGCCTTCCCGGCCGCGACCGCCGTCCAGTTGAAGCTCGCCGTCATGCAGGGTGCCGGGCGGCGGCGCGGCACGGTCGTCCCGCCGCTCCTGAACGCCTGGGCCGGTTACCAACTGTTGTCGGGTGTCGGTTTGCGGAGGCGGGCGTCATGAAGAAGAAAACGCCGGGGGCCGAACGTGCGGACAAACCGGAGGGCCGGCCCTTCAGGGTGCGCCTGCCCGGCTTCATTAACGACGAGGTCGGTCTGGGCGATGTCGTCAAACGAGTCACGTCGGCGGCCGGCATCAGGCCTTGCGGCGGCTGCCAGCGCCGCGCCGCGGCGCTCAACCGCTGGCTCGTCTTCTCCGGCGGGCGGCGGCAAGGCTAGAGGACGAGGGGGTTAGAACCGTGCTTTAACGACGGCCAGGTGCCTGACGGCTGACCCGCACAGGCAGCAGCAAGCTGGCGGCCACAGCCGGCGCGTGATGATCCGCGCTGCGTTTGGTGCGCGCGCCGCCACCTTATTCAGCTTGAAGACCCTTTGAAGGAGGCAAAACGCAATGGAGCGAAAAGAGGCGATAAGACCCTCGGCAAATCGGCCTGTGCTGGTGAACGACGCGGCCACCGCGCACCCCCCTTTTGCGAGCGGTTCGGGAACGACGGTCATCCCGCAGATTGGCGGCGCGGGTTGCGGCTGCCAGGCGGGCGCGCAGGCCGAGGGCGAGGCGGCGGGGCCGCCCGGCTACATCTTCGCCATCGGCCGGATCGAGGCACGCTTCCCCAGCCTGGGGGTGGAGAAGGAGTTCGCCCAAGCCACCGGGCGCGCGGACGCCGGCGGGCTGACCGACCAGCAGGCGCTCGCCAAGGTGTTGGCCCAGCCGGAGAACCGCTACCTGGCGCGGCAGGTCTGTTGGGTCATGAGCATCGAGGGGCTGGAGACCTACATCCTCGTCCCGCGTGATCCCGCCGGCCTCGATCTGCTGCTGGCGTCGGTGCGCGATAATCCGGGCCGGCTCGACATTGATGTCGTCATCGGGCTGCGCGGGCCCATCGCCACGGCGGACATGTGCAACGGCCTGTTGCTGCCGCTTGTGGTGTTCGACCAGATTTACTCCTTCGACCGCGAGGCGCTGATCAGCGCCATCCCCGCGCCGCGGGCGCGGATGGCGGCGAAGGACGAGAAGCAGTTCCGGACGGCGGCGGGCGATCTCTTCGACCGGATCACGCAGTTGACCGACAACGCCGGGGCGACGGACGAGCACCGCGCCTTGAACTACCTGGCGGTGCGCTACCCGCTCATCTACGGCCGGGCGACCGAGCAGTACGAAAGGAACTACAGTCTCGACGGGGTGGAAACGCGCCCGTCGCGGCTGAGCGGCGTCCGCAACGTCGTGGATGTGATCTTCTCGTTCGCGGATCGTAATACGACCGCCGTCGAGAAGTATTTCGTCCGGGTGGACGTGACCGAGGAATTCCCGTTCCTCGTAAGTCCACTTCAGCCGTTCTACGAACGTTAGGCGAAAGCCGGAAAGGAGGTCGAGCAAATGAAATTGCCTGGGTTTACCGCGGAAGTCTCGCTCGCCAAGACGGGCGAACGCTTCAAAACGGAAGGGCCGAGCGCCGGCGGCGCAGCTACACAGGCCGTCGTTCCGCAGCTTTGTCGGAACATCGGCCCTTGTGTATTTCACAGGAGACTGCGTTGCTGCGTGTCTCTGTTCGGCGGCGTCAGTTGCAAGCTCGTGAGCTGCTGACGCTGCCCGTCTCCGGTCGGGTGCCGGGCCCCGCCCGGTGCCCGACCTTTTCCCACTAAAGGAGCGTGAGAACCATGACTCTTCCGAAATTCACGGCCGACTCGGCCTTGGGTAAAGCGACGCGCACCTACCGCGGGCGGCCACAGTTCGGCGGCTTCGCGCAAAGCGGGACGCCCGCGCTCGCGGTGCACCCTAGCCAGTTGGACGACGCCGAAGGCCCAGGCGAAGGCGAGGAGCTTGACACGCTGGCGGGCGCGGCGGACGAAGCTGACGAGGGCGACGAAGAAGGCGTTGACGACGTTGGCGCTGACGACGAGGGCGATGAAGGCGACGAGAGCGACGAGGGCGACGAAGGCGACGAAGGCGACGAGGGCGAAGACGGCGAAGACGGCGGGGCGGAGACCGAGGAAGAGTAGCCGCGCAGTGCAGCGCGCGCTTCAGGGGCCGGCGCGCGGCGCGCGCTCGGGGGCGTGTGCGCGGCCGACGCCGTCAATTGGAGAGAATGATAATGGCGGAAGAGGGCGGGGGGCCGCCGAAGCGCGTCCCATTCTTTGCGGAACTGTTGGAGGGGACTTTGCAGGCCGCCGCCGAGGATGGGGCCGAGGACGAGCGGCGCGCCCTAAGCTACCTGGTCAATAACTACCCGCCCCTCTACGAGCAGGCCGCCGAGGCTTACGGGCGTGGCTTCCTGCCGACGGAGGTCGAAGTCCGCCCGTCGGGCCTCAGCCCCGGACGCAAGGTCATGGACTTGATCTTCTCTTTCACCAACTACGACACGGAGGCGGCCGAAAAGTATCGCGCGCGCGTGGACGTAACCGAAGAGTCGCCGACTCTGCTCGAAGCCTTGACGAAGCGTTCTGACAACTGAACGCCTGACCCGCGTCGTCGCCGCCGCACGCGGCCGGCGGCGTTTTCTGGCCCCGCCCGTCCACGTCTCGGCCACGCGCCCGCCCGTCAGCGCGGGGCGGCGAGCCTGTGCGACGGCGCGCCGACGTGTATGTGGGGGCCTGTGGCCGCGCCGGGGATGGCGGCGGTGAAGGCCGTGAAAGGGATGCCGTTGGCGCGCAGGAACGCCATCAGCGCCTGCCCCTCGGCGCTGTTCGGCTGGACGGGCACGTCCATCGAGTTGCGGTGGTCGAAGCCGAGCTGGTTGTGGACGGCCGTCTGCCCGAAGGCGCTGACGGGCAAGGGTCGGCCGAACTGCTGCTGGAAGAACGCCTGCACCTTCCACGCGTTCGCCAGCGACCACAGCCCCGCGCCCGTGTAGCGCACGTAAGAGCCGACGCGCGTCACGCGCCCCGCGGGCGCGGGGCCGGGCGCGGGCGTCTTCGGCGCGCGCGCCGCCAACTCTTCCGCCTCGGCCTCGACCAGAGATTCCGCGACCTGCGTGTCGGCCTGCGTCATCTGCTGCCGGGTCGCGGCGGTCTTCGCCTCGGCCGCTTTGAGCGCCTGCTCGTGCGTCTCCAGGTCGCGCTGCGCCAGCAGCCCTTCGGCTTGCAGCGCGCGCATCTGCTTCAGCCTGTCCGCGAGGCGCGCGACCTCCTTCTCTTGCAGCGCCAGCAGTTGCTCCAAGCTCTGCTTGTACTTCTTCGTCTGCGCCACGAACTCCGCGCGCAGCCGCGCCAACTCGTCCTGCGGCGCGGCCTCATTCGCCTGCGCCGGCTGCTTCATCTGCTTCGCCTGCGCCGACTTGGCCGCCCGCGCCTTCGGCTTCGACTGCGCGCGCACCGGCATCGCGGAGACTAAGAACCAGACGGCGAGCGCGACGGCGAGCGCGCGGCGCGCGAACGTCGCGACGAGCGTGCGACACGCTAACGTCGCCGCGTGCGCGCGGCGCACGAACGCCGCCGCAAGCACGCAACGCGCGCAAGCGCCGCCGCGCCCGTCCCCGTTCCTTGGCCGCTCGCCAGTCATCGCCCCTTAGTGTACGGCCACCGGCGTCAGTTGCGCGACGCGCGCGCGACGGCGCATCGTCAGGCGTCGGGTGCGCGCCCGCGGCCCGTTCTGCTACCATCGCGGCAGGACACTAATCTCTCGACTGCAAAGGCGGGCGCGATGGCGGAGCGACGGGCGTGCATACTGATCGCGGGCGGCGGCTTCGGCGGGCTGTTCACGGCGCTGGAACTGGCCGGCGCGGGCGAGGTCACGCTCGTGAGCGCCGACGATCATTTCCTCTTCAAGCCGATGCTCTACGAGTACCTGAGCGGCGAGGTCGAGGCCTGGCACATCGCGCCCTACTACAAGGAACTGCTCGACGAGCGCGTGCGCTTCATCCAAGGGACGTTGACGGACGTAGACTTGGCGGCCCGGACGGCGACCATCTCGGGCCGCGCGCGCCCGCTCGCTTACGACGCACTCGTCGTCGCCGTCGGCGGCGTGACCGACTACGTGGGTGTGGCGGGCGCGGCCGAGCACGCCTTCCCGTTCCGCCGCCTGAAGGACGCAGACGCACTGCGCCAGCGCATGGTGGACGCGCTCGACCGCATCCCGCCCGACGCGGCGGCAGCGGACGCGAGCCGCGCGGCCACGTTCGCCGTCGTCGGCGCGGGCGCTTCGGGCGTCGAGTTGGCGACGAAGATGGCCGACCTGTTGCACGACGCGTTCGGGCGGCGCGGCCTCGGCGGTGAGGCGCGCGTCTTCGTGCTCGAAGCCGGCCCCGAAATCCTGCCCGGCATGGGCGCGAGTCTGCGCGCGGAGGTCGAGCAGGTCTTGCGCGCCGCGCACGTCGAAGTCCGCACCGAGGCGCGCGTGCGGCGCGTGACGCCGGGGAGCGTCGTCTTCGAGCACGGCGGCGCGGAGACGGAGCTACAGACGGCTGCGTGCGTCTGGGTCGCGGGCGTGCGGCCCAACCCTCTGATCGAGCGGCTGGACTTGCCGAAGACCGAGCGCGGGCTATTGCGCGTGCGCCCGACGCTACAGGTCGAAGGGCGCGAGGAGGTGTTCGCGCTCGGCGACGGCGCGCAGTTCGACAACGCCGACCCGCACCTCGCGGGTACGGCCCAACTCGCGTTCCAGCAGGCCGCGCTCGCGGCCGCGAACGTGCGCGCGGTGCTCGCGGGCGACGAGCCGCGCACGCGGCACATCAAGGAGATGGGCGAGGCGCTGAGCCTGGGGACGGAGCGCGCGGCCGTTTTGACGGGCGGGCAGGCGTTCACCGGCGCGCTCGCGCGCCAGGCCCGCTTCGCCATGTACACGCAACGGCTGCCGACGTGGCAGCACCGGCTCAAGGTCAGCGCGAGCTGGTTCTTCGAGGGCACGACGCCGCGCCCGCTCGGCCTGCGCGGCGCGGGCACTTAAGCCGATAAGGGGTGGATGCGATGGCGCGAGGTTGGGAGAGCAAGTCGGTTGAGGATCAGCAGCAGGCGGCCGAGGAGCGCGCGCAGCAGAAGGCGCGCCCCGTCCACGACGACTCGCCCGCGGCGCGCGCCCGCCGCGAGCGGCTCGAAGCCCTGCGCCTCTCGCGCGCCCGCACGCTCGAACAACTCGAACGCGCCACCAACCGCGCCCACCGCGAGATGCTCCGACGCACGCTGCGCGCCGTCGAGACGGAGATCGAAGAGACAGAGGCCGGTTAGAGTTCAAAGTTCAAAGTTCAAAGTTCAAGGTTCAAGGTTCGCTGTATGCCGAACCTTGAACCTTGAACTTTGAACGTTGAACTCTGGTCTTATTCTTCGCTCGCGTTGTCCTGCACGCCGTCGGCGGGTTCGCCGCTGAGGATGGTGCTGTGGCCTTCGTTCTGTTCGGCGGCGGTCGGGGCGTCAGGCTCGGCCACGTCGGCGCGTTCGGCGGCGCGGTCAGGGGCGTCGCGTTCGGAGTCGCGCGCGGCTTGCGTCTTGTCGTCCATCGTCACACCTCCACCGTCGCCGCGTCGCACGAATCCAACACGGGCGCTTCCGCTTCGACGGGGTCGCCTTCGCCGAGGTAGGTGCGCCCGGCGGCGACCGTCTCGAAGTAGTCTTCGATGCGGTCGAGGACTTCGCCGACCTCGTGCGAGTGGTAGATGACCTGGCGGAAGCGCGCGCCGCCGGGCAGACCCTTGGTGAACTGCCCGGCCAACTGCTTCATGCGCCCGATGGCGGCGAACTCCGGCATGTCGGCGCGCAGCAGATCGAAGTATTCGAGCAGCACGGCGCGCTTGTCGGCGAGCGTCGGCTGGAAGGGCGCGCGGCCCGAGAGCAGGTCTTCGATCTGGCGGAAGACCCAAGGGTTGGCCATCGCGCCGCGGCCGATGAGGATGCCGTCGCAGTTCGTCTCGCGCCAGCGCGCGAAGGCCTGTTCGGGCGTCACCACGTCGCCGCTGCCGGAGACGGGCACGCTGACGGCTTCTTTGATCTGCCGCACCAAGTCCCAGTCGGCTAGCCCCCGGTAGCCTTGCTCGCGCGTGCGCCCGTGCAGCGCGATGTGCTCGACGCCGCACTGCTCGGCGAGCCGCGCGACCTCGACGGCGTTGATCGTGTTGTCGGTGTAGCCGGCGCGGATTTTGATCGTCAGCGGGATCGTGAGCGCCTTCTTGATCTCTTTCAAGATCGACTCAAGGCGCGGCAGGTCGCGCAGCAGCCCCGACCCGCCGCCGTGCTTGACGACCTTCGGCGCGGGGCAGCCGCAGTTTATGTCGAGTATGTCCGCGCCGACCTCTTCGGCCATCTCGGCGGCCATGCGCATCCGCTCGGGCTGCGCGCCGAAAATCTGGACGGCGAACGGGCGCTCGTAGTCGAAGAAGCGCATCTGCCGTTTCGACTTCGGGTTGTTGCGCGTCAGCCCTTCGACCGAGATGAACTCCGAGACGGTCAGCCCGATGCCGCCGCGCCGCTTCAGCAGCGCCCGGAACGGCACGTCCGTCACGCCCGCCATCGGGGAGAGCACGAGCGGCGGACTGATCTCGACGTTGCGAATCTTGAAAGCCTTCATAACGATTGCGGATTGCGGATTGCGGATTGCGGATTAACAGAACAGGTCGCCTTCATCGGCATAGCTTGTCTTCCAATCCGCAATCCGCAATCCGAAATTCTTACTGCTTCCACAACTCGACGCCGGTGGCGACGAAGGTGACTTCGTCGGCCGTGCCGTCGGGGTTGGTCTTAATCTGCGCGCCGTCCTCTTTGACGAGATGTTCGACCGTGGCCTTGTCGAGTTTGCGGACGGTGAACTCGCCCGCGGCGCGGAACTTCGAGCCGTCGGCGTCCTTGGGCACGAAGAAGGCGTGGTTCTTGAAGGTGACGCGGATGCTGGCGGCGTCCTTGGCGGGCGCGATCTCCATCCAGCAGCCTTCCTTCTTGCAGACGCGGTTGACGACGCCCTCGATGACGACCTGCTTGCCGGCGTAGGCCTGCGGCTCCTTGAGCGCGTCGGCGAAGGCGACGCGCTGCTCGTCGGCGATGGGCTGGCCGCGTTTGACGGCCGGCAGCTTGAGTTGTTCCTGCGGACTGTCGTTGCACGGCTCGGCGGCGGCGACGGCCGCGGGCTGTTGCCCGCCCTGCGCGGCGGCGCTGAGCGCGCAGGCGAAGACGAGGAGCGCGACGGCGAAGAATGTCTTCATGGGTAAAATAAGTTATCCTTTCGAGCAAAGAATTTCGGCCGAGCTGTCGGCGCGGCGTCAGATTATAGCAATGCGGCTCAGACTCATCCAATGGCTCGGCATCGCGTGGACGCTGCTCTACGCTGCCGCCGTCGTGTGGCTCTACGCCGCCGCGCCGCGCGACCTGGCGGAGATGCGGACGCAGGCGAGCGCGGCGGTCGGCGCGTACCAAGTGGACGAAGCGCGCTTCGCGGCCGGGCGCGAGCTGTTCCGCCGCGAGCAGTACGCGGCGGCCCGCGCCGAGTGGGAGCGCGCCGACCCGGCCATGCGCGACGCGCGCACGCAGTTCTACGTCGCCTACTCTTTCTACCGGCAGGGCTGGGGGCGCGTCTACAGCGACGACGAGCTGTTCCGGCAAGGGCTGGCGGCCGCCGAGCGCGCCCTGGCGCTCGCGCCCGCGGGCCCCGTCGCCGCCGATGACGCGGAGTTGAAGCTGCACACGCCGGCCGAGTTGAAGGTGGAACTCGAAGCCGGGCTGCGGCACGACTGGGGCGACCTGAACCCGCTCAAGGTGCTGCGCGAGCGCAAATGAGCGACGCAATCAGCGAGACGGGGCGCGCTACGCGGGCGACGAACCTGGCGCTCGTGCGCTTCCTGCTGCTGCCGACCGTGTTCCTGACAGTCGCGGCGCTGGGTGGCGTGCGCGTGGCGGCCGGGACGCGCGCGCTCGTCTTCCTGCCGCCGCCGCTCGTGACGCTGATCCTGGCCGCCATGCTCCTGCTCCTGTTCGTGCGCGGCCGACTCTTCGCGCCGCGCGCGTGGCTCACGAGCGAACTCCCGGCGCGCGTCAACGTCGCGCACGCGCTGACGCTCGTGACGCTGTTCTTCGCGTCGGCGCAGGCGTTCAACTGCGTGCTGCCCGAGCGGGGGCTGCCGCGCTGGCTCTTCTCCTTCTTCTTTCTGTGGACACTTTGGCAGGGGCAGTTCGCGCCGCCGGGAGCGCGCCGGTTGCTGCGCAGCCTCGCCGCCTTGTTCGCCACCGCCTTCGCGCTCAAGCACATGCTGCTCGCCGCGCTCTACGCGCCCGAAGGCAACTGGCTGCGCCGGCTCGCGGGCGCGCTCGTCGAGGGGCTGACGCAGGGCACGCTCGGCGACGCGCCCGCTTACGCGCCCGCCACCGGCTACCTGGCCTTCTTCACGCTCGCGCTCTACGTCGGCGGTCTCGTCCTCGTCGCCCTCGTACCGCCGCCGTGGCCCGACGCCCCGCGGGTGCAGGCCGGTCTGCTCGACTACCGGCAACTCACGCCTGCGGAACGTGCCCTCATCCGCGCCGAGCTTGACCGCGCCGAGGCGGCACAACTTTCGGCCGCGCCGGCCAATGTCGTGCCAGAACCGAATCCTGTGTCGGCTGACGAATGACGAGGAAGTTGGCCGCAGGCCCGGCGGCGGGTGAAAAGATCAACACAGAGGCACAGAGAAAAGCCACAGAGGGCACAGGAAAGACTCTGTGTTCTCTGTGGCTCTCTGTGGCTCTGTGTTGATCTTTTTCCGCGCGTTACCAGTTGACGACCAGTTCTTCCTGCGCCTGCCAGACGGGCACGTCGTCGCGGATGGCGACGCGGTGCAGGCGTTCGGGGTCTGAAAGGAGCCGCCCCGCGCCGAGCGCGACGGCGCTCAAGGGGTCGTCGGCCACGGTCACGTGCAGCTTGAGTTCGTTTTGCATCCGGTCGGCCAGACCGTCCAGGAGCGCGCCGCCGCCCGTCAGCACGAGGCCCGTCTGGTAGATGTCCGCCGTCACGTCGGGCTGCGAGTCTTCGATGGCGCGGCGCGCGCCCGTGATGATCTCTGTGACGACCGGCTCGATGGCGGCGCGCACTTCGGTCGCGCTCAACTCGACCACCTTCGGCAGCCCGGTTGACACGTCCTTGCCGACCACCTCCATGTGCGGCGCGCCGACGGCGCTGAGCGCGCCGAGTTCCATCTTCACCTGCTCGGCGGTGCGCTCGCCGATCAGCATCTCGTGGTGCGCGCGCAGGTAATCGCGTATGGCCTCGTCCATGGCGTTGCCGGCCACGCGCAGGCTGTGCGACGCGATGACGGCGGCCGAGGCGACGACGGCGACGTTCGTCGTGCCGCCGCCGATGTCCACGACCAGGTGCGCGCGCTCGTCCTCGTACTCCAACCCCGCGCCGAGCGCCGCGGCCAGTCCCTCGTCCACGAGATCGACGCGCACGGCCTTGGCGTCGCGCGCGGCGTCGCGCACGGAGCGCTGCTCAATGCCGGTCGAGGAGCCGGGCGAGCCGATGATCATGTGGCTGCGCTTGTGGTGGTTGCCCTGGACGCTGCGGATGAAGGCGACGAGCATCTTCTCGGTCGCCTCGAAGTTGTCAATCGTGCCGTTCTTGACCGGGCGGTGGACTTCCGCGTCGTAAGGTTCGCGCCCGATCATCTTGTAGGCCTTGCGCCCGACCGCCAGCACCTCGCCCGTGTACTTGTGGATGGCGACGGCCGACGGCTCGTTGAGCACGATGCCGCGCTCGGGCGCGTAGATGAGCGTGTTGACCGTGCCCAGATCAATCGCCAGCTTGTCAGAGAAGAAGTTGTCGAGCAGTTGCATAAACCTGTCTCCCCTTGTCCCGCCCTGCGTGTCCTGAGGGTGCGTAGTCTTGGGCACAGAGGCTACGGGCAAGCGGCATACCAGCGGGAATCCGGCAGATTCGGGCGGGCGGCGCGTTCGCTTCCGAGACGTTTCCGGGGCGGCCGACTCGGCCGGGCGAGCGAAAGGCGGACAACGAGGAGCGACGGGCGGAGGCGAACCGCAGGCGCGCGGCGGCGGTGCATTTAAGGGGCGGCAGTCGGGGGCGGCGCGGGTGGGTTTATGAGTCGGGTGGTCTGCGCTGCGGCGCGTTCAGTGGTCGGTGGTCTCGGTGCTGGGCGGGGCGGCTGCGGGCAGGATTTCGTAGAGCGTGGCGGCCTCTTGGCGGGCGGTCTGCCGGGCGGCGGGCAGCGCGACGACGCGGACGGTCAGCACGCGCTCGCCCCGCCGCAGCGCCAGCACGTCGCCCACGCGCACGGCCCGCGCCGCGCGCGCCGCCGCGCCGTTCACCGTCACCGCCCCCGCCTCGCACAACTCCTGCGCCACCTTGCGCCGCAACACCAGCCGGCTCGCCTTGAGAAAGAGATCAAGTCGCATGGGGAAAAGCACAGGAGTCAGGAGTCAGAAGCCAGGAGTCAGAAGAAGGAAGGCGGAAGCGGAAGTTAGAGACCGGAAGTCGAAAGCCAGAAGCCGGAAGAAGAAAGGCCGGCTTCTCCTTCTGGCTCCTGGCTCCTGACTCCTGGCTTCTACCTACTGCCTCCTGCCTTCTCCACCCTTACGGTTTTTTGTCGGACTTCTTCTTGTCGTCCTTCTTGGTGTCGGCGGCGACGGCGGCGCTCTTCTGCGGCTCAAGCTTGAGGAGCGGCAGGACGGCGTCGCGGTAGCCGGGCGCGAGTTCGACGTAGGCCTCGCGGCGCAGCTTCAGGAGGTAGTCTTCGCGCTCCTTGGGCAGACGGTCGTAGGTGATCGCCTCGCGCACCTTGCTCTCCTCGAAGGTCGGCTGCCCGGCGGGCGTGCGCTCGTCCACGCGCAGGATGATGTAGCCCGGCTCGGTCTTGACCGGATCGGAGACGCTGCCGGCCTTCAGGTTCTTGATGGCGTTGGCGATTGACTCGTTGGTGATCTCCGGCACGGGGTACGTGCCGACCTTGCCGCCGGTCTCGGCCGCGACGCGCTTGCCGGTCTGATCCTCGCGCTCGGACTCGGTCTTGGCCAGGGCCACGAAGTCCGCGCCGCCGCGCAACTGCGTCACGAGCCGCTGGGCGCGCGCCAGCACGTCCGCCTCGGGCCGGCCCACGGTGCTCAGGAAAATCTCCGAGAGCGTGACCGTCTCCGGCTTGCGGAACTTCTCCTTGTTCGCCTCGTAGTACTTCTGCACCTCGCTGTCGGTCAGCCCCAGGTAGACTTTGCGATCCACTTCTTCGCCGAAGACCTGCCCCTTCATGAACTCGGAGCGCATGGACTGGCGGAACACGGCCGGGTCGAGACCCTCTGCGCGCATGGCCTCTTCGAGCTGCTCGATGGTCTTGAAGCCCTGCTCCTGCATGATCTGCCGGATGCGCTGGTTGACCTGCTTCTCGACCTCCTCGGCCAGCCCCAGTTCCTTGCCCTTCTGCAACACCAACTGCTCGTTGATGAGCGAGGCGATGATCTCGGACTGGCGCTTGGCGACCTCGGCCTCGGCCTGCGCCTTGGGGATGTTGCGCTCGCGGGCCCAGGCGTCGGTCGCCTCGCGCATCTCGCGCCTGAGCATCGAGAGCGTGACGACCTGATCGTTGACCTGCGCGATCACCTCGTCCACGACGCGCTGCGCGCCCTCTTCCTGCGCCGCCGCGGGCGCGCCCGCCAGGGCGGTCAGCAGCAGCGCGCCCGCGAAGCCGCCGAGCGCGCGCACGAAAAATGTGTGCCTCAAAATGTTTACTCCTTAAAGTTAAGCCGGGGCCGGGGGCGGCGGACGTGACCGCCGCAAGCTGCGCATATTAACTAAGACGGAGGCTTAGCGCCAGCCGGGACGACCCTTTTCAGACCTTCCTTAGATTGCCGGGCCGGCGATTTGGTTGACTTCCGGCGGGTAATTTAACGGCGTCGGGGCGGGCGGCGGGCGGAAAGATTAACACAGAGGACACAGAGAGTCTTAACTGTGCCCTCTGTGCTTCCTCTGTGTACTCTGTGTTAACCCGGCCGCACGCCACTCTCAACCATAATAAGGTTATTCAGGCTGGCGGATGCCGGCCAACAGGTCGTAAGCCGTCTCGATGAGCCGCGCCTGTTCGTCCTCCGTCAATTCGACGCGGAGGATGCCGGTGGGCGAGAAGGTCGTGCCCGCGCGCTCGCGCACGAGTGCCAGCAGGCTTTCCGGGGCGACGCGCGCCTTCTCGCTCAGCTTGACGGCCACGCCGTTGGGCGTGCGGTCGAGCGAGACGACGCCCGTCTGCTCGGCCGCCCGGCGCAGGCGCGCGTAAGCCAACAGGTTCTCGACCGACCCCGGCAGACGCCCGTAGCGATCCTCGGTCTCGGCCCGAATCTGCCGCAACTGCTCGTCGTCGCGCGCCGACGCGATGCGCTTGTAAGTCCTGAGCCGCTGCCCCATGTCCGCGATGTAGTCTTCGGGGATCGCCACGTCCACGCCGAGGTTCAAAGAGACGGAGGTCTCGTCCACCACGTCCTCGCCGCGCAGTTCCGCCACCGTCCGCTCCAACATCTGCGTGTAGAGGTCGAAGCCGAGCGCGTCCATGTGCCCCGACTGCTCGCCGCCCAACAGGTTCCCCGCCCCGCGCAGTTCGAGGTCGAGCGCCGCGACGCGGAAGCCCGCGCCGAGGTCTGAGAACTCGCGGATCGCGGCCAGGCGGCGGCGCGCAATCGGCGTCAACTCCTGCTCGGACGGGATGAGCAGGTAGGCGTAGGCGCGGCGGTTCGAGCGCCCGACGCGCCCGCGCAGTTGGTAGAGCTGCGCCAGCCCGTAGTGATCCGCGCGGTTGATGACGATGGTGTTGGCGCGCGGGATGTCTATGCCGTTCTCGATGATCGTGGTGGCGACGAGCACGTCGAACTTGTAGGCCATGAAGTCCAGCATGACCTGCTCCATCTCTTTCTCGTTCATCTGCCCGTGGGCGATGACGACGCGCGCCTGCGGCACGAGCCGCTGGACGAGCGCCGCCACCGTGTCAATCGTCTCCACGCGGTTGTGGATGAAGAAGACCTGCCCGCCGCGCCCCAACTCCAACTCGATGGCCGACTTGATCACGGCTTCGCCGAACTGCACGACCTGCGTCTGGATGGCGAGCCGGTCGCGCGGCGGCGTCTCGATGACCGACATGTCGCGCAACCCCATCAAAGACATGTTGAGCGTGCGCGGGATGGGCGTGGCCGAGAGCGTCAACACGTCCACGCGCTTCTTCAACTGCTTCAAGCGCTCCTTGTGCGCGACGCCGAAGCGCTGCTCCTCGTCCACGACGACGAGACCGAGTTCGCGGAACGCGATGTCCTTCGACAGAATCCGGTGCGTGCCGATCACTATGTCCACCTCGCCCGACTCGACGCGGCGCACCACGTCCTTCTGCTCCTTCGGCGTGCGGAAGCGCGACAGCAACTCGATCTTCACGGGGAACGGCGCGAAGCGCGCGCTGAACGTCTCGAAGTGTTGGTAAGCGAGGACGGTCGTCGGTGCGAGCACCGCGACCTGCTTCGACTCCATCACGGCCTTGAAGGCGGCGCGCATCGCGATTTCAGTTTTGCCGTAGCCCACGTCGCCGCAGAGCAAACGATCCATCGGCGTCGGCTGCTCCATGTCGCGCTTCACGTCCTCGATGGCCGTCTCCTGATCGGGCGTCGGCACGTACTCGAAGCCGTCCTCGAACTCGCGCTGCCAAGGCCCGTCCGTCGCGTAGGCGTAGCCGCCGACGAGCTTGCGCTCGGCGTAGAGGCGCAGCAGCTCGTCCGCCATGTCGCGCATCGCGCGCTTGGCCTTGGCTTTCGTCTTCTGCCAGCCGAGGCCGCCCAGGCGATCAAGCTGCGGCGCGTGCCCCTCCGCGCTCGCGTAGCGTTGGACGAGATCGAGCCGCTCGACCGGCACGTAGAGCTTCGCCTCTTCGGCGTAGAAGAGCAGCATGAACTCGCCGCGCCGCGCTTGCAGTTCCAACGTCTGCAACCCGCCGAAGCGCGCGATGCCGTGGTCTATGTGGACGACGTAATCGCCCACCTTCAGGTCGCGGAAGTCCGACAGGAACGGGGCCGCTTTGGAACGCTTGCGCTGCCCCTTCTTCGCCGCGGTCGTGGCCGCGCCCGTGCCCGGCGCGCGGTGCTCGACCGCGCCGTCGCCCGCCTCGTCGAACAGATCGTTTTCGACGTGGACGACCAGCCCCTCGTCCGGCAACTCGAACCCGCCCGACAGCCGCCCCTGCGTGACGACGACCGCGGCCGCGGCCGCCTCTTGGCCCGCGCCGCCTTCGCCCGCGAGCGCGAGTCGCGCGCCGACCTGATACTCGGCCAGCATCTCCGTGACGCGCTCGGCCACGCCGATGCTCGGCATGGTGAAGAGGACGCTCGTGCCGCGTTCGTTGCGCGCGCGCCGCACGTCGGCCGCCAACTCCGGGATGCGACCGTGATAACGCCGCGCGGCGGTCGAGCGCCACTCGATCTCCGGCCCGCGCTCGACGGCGGGGAACAGGAACAGCGGCGTCGCCTTCGCGCGCGCCCGCCCGATCTGCGCCGCCGGCTCGTCCGCCTCGCCAGCGAACCTCTCATCAACCGCCGCCGCGGCGCGGCCCAGCACGCGCAGCTCGACGCGCGGCAACGCCTCGATCCGTTCGCGCAGCTCCGCGCCCGTCAGATACAACTCTTCTGGGCGCAGGCTGATCTCGTCGCCCGCCTCCAATTCCGCCTGCCGCGCGCGCAAGGTCTCGTAGAGGTTGCCGAGGTAGGCTTCGAGGCCGGCCGGCTCGTCCACGACGAGCACGGCGTCGCGCAGGTAGTCGAGCGCCGTCGCGGGCGTCGGGTGGATGAGCGGGATGAGCCACTCCCAACCGCCGAAGGTCTCGCCCTCGTCGGCGTAGACCGTCCGGTCGCGCAGCGCGCGCGCGAAGCGTTCATCCGCGAACCGCTCGCGCGCCGCCTCGGCCCACAGACGGAAGTCGTCCGCGCCGACCGCGTACTCGCGCATGGGGATCAACTCGATCTCCTGCCGCTGCGCGACCGACAACTGCGTCTCCGGGTCGAACTCGCGGATCGAGTCCACCGTGTCGCCGAAGAACTCGACGCGCACCGGCGCGCCGTGCCCCGGCGACCACACGTCGAGGATGCCGCCGCGCAGGGAGAACTCGCCGACCGCGCCGACCGGGTCTTCGCGCACGTAGCCCGACGCGAGCAACAACTCGCGCAGGTCTTCGGGCGCGTAATCTTCGTCGCGCTTGAGCCGCGCGCCGCTGGCCGCCAATTGTTCGGGTCGCACCGTGCGCCGGGCGAGTGCGCGCGCCGTCAGCAGGGCGATCTCGCCCTGCCCCTGCGCCAGCCGCCAGAGCGCGAGCGCGCGCCGCTCTAACGTCTCCGGGTGCGGCGACGCCCCCGCATACGGGTCGCTCTCCGACGCCGGCAAAGTCAGCACGCCCACGCTGTCGCCCGCACCGCCCGCGTCGCGCCCGCCGCGCAAGGCGTCGCGCCAGAAAGACAGGTCGCGCTCCCACGCCTCAAGGTCGCGGTTCGCCTGCACGACGACGGCGAGCCGCCGCCCCGTCTCGCGCTGCAACGCCGCGAGCGCCAGCGCCCGCGCCGCCGGCTGCGTCAGCCCGCTCACCGACACGACGCGCGCCCCGCCGCGCACCTCCGCCAACAGCCGCCGCACCGCCGGCCCCTCCGCCACGCGCCGCAGCAAGCCCTGTAAAGTGATCTCCGTCGCCGCCGTAGTGCTCATAACAAAGAAGTCAGTAGTCAGAAGTCAGAAGCCGGTAGAAGGAAGCCGGAAGAAAGAAGTCTGAAGCGCGCGTTGATCGCGACCCGCCCGTAATCATTCTGGCTCGCGGCTTCTGGCTTCTAGCTCCTGCTTTTCCCCCTCGGCCTCCTTGAGCCGCCTTATGATTTCTGTCGTCGAAGCGCCCGCGATGAAGGGGAGGGCGTGGACGCACCCGCCCGCGGCTTCGACCTCTGCGCGCCCGTGGATTTCGTCGAGCGCGTAGTCGCCGCCTTTGACGAGCACGTCGGGCAGAAGCTGGGCGATGAGGGCGCGCGGCGAGAGCGCGTCGAACACCGTCACGTAGTCCACGGACGCGAGCGCCGCCAGGACTTCGGCCCGCTCGCGCTCGTTCATCACGGGCCGGCCCGCGCCCTTCAAGGCGCGCACCGCGCGGTCGCTGTTGATGGCCACCAGCAGCGCGTCGCCGAGCGCGCGCGCCGCCGCCAGGTAGCGCACGTGCCCGACGTGCAACAGGTCGAAGCACCCGTTCGTAAACACCAGCCGCCGCCCCGCCGCCCGCAGACGCGCGCGCACCGCCCCCACCTGCTCAGGCGCTAAGATTTTCTCGTCCATGTCCGTGCGCGTTAAAGACTAGCACAGGTCAGCGGTCAGAAGTCAGAAGCCAGAAGCCAAGAGCCAGAAGAAAGGAGTGGCCTCAATGGCGCGATGTTCCGCTGCTTGGCGCGCTCTGCGCGATAGACCTTCTGGCTTCTGGCTCCTGACTTCTGACTCCTGCTTTCCCCCTTTCCTTTGCCGCTTGCCGCGCCGTTCCCTATAATTCGTGTTTTGCGCCGGAGCCAGCCAGATGACACAAGAGCAACTGCCCGAAGCTATCGTCGCCGACAACGATCAGACGCGCGCGCGCCGCGCCCATCTCGACGCCATTCGCGCCCTCGTCGGCAACGCCTACCCCAACAAGTTCGCGCGCAGCCGCGTGACCGGCGGCGAGGACACGATCACGGCCGTCGTCGAGAAGTTCAAAGCTTACGAGCCGCCGCGGGCCGAGGGCGCGCGCCCGACGCCGGAGCAGCTTGAGGCGGCGAACGCGGAACTAAACAAGTACGAGGTGCGCGTCTCGGGTCGGCTCGCCGTGCCGCCGCGCGTGATGGGCAAGGCCGCGTTCGTCCACCTCTCCGACGGGCGCGAGCGCTTGCAGATTTACGTGCGCAAGGACGACGCCCGCGCCGTCAACAACGACACCGGCGCGCTCATGGACGAAGGCAGCGGCTGGCAACTGCTCCAACTGCTCGACCACGGCGACTTCGTCGGCGTCGCCGGCTACCTCTTCGTGACCAAGACGGGCGAGCTGTCCGTCCACGTCCGCGAGTTGCAATTCTTGACGAAGGCGCTGCTGCCGATGCCCGACAAGCTGCACGGCATCAGTGATCCTGAGACGGGCCGCCGCCAACGCTACGTCGATCTGATCGCCGCGGGGCTGAAGGTCGATCTGCCGAAGGGCGAAGCGCCAGACACCGACGCCGCTTCACGCGAGCTTAGCTCGCGTGAAGTCTTCGAGCGCCGTTCGCGCCTCATCACGGAGCTGCGCCGCTACCTGGACGCGCACGGCTACGTCGAAGTCGAGACGCCCATGCTCACGCCCCTCGCCTCCGGCGCGGCCGCCAAGCCCTTCGAGACCTACCACAACGCCCTCGGCATCAAGCTCTACGCCCGCATCGCGCCCGAACTCTACCTGAAGCGCCTCCTCGTCGGCGGCTTCGAGAAGGTCTATGAACTCAACCGCAACTTCCGCAACGAAGGCCTCGGCTACCGCTGGAACCCCGAATTCACCATGCTCGAATTCTACTGCGCCTACATGGACGTAAACGGCATGATGGACTTCTGCGAAGCGATGCTGCGCGAGACGATTGAGAAAGCAACAGGTAGCACGCACGGTCAGCTTGGGGATGAGGTTATTGATTTCGGACAACCCTTTCAACGGCTCACCATGCGGCAGGCAATAATTAAATACTGGCCTGAGCCTTATCGAAATCTGGGTGGCGAGTTGCCGAAGGAAAGTTGGTTCAATGACCCAATTTACGTCTTCGCTCTGTGTCAATTTCCGATGGAGCTACGTCAAGGAATCTTGTTCGCGGAGATAGACAAGTCGGGATTTGAGCCAGAAACTCAAGCTGAAATTGCTAGCGCATGGGAGCACGCCAAGTCATTGGCTGCTGAGTACGTTGAAGATGATCTAGGGAGCGACGAGGATAAGATCGCCCGTGGGGTCGAAAGGGCTTTTGGCAACTTCATAGAGTCGCGGTTGAAACAGCCAACATACATCACAGATTTTCCTAAGCTTATCTCTCCACTCTCTAAAGCGTCACCTGCTGATCCGGCCATCGCCGAGCGGTTCGAGCTGTTCGCGGCAGGCATGGAGATCGCGAACGGGTTTTCGGAGTTGAATGATCCGGTGGAGCAGTACGAGCGGTTTCAGGAGCAGGTGCGGCAGCGGGAGCGGGGCGACGAGGAGGCGATGCCTATGGACGAGGATTACATCCGCGCGCTCGCCTACGGGATGCCGCCGGCCGCCGGCATCGGCATCGGCATTGACCGGCTCGTCATGCTGCTCACCAACCGGCGCTCCATCCGCGACGTGATCCTCTTCCCGCACATGCGCCCGCAGCGGCAGGCGGAGGAGCAAGAGGAGCAGGAAGAGAGTTAACCACGAAGGCACGAAGGCACGAAGGCAGGGCCGAAACCTTCCTTCGTGCCTTCGTGCCTTCGTGGTTAACTCCGCTGCGCCGAGTGCTTACTGTTTCGATGTCTTGAGGGCGGGCGGTGCGACCGTTCCCGGCGTGTAAGTGATGATCGTGCCGCCGAAGCCGACGGCCCAGCCGCGGGCGGGGCTGAGGAAGTAGAGGCGGGCGAGCGGGTGGCGCGTCGGGCTTGGCTCGGCGAGCCAGTGTGCGCCGCCATCTGTGGTGTGGAGGAGCGTGCCGTCCGCGCCCGCCGCCCAGCCGGTGCGCGCGTCGGTGAATTTTACGTCGAAGAGATCGGCGTTGGTTTCGGCGGGTTGCGGCGTCCAACTGCGGCCGCCGTCCGCGGTGGCGAGGATGAGACCGCGCGCGCCGACCGCCCAGCCGCGGCGCGCGCCGGCGAAGGCGACGGCGTTCAGGCGCGCGTCGCGCGCGAGCGGCGCGCTGCCGCCGAGCGCGCGCCACTCGACGCCGTCCGTCGCCTGCAAGAGCGTCGCGCCCGCGCCCACCAGCCAGCCCTGCAAGTTGTCTACGAACGCACCGCCGAGGAGCAGGTGGCGCGTCGGCACGCGCTGGCGCGTCCAGGTGTCGCCGCCGTCAGCGGTCGCGTAGAGCGCGCCCTCTTCGCCGTAGGCCCAGCCGTGCTGCTCGTCCGCGAACGTGAACCCGGCCAGCGCCGTGTCGGCGCTCGCGCCCGTCACCGTCACGCGCCGCCAGGTCGCGCCGCCGTCTTCGGTCTTCAACAGGTAGGAGCGCGGGTCGGCCGGCGTGTGTGCTTGGTAGAGACTGCGCTGGCACAGGAGCCAGCCGGTCGTGGGGTTGACGAAGACCACGTCGCGCAAGGCGTCTTCGGTCGGGCGACGCAGCGTGCGCCAGTGCGCGCCGCCGTCCTCGGTCTTGAGCAGCACGCCTTGGCCGCCCGCGGCCCAGCCGCGCGCCTCGTCCACGAACGCCACGCCCCGCAACCACGCCAGCGAGCCAGACTCCTGCCGCGTCCAAGCGGCGTCGGCGGAAGGAGGAAGAAGACAGATGACAGGAGCCAGCAGACAGAAGGCAGGAGCCAGAAGAGAAAGCGCGCGTTTCCTCTTCTGGCTCCTGACTCCTGTCTCCTGTCTCCTGTTCTTCAGAACCCCCCTCCCGTGAAGATGCGGAAGAAGCTGACGACGGGGAGGTAGCTGAGTATGTCTTTGACGGTCTTGAGGCGGTTGCCGGGGACGAGCACTTGATCGCCGGGGTTGAGGTAGTAGTTGTCGGGCGCGCGCCCCTTGGCGATCTCGGCGAGGTTGACGCGCGTGGACTGGAGGAAGCCGTCGGCCCCGCGATGCACCACTACGACCTTGCTGCGGTCGCCGGTCGAGAGCACGCCGCCCGCGAGCGTGACCGCCTCGCTCACCGTCATGCGCCGCGTCATCGGGCGCACGCCCGGTTGCGCCACGTCGCCTATGACGGAGTAGACGGCCGACTGCGCGCGCTCAAGCGAGACCGTCACCTTCGGCTCGAGGACGTACTCGGAGAGCTTCCGCGCCACCTCTTCGCCGACCTGCTTGGTCGTCTTGCCGGCGACGAGGACGCCGTCGGGGATGAGCGGTAGCGTGACGATGCCGTCCGGCGGCACGACGATGTTCTCCCTGGAATACTTGGGCAGGTCGAAGACCGAGACCGAGATGATGTCTTCCGGCCCGAGCCGGTAGGTGGACAGGTAGTTGTTGTAGTAAGGCACGATCTGCTGCGCCTCGTCGCCCGCGTCCGCTTGCCGGTTGGCGCGCATCTCCGGCGGCACGTCCGCACGCCCCTGCGCGTCGGCGGCGGCGGCCGGCGGCGTCGTGCCTTGCGGCTGTGAAGCGCCCTGCGTCGTGTTCTTATCGGTCGGCGCGGACTTGTCGGTCGGGGCGCTCTTGGCCGGTGGTTGCGGTTCGGGCGTCACGGTCGCGGCCGGCGGCGTCTTATCTTTGGACTGCGCGTCGGCCGGTTGCTGGCCGACCTTACGCGGGCGCGACTTCTCGCCCTGCCCGCCTTGCGCGCGCGCCGCGCCCGCCGCCCCACACACGAGCGCGCCGCCCAGCGCCAACGTCAACAGCCTCTCTGTCCGCCTGCTCATCTCGCCTTACCTCCTAAAACTTCTCGCGCGCCGTCTTCAACGCCCGCCGCGCCCGAACAGGATCGTCTTGACCGTCTCGAACATGATCACCGCGTCGAGCGCGAGGCCCTGGTTCTTGATGTAGTAGAGATCGTATTGCAACTTCTGCCGCGCGTCCTCGATGGACGCGCCGTACGGATATTTGATCTGCGCCCAGCCGGTGAGGCCCGGCGGGATCAAGTGCCGCTGCTCGTAGAACGGAATCTCGGCGGCGAGTTGCTTGACGAAGTGCGGCCGCTCGGGGCGCGGGCCGACGAAGTTCATCTCGCCTTTGAGGATGTTCCAGAACTGCGGTATCTCGTCCACGCGGATTTTGCGGATGACACGCCCGACGCGCGTCGTGCGGTCGTCGCCCGTCGCGGCCCAGACGGGGCCGTCCTTCTCCGCGTCCAAGCGCATCGAGCGGAACTTCATGATCGTAAACGGCCGCCCGTGCCGCCCCACGCGCTCCTGCTTGTAGAGCGCCGGCCCCGGCGACTCAAGTTTGATCAGCGCGGCCGTCAACAACGCAATCGGCAGCGAGACCAACCCGCCGACGAGCGCCACGCCGCGGTGCAGGAGCGCCCGCAGCAAGCCGCTCACGCGCGCCTGCCGCCCGCGCCCCGAAAAGATGAGCCACGAAGGGCGCAGCATGTCCAAATGCACGCGCCCCGTCACGCGCTCGTAAAAGGCCGCGCCCTCTTCGATGACGACCGCGCCGCCCAGACTCAGGTCTAACAACTCGCGCACGGGGAACTGCCCGCGCCGCTCGCCCATCGCCACCAGGATGCGATCCACGTCCTCGCGCCGCACGATCTCGGCCAGCTCGCCCGTCACGCCCAAGAGCCGCGGGTTGATCAGCGACTCGCCGACCAACTCCGGCCGGTTGTCCACGAAACCCACGATGCGGTAGCCCGCGTCGCGCCGCTCCAACACCTCGCGCGCGATCTCTAAGGCCGACTCGCCGGAACCGACGATCAGGATGCGCTCGCCGACGCTGGGGTGGCCTAAGAGCCAGTGGATCGAGACGCGCCAGCCGACCATGATCGCCAGCGCCAGCGGCAGCGAGATGAGCGAGATGCCGCGCCCCAGCATCGCCTGCGGCACGGCGTAGAAGATGAGCGCCAGCGCGATCCACGCGAGACCCAACGCCTGGAGCAAGCGCAAGACCAACTCGCGCCGGTCGTGCATCACGACGAAGTCGTAGAGGTCGTAGAGGTAGAACGCGCCGAGGCAGAACAGGGCCGCGAGCGCGGCCTTGAAGAAGCCGTTGCGCTCGCCCAGCGTGTAGTACGCCTCGTCCGCGCCGAGGCGGATGTAGGTCGCCGCCACGAGGCTGCCGAAGATGAGCAGGGCTTCGGCGGTGAGCAGCAGCAGCGTCCGCAGTCTGGTGCGTGCGGCCCTCAACCGGCCTCCTCGTGTTTGCGCGCCGCCGCGTCTTCGGCCTCCGCGGCGCGACGGTAGTAGCGCCGCTGGTAGTAGTAGTTGTTCTGCGCGGCCTCGCCCTGCGCGCCGTTTAGGATGACGCCGAGCAGACGTTCGCGCGGCAGCGGTTCGAGCGCGCGGTCGAGCGCGCCGTAGCGCGTCTTGCCCGCGCGCACGACGACGAGCGCGCCGTCGGCCCGGTTGATGAGCACGGAGGCGTCGCTGAAGATGCCGAGCGGCGGCGCGTCGATCAGGATGTAGTTGAACGTGCGGCGCAGTTGCGCGAGCACGTCGCTGAAGCGCGGCCCCGACAGCAACTCGGCGCAGTCGTCGCGCGGCGTGCCGCCGGGCAGGAAGTAGAGACCCGCGGGCGCGAGCCGCACGACCGTTTCGTCGAGCGTCGCCTGGCCGGCGAGGACTTCCGATAGGCCGGCGGGCGCGTCGAGCGCGAGGTAGTCGGCGGCGCAGGGCTGGCGCAGGTCGCCGTCGATCAGGAGCGCGCGCACGCCGTCGGTCTGCGCGAGCAGCCAGGCGAGGTTGAGCGCCGTGACGGTCTTGCCCGCGCCCGGCTCGGCCGAGGTGACGACGACCGCCTGCATCTTGCGCCGCTCGCCCGCGTGCAGGATGCGCGTGCGCAGAGACCGATACTGCTCGGCGTGCGGCGAGCGCGGCGCGTTGACGGCGACTAAGTGTGGTTCGACGCGCGCCGTGGCGACCTCAACTTCCGGGTACGCCAGGGCGCGCGTCGAGCCGCCAGCGCCCGCCGTTGCCCCAGCAGCACGCGCGGCCGCGCCGCCGGAGAGTGCCGACCCGGCGGGGGCCCCAAACGTGTGCTCGGCGGGCGCTGAAGTGTGCGCCGCGGCGTGGGCCTCGGGCGCTTGGAAGTAGGCGGACGAACGGTCGAACAGCGGATCGGGCGCGTGCGGGCCGTCGGCGTGGTGCGCGCCGTTGCCGTTGGCGGGCGCGGCCCGTTCGTCGCGCGCCTGCGCCGCGTCGCGCGCCTGCATGATCGTCTCTTCGTCCTGCTCGTCGCCGTGCGCGGCGCGTTTCAAAGCTTCGTAGACTCTCCCCATCACCTGTCTCCCATCGCGTCCCAGCGGCGGAAGGCCGCGCCGATGTCGGACACGTCCGGCGTGTCATCGGCGGCCTGGTCGGCCGCCGCCGTCTCCCCGCCCTGCGTCTGGCCGTTGCCGGCCGCCCACAACTCGGCCCGGCCCGCCGCGCCGAAGACCGGCGCGACCGGCGCGACGCGCTGCGGGCCTAAGTGCCGCCGTGCGTCGGGCAACATGTCGAAGGTGTCGGCGACCTCCTCGACGTGGGCGCGCCCGATCTGGCGCGCGCCCGCGGCGAAGCCCGCGAGCAGGGCGTTGTCGCAGAGGTTGTTGATCTGGCGCGGGATGCCCGCCGCGCAGCGGAAGATGTAGTCGAGCGCGCCGGGCGAGAACAGATCGGTGCGCTGCGCGCCCGCCACCTTGAGCCGCGCCGCGACGTAGCGCGCGGTCTCGGCCGCGTCGGGCAGCGGCTTGATCTCGCAGCGCAGCGCGACGCGCTGTTTCAACTGCCGCAGCTCCGGGTTGTTCAAGACCTCGCGCAGTTCGGGCTGGCCCGTCAGCACGATCTGCAAGTGCTTGGCCGAGTCGGACTCGAAGTTCGACAGCAGCCTGATCTCTTCGAGCACGGCGGTCGAAAGACCGTGCGCCTCGTCAATGATGAGCACGGTGCGCAGGCCGCGCGCGTGCCGTTCCGCGAGCGTCGCGCCGAGCGCGAACAGCAACTCCGACTTGTTCTGCCACTCGGTGACGCCGAGCAGGCGCGCGACGTGCTGGTAGAACTCCGGCACGCTCAGGCGCGGGTTGATGACGTAGCCGACGAGCACGCTGCGGTCGAGCCGCTGCATCATCCACCGGAGGATCGTGGTCTTGCCCGTGCCGACCTCGCCCGTGACGACGATGAGGCCCTTGCCGCTCTCGATGCCGTAATGCAGGTTCGCCATCGCCTCCGTGTGCGACGGCGTGAAGTAGATGAACCGCGGGTCGGGCGTCAGCGCGAACGGCAGTTCCTTGAGACCGTAGAATTCTAAGTACAACTCAGAACCTCGATGGTTGTTAGTGGTTAGTTGTTAACTGTTAATTTGTTTTCGCCCGGCGCGGCCCGACTAACGAAGAACAATTAACAAAGAACGATTAACCACTAACGTCTTTACGACGCGAACAGCTCGAAGACGTGCGTCAGCTTGAGCAGGAGCGCGAGCGCGGGGATGGCGACGACGGTGGCGGCCAGCCCCGCGCCGAGCGCGAGCGTGCGGCTCAGCTTGAGTCGGCGCTCCTCGCGCGCCGTCAGCAGTTCGGGCACGGCGACGAGCACGGGCAGCGCCGTGTAGTGGCGCGCGTCCTCGACCGTCTGGATGGTCAGCAGGCGCGGCACCTCGCGCGCGGCGGCGCACAGCAGCCCGATGCCGAGACCCAGCGCGAGGCCCAGCAGCATCAGCAGCGCGCGCTTGGGCGCGACCGGCTTTTCGGGCAGACTCGCCGGATCGACCACCGCGATCTTCTCGCCCTGCTGCTTGTCGGCCGCGACCTTCGCCAGCGACACCTGCGCCTGCTTCTGCACCAACTCGTCGTAGTTCGCCCGCGCGCTCTTGTACTCGTTGTCGATCTGCTGGAGGGCCAGCTCCGCGCCGGGCACGCGACCGAGCCGCGCTTCGACCTCCGCGATCTGCTTGCCCGTCTGATCGAGCAGCGCCTGCTGGCGTTGCAGATCGCCCTTGGCCAGCTCGATGTTGGCCTTTAAGGTCGTGAGCCGCGGATCGACGTAGCCGGCCAACTGCTTCTCCTTGTCGGCGATGCGCTCCTTCCACTCGGCCAGCATCAGGTCTTTCTGGCGCTTGTTCGCTTCGAGTTGTTGCTTGGCGGCGATCACGTCCGGGTTCTTCGGCGTGAGCTTGGTCTGCATGTCCTGCAACTGCGCTTGCAGGTCGGACTCGCGCTTGGTCAACTCGGCCCAGGCGAGCGTCGTCTTCGGGTCGGTCGTGTCCCGGACGACGTTCCCCTTCTGGTAGAGGATGTCCTTCTCGATGTCGGCGAGTTGGTTGGTGTACGCGCCGATCAGGTCGCGCAGGCGGCCGACCTCGGCGATGCGCGCCTTCTGCTCCTCGTGCAGCCCCGACAGCCCCTGCGCCATGACCTGCGCGCTCGACGGCAGGTTGTTGGCGTTGGCCAGCATGATCTCGAAGCGCCGCTTTTCGAGCACGTCGAGCTGCGCCTTGGTCTGCTCGACCTGCTGGTCGAACAGGTTCTTGACGGCCTGCGTGTCCTCCTGCACCGACTTGAGCTGCGCGTCCACGTACTTCGAGGCGAGCACGCTGGCGACCTGCTGTGACTGCTGGCGGCTCGGCGCGCGGAACGAGAGGTTGAAGCCGTTGGTGATGTCGTTGCGGCTCTTGTTCAACTCGATGACGATGTCGCGCTTGCGCATCCGCTCGACGAGCGCGTCCATCGGCTCGCCGCGGCCGCGCTCGGCGGCGTAGAGGTTGTACTGGATGATGAGCGGCTCAAGCGACGTGCGGCTGACGACCTCCTGCCCGATGTTGTTGATGCGGATCGTCAGGTCTTCGTCCGACAGTTGCGGCACGAAGCTGCTCGACATGGCGGCGGGCCGCACGACGAGCAGCGTGGTGGACTGGAACACGTCCGGCAGCCGCCAGACGACGATGGCGACGGCGAACGAGATGGCCACCGCCGGCAGCGCGATCAGCCACTTGCGCCGCCACAGCATCCGCGCGTACTCGCCCGGCGTCCGTTGCCTGAATTCAACACTCATAAGAACCTCGAAAGTCAGAAGCCAGAAGTCAGAAGCCGGGAGTCAGAATTAAATCAGAGGCCGGAAGATGAAAGACCAGCTATTCGTTCTGGCTCCTGGCTTCTGACTCCCGGCTGCTTCATTCCCCTAACGTGCCCAACGTCTGCCGGGCCTCTTCGACCTGGGCGGCGGTCAGCCCTCTGTCCGTGCCGAGTTGGACGGCCTGTTGGAGTTGCTGGCGCGCGTCCGACTTGCGCCCGGCCTTGGCGAGCGCGAGGCCGAGGTGGAGGCGGTAGACGGCGCTGTCGCCGCCGCGCGTCGTCGTCTGCTCCACGGCCTTCTGCAACTGCTCGACGGCCGCGCCGTAGATGCCCTTCTTGTAGTAGACCCAGCCGAGCGTGTCGGCGTAGCCCGGCTCGCCCGGATACTGGCGCACGACCTCCTGCGCGTAGCGCACCGCCTCGTCCAGATTGCCCTTGCCGTACTCGGCGTAGTTCCACGCGAGGTTGTTGCCGGCAATCGCTGCGATGGCGGGGTCGGGGTTGCGCGCGAGCGCGTCCTTGTAGGCCGCGACGGCCGCGTCGCGGTTGTTGCGCAGGTCTTCGACCATGCCGATCAGGGTGAAGGCCGCGGCGTCGTCCGTGTCGGGCGGGCGCGCGATGACGTTGCGGTACTCGGTCACGGCGCGGTCGGGCTGGCCCAGGTTGACGTAGAGCGCGGCGAGCGCCGTCAGCGCCGCCGGGTTGTTCGGGTCAAGCTCGATGGAGCGACGCAACTCGCGCTCGGCCCCTTGCGTGAACTGCGTCTTGCCGGCCTCGTCGCGCGCGCGCGCGGCCTGCGCCGCCTGCACGCCGTAGACCTGCGCCTTGAGGAAGTGCAGGCCCGCGCTGTCGCCGTGCGCGCCGAGCGCCTGATCGAGCCGCTGGTGCGCGCGGTCGGGCTGCCCCTGGGCGAGCGCGAGGTTGACCAGCCCGCCGAGGGCTTCGAGGTTCGCGCCGTCGATCTGGAGCGCGCGCTCGTAGAGTTGCTCGGCTTCGGCGGCCTTCTGCTCGGCGAGCGCGACGCCCGCGAGGTTGACGTAAGAGGCGGGCGCGTTGGGCGCGGCGTCGCGCGCGGCCGTGAAGTCGGCGCGGGCCGCGGCGAAGTCCTTCAGGCGCACCTCGGCCGCGGCGCGCGCCGTGTAAGCCTTGCTGCGCAACTCGACCGCCAGCTCCGGCGTCAACTGCGGGTCGGGCGTGCCGCGGCCCAGGATGTTGAGCATGTCGGTGGCGAGCTGCCGGGCCGTCTTCAACTGGTCGGCGGCGGTCGCCGGATCGGGCGCGTTCTCGGCGGCGCGCAGGGCGATCTGCGCCTGCAAGAGTTTGCCGGGCAGGTATTCGGGGTAATACTTTTCGAGGTCGCCCGCGTAGGAGCGCGCCTGCTCGATCTGCTTGAGACCGATCTGCGCCTGCGCCATGAAGTAGAGCGCCGTCTGATCGCGCGGCTCGGCCTTCAAGACCTGCGCCAAGTCTTCCGCCGCCTTGCGCGCCTCGTCTTCTTGCAGGTAGGCGCGGGCGCGCAGGCGCAGGGCTTGACCGTCGTTCGGGTTCTTGTCGAGCACGGCCTTGGCCTGCGCCTGCGCGCCGGCCACGTCGCCGCGTTGGAGCATGATCTCGCCGAGGCGGTAGCGGCCGCGCGTGTAGTCGGGCGCTTGCGCGACGATCTCTTGATAGACGCGCAGGGCGTCGGCGTCGCGCCCGATGGTCGAGTAGAAGTCGGCGAGCACGGCCCGGCCTTCGGGCCGCGCCTTGTCGAGATCGGCCCAGGCCTTGACGACCTCCTCCGCCCGGTCGAACTGCTTGAGCGAGATGTAGAAGCTGGCGAGCGTGCGCCGCGCCTCGCGGTTGTCCGGCTCGACTTCGACGGCCTTGCGCAGCTCGGCCTCGGCCTGCTCGTTCCGCTGCTGCTGCACGAGGAAGTAGCCGTACTGCATGTGCGCGAGCGCCGAGCGGTCGTTGGCGGCGAGCGCGCGTCGGTAGGTCGCCTCGGCGTTGCCGGCGTCGCCCGTCTGCCCGTAGAAGCGGGCGAGGCTCATCAGCGACTCGACGCGCTGCGGGTTGAGATCGACGGCGTGCTTGAGCGCGGCGAGCGCCTCGTCGCGCTTGCCGTCGGCGAAGAGGACGGCGGCGCGCAGGATGTGCCCTTCGATGTCGTCCGGGTACTTCCGCAAGACCTGGTCGGCGAGCTTCTGCGCGAGGTCGCGGAGCTGCTTGTCGCGGTTCAGGCCGTAGGCGGCCATGTAGTAGTTGCCGAGGTGCGTGGCGGCCTCGGGCTGCGTCAGGTCTTTGTCGAGATCGACGGCGCGCTTGAGTTCCTGGATGGCGGGGAGGATGTTGGTCTGCCCCTCGTAGGCCTGGGCCAAGCCCCAGTGGGCGGCGACGAGGTTGTCGTCGATCTGGATGGCGTTGCGGAACTCAAGCTCGGCCTCCGGGTACTTCTTCTCCTTGAGGTACTGCTGCCCGCGCGCGACGTGCGCGGCCTTGGCCTTTTCGGGGTTGGAGCAGGCGGCGCTGGCGAGCGCCAGCAGGAGGGCGGCGAGCAGGAGACAGATCAGACCCCGGCGGGGGCCGGAGCGCGGGCACTCTGGGCGGTTCATCTTGGCTTCGAGACTCCTCGCCCGCGCCGTCGGCCTGACGAGCGACCGGGGCAACGGTCGCGCGGTCAGGGTTTGGGCGGCGCGTGGCTCTTCGTTTCTCCGAGTGATTCGGGGCCGGGCCGGGTTAATGCTTCTGCGGCGGCGCGGCACTTATACAGACACTGGCAATCGGACGCGACTTCCGCGCGCGGGGGCCGCCCCAAACGGCCCGCCCGGACGCGTCTCTTATGTTATCTCAAACCCCGCCCGGCGGGATCAAGTATTTCGTCCCAACTAATTTAGGACGAACGAACGGTCAGGCCGTGCCGACGGCGTTCGGCATATTTCGCCCCGACTAATTCGGGACGAACTCAGGCAGCGCGGGCGCGGCCTGCGCGGCGAGGTCGGCCGCGAGTTTGAGCGCGTCCGCCTCGGAGCCGCGCACGGGCACCATGACGCGCACCATCGCGCCGTCGGAACGGCGGCGGCGCACGCTGTCCCAGACGGTGTAAATCTTGCCCCAGTATTCGCTCGCCACCGCGCGCCCGCGCCCCTGATACCAGTAGACCAACACCTGCCGGTTGTCGCCGCCGTGCTCGACGACGTAGCGGTTGGCCTCGATGGGCGGGCCACCCGCGGCGGGCTGGATCAGGATGCGGCCCGGCTCGCTCAAGACCCAGCCGGAGCCGGGCAGGCAGTTGAGCGGGCTGTGGTAGGTCGCGCCGTTGCGCTGCGTGGCGTAGAAGCCGACGTAGAAGTTGGCCGCCGCGCCGTCGGGCGTCGCGTAGTCGCGCACGAGGTAGTCGTCGGCGCGCAGGACGGCCTCGGTGGCGGCGTCGAGGCGCGTGTCCGCGCCGAGCTGCTGCCAGCGGCCGAGTTGCGCGGGGAAGCCGGCGAGCGGCCGGCGCGGCGCGTGCGCCTCGCCCGCGCGCTGCCAGCCGTTGATGACCAGCCCGCCCGCGAGCAGGAACGCGAACAAAGCCCAGAACTGCCAACGTGCCGTCTTCATCGCTCAGTCAGTCGCACTCAACTGCGCTGTCGCGGGCGCGTCTGTTGCCGGCGCGTCCGCCGTCGGCGCGGCCGTCACCGGCGCACTCTTCATTTTCGTCTGTCCGCGCCCGCGCCGCGCGAGGAGGTCGAGCAGCCAGCCGACGGCGAACAGCAGGAGGAACGCGACGACGTAGACGACCCAGCCCGAAAACTCGTGGAAGAAGCCGTCGGCGACCTGCGTCCCGTAGTAGCGCGCGAGGATGCCCGTGCCGCTCACGCGCGCCGCGTTCGTCACAATCGCGATGGGCACGGCCGACGCGACGATGATCGTAGCGCGCCAGAAACCGTAGCTGCGCAGCCCACGGAAGCGCCCGCCGCCGCCGCCCGTCGCGCGCGGGTGCGAGAAGTAGGCGTAGACCACTGCGAGCGTGATGAGCGTCATCAGCGAGCGGATGCCGCTGCACGCCTCGACCACTTCGAGCCGCTTGATCGACGTGCCGTTGAGCGGCATCAACTCGATCACGTTGCCCTCGCGCAGCACGGGGATGTTCACCAGCCGCATGGCCCAGACCGCGCAGCGCGACGCGAACAACTGCAAAGGGAACGCGATCTGGTTGAAGATGATCGCCGGCACTGGGATCGCCAGCGCCAGCAAGGCCAGCGGCACGAGCACGAGCCGCAGGCAGCGCCAGCCCCAGAAGTAGACGACCACGCCCGCCAGCATCAGGACGAGCGAGCCGCGCTGCAAGAACAGTTCCGCCCCGGCCGTGCCGGCCCAGAGCGCGAGGAACGCCGTGAGCACGAGCGCGCCGCCCCAGAGCGGCGCGGGCCGCTTGGGCGCGGCGGCGAAGTGGTCACGCTCAAGCCACAGGACGTAGCCGATGACGAAGGGGATGAGCAGCCCGTGCGAGTAGTTCTCGTCCGTCCACCACTGGTCGGCGAGTTTCGCCACGACGGCGGCGTAGGCGAGCGCGAGCGCCGCGCCGATGAGCGCGACGCGCCACCACGCGGCGACGTAGAAAGGCTTGGGGGCGTCTGTGTCTGGCACTGCTTCGGGTTGGAGTTAAACGGGTGTGCGCGGCGGTCGCCTGCGACCTCTCGCTCAAGGAGGGCGGCCCACACGGCCGCCCGGCCCTTTTGAGTGTAGCCCACCGCCCGCGGGCCGAGCAATAGGAAAAGGCGCAGGGCGAAAGGCGCAGGGCGAAAGTTCGGACACGCCTGCGGCGTGACTAAAACAGATATATCTGAAAAAGTTCAGCGCGCAGCGCTGTCCGCACTTTCCCCCTTCGCCTTTCGCCCTTCCCCTTTACAGGAGCGCGTTGAGGATGCGGTCGGCTGCCTGGCCGTCCCAGAGCGGGGGGCGGCCGGCGGGCGGGTTGGCTAAAACTTCTGCGGCGGCGGCGAGGACGCGCGCCGGGTCTGTGCCGACGACGCGGTTCGTGCCGTGGGTGACGGTGATGGGGCGCTCGGTCTGCTCGCGCAGGGTCAGGCAGGGGATGTCGAGCGCGGTCGTCTCCTCCTGCAAGCCGCCGGAGTCGGTCAGCACGAGCCGCGCGCCGCTCATCAGGCGCAGGAAATCCAGGTAGCCCAGCGGCTCGCTCAACTGCAACTGCGGCGCGCGCTCACGCAACCCCGCGAGCAGCCCGAACTCTTCCAGGCGCGCGCGCGTGCGCGGGTGCGCGGGGAGGACGACGGGCAGACGCGCGCTCAAAGTTTCGAGCGCGCCGAGGATCGAGGTGAGCGCCGCGCGCTCGTCCACGTTCACGGGCCGGTGCAAGGTGACGACGGCGTACGCGCGCCCGGCGACGCCCAGCCGCTCGCGCACCGTCGAGCGCCGCGCTTCTTCGAGGTGTTCGTAGAGCGAGTCGATCATCACGTTGCCGACGAGGCGTATGCGCGCGGGCGGGATGCCTTCGGCAAGCAGGTTCTCGTCGGCGTCGGGCGAGGGCGTGAGCAACAGGTCGGCGAGTTGATCCGTGAGCAGGCGGTTCAACTCTTCGGGCATCGTGCGGTCGCGGCTGCGCAGACCGGCTTCGACGTGCGCGACCGGCACGCCCAGCTTCGCGCCGACGAGCGCGCACGCCAGCGTCGAGTTCACGTCGCCGACGACCACGATCCAGTCGGGTCGTTGTTCGACGACGACCGGCTCGAAGCGGAGCATGACGTTGGCGGTCTGCGCGGCGTGCGACGCGGAGCCGACGCCGAGGTGTACGTCCGGCTCCGGCAGACGCAGGTCGCGGAAGAAGGCGGCGGACATCTGCGCGTCGTAGTGCTGCCCGGTGTGGACGACGACCGGCGCGAACTCGCGCGCCCGCCGCCGCATCGCGGCCACAATCGGCGCGACCTTCATAAAGTTCGGCCGCGCGCCCACGACGTTAATGACCTTGAGCATGACTGGCAGGCCCGGCGAGGCCGCGAACGACGCCTAAACGAAAGGCGGCGCGTCAGCGCGCCGCCTTTGCACCTTACCACCTTGTCTTCTTCGCGCGCCCGTCCGGTCGCAGCAGCGACGGAGAGCCGTGGGCGGGGAAGCGCAAGCGCCGCCCGCCCTGAACCGACGATTACGAGCCGGCTACGCCTTCTTAGCCTTCTTGGGCCGCTCCGCCGGCGCGCGCCCCTCGACCAGCATGTCGGTTATCTCAAGCACGTCTTTCGGCGTAGGCCGGTAATAGATCGTCGTCTTGCCGAGTGACTTGGGCTTAAAGCCGGCGTCGATGAAGGACTGCGTAGTCTCGTCGGCCTCGTCTCGCACGGCCGCCCGCTTCTCGGCGGTTGCTTTGTTGGGCATGTTAGTTCTCACTCCTCTCCGGCCTTGGTAAAAACTCCGCGAACGGTGACGAGAGCGACTCCACCAGTTCGACCTTCTGACCGTCGAAGGCCTTCGGCGCCTTCGCGTCCAGACTCAGCACCGCAAGGACCTCGCCCCGGAACGTGACGGGAACGCAGAGATAAGCACCGCGCCTCTTGCGTTGCTTGGCCTCCGTATCTGAGAAGCCCAATTCTAGCATGCCTTGGATGAAGTCACTATCAGTGTAGTTAGCCCACGTAGCCCCTTCCTCCCGATAACACTGCCCGGCCAGTCCCTGGTCTACACTCATGCTGAACGTGCCGGGGTCGTGCGCGCCATCGTTAGCCCAACGCGCAACCTGCTCCAGGCGCGGCGGGTTGTGCCTCCGGTTTACCCGGAAGAGTGTGACCCGCAGATCGTCAGCCTTGTTCATGTTCATCTTACTAAGAACCCGGTGCACCATCCTGGCGAGCGCCTCCAGAGTGCGCACGCGCTCCCGCTGCGCTTCGGACTTGATCTGGAAAAGAGCCGTCACCAGTGGGCCGACCGTCAAGAGCAAGACCCCCGAGACGAGGAGCGCCACCGCCGTCCGGGTGTAATCGCTCCAGCCGTACCAGCCCGCTAACCCCAACGCAACCGTCCCCAGCGCGTTGGCCGCCGCGGATAGGAGGACTGCGTCTCGCTGCCTGATCTCGCGTCCCATTCAGAGTTGAGGTCATGGCACTTTTAAAGAGCGACGGGTGTGCCAGAGGACGCCATTCAAGATACACTAACCGGCGCACCCTATAACACTTCCCTTAACCTTGTCAATGCGTAACTTACGAGGGCCGGAGGGCGAACGGTTTGCCGCCGTCGGAAGGCGATCCAGCCACCCCGGCTCCGGCTTCTCGGCACGAAACGGAGCAGCCGGCGCACGTTTTGGATTGCGATTACATAATCAAAAAGCCTCCGCGCGACGGCGAGTCGCGCGGAGGCTATTAACGTACCGTCACCGTGACGGTGTTGGTGCGCTGGTTGGCGACGATGAGCGTCAGTTGCACCGCGCCCGCGCCGCGCAGTTGCGCGGAGAGCACGACGCCCACCTGATCCAGCCCGGCGAGCGTGCCCGTCGCGCCCGCGAACTCGACGGGCAGTTGGAAGACGCGCCCGTCGCCCGTGCGCGCTTCGACCGCGACGCGCTCGGCGAAGTTCGCGCGCGATGCGCCGCCGCCGAGCGGCACGTCGTTCGACACGTCCGTGTTGAGCGCCGGGTCGCCGCTCACGCCCGTGGCGAAGAGCACGACGCGCGTCCGCTTGTCCGCGCCGAACTGTAACTGCGTGTCCACGTCGAAGCCGCCGTAGCCCGTCATGGCGTTCGGGCCGAAGGCGAGCGCCGCGCCCGCGCCGCTGCCGTCGAAGGTGAACAGCCCGGCGGCGTGCGCCGCGACGACGACCGTGCCGCGCGAGACGTAGCCCTCCTGCGACGTGACGATCAACTCGACCTCGCCCGCCGGCACGTCCGCCGGCACGCAGAAGCCGACGCGCGCGGGCGAGACGTAGACGAGCGGCGCGACGCGCCCCGCGATGGTCACGCTCGCGCCCGCCAACTCGAACGGCAGCAAGCCCGGCGCGGGTCGCTCGGCGGCGGCACTCGTCATGGCGAGCGGACTCTGCGTCGCGTCGCCCGTGATGATGCCGAGGCTGAGCGGACTGAGGACGGGCGCGCGGGTCGCCTGCGAAAGTGTCAGGGCCTGCCCGACGACGGGCGGCGGCACGGCCGCGGGCGCGTGGTTATTGTCGCCCGCGGCGGGCTGCGCGGAGTTGAGTTGCAGCAGGTCGCGCGCCTGCGCGAGCCTGATGGCGGCGACCTGCAAGCGCGTCTGCACGGCGGCGTCGAGCTGCTGCGCGGCGAGCGCGCCGGCCGCGCGCGCGAAGTAGAACGCCACGCGCAAGGCCGCATCAACCTGGTCGGCCGCCGCGACGCGGGCGCGCTCGGTCTGGAAGACGGCGTAAGCCTGCTCGATCTGGCTGGCGAGCGCGTTGGCCTGCGCGGCCGAAGCGCCGGGCGCGGCGGCGAGCGTCGCGGCCTGCGTGTAGGCGGCCGCGACGAGCGCGGTCGAAGCGAGCGCGGGCGCGGGCGTCGGCGTGGGCGTCGGCGTCGGCGTGGGCGTGGGCGTCGCCTGCGTCGCGGCGGACTTGCCGGCCCTGTCCCACGTCGCGCGCCCGCCGTAGAGCGTGAAGGCCATGCCGTCGAGCGTCTTGCCTTCGAGGTTGACCAAGCTGGCCGGCACTTCGAGGCGCACCCACTGGCCGGCGGCGGGCAGCGCGCCCATGTAGCGCCGGCTGCCGGTGTTGTCCATGCCCCAGTTGATCTCGTTCGCGCCCCAGTAGGCGCGGTGCTCCCAGCTCCCGTTCTCGAACCACTGCAACATGATCTGGTTCGGCAGGTGCGCCGGGTCGAGGTAGACGTAGGCGATGAGCTTGTCGCCGGTGTTGACGGAGAGCGTGACGGCGGCGTAGCGGAAGTAGTGCTGGTGCAGCCCCGCGTAGAGGTTCGACTGGTGCGCGAGCTGACCGGAGAACGAAGCCGGACTCGATGTCCAGAACCAACTGTCGTCCTCCACGGACTGCACCGCGCCGGCCGGCACGCGGCCTTCGACCCAGGCCACGTCGCCGGTCTGACCCGGCGCGGGCGCGGGCGTCGGCGTGGCGGTCGGCGTGGGCGTGGGCGTCGGGGTCGGGGTCGGCGTGACGGTGAAGCCGCCGATGGCCGCTTCGATGGCGTCAATGTCTGCGCCGGGGTTCGCGCCGTCGGTCGCGCGGCCGGTGTAGGGGCTGGACGGGGCGAGCCGGTAGTTGCCGCTGCCGTAGGCGACGAAGCCGACGGCCGAGACGCTCGCGGCGAAGAAGTTGTCGGCCGGGTAGTTGGTCGGCGTCCAGGGGCAGACGATGACGTTGCGCGCCATGACGCCCTGCGGGTCGTAGAGGTTGAGCGCCGTCGTGCCCTCGCCGGAGCCGTCGCCGAAGAAGCCGTACTCGTTCTTCCAGACGATGTTGTTGCGGAAGACGAAGCCGTCGTTCGTGAAGCCGTGCACCGTGCCGCCGCCCGCCTCGGGGAAGTCCGAGAAATAACCGAGCGCCATGAAGCCGGTCTGGAAGACCGTGTTGTGCTCGACGACGAGGTTCGTGCTCGACGTGTAGAGCAGGAACGCGCCGCGCCCGCCGTAGGCCGGGCCGTTGATGTCCTCGAAGACGTTGTTGCGGATCGTGATGTTCGCGCCGCGTAAGGAGGGCGCGTTGTTGTCGCGGTTGAGCACGTGGAGGCCGGAGGCGGCGTGGCGCACGATGTTGTTGGCGAAGGTCACGTCGCGCAGCGTGCCCCAGGGGACGAGGCCGTCGTCGTTGCGCAAGCTGAACATGAGGGCGAAGCCTTCCTGCCCGTCCTGCCAGCAGTTCTCAAGCACGTTGCCTTCGATGACGACGCGCTCGGCGCGCTTCAGTTCCAATAGGTTCTTGACCGTCCAGACGCCGCGCCACGTCGGCGGCTTGTAGATGTAGTTGCGGCGAATCTCGATGTCGGCCGGGTTGAGGCCCGCGATGTAGCCGGGCGCGCCGCCGAACATGACGTTCTCGCCCGCGCCTTCGAGGTAGTTGTTGATGAGGTGGAACGGGCCGGGGCCGTTCCAGCCGCAGACGGCCTGCGTGTCCTGCCCCGCGCCTTTGAAGTCCGAGAGGTACGAGTTGATGATCGAGGTCTCGCCGCTGTTCAAGGCGACGCCGCGCTTGAGGGCCGTGGTCGGCTCGCCGTGCATGTAGCAGCGGTCGAAGGTGAGGTGGTGCGGGACTTCTGCGAGCGTGTCCTGCGCGCTCGTGCCGTCGCCCAACTGGAGCAGGTCGCCGACCATGGCGGTCGGCGTCACCTTGGCGAACTCGACGCCGACGAACTGGAAGTGGTGCGCGCCGGGCGCGGTGCGCAAGGCCGGCTCGTTGTAGCCGGGCGAGACGAGCTTCGGCATGAAGGCGGCGTAAGCAGGGCTGACGCGCTGCCCCGCGCCGGGGAGCGACGCGAGCGCCGAGGACTGGACGGTGATGTAAGTGCTGCCGGACTTGACGGGGAGCGTGAAGGGGCCCGTGTAGGTCGCGCCCGCGGCGAGGACGATGGTGTCGCCGGGCTGCGCGGCGTCGAGCGCCGCTTGCAGGTTGCCGCCCGCGGGCACGTTGACCGTGGCGGCCCGCGCCGGAGACGACGCGCCGGTCACGAACAGTAAGCAGACGGCGGCGAGGAAGAGAAAGGCTGACGGGCGCAGGCGGCAGGCGTGCTGCACGCCCCGGCGTTGGCTGGACATGTCCCTGAACTCCACTTCGGTAACCGGACGATCTCCCGCGGGAGACTCCTGGCTTTGCGAACCCGCATCGCTGCGGGGGTGCCTTTAATCGGTGGTGGCCCGGTGTGTGGTGAGACGACGCCGGACGTGTGGGCCTGACGGACTGTTGCGGCGGCAAATCGGCGGCGCTGCCCTGCGGCGCTCGACGCGCGCAAGGAGACGCCGGGGCTTTTCGGCCTGCCGGTTATGAGCTTAAGGGCTGAAACTGTGCGACGGGAGGAATGAAGGCAGAAGACTTGGCCACTCACGGATAAGGGAGAGAGCGTCGCTGAGTGGCTCTCGGGCCGGCGCGCTTTCCTATCCAGCCTCGGCGCGTGATGCGCTTAGGCGTGTGGATGAAAGAACAGCTCGCGGCCTTTTCTGATCGCCTTCGGCAGCCAGACAATCTCCCGGCGGCTCTTTTAAGAGTCCGCGCACGGAGACTCACGGCTTTGCGCCCCCGCCTCGCGACAGGTTTGCCCTTATCGTGTGCAATCGTCAGGTGAATAAAAAGAGCAGCTTCGCCGCCCGGCCGCCCTGGTCGCGGCCCGACGGGCAATTTCAATCTAGCGGTTTCCGTCGCCACTTGTCAACAGCGTTTTTCGCCGCCCTTTTTGGCGGGAAACGGGCAGATCTGGCCGCCTGCTGGGCGCGATCTTCGTCCCGCTGCTGCTCGCCGCCATCGCCGCCGGCCTCTACCGGCGCGTCCAGGATACCTCTAACTCCCTTCGCGTTCCTTCGCGGCCCTCTTAGCGGCCTTTGCGATTAAGTCCGAAAAGCTTTAACCGCAAAGGAACGCAAAGGGGTTGAGCCGCGAGGGCGCTACCTGCCGGTCACTTGGAAGGTGTATTCGCCGATCTCTTCAGGCGCGCCGGCAGGGGTTTCGCCGCTCAGGCGCAACCGGTAATCGCCGCGCGGGAGGAGACGGGCGGGGACTATTAAGGAGATGGCCTTACCGGCGGGCGTGTTCTCGGCGCGGAGGCGGCGCACCGTGCGCCACTCGGAAGTGCCGAGCCTTTGTAACTCCGCTTGGTAGCTCTGGTACTCGTCCACCGGCAGCACGAGCAGCAACTGCACCGGCGTCGCGTCGCGCGGCGGCGCGAACTGCGCGGCGGCCACGCCCCTGGTGGAGACGGGCAGGACTGTTACCAGAAAGGCGGCGCTGCCTGCCCGCCCGCTGGCGGGCAGCGAACTGTCGTTAAGCCGCGCCAACTCCCGTTCGTCTGCCTCACGCCGGGACTGTTCCTGCGCCTGCCGTCTGTTAAACCGCCAACTCTCGATCAGTTTCACCGCGCCCAGGCCGAAGGCGAGCACGAGCGCCGCCGCCAGCGGGAGGGACACGAGCGGGTTTCGCAGGCTCACGTGGGCGGCGCGCCCCCGCCCCCCCGCGCCGCTCTGCGGCGTGCCCCCGGCGGGCGGGGCGGCGAGACGGGCGGCGCTATATTTTTTTATCGACTTAGCGACCCGCAGCTTCCGCCGCTGCCGGGGCGTGGAGAGATAGTGTGAGCGGAACCGCGCGCTGTCGGCGGGCGAGAGCGCGCCGTCCAGATAGTCGTCTATTAAATCATCCTCCGCGATTAAGACCTTCTCCCGGTAGTCGCTGTCGGCGAGGAAAAGCTGTTCGACGCGCTCCCGCTCTTCCTCGCCCAACTCGTCGAGCAGGAAACGGCGGAGCAGCGCCTCGGTTTCATCCACTTCTCGCATCAAGTCCACTTCCCTGAACGCGCGAACCCTTCGATTATGAATATTGACTCAATCCATTTCATCGGCCTCGGGCCGTTCGAGGCAGCGCGCTATGCACTCCTCCAGCGCGGCGCGTATTCTGTGCGCCCGCACCCGCAGGGCGTTGGCGTCGAGGCCGAGCCGCCGGGCCAACTCTTTCCTGTGATCGATCTTAGCCTGCTTCTCCTCCTGATAGTAGGCTAGGATCAGCTCGCGCTTGTCCGGGCTGAGCCGCTCAAGGCACGCCAAGAGACAGTCGTACTCCCGCGCGAAATCGTCTTCCTGATCGGCCCCCGCCTCCGGGGCGGGGCCGGACGTGCCGCTCACGTCTTCCACCGGCACTTGCGCCCGCGCCTCCCGCTGGCACTCCTTGATGAGCCTGTTGACCACGCCGTAAAAATAGGCGGCGCGGTCGCCGCTGTAAGTCACCTTCAACTCATGCACCCGGTCGGCAACCCGATTGATCGTCTCGTCGGCCAGCCCCTCCGCGTCGCTGCAACCGCGCCAAGCGAGTATCCTGATGAGGCTCCGGCGAATCTCTTCGTATTTGATCCCGGCCTGCTCGCGGTCGCGGTGGAGCCACGCGAGCAGATCGTCGAACTTCTCCTGGGTGATAACTCGCTGTCTGGGCATTTAATCGTACGAGCGACTGAACTCCCCTGGCGTGCGCCGCGCCGCGGGCGGCTAACGTAGCGCGTGCGCGCGGCACCACCGCTTGAAAACCAGGAGGCCGGCCGTGATTAGCAGGGGCGGCAGCAAGAGGGCCGCGCCCGCCGGCAGCCGGGCGCTGCGGCCGACTTTGATCGGCTCCCGGTACTCGCCTTGCAGGACGAAGCCGGCCCAGAAGTAGGGCGCGTGCCAGCGTCTCTGCCGCCTGAGCGCCTCCTTGGCCGACCGCAGCGCCGCGGCCGGGGGCAGCCCGTCCTGCAACATCGCTTTGTAAAATAAGCCCATCAACTCGGCCGTCGCCCTGTCATCAACCTTCCACAGGCTGGACACCACGCTCCTCGCCCCCGCGTACATGAAGCCCCGCGTCAGCCCGATCAGCCCTTCGCCTTTGACATCTTTACCCAGCGCCGTGTCGCACGCGCTCAGGACGACCAGGTCGGCCGACAGGCTCAGGTTGTAAATGTCGTGGAGTTGCAGGAAGCCGTTCACCCGCCCGCCCGCCGGGTCTACCATCGAGAGGACGATGCCGGACAACTCCGGGTGCTCGCTGTCGATCAGGCCGTGGGTGGCGAAGTGTACGATCCGGAATTGCCCAACCTGCGTGCTCATCGCGGTCTCCCGGCTGGCGGCGAAAGCTTTGGCCGCCCACGCCGTCCCGGCCGGGGCGGCCGCCACGATGGCGTCTGCCTCTTCCGACGAGTGCAGCAGCCGCGCGAGGCCCGAAGCGCCGGAGCGGGCGGCCACGGCCCGCACGGCTAGTTGCTCGAACTCGACGTCGGCCGCAGCCGGTGCGCCCGCGGCCGGGGCCGGCCGCGACTGCACCCGCTGGTCGTCGCTGCTGAAGACGGGGTCGGCCAGCACGGCGATGAGTTGCCCCGCCGGAGCCGACCGCGGCCGCTCCCGGCGGATGGCGGCCAGCGTCGAGACCGACGGCAGCGCAACTATCTCGTGCCGCGAGACCAGCAGCGGCAGTTCATCGTCCGGCGCATCGGGCCGCGCCGCCGCCGCGGGCACGGGCAGGGCGTCGAAGGGGAGGTACTGCAAGACGCCTTCGGCGACGACTACCAGCCTCCTGTCGCCGAGTTGTTCGGCCACGGGGCCGAGCAGGGTGCGGCTCAAGGCGAGCGCCTTCTCCTGATAGAGGCGATCCGCCGCCGCCACGCGGGCCTCGTATTCGCCGCCGCCCTGCCCCGCGACCGGCTGCCGCGCCGTCAGTAGATCGTAGACCTCGCGCGCGCGCGCTTCGAGCGTCGCGCGCGGCGGCAGTTCGTAGCTGCTCAACGAGTCCGCCGTCACGGCCCAGAGGTAACTCCGCTGCTCGCCGAGCGAGTATTCGAGTAGGAGCGTGTGCCCGTCACGCAGCTCGGCCTGAATCTCGTCCAGGTTCAGCGGCTCGGGCCGGACGAGCGTCGCGTAACGCGGGTTCTGTTGTCTGAGCCGCCCTTGGATCGCCTCGTACTCGGCCCGCAACTGCTCAAGCCCGCGCCCGACTTCGTCGGTCTCGGCCTGCGCCGCCCCGCCGGCCGACAGTTCCACCTGGTATTGTGCCTGGGCCTTGAGCAGTTGCTGCAACTCGCGCTCGCGTTGCAGGACGGCCGGGTCCACCCCCTGGCGGATGTCGGCGCGCGCCTCGGCCAGAGTTTCAAGCATGGCGCGGGCGCGCGCGCGCTCGCCCGCCCGCAGGGCGGCGGCGGCGAAGCCCCGGCCGGGCCGGGCCCGCTCCTGCTGCATCAACAGGTCAATGTACAGCTCGTAGTGGCGGTGGACGCCGGCGAAGTAGGAGGAGCGGAAGTCCGGGCTGGCGACGTTGGCGCGGAGCGTCTCGATGATTTTAATGGACTGCTCGATGCGGGCCAGCGCCTCTTCGACCGCGCCGCAGTCGCGCGCCGCGCGCGCTGTGTTGTACAGCGTGGCGAGTTCGACGCCCCACTCCCCGGCGCGCTGGCCGGGCGCGAGCGCCCGCGTGTAGAAGGCGAGCGCCTTGCGCTTGTCGCCGCGCGCGAAGAAGAAGTCGCCGACGTTGTTCAGCGTGAGGGCGCGGCCCCGCCGGTCGCCGACGGCGGCGTAGAAGCGCAGAAGCTTGGCGTACTGGGCGAGCGTCTTGCCCCTGTCGCCGCGCGCGGCGTAGATCGCGGCGACCTCGTTTAAGGCGTAAGCCTCCATGCGCCGCTTCCTCGCGGCGCGGCTCAGGCTGACGCACCGGCTGTAGTACGCGAGCGCCTGCCGGCTATCGCCCGTCGCGCGGTAGACGCCGGCGATCTGGTAAACGATGACCGGCTCCAGGTCGAGACTCCCGTTGGCCCGCGAGAGGCTCAGCGCCCGCCCGTAGTGCTCAAGGGCCAACTCGTACTCGTTCAGATTCTCGTAGGCCTGCCCCACGCCGTTCAGCGTCACGGCCTCACTCTGGCGGTCGCCGATAGCGCGAAATATCGCCATCGCTTCGCGGTGAAGATTAATCGCCGCCTCCTCGTCCCGCGCCAGCGAGTGTGTTATCCCCAACGCCGTGAGCGCGAGCGCCTCGCCCATGCGGTCGCCGACCGCACGGTAGAGCGCGAGCGCCTGGTTAAACTGGGCCAGGGCCTTCGCCCGGTCGCCGACGGTGTTGGACAGGTAGCCGACGAAGAGTCGGCCCCGCCCCTCGCCCGCCCGGTCGCCGACTTCCGCGAAGCCCGCCAGCGCGGCTTCGAAGCTCTGGGAAGTTTTGACCAGATCGCCCTTCGAGTAGTAGACCTCGCCCATGCTGCTGAGCGCCTCGGCGTGCGCGCGCCTGGCGGGCGCGGACTGCTCGGCCGCGGCGTGGCGGCTGTAATAGTCGAGCGCCTGCTCGACGTAACCCGCCGCCCGGTTGTTGTCTCCGAGATACGAGTAGAGGCGGCCGGCTTGGGCGCGCGCCGCGGCTTCCCCCGGCGCGTCGCCGGCGCGCCGGCTCTCGGCCGCCGCCGCCCGGTAGAGGTCTAGCGCCTGCCGGTATTCGCCCAAGGTGAAGTGGACGGCGGCCGCCTCCATTAACGCGCCGGCGGCGGCCCCTAAGTCGCCCGCGCCCCGCCACGTCTGCCCGGCCGCCCTGTACTGCTCGGCGGCCTTGCGGAGCGGAGCTTGCTCCCACCGCGCGCGCAGCAGGCCGGCGGCGGCGACGACCGAGAGGGCCGAGGCCTCTTGCGCGTCGCGCGCGGTCGCGGCCCGGACGGGCCGGACGTTCAGTTCTAATCGTCCACCCCGCCCGCCCTGTTCGAGCGAGCGCACCTCCAAGCGATACGTGCCGGCCGCTTCGGCGACTAAGGCCAGTTCCGGCGTCTCGTAACGGCGGCTCGCGTATTCCAGCACCTTCTGCCCCGCGGGCTCGTAGAGCGCCAGCGACAGGTTCAGGTCGCCCTTGTTGACCGAGAGGTGTAGGTACTGCCCCCTGACCAGGCCGACGTTAAAGACTTGTGTGTCGCCACCCGGCAACGCCAGGGCGGTTGCCGCGCCGGGCGTGAGGTCGGACGGGGCTTCAGGGCCGTGCGGCTGCCACGGCGCGCTGCGTGTGGGCGGCGGCCCCAGGCACAGAGACGCGAGCAGGAGGATTTGACCGATGTGGAGCAGGCGCGGGCGGCGTGGGGGCCTCTTCCTATGAAAGGCCTGCTTGGTAGGGATGAGCATGCGCAGCCTTCACGCAGAGTCCTGCGTACGGTGACACGGCCGGAAGCGAGATAAGGACTGAACTGTCCCTGTGGTCATTCACCGCAGGAGCCACTTCTGTGCAGTCAGCGATTATTTAACACGTATGGGTAGGTGATTCAATGGCGGGCGGGTGCGGGCGGGCGGGCGGCCGCTGACTGCGCGCCGGGCGCAGAAATTAACGGGTAGCCGCGGCGGGCCACCCGTTAAGGGTGAGGACAAAAATTTTCGGGGCGGGAGAGAGTTGCGGCGGGTGGTGCGGCGGCGTGGCGCTCAGGAGCCGTCCCGCGGCCTGTCCTGGGGGCCCGCGCCGCCGTCCTTCTTTTTACCGCCCTCCCTCGTGTCCACTATGGTGCTGAACCTGGTGTCCTCCTCCTTAGCTTGCGGCTTCGGGGGCTTGGTCACTTTCGAGCTGGCGGCTTTGCCCGCCCCCTGCCCAGTCCTCGCCTGCTTGTCGTCTTTACCGGCTGACATCCTCAGTCCTCCTTTCGCGTCGCGGCCGAGCGCTGGACTCGTCCGACGCCTGGGGTTTAAGTCGGCGCGGCCTGTGCGGGAGCTTCAGGCGCGCGCGTCTGCGTCCACCTCTGACGCCCGGCGGGCAAATTTTCCCGTCGCCCGATTATGTTTTTGCTTCCGAAACATTACACCGACGAGTCCCGCACCTGCGGGCGGCGCGCGCCTGTGCGCCGCCGTGTAACGTTTCTCCGCTATTGTCATATTCGGCGACCTCCCCCTATGGGGGTGCGGCCATTTTTATTTCAAGTCCGGTGTGAAGCGTGAGGCGCGCCGCTCTTACGAGGTAGCCGATGCAGAAAGAACCCGCCGACCCTGATGCGGTCGAAACCGATGCCGCCACCCCGGCGGGCGGGGGCGCGGCCGCCCCCCCCGCCCCGTGTGACGACGAGGCGCAGACGCCCGCGCCGCCCGAAGACGGGCCGGCGAACACAGGGGGTGACAAAGCCGATGTCGCCCCGCCGGGCCAAGAGCCGCCGGACGGCGGCGACGCCGAGCAGGGCGGGAACATAGTTCGCGCGACGCTCGATAAGTCCGCGGCCGATATCGTCGCTAGCGTGAGCGGCCATCGGAACACGGTCACCAACGTCAGCTACCACCTCACCCCGGCCGACGCGTCCAGGAACGCGGAGCTGGTCATCACCGAAGTGGAGTTTCAGGCCGCGAAACGCTCATACCAGAGCCTCGCCGGCGCGAACATCGCCGGCTACACGGATCGGTTACTGAGCCAACGGATTCTGCTGCTCAGTTGTCAACACCGGGCCGTCGCGCTCTGCGTCGCCAAGGTCATCGCCCACGAGATCAGGGCCGCCGGTAAGCAACTGGTGACCATAGGGAAAAACTGCCCCGGCAGTTACGATCTGATCGACCTCATCGAGCAGCTCGCGCGGCCTAAAGAGAAGAGCGCCCGGCCGGGGCGGCGGGACGCGCAGCGCCCGGCGGCGACGGTCTGCGTCTGGGCGGCGGACGACGCCACTGAGGGCGACGCGTCCGACACGATCATGGATTCGCTTTTCACCGGCGGCGCGCGCGTCGAGCAGTACCAGATCAAGTTGAGCGAGTACGGGCTGTGCCTGATCTGCCTGGTCCCGCCGCGGAAGCTACAGGACTACCAGCGCTCCTGCGGCGAGGCCGACTTACAACACTGGGAGATTGATTTCCTGCGCCCGCTCTTGGAGGAGCACGAGTTGGGCCAGTACGAAGAACTGGCGGAGACCATCGCCCGCCAGCGGCAGCAGGAGCTGTGGAGCGCGGACGACGCCGAGTTTCACAAAGAGATCACCAAATACTTGCGGGCGGGGAATCTGCCGCAGGTCGTCGCCGACCGCCGGCATAACGACGACCTGAGCGTGCAGCAACTATTCAACCGGCAAGACCCGCTGGCCGACATCGTCCTGTATTGCGCGACCTACTACCCCGATCTGTCGCCGCAGGATTTTTCTTACCTCGTCGAACTCTTCCTGGGCGATGCCACGGAAGAAGCGGTGCGGGGGCCGGGCCGGCCGCAGTCGCAGACCGCGGACGAAGCCGCCAGCCCGGTCGAATCGGTGCCACTGGTGCGGCGCTGGCAGCGCGAAGCCGACGGGCTGCTCCGGCGCTGCCGGCTGGCCTCGCTCACGAACGAGAACAACCAGCGCGTCGTGGACTTCCAGGTGGACGGCCTGAGAAGCCGGCTGAGCCGCTACATCCGCGGCGAGCACTACTTTTTCTACGAAGCCAACTTCGTGCTGATGCGCCGGCAGGGGCTGCTCTTCAGCCCCAGGAAAAGGATCGCCGAGGGGGCCAGGCAGTTGCTCGTGGAGACGGGACGCCAATACCCGCCCGCCGAGGTGGCGAATTGGCTCTACGAGATCGTCGCCGAGTTCGAGCAGGCGGCCGCGGCCGCCGACGGTCTCCGGGAACGCTCGCCGCTCTTTTACTTGCCGCCGGACGGCCGCGTGAAGGCCGCGCGCCATTACGTCTGCCACGGTCTGAGCCTGGTCTTAAGCCGGCTCAACAAAGAACCCGAGTTGCAGGAGGCGGCGCAACTCTTCTGGCAGAGACTACTTCAGACCCAGCACCAGTGGTTCTTAGACCTGCTCCGGCAGGTGGGCAACGCCGCGCCGCCGGAAAGTCTGGGCTGGCTGAGACGGCTGCTTGACCAAGGTTCGGAAGAGATTCGGGGGCAGGTCTTCGGCTACCTGGTCGGCCACCTCCTGCGGCGGGGCGCGCTCGTCTACGCCCCGCTGAAAGAGTTGATGCAGTGGCCGACGACCACGCAGGCCGGGCGCGTCGCGCAAAGTCTCTGGATCGTCTACTGCCTGGAGACGAACCGGCAACTGCCGCAGCGGGATTACGGTCGGTGGCCCAGCGCGCACCCGCTTTTCGGCTTCCAAAGTCACGCCGAGGCCGTCGAGCGCATAGACCTTCTGACGGGCTGGCTCATCGCCGCGACTTCCGAAGTCCACGGGGCCGGCGCGCTGTTCGCCATAGCGGACATCGTCGCCGGCTGGTACTTCATCCTCTCGCCCGCGGTGCAGCCCGAAGCGGCGGGGGTCGCGCCGGCCGGCTACGGCGCGGCCGAACTCGACGCCCAACTCGTCTGCCGGCTGCTCCTCGCCAGCCTGGCGCGGCAGCTCTCCCGCCCGCACAGGCACGACCTCCTCGCCATCTGGGAGGGTTTCAAGAGTGCCCTCCTCGACGACGTGCTCCGGCTGGACAGGTTCGCCAACCAGGTCGCCGGCGCTTCGTTGAACGCCCAGATGATGGCCGACGCCGCCGCCGCGCGGCGTAAATTGATGGACACCCGAACCCTGCTGGGCCGCCTGCGCGAAGACTTCATGCGCCGCGCAGCGGAAGCCGTCTAACGCCGAGGCTCAACCCATGAACCACACGTTCAGCTTGGATCCGATCATCCGCAAGCACAGCGGCCCGCAGCCGGCCCCCGCGGGTGAGGAAGTTTTAGTGACGATTGACACGACCACCAACAAGGCGGTTAAGAAGACGCTCGCGGTGCGCGTCCGCCGCAACTTACAAGGTAACTTCCAAGACTACCTGGTGGCCAACGATCTGAACCCGACGCGCACCGCCGGCGGGAAGTTAGCGCCCTACTACATCCGCGACGCCAAGAACGAGCGCACGTTGGCGCTGGAGATCAGCGTCGGGGTGTGCTGCCCCGTCGCTCAAGAGGCGCGGGTCGCCGAGGCGCTCCACGCGGAGCAGACCCCGACCCGAGTCTTCACCGACCTACTTGAGCGGTGGGTGCGCGAGTTCATCCCGCAGGGCGACGAGGGCCGGTTCATTGACACTTACGACGCCGCCCACCACCAGTTGGAAAACCACCTCGCCGCCCGCGCCGCAGCCCACACGGGGCTGCGGCTCTTGTGGGTCAAGGTCGCGCTGAGCGGCGAAGTGCCGGACGAGATCGTCGTGGGGCCGATAGAGATCGGCGTGCGCCTACAGGATTACAAGGGGGAGCAGAAGCTCAGGGCGGAGGCGGGGCTGAGCCTGGACGCACAGCATTACGTGCGGGCCTTCGTCTATCAGGAGAAACGGGCCTCGCCGGAGGAGTTGTTCAAGAGCCAGCTAAAATCTTATTTCCTACAGCACGTCACGTTCGAACAATTCAGCCGCGAACTCCAACAGCCCAACTTCAGGCAGCGGTTACAGCAGGCCTTGAGCGCGGCGCTGCGGCAGGTCGGGCGGCACGTCAGTTTCATCAACTTCCCGACCGGCGAAGATGACAAGGTCGCCCCGCCGCCCGAGTTCGTCGCGGTCAACTACGACTACAACCACAGGATGCCCGGCCGCGCCCAACCGGTCGTCATCCAGAACACGGTGCAGCTCTACTGCGTCAACTCCGTCGCCTTTCTGGCCAGCCCCGTCACCGATCTGGAGGCCTGGGTGAAGAGCACGCTCAACGTCATCCTCAAGCGTTACCTGATCGGCAAGACCTACGTTGACCTGCTGCTGCGCTTCGCCCCCCTGGAGCAAAGCATCAAGCGCGAGCTGAGCGCCCGCGCGGCCCTGATCGGCTATAAAGTCGATCACCTGGTCTCCATCCCCAACCTGAAGGAGGTGGAGCTGAGCAACCCGTTCCTCCTCGAAACTGAGGGCACTTTTAAGACCAAGCTGGACGACTTCGAGGTCGAGCTAAAGTTCAGCCTCAAGCTCCGCATCCGGAACTTGCAGTCGCTCGAAAAATACTTGAACCCAGGCACGGACGTGAAAGAGGCGATCAAGGAGGCGGCGCTGAGCGAGGCGCGTCAGTGCCTCCGCCACGTCCACCCGGAGCGCTTCTACCTGCACTTCAACCAACCGGACGAGAAGGCGGCCAACAACCCGTCGGAAGACGAGCGGCTGGCGGTCAAGGACTTGCTGAGCAAGCGAATCGCCGAGAGCTTGCGGGCCGAATTCGATGCGGAAATCTTCGACCTGACGGCGCGCGTCGGGCGCACCGATCTGACGGATCGATACAAGCAACTCTGCCACGTCATCCGCGAGTTCCGCGTGAGCCTCGAATCGCCCGACCCGCAGGGGACGGAGGCCTTGACGCTGACCGGCAGTTTCGAGGTGGACGGCGTCTACCCGGACTCGAATGGCTGGCAGCGGTTCAGCGCCCTGCGGCTCGATCTGGACGGCTTACAAACCCAACTGGAAAACCACCTGAAGGCCGAACTGAAGACCTACCGCCAACTCGGCTTCATGTTCCAGAACCGCCTCGGCAGGCTTCAGGTGTTCGACCTCGTCCAAGAGTACGCCAGCGCTTACATGCGCCGCGAGTTCGGCCTGATCGTCCACCTGACCAACCTCGACCGCAACACCACCGAGGTGGAGGAGCGCCAGCGTCAGCGGCTCGCCGAGCTGGAGAACACGAAGCTGGCGTCCGCCGTCGAGCAGGACAAACTCCTCGTCAGCAACCTCAGCGAGCTGCGCCGCCGGCGCGTCAACCTGATGTCAATGTTCCCTGTCGATCAAGCGGCGTTGCGCGAGATCGAGGAGAACATCCGACTGTTGGAGGCGGAACTGGAGGCCGTCGCGTCGGCGCGTTTCGGCCAGCACCAACTGGCGGCGGCATTCGAGGCGCAACAGCCCGACGATCTGCCGCCCTTGGGCGAAGCGCGGCAGGCGGCCAACCGGTATGACCTGGAGTCGGGGTCTGAGCCTAAAGGTCGGCTGGCGGGCTGACCGTCGGGCGCGGCCGCCGGCCATCGCCGCGGGGAGGCAGATCATGTCAGACAAAATAAAAATCCTGTACGTTGCCGCCAACCCCGTCAACACGGGCCACCTCCGGTTGCAGGAAGAGGCCCGCGATCTGGAGGAGCGGATTCGGCAAGCCCCGCACCGCGAGGCCTTCGCGGTCATCCATTGCCTGGCCGCGCGCCCCAGAGACCTATTGCGCGGGTTGCAGGAGGTACAGCCCCACGTCCTGCACTTCAGCGGGCACGGCACCGCCGCCAAAGAGATCGTGCTCCAGGATGACGACGGCGCGAGCCGGCCCATCGCGCCGCAAGTCTTAGCCGGCCTGGTGAACCTGTTCAGCGCCAACCTCAAGGTGGCGGTGATGAGTTGCTGTTTCGGGCGCAGCCAGGCCAAGGCGCTCAGCCAGGTGCTGGACTTCACCATCGGCATGAACAAACCCATTTCCGATAGCGCGGCCGTCGAGTTCTCGGCCACGTTCTACCAGGTTCTCGCGGCCGGCGGCTCGGTCAGGCAGGCCTTCGAGGCCGCCCGCCTGCTCACGAGCAGGGAGGGGCGGAAGATTTTCGAGAAGTCCGACCTGTTGGTGCGCGCCGGGGTCTGTGCGGATGATCCCTTGATCAAATTGCCGCCGCCGGTCGAGCCGCCGCCGCCGCGCCCGACAAACGCCCCCGCGCCCGCGGGCGGCAACCAGGTAATTGCCAAGGTCAAGGATACGCGCGTCGGTGTTATGAATAACGTGGCCGGCAATAACAATCAGAGCCACACGCACCTGCACGTGGGCGACACGGCCGACGAATTTCAGTCGTAGGCGCGGGCACGGGGCGGGCCGCCACGGTCATTCGAGAGATGAGCACGAAAACGACGGTTCTACGGCCGCAGCGCCACCGCGAGTTCCTCGCCGCCCAGCGGCAAGACCCGGTCACCCGCAAAGTCTTCGTCGCCGGGGACAGCATCACGTTATGCGCCGCCTGCCTCGTGCCCTTCCTCGCGGAGAGCTGGCAGGCGGTGGGCGGCACGCACTGCGGCCAATCCGCCACCACCGGGCCGGAAGCGTTCGAGACGGCGGTGGAAACGCCCGCCGCGGACGACGACGGCGACGCGCCCGCCGCGGGCCCCGCCGACGGCGACGCCGCGCCGCCGGCCGCAGGCTTACGGCTGAAGCCCATCCCCGTCAAACTGCGCGCAGTCCCCATCAAGCTACTGTAGGTCTACCCGGCACTACGACCCTTACGTGAGGTTCTCATGAGTATCGTTACCAGGTTCTTGTTCTACCTGTCTAAAACCGACCGGGAACTGATCGGCCTCTGCTCGAACACGGCTTATAAGACTCAGAGCGGCAACGGCATCTTCGTGCTCATCGTCGGCATCTTCGCCTTCTCTTCCGCCTCCTACGCCCTACGCACCGCGCTCGGGGCCAACCGGCTCGCCTTCGTCGTCGCGGCGGTCTACGCCACGTTGATTATGTTCATCGACCGGGAGATAGTGTCCGCGACGAGCAAGAACAGGGGCATGGTCGCGACGCGCCTCGGGCTGGCCGTCTTCATCGGCCTGGTCGTCTCCGTGCCAATCGAGTTGCGGATTTTTGAGAAGCAGATAAACCAGGAGCTGAGGCGCATCCAGAACACGAACAACTCGCCCTACCTCGCCCGCAAGCAGCAGGCCGAGACCGAATACCGGGGCCGCGTCCAGGCTGCGGCGCAGTACGTCCAGGAATTGGAAAAGGAGATCAGCCAGCTCCAGGATCGCCTGACCAACGAGGTGCTGCAACCGGATCGGCAGATACCGGGCGTCGCCGCCGGCACGGGGCGGCCCGGCGAAGGGCCGGTGTATCGTCGGCTCCAAGCCCAGATCGAGGAGAAGAAGAACCAGCTCGCGCAGGCCCGTGCGGAGCAGCGCAAACTGGAAGGCGAAGAGGCGCAAGTCCTGGCGCGCATCGCCGCCGAGTACCAGCAGCAGGAACTCCCCGAAGCCGACGATCTGCTGTCGCGCTACGTCGCCCTCGGCGCGGTTAAACAAGACCCGCTGCGCGGCTGGGACGCCTTTGCCATGGCCTGGGGCGTGCGCCTGTTGCTCATCATGCTGGAGCTGACGCCGGCCCTCATCAAGGTGCTGCAAGAAGAGAACGAGTACGACGCCCTCGTCCGCGCGACCCGTCGGCGCAGCATCACGCGGATTTACGCCATCGCCAACGACCACATGGAGCAACTGACGCAGAACGGCGGGCAGAACCCCACCCCGACGCTGCTGGGGCAACTGAAAACCGATCCCCTGACATCTTGACGCCGGCGGCGCGCCGCCGACTTAAAGAAACGTCAGCGGGCGGCGCGGGTGGCGTCCGTCTGTCGGGCGAAGTAAATCTGGTAGCCGCCGCGGTCGAAGACGAGGTCGTAGCGGGCGAGGGTGCGGGCGACGTGGTCGGCGAGCGCCGGCTCGGTCGTGCGCCAGCCTTTGAAGTTCTCGGCGTAGATTTCTTCGACGACGATCACGTCGGGGCGCAGGCCCGTGTAGTAGCCGAGCCGCGTGTCGTCCGCCAGCGCGCGGTCGAAGCCGAGACCGAAGCCCATGTCGCCGGTCGCCATCACGAGCGTCTGCGGCGTCGTGCGCTCGCGCAGGAAGGCGACCGCCGGTGCGTAACCCTGCCGGTACGTGTTCACCTTCATGCGGTAGAGCAGCCCGCCCGCCTGCACCGTGAGCAGCCCCGCCACGCACAGCCCCGTGAGCCAGCGCGGCACGACGCGCCGCCGCCAGCACCAGCACAGCCAGACGGCGAGCAGCGCCGTGTAGAGCGGCACGATGTGGACGAGGTAATAGTAGAGCTTCTGTCCGTCCACGACCGAGAGCGCGACGAAGTAGATGAGCGTGAGCCACAGCAGCACGCGGACGTGACGCGCTGTGCGTAAGGGCCGCACGAACAACACGCCGAGGAGCGCGCACGCGTAAGCGACGAGCACGAGGCTCTTCAAGATGATCGGCCCGGTGTGCCCGGCCGAGTGCGCGCCCAACCCGTAGGCGGTCGCGTAGCGGCGCGTCAGCTCCCACTTCAGACCGAGCCAGGGGTGCGTCAGCGCCGACGCGCGCCCGCCCGTCGTCGCGTTCCCCTTGAACTGCGTCAGGAACGTCGCCGGCTCCTGGCCGATGTACGCGCCCCACGCGACCGCGCCGATTAGATACGGCGTGAACGCGACGGCCAGGTGCGTCCAGCGCAGCCGCGCGCGATCAAGGTAGAGCGTGACGAACAGCAGGCCGAGGAACGTGAGCGTGCCGCCGTGCGGGTGCGTCAGGCCGCTCAGGCAGGTCAACGCCTGACCGGCGAAGACGGCCAACGTCAGGTTGCGCTCGCGCCAGTGCAAGTACGCGGCGTAGGCCGACAGACCGAGGGCCGCGCTCATCATGTCCATCCGGCCGAACGAGGCGGCGCTGACGAAGACGTAGTCCACGGCGAGCAGCGCCGCGGTCAAGAGCGCGAGCCGCGCGTCGCCCGAAAGACGCTTGAGCGCGTAGTACCACGCGGCGAGCGCGACGAGACTCCACGCCGCCTCCATCAGCCGCGTCTTGAAGAGGCCGAAGCCGAAGAGTTTGTACCAGCCGGCTTCGGCGAGCAGCCCCAGCGGCATGACCCAGTAGGTGTGCCGCTCGATGCCGCGCAGCCAGTCTTCGCCGGTGCGCAGGACGGTCGTGCCCATGAAGCCGTGCGCCGCCAGATTCCAAGCCGGGTTGGCGAACCACGCCTCGTCGCTCCAGGGCCGGCGCGTCAACGCGCTGCCCGCGGCCAAGGCGAGGCACACGAGCATGACGACGGCGAGCGCCGCGCGGCGACCCCGCGCGCTTTCGAGCCATGTGGGTGGCGCTTGCATCGTGGGTGTTAGAAGGCTTGCGGCAGTTCGTCGGCGGGCGCGCCCGCGCTCAGGCGGCGCGCGGGGCTGTCGGGGCGCAGGCGGAAGTCGCCCGCGCGCCAGTTGACGAAGCCGACCGCGTCGAGCGTGGCCGGGTAGAGGTTGCGCCCCGCGCCGGCGAACGACGCGCCGCCGACGATGAGATTGTCGCTGATCTCCGCCCCCGGAAAATAGAAGCGGACGCTGTCGGCGTCGGGCGCGCGCCCGTCGCCGTGGAAGCCGTACTCGTTGTGCCGGACGACGTTGCGCCGGAAGACGAAGCCCGCGGTCGGTCGCCCGAAGGCCGTCGTGATGCTGCCCGAAGTCAGGATCGTGTTCTGCTCGACTGTGAGGCCGTCCCACTCGGTCACGACGAGGAACTTGCCGCCCGCGCCCCAGCGCGTGTCCACGTCGGCGAACAGGTTGTTGCGGATCGTCAGGCGGTGGCCGCCGCGCCCCTCCGCGCCGTAGACCTGGAAGCAGTTGGCCGCGTTGCGCACGACGTTGCCGACGAACTCGACATCTTCGACCGTGGCGTCGGGCACTTTGCCGTCTTCGCTGCGCACGGTGAAGAGGACGGCCGTGCCGTCCTGCGCGCTGGCCCAGGTGTTGGTGAACAGGTTGCCCTCGACGCGTACGCGGCGCGCGTTCTTCAGCTCGAAGTGGTTCTTGACCGACCAGCCCTCTTCGCGCCACGCGAGTGGCTTGTTGAAGTGGTTGCCGCGGACGCTGATGTCGGCGGGCACGACCTTGAGGCGCGGCGTCGCGCCGCCGAACATGACGCCCTCGGCCGCCGCCTCGATGTAGTTGTTCGTGATCTCGAAGGGGCCTGGGCCGCCCCAGCCGCAGAGCGCTTGGCTCTCGTCGCCGCGCCGCTTGATGTCGGCGAAGTAGCTGTTGGTGACTTTGACTGCGCGCGCGTTCAGAGCGATGCCGCGCCGCTGCCCTTCCTGCGCGTCGCCGTGGACGTAGCAGCGGTCGAACTCTATGTCGTGCGGCAGCGCCGCCTCGGTCTCCTCCTGCCCCGTGCCGAGTTGAATGAGGTTGCCGTTGCCGCCGACCGTGGGGCCGAACTCGACGGCGACGAAGCGGAAGTGGTGCGCGCCCGCGGCGGCGTTGACGACCGGCTCACCGGCGACGCCGCCGACGAGTTTGGGGAGCGCGGCGGCGTGGCGCGCGGGGTCGAGGCGCGCGCCGGGCGCGGGCAGTTGCGCGTCTGCGGCCGCGGAGCGGACGGTGACGAAGGCCGCGCCGGTTTTGTTGGGCAGGCGGAACGCGCCGCGGTAGGTCGCGCCCGCGGCGAGCAGGATCGTGTCGCCGGGGCGCGCGCGGTCGAGCGCCGCTTGCAGGTCGCCGCCCGCGCGCACGTTGATGACATTGCCGCCCGCGTTCGTCGTGCTAGTTGGCTGCGCGCTGGTCGGCGGCGCATCGCTCGTCGGCGTCGCGCGCCGCGGGCGCACGTGCTGCCCCGCGCAGGCCAGCGCGAGACACAGCGCGAGCGCCGCGCCCAAAGTGATCCGACGGACTCTCTTGCGCGCGTCGCTCGTCATCCGCTGAGTCGCTTTCGTCATGCGCCCGCCGCGTCTCGCTTGCGCTCGAAGACGAACTCGTTGCAGCCGAGGCCGACGCCGCCGCAGTGGAGTTTGGTGAGCGTGAAGCCGCGCGCCTTGTAGAAGTCGAAAATCTGTTCGGGCGTGGCCACTTCATACGGGTAGCCGCCGACCCAGTCCACTATGTCGCGCCAGTGGCTCATGCCGCGGTCGCCCTGCCCGTACTCCGTCCAAGTGCGCACGTAGTCGAGCGGCCGGCCGCGCACGAGCGCGCGCGCGAGCGCCTTCCCTTCCTCCGGCGCTGAGACCGCGAGCGCGAAGGGCACGCGCAAGGGCCGCGGCAGGCGGTTGTACGCGCGTTTGATCCAGTGCCAGCGCCGCGCCTGCGTGCCCGTGTCGTTGTAGATGGCGACGAACAGCTTGCCGCCCGCGGCGACGGGCAGCGCCGCGTGTTCGAGCGCGCGCCACATCGCGCCCGTGTGGTGCAGGACGCCCCAGGAGTAGACCACGTCGAACGTGCCGAGCGCGCGCACGTAAGTCTCGTCGAGCGCCGAGCCTTCTTCGACCGTCCAGTCCGGGTCGTCGGCGAAGTAGCGGCGGCGCAACTCGCGCGTGCAGGCGACCGACCGCGGGTCGTAGTCGAACGAGTGGACGCGCGCGCCCAGCCGCCGCGCCGCGAGGCTGAACAGCCCGCTGCCCGACCCGATGTCGAGGAAGCTGCGCCCGCCCAGGCTGGCGACTTCGAGCATACGCCGGAGCGACGCCTCGGCGGTCCCGATGCGCCGCTCGTCGAGCACGGCCAGGAAGCGCGCCCAGTTCGCGCCGAACTCGAACCGCTCGCCCCGCGCCAACTCGCCCGCGTGCGTCGTGTTCATTCTCGTCACGTCTTCCGTCATAAGGGTTTCAGTAGTGCAGCCGGTAATAGACGAGCTTGACGTACTCGCCCGCGACCATGCGCCAGCCGGCGGGGCTGAGCCACCACGTCCAGGCGGAGGGCGACTGCGCTCCGGCGGCCGTCTCAAGCCCGACGCGCACGTCGCCTTGCGCGAACGTGCGTCGGAGCGTCCACCAGGCGCGGCGCGAGTGATAGCCGGACGTGACGACGACGAGCGCGTGCCAGCCGCGTCCGCGCGCGTAGGCACTGAGCGCCGCCGCCTCTTCGTGCGTGCTCGTCACGCGGCCGGGCACGACCTCTATGGCCGAGGGCGGCACGCCCGCGCGGATGAGCGTCTCTTGCGCGCGCTCGACGAACATCATCGTGCGCTCGCGCTCGTGCGACCAGCCGCCCGGCTCGCCGTCGTTCGTCAGCACGACGCGCGCGGCGCGCCCCTCGCGGAACAGCCGCGCCGCCGTCTCGGCGCGCTCGCCGTAGACCTCGCCGCCGCTCAAGACCGCCACCGCGTCCGCCGCGCCTCCGAGCGGCGCGCGCACGATTAACCCACGCGCCGCGCCCCACGCCAACAGCGGCCACGCGAGCAGGAGGAGGAGGAGCAGGGATGAGGGATGAGGGATGAGGGATGAGTTAGAAGACAGGAGCCGGGAGGCAGGAGCCAGAAGATGGAAGGCCGGAAGCCGGGAGCTAAGAGTCGGAAGCCGGGACGAAAAGCCGCCCCTTCTTCCGCCTTCCGTCCTGCCTCCTACTGCTGCCTGTCTCACCTTCCGGCCTCCGGCTCCTGACTCCTGGCTCCTGTCTTCCTCATCTCTCTCAGCCTTCATCCCTTCCTCTTCACCAGCACAGCCCTTGGTAGTTGCCGCCCGTCGTGCGGTCGGGGAAGAGGCGGACGAGGTCAATGATTACCTGGTCGGGGCGCTTGAGTTGTTCGACTTCGCGGAACTCTTCCGCCTGGTTGCCGATGACGAGCACGTCCGCGGCCTCGACCACCTCGGCGACGCTCGCGCGCATCAGTTGCGCGATGTGCGGAATCTCGCGCTCGATGTACTCCTTGTTCGCGCCGAACAGCCGCGCCAGCGACACGTCGCGGTCGTAGACGGCGAGTTGCATCCCCTTCCCGATGAGCGTCTCGATCAGCGTGACCAGCGGCGACTCGCGCAGGTCGTCCGTGCCCGCCTTGAAGCTGAAGCCGAGCACGCCGACGCGCCGCTTGCCCGTCGCCAAAATCAGCTCGACGGCGCGCTCGATCTGGCGGCGGTTGCTCGGCAGGATCGCCGCGAGCACGGGCACGTCCACGTCCGCCTCCTTCGCCTTGTAGCCGATGGCGCGCAGGTCTTTCGGCAGGCACGAGCCGCCGAAGGCGAAGCCCGGCTTGAGGTAATAAGGCGACAGGTTCAGCTTCGTGTCGGCGCAAAACACGCGCATCACTTCGTGGCTGTCTATGCCGAGCGCCTTGCAGACGTTGCCGATCTCGTTGGCGAACGAGACCTTCAAGGCGTGGAAACAGTTGCACGCGTACTTGACCATCTCGGCCGTCTTCACCGCCGTCACGTAGAGCGGCGCGTCCACCTCCGTGTAGAGCCGGCGCACGGCCGCCGCCGTGTCCTCTTCGTCCGCGCCGACGAGCGTGAACGGCGGCGCGTAGAAATCTTTGAGCGCCGTGCCCTCGCGCAAGAACTCCGGGTTGATGCAGACGCCGAAGTCCGCGCCCGCGCGCTTGCCCGAATAGACTTCGAGCGTCGGCACGACCAGACTCTCGACCGTGCCCGGCAGCATCGTGCTCCGCAGGACGACCGTGTGGCGTCTGGCCTTACGTTCCAGCGCCGCGCCGATCTCCTGGCAGACGCGCTTGACGTAGGTCAGGTCGAGCGCGCCGTTCGCGTGGCTCGGCGTGCCGACGCAGACGAGCGACACGTCAGACGCGGCGACCGCCTCGGCCGAGTCGGTCGTCGCGCGCAAAGCGCCGCCCGCGACCAGCTCCGCGATCAACTCGCCGACGCCGGCCTCGACAATCGGGCTGCGCCCCTCGTTGATGATCGCCACCTTCGTCGGGTTCACGTCCACGCCGACGACCTCGTGCCCCGCCCGCGCGAAGCACGCCGCCGACACGCAGCCGACGTAACCCAACCCGAAGACGCTCAGTTTCATAAAAGCTTGTCCGTTGTCCTTGGTCAGTTGTCCGTTGTGCTCGACTCAGTCGTAGAACTCGCTGCGGTGGCCGACGCGGATTACGGTCACTTCGCGGGCGGCGTCGTCGATCCGATAGCCGACGCGCCAGTCGCCAACGCGGACGCGCCACACGCCCGGCTCGCTCTTCACGCTTAAGCAGCCTGCGGGTCGGGGGTCTTGGGCCAGAGCGTCAATGACCGGGGCAATGCGGCGGCTGGTCGGCGGGTCGAGCTTTGAGAGGTCTCTGCGGGCGCTCTTCGTGACGAAGATGGCGTAGGGCGCGCTACTCATCGAGCTTGCCCTCGCGGACGAGTTCGGCGCGGACTTCAGACCAGGGGACGCGTTCCTCGTCTGCCGTCTCGCGGGCGACGCGGCCCAAGTGTAAGTCTTCCAGAATGTCTTCGTACTCGTCAATAGGCACGATGACCGCCGTCCTGTGCCCCTCGGCATCGGTGATGAATTGTACGTTCTTAGACATGGTTCGTAGCTTACGGCTTTCGCTCGGCCGGCGTCTAGCCTTCACTTTCGACTGCGCCCACGGACACCGGCCAACGGACGACTGACTACGGACTACTGACCAACGCGCGCAGCGCGTTCTCGTTGCGGGGCGTGCGGGCGAGCAGGACGAAGCCGTCCGCGTCGCCGACCGCCTGACCTTGCTCGAACTGGCCGAAGAAGGCGTTGACCTGCGCCCAGGTGATGCCGGGGTCGCTGCCCTCGACCCAGTATGACGCGGCGCGCGGGCGCGGCTCAAGCAGGCGGCGCGAGAGCCACACGTCGCCGCCCGCCGCCCAGGCTTCGGTCGCGCGCCGTGCGAACGCCTCGCGCCAGCGCGCCGACTCCGCGTCGCCGATGGAGACGGCCGAGTAGACCGTCAGCACGCGGTTCAGCGGGTGGAACGGAAACTCCCACTGCAAGTCCTTCAACTCCTCTTTGACTTCGACCACGACGCTCTGCGACTTGAGCAGCGGCACGAGTTCGGCGGTGCGCGCGCTCATCGCCGCCTGCCTGCGCCCCAGCGCCGCCGTCGAGAGCGCGGCGGCGTTGACACACACGAGCGCGAGGACGAACGCCAGCAGGACTGTCTTCAACGGCGCGCGGCGGCGCTCCGCGTCGAGCGCGCACGCGAGCGCCATGAAGGCGACCGGGTAGAGCGGCAGGTAGCGTTCGGGCGGCGTCCCCTGCCACAGCGCCGCGAACAGGAGCACGGGGCCAGCGCCCAAGAGCAACAGCACGAGCACGCGCCGCCCGCGCCCCTCGCCGAGCAACAGCAGCCCCGCCGCCCCGGCCGCGAGGTAGAAGAGCGCCAGCTTCCACAGGCTCAAGCGGACGAGGTCGAACGCCGTCACCGGGTTGTAAGGATCGTGCAGCAGGAAGCGTTTGAACAGGACGTTGTCGCGCCCCACGCTCAGGAACGTGCGCGCCAGCCCGAAGACGACCTGCAAGACGCCGCGGTTGTTGTCCAGCCCGTGCCCTGATGACGCGACCCACGCCTTGACCTGCGCCAACTGAGTCAGGTGCAGACCACCTACGACCGCGCCGACGTAGAGCAACACGGTCAGCCCGCCGCTCACGAGCGCGCCGTAGACGAACAGACGCCGACGGCGCACGTCGTCGCCGAAGAGCACCAGCGGCGCGGCCAGCGCCGCCGGCACGGCCCAAACGTAGAGAAACCACAGGCAGACCGCGCCCGCGAAGCACACGCCCGCGCCGAGCGCCGTCCGCAAAGGTTTCGTGACGCGCTCGCCGCCGCGCAGGAGCACCAGGAGGCCCGCGAGGTAGAGCGCGAGCGCCGGCACGTAGGACGAGCCGGACTGCGTGAAGTTCAGAAAGGCGTAGGCGCACGTGAAGCCGACCGCCGCCGTCACGATGACCCACTCGCGCCGCGCCACGTAGCCGAGCACGCGGCGCAGCAGCAGCACGCAACACAGGCCCGCCGCCCAGTTCAGCGCCACCAGCAAGAAGACGGCCGCCTGGCGCGCGTCGCCGCCGCAGAGCCGGCGCGCGAGTGCGCCGAAGGCGAGGTAGCACAGCCAGCCGACGGGCCGCCACAGGAGGTGGCCGAACTCGAAGAACGAATAGTTGCCGCGCGGGTCGAACGTGGCCGGCGTGATGCGCCCGCCCGTCATCCCTAACACGGAGTCGGCGTAGTAGAGCGTGTCGCCCATGAAGACGGCGGCGGTGAGCCAGGTGGCCGCCAGGTAGACGAGCGCCAGCGCGCCGTCGCGGCGCAGCGTGGCGGTCAAGGTGTTGACGGGGCGTGGCGCGTCTGCGGGTCGCAAGGTGTTTCGTTAACTTCGGTTCGTGTGGCGGGGAGACGGATGACGAGCGACGCTTTCATCTTCGCTCAGGCGGCTTTCGTTTTGCGCCCGACGGCGATGAGCGAGAGACCGAAGGGCGGCGGCAGGGCGCGCTCGACGCGTTCGGCCCAGGGCGCGATGAAGCGGTCGAAGACGGCGATCTGCGCCGGGTTCTCTTCGGTCGTGCGCTTGATGCGGTTGTTCCAGAACCAGCCGGCCATGCCGATCACGTTCATGTAGAACGCGGCCTCGATCTCGAAGTTGGCGGCGCGCATCGGCGGCAGCAAAGTCTTGCGCGTGTAGCGGCGGTGGTGTTCGATGGCGCGATCCACCGTGCCGTAGAGGAACTGGAACGCGGGCACGAGGATAATCGCGCGCCCGCCTTCGACTAAGACTTCGTGCATGAAGCGCAGCGCGCGCACGTCGTCCGCGACGTGTTCGAGCACGTTCATGCAGATGATCGTGTCGAAGCCGTAAGGCTTGAGGGCCGCGACGGGCGGCTCGGCCAAGTCCAACACCAGCGGCGCGGCCTTCAGTTGCGCGCCGAGCCGGCGGTTCAGGTAGTCAACGCAAAGCTCGAACTTGTCCGTTGCCACGACCAGCTCGCGGTCGAGCAATAACTCCGTGAAGTTGCCGATGCCAGCGCCGACTTCGAGGACGCGCTGCCCGACGTAAGGCGCGATGCGCCGGTACATCCAGTTCCGGTAGTTGTTCGCCCGCGCCATGATCTCCAGATCGGCGACCATGACGGCGTCCGTGTTCGGCGCGTCGGCGACGGCCGCGCGCGTCTCCGTCGCCTTCGTCGCGTCCGTCGTACTTGTCGTGCTCGTCGTGCTCATTGCTCGTCCCGCCCCAGCTCACGCCTGAGTTGCGCGCCCAGCTCGTCCACGAGCACGCGCAGTTGGTAGTCGAACTCCTGCGAGCGGCGCGCAATCGTGTGCAGCACCAGCCCGACCGTCATCGCCAGCATCCCGGCGAGCACCAGCCCCACCGCCAAGACCGCCGACGGCAGACGCAACACCAGCCCCGTCTCGATGAACTCGTAGACGACGACCGCGCCCGGTATGAAGCCGAGCGCGACGAGCGCGAGGCCCGCCGCGCCGAAGAAGGTCAGCGGCTTGTAGTCGCGGAAGAGGGCGAGGATCGTGCCGGAGATGCGCAGGCCGTCGTGGACGATGCGTATTTTCGAGAAGCTGCCCGCGGGCCGGCTCGTCAGATCGCACGGCACTTCGACGATGCGGAAGCCGCGCTCCAAGGCCTTGATCGTCAACTCGGTCTCGGTCTCGAAGCCGCCGCCGAACAGCGGCACGCCCTTAACGAAGCCGCGGCTGAACGCCCGGTAGCCCGACAGCATGTCCGTGATCTTGACCTTGAACGTCGAGTTGAGCACGGAGAGGAAGACGCGGTTGCCGAGCCGGTTGAGCGAGCGGAACTCGCTCTGCGCGCCCGCGTGCAGACGCGAGCCGACGACCATGTCGGCCTCGTCGCGCAGCACAGGCCCGATCAGCTTGTGTACGTCGGCGGGCGGGTACGTGCCGTCGCCGTCCACCATCACGTACACGTCGGCGTCCACCTGCCGGAACATGGCCTGCACGACGTAGCCCTTGCCCTGCCGGCGCTCGTAGGCGACGCGCGCGCCCGCGGCCCGCGCCTCCGCGACCGTGCGGTCGGTCGAGTTGTTGTCGAAGACGTAGATGTCGGCCTCGGGCAACTCGGCGCGGAACTGGCGCACAACCGCGCCGACCGTCAACTCCTCGTTGTAGCACGGGATGAGCACGGCCACGCGCGGCTGTCGGCGCGCGACCACGCCGCCGTGCGCCGGCCCGTCCGCCTGCACTACCTCGTTCACTGTCAGTGTTTCATTCATCGTGCGCTTCATCTCCGGCGACGAAGATTTAACACAGGGGGCACAGAGTTAGCACAGAGGCCACAGTTAAAAACTCTGTGTCCTCTGTGTCTCCTCTGTGTCCTCTGTGTTGCTCTGTTCTTGCCATAGCAGCCAACCCAACGCCCCACTAGCCCGCCGCCTCAACAAGCCCGGCGGGCACATTGACCGCGCCGCCGCGCGCACGCTCGCAGTGCGCGGCGAACTCGGCCGCCACCCTGTCCCAACTGAACCGCGCGCGCACCGTCGCCGCCGCCTGCGCGCCGAGCGCGCGCGCTAATTGTTCCTCCGTCAGCACGCGCACGACCGCCGCCGCGAACTCTTCGGGCGCGTCCGCGATCAACAACTCCGCGCCCGCGCGCACCGGCAACCCTTCCGCGCCCACGGTCGTCGAGACGACGGGCCGCTCCATCGCCATCGCCTCGTAAATCTTCAGACGCGTCCCGCCGCCCACCCGAATCGGCACGACGTACACGGCGGCGCGCTCGATGTACGGGCGCACGTCCGGCACGCGCCCCGTGACGACGATGGCCGGGTCGCGCCGGCTCTGCTCGACGAGCGAGGGGAACGGGTCGCGCCCGACGACCGTCAGCGTCACGTCCGGCACGGACTGGCGCACGCGCGGCAGAATCTCTCTGATGAAAAACTGGATCGCGTCCTCGTTCGGCAGCCAGTCCATCGAGCCTGTGAAGACGAGGTTGTGCGGCTGCCGCGCTTCCGTCCCCGACGGGCGGAAGAACTCCGTGTCCACGCCGGTCGGCACGTCGGCCACGGCCGCGACGCCGTACTCGCGCCGCATCGCGTCGGCGTCCTCGCGCGAGACCGCGACGACCAAGTCGAAGCGCCGGCACGCCGCGCGCTCGTACGCGACCGCCTTGCGCCACTGGCCGTAGAGGTAAGCCTTCTTCAGCGGGTTGGCCTGCACCTCGTAGTGCCGCCGCCAGATCATCGCCTCGACGTTGTGTTGGAACAGCACCGACGGCAGCGGCAACTGCCGCGGCACGTTCACACTGGGGTTCAGAAAATCGCAGACCAGCACGTCGCAGCCGCCGCGCGCGACGAGCCTCTCGATCTCCGCGCGCATCGCGGGCGACCTGTACTTCTGCATGAAGTACGGCAGCGGCGAGGCGAGGTTGCGCGCCAGCTCCGCGTAGAAGCCGGCGGAGAACTTCGCCCGCGTCCGGTGCGGCACACAGATCAGCTCGTCGCAATACTCACGGGCCGCCGCGCGCTCGGCCGCGCCCGCCGCGCCGTCGTCCAGCGTCAGGTACGTCACCCGATGCTCGCGCTTGAGCGCCCGCAGCATGTGGTACGTGCGAATCTTCCCGCCCTTATCAACGGGGTGCAGCAGTTCGGTCTTGAGCCAGAGAATGCGCAAGAGAGTTTTCAGTTTTCTCTGTGTCCTCTGTGCTTCCTCTGTGTACTCTGTGTTGAAATTGCCGTACCGTAGATTCAACACAGAGTACACGGAGGAAGCACAGAGGACACAGGGAGTTAGTCAAACGCCGCGACGACTTCGCGGGCGGGTTCGGGGGCGGCCGCCGGTTCGTCGTCCACGAAGCGGCGGAGCCAGATTTCAAAGTTGACGAGCGCCCAGAGGCGTTCGGCGTGGTTCTCGCCAGCGTCGTGGCGCGCGACCAGTTCGCGCACGAAGCGTTGGTCGAAGACGGCGCGCGCGGCGGCGCGCTCGCCGAGGACGTACTCGTCCACCACCCACTTGAACTCGCGGCGGAACCAGCGCCCGACCGGCACGGGGAAGCCCATCTTCCGCCGCGTCAGGATTGGCGCGGGCAGCACGTCCTTCATCGCGCGCCGCAGCACGTACTTCGTCGTCCACCCGCGCCGCAGTTTCAGACGCAAGGGCAGCCGCGCCGTGAACTCCACGAGCTTGTGATCGAGGAACGGCACGCGGCTCTCGATGGACGCGGCCATGGACATCTGATCCTGCTTCATCAGCAACTCGTGCAGGTAGGTCTTCGTGTCCGCGTAGAGCATCCGGTTCAGCGTCGCGTGCGAGTCCGCCGCCTCGAAGTAGCGGCGCATGTCGCGATAGGGGTCGAGCGCGCCCGCGCGCGCCAGCGTCTCGCGGCTCAACAACTCCCGCTGCATGGCACGCGGGAAGACGGCGAAGTTGTCGAAGTAGCTCCCCTCGATGCCCGGCGCGAGGCAGAGGAACGTGCGCACCAACTTCTGCCGCACGCGCGAGCCGACCGGCAGCGCGCGCACGCGCGCCTCGACGGCGCGACGCAACGGCGCGGGCGTGAAGCGGTTGTACACAGGGCCGAGCGTCAGGTTTTGCAGCGTCCGCCGGTAACGCTCGTAGCCCGCGAGCAACTCGTCGCTGCCCTCGCCCGTCAGGACGACCTTGACGTGCTCGCGCGCGAGCCGCGAGACGAAGTAGAGCGGCACGCTCGAAGGGTGCGCCAGCGGCTCGTCCTCCTGGTAGACGAGTTGCGGCAGCGCGCCGAAGAACTCTTCGGGCGTGACCAACACCTCATGGTGGTCTGTCTTGAACGCCGCCGCGACCATGCGCGCGTAACTCAGCTCGTTCGCCTCGCGCTCGTGGAACGCGACCGAGAACGTCTTGATCGGCTCGCCGACCAGTTGGCTCATCACGGCCGCGATGGCCGACGAATCAATCCCGCCCGACAGGAACATCCCCAGCGGCACGTCCGCCATCAGCCGCAGCCGCACGGACGTGCGGAACAACTCGGCCCACTCGGCGATCAATTCATCGTCGCGCCGCCCGTCGTTCGCGCCCTCGTCGGCGAAACTCACGTCCCAGTACTGCCTGATGTCGAGCCGCCCGTCCTCGCGCCAGAGCAGTGTGTGACCGGGCGGCAGCCGCCGCACGCCCGCGAAGAGCGTCTCATCATTCGACGTGCCGTGGTTCGCCAGGTAGTCCGGCAGCGCGGCGTAGTTGAGTTCGGCGCGGACGGCGCGCGCCGCGACGAGCGCCTTGATCTCGGAGGCGAAGTAGAGCGAGCCGTCGCTAGTGTGGACGTAGTAGAGCGGCTTGACGCCGAGCCGGTCGCGCGCGATGAACAACTCGCGCTCGCGCTCGTCCCAGATCGCAAACGCGAACATCCCGCGCAGGCGTTCCACGCACGCGCGTCCGTGCTCCTCGTAGAGATGCAGGATCGTCTCCGTGTCGCAGTGCGTGCGGTATTGGTGGCCGCGCGCTTCGAGTTCGGCGCGGTAGTCGGCGTGGTTGTAGACCTCGCCGTTGTAGACGACGTGCAGCCGCCCGTCCTCATTCGTCATCGGCTGCTGCCCCGCCGCCACGTCCACGATGGACAGCCGCCGGTGTCCCAGCCCGACGTTGCCGGCGACGTAGAGACCGGCCTCGTCCGGGCCGCGGTGCGTCAGCACGTCGCGCATACGCGCGAGCGCCCCCGCGTCCACCGCGCGCCCCGCGCGCCTCGAATATGCGATGCCGTTAATGCCGCACATGAGAAGTCAGTGGTCAGCAGTCAGGAGCCAGTGGTCAGTAGTCAGTGGTCAGTGGTCAGCAAGGAGTAGTTCATCAGCAACGAACGGTTGACGGTTCAACTGACGACCGCGTGGCTGTCGTTCAAGGCGACGCGGCGCGCGCCAGCGTCCGTCTCGACAATCAACTCCGCGCCGTCGCGCCGCGCGTAGGCGTAAGCGATGAGCGCATCGCTTTTAATGATCGGCTGGCCGTCGAAGGCGCACGCGCGCCCGCCGATCAGAATCAACTCCGCGAGCGCGCCGTCGCGGTCGAAGCGCGCCCACGTCCACTCGAAGTCGGAGACCAGGGCGACGATGGTCGCGTGACTGTCATCGCCGTTAGCAGTCACCCGACTGTCATCAAGGGCCGCCGCGTGGTCGCGTATGAGCAACAGGTCGCGGCCGCCGTCGGCGGCGCGCAACTCGTAGGCGTGCGCGGCCGTAGCGTGTGCGCGCCGGATTTCATAGCGGCCGGCCGCGGCCGCCGGCAGCAGGCAGGTGACGAACTCCTGCGCGCCCTCGGCGGCGACTTCGTAGCGGCAAGCGGGCGCGTGTGTGCGCGCGCCGTAGCAGCGCGAGACCCACCCTTCGGCGACGCGCCACGCGCCGCCGTCGGTGAACGCGCAGACGGTCAGCGCCGGTGCGCCGTCAACGGTCGCGCGCAACACGCCCCCGCTGTCAACGGTCGCATCTAATGCCGCCGCGCCGTCGTCTTCTTCGGCATCGGCCGCGACGCCGGGCGCGAGTTGGAAGTTCAGCTCGTAGCGGTGTGGGCCGGCGGCGCGGACGCGGTCGCGTATGAGCCAGTAGTCGTCTTTGAGGAAAAGGACGGCGCGTTCGTGTGTGACGGGATCGGCGAGGCGTGCGTAGCCGTCGTGCGTGGCGGCGAAGTAGTCGAAGCGCGTGTGCGTGTGCCAGGCGTGCGTGCTCGCGTCGGCGGCGTGCTGCCAGCGGAAGGGGCCGGCGGGGACGGAGGAAGACTCGCCGTCCACCGTGAGCGTGTTGTGCGCGGGCGACGTGCGGAAGTGATCGCGCCAGGCGCGCGCGCCGGTGTAGGTGTACGTGCCGGGATCGACGAGGAGCGTGCGCCCGGCGGCGGCGAGATCGAAGCCAAGCGCGTCGGCGTGGGCGTGGGCGTGGTTGAGCGCGGGCGCGCCGTGCGGGCCGCCGTCGAGGAGCATGAAGTCGGCCGTCGGCGTCCAGCCGTCGCGCATGACGTAGTAGCCGCCGTCGGGGAAGGCGCGCGAGGTGTGGGCGGGTTCGTGCGCCGGGAGCGCGTCGTAGACTTGCAGGCCCGCGACGCCGAGCAGCCAGAGGAGCGATTCGGGCGCGGCGGCGGCGACGTGTTTGTAGTCGCCGCGCGCGAACACACACGCGGCGGCGGCGAGCGTGGCGCGGAAGTCGTCCGCCGGGCGGTCGTCGAGCGGCGCGAGCCGGCCGCCGTCGTCGTCGCCTATGAGCGGCGTCGTGCCGTCGGGGCGCGTGACGTACATCAGGTGATCGAGCAACGCCGTCAGCTTCGCCTCAAGCTTGTGCGCGTCGGCGGCGGCGAGTGGTTCATCGGTCGCGCGCGCCAGCAGGAGGAAGTGCGTGTAGAAGTCGGCCGTGTAACGCTGGTAGTAAGTCGAGTGTTCGAGGTAGACGCCGTCGGGCTTGACGTGGCGGTCGAGTTGTCCGAGCAGGACGCGCGCGCCCGTCTCGCGCCAGCGGCGCGCGCGCTTGAACTCCGGCAGCAGCGCGCCGACGTAATAGAGGCCAAGCGCTTCGCCCGTCAGGTGCGTGTTCGGCGAGAAGTAGGTCGAGAGGTACGTCTCGACGTGGCGCGCGTGCGCGTAGAGGCCTTTGAGCAGGTGCAGGAAGAGCGCGGGCGTGAGCGCGGGCGCGGCGCGGAAGAAGTGGAGCGCCCAGAGCCAGGAGATCGCGCGCAGCGCGACTTCGAGGCTGCTCGCCCAGTTGATGCCGAGTTTGGGCGGGTTCGCGTCGAGCCAGTGGGCGGCGTGCGCGGCGAAGGTCTCGGCGTAACGCTCGTCGCCCGTGTGCCAGTAGGCGCGACCGAGCGTCATGAAATACTGTTGGCGGTTCAACTCCCAGGTGAACTTCTTGTCGCCGCACACGAGCGGGTCGAGGAAGTCAATCGCGCTCCAATGCACGAGCGGCGCGCGCGCGCCCGAAGTCGGCTCAAGCTGCCAGTCTACGGGCGAGCCGAAGTCGAGACCGCTCCGGCCCAAGAGATCGAAGCGCCCTTGCGTGATCGCGTCCGCGCGTGCGACGAGCGCGTCACGCGCCGCGCCGAAGCGGCGTTGCAACTCCGCGCGCGTGGTAGTCGCGTCGTCGAAGGCGGCGAAGAAGCCGGGGCGTGTGCGCGCGCGGAAGTGTGCGAGCAGACGCTCGGCGGTCATCTCTTCGCCGCCGCAGCGCGCGGGGTCGAGCAGGCGGAAGAAGGCGCGGTCGGAGGGGAGACGGCGTTGCGGCGACAGCCCGGCGCGCTCGGCCCGCGCGTGGAGGGCCTGCGCGCCGCGCACGCGCAGCTCCGCCGCGCTGCGCCCGCGCAAGCGCCGCAGCCTGCCGAGTAGCCCTCGCTCCGCTCCGGTTGATAACGCCATCAGTCTTTAGTTCTGGCCGTCTCTTGTGAACGTCAGTTGAACGTGGGGGACGTTGCGGTTCACCACAGAGGCACAGAGCACACAGAGGATGCACGGAGGCCCGGACGGCATTCGAGCCTCCGTGCCACCTCTGTGAACTCTGTGCCTCTGTGGTGAATCGGTCTCGCCATACACTCAACCAACGTCGCAGTCATCCTCTCCCTCACGCCGCACACTCGTCGAGCAGCACGCGCCCGGTCATCTCCGTTGGGACGGGGAGACCGAGGAGCGTCAGGAGCGTGGGCGCGAGGTCGAGGTTGTCGCAGGCGGCGACGTGCGCGCCGCGGCGTATGCCGGGGCCGTAGAGCAGCAGCACCCCTTGCGGGTGGTGGTAGCCCGACTTGACGAGGCCCGTGCTGTAGACCAAATCCTCAAAGCGGTAAGCGCCCTGCGGGCCGCGGTGCGGGAAGTGGCAGCGCGAGTCTTCGTAGACCTCGTCGTAGTGGCGCAGGGTCACGGTCAGGCTGTTGTCGAGCGCTTGCAGGTTGAACATCGGCCGCTCCGGCGTGTCTATGTAGGCGGCGGCGAGGCGGCGGCTCACGGCCTGCAAGGTCTGCGCCGTGTCGGGGTAGATGTTGAACTGATCGGACATGGTCGAGAGCGCGCGCGCGCGGCCCTGCACGCCGAGGATGTCGAGCAGGCGGTCGAGCGAGCGCAACTGCGCGATGTACTTGCCGCGCTTGAGCCGGCTGACGTAAGGCTGCTGCCCCATGCTCGAAGCGACGACGAGCACGGTGTCGCGGTCGAGCAGGCGCAGCACGCCGCGCAGGAGCGCGTCCGCCGTGCGGTAGCCGTGGCGGATCGCGCCGCCGTAGTGGCGCACCTCTTCAGGCGTCGCCGGCTGCGGGAAGAGTTCGGGCTGCATCGCCTTCCAGTAGGTGTGCATGTAGTGCGCCACGTGGTTCGAGTGGAACGTGGCGAACGCCGGGCGGTGGCGGCGGTAGAGGCGGCGGAAGAAGTCGAAGTTGACGGCCGGCTGCAACGCGACGCGCCGCCAACGCTCGTGCGGCGCGACGCGCTCGCGCGCCAACTGCCGCGCGACCCGCGCCATCGTCCGCGGGCGCAAGCCCAACTTGACAAGCCGCGCGCCGAGCTTCGCCTTGAAGAACGCGCCGTCGTTGTCGTTCGGCAGTCGCACCGAGCGCGTGTAGGTCAAGTTCAATTCTTGAATCGGTTGCAACGACGCGGGGTGCGTCTGCGGGTCGGGCGCGAAGGTGTCGGGCACGTAGAAGCCCTTGACGGGGCGCGCCGGCCACGAACACAGGCTGCCGTAGACGCCGACGCTCAAGCCCTGTTCGGCGCACAACTCCCAGAGGCGCTTGGCGCGGATCGTTTCGGGCGGCTGTTGCAGGAAGAAGACGTTGTGATCCGACTGCCGCCGGCCCGTGTAGACGGTCGTCCAGGTGATCCACGGATCGAGCTGCGGCGGCAAGTCCACGCTCATGGGCGCGGCCCAAGCGCCTTCGTTTTTAAGCCGCGCGAAGGTCGGCAGCTCGCCCCGCTCGATCATCGGATCGATGAGCGTCCACGTGATCTCGTTCAGCTCGATCAGCAAGACTTTCTTCGGCGTCATAAACCCTCAGCCCCCAACTCGCTCTCGCGCCTCCGCGGCTTCCGCCCCGCGCGCCAACTCATGATAAAGCTTCAGCCATTCGCCCCGCACGGCCGCCCAACTGTAACGCTCACACGCGCGCCGCGCCTGCTCCGTCAAGCGGGCCGCGAGCGCCTCGTCCGCGAGCAGACGCAAGGCCGCGGCCGCCAACGCTTCTGCGTCGCCGCGCCGCACCAGCAGACCCGTCTCGCCGTCGGTCAGGATGTAAGGGATGCCGCCCGCGTCCGTCGTCACGACGGGCAGCCCGGCGGCGTAGGCTTCAATGATCGAGCCGGGCATGTTGTCTATGTCCGACGCGTTCAGGTAGATGTCCGCCGCGTCGTAGAACTCGTGCATCCGTTCGGGCGCGACGCGCCCGACGAACTCGACGTTCATTAGTTTCAACTCGCGCGCCAGTTGCTCCAACGCGCCGCGCTGGCTGCCGTCGCCCGCGACCGTGAGCCGCGCCGCCGGGTGTTGCGCCTGCACGATGGCGAAGGCGCGCAGGACGCACGCGACGTTGTACATCGGCTCAAAGTTGCGGTTGGCGAAGAAGACGGGGCGCAGGGGCGTGCGCGCGCGGAAGCGGAAGCGCTCGGTCGCCACGATGTTGTAGACGGCGCGCGCCGCCAGCCCGAAGCGCCCGAAGACTTCGACCAGGTAGCCCGACGGCACGACGATCACGTCGGGCAGGCGCAAGAGTCTGCGCGCCAGGGGCCAGCGCCGCAAGTGATCCTCCGCCTCGCCGCTGCGGTAGTTCAAGACGACGCGCTTGCCGAACAGCTTGCCCGCGACGACGGCCGGCGTGGGCGACATGTAGAAGGAGAGGTACGACGCCGAGAAGACGTGCAGCACGTCGTAGCGGCGCACCTCGCGCAGCAGCCGCAGCCAGTAGAGCAAGGTCGTGCGGACGCTGCGCACGACCTTCACGTTCTGCCAGCGCCGCAGCGCGCGCGGGAACGCCGGGTTGATCGGCAGGAAGCCGACGGCTAGAGACGGCTCGGCGCGCAACTGTTCGAGCAGCCGCGCCGCCTGCACCGCCTGCCCGCCGAGTATGTCGAGCGCCGGGGCCACAATGAGCACGCGCACGGGCCGCGCCGCCGCGTCGGCGACGGCGGCCTGCGCGCGCCGTGTCGCCTCCTCGTGCCCCGTCATCGTCCCGACTTCGTTCATCAACGTCCGGTTCAGTTTTCCATCAACGTCTGGTTCAATACCCGGCGCTCCGTACAAACTCAACGGCCCGCGCCCTGCGCGGCCCTGCGGGTCGCGTTGTCGGCCGCGCGGGCGCGGCGCTGCGTCAATAGCTGACGGTAGAGTTGCTCGGTGCGTTCGAGCTGCGCGGCGCAGGAGAACTTCTGTGCGACGACCTCGCGCCCGCGCCGGCCCATGGCCTCGGCGCGCGCCGGGTCGCGCAACAACTCGACGACGCGCGCGGCCAGCGCCTCGTCGTCGCCGACGGGGACGACGAAGCCGGTCTCGCCTTCGACTATCGCCTCGCGCGCGCCGCCCACGTCGGTCGCCACCACGGGCCGCGCCGCCGCCATGTACTCCGTGATCGAGTTCGAGAAGCCCTCGACGCCGCGCGAACTCAAGGCGCACACCTCCGAGACGTTCAGCAACTCGGAGACTTCCGCGCAACGCCCCGTGAAGAAGGCGTGCTCTTGTAAGCCCAACTCGGCGGCGTAGGCGCGCGTCTGCGCTAACAACTCGCCTTCGCCCGCGAGGACGAACGCGGCTTCGGGCACAACTTCGCGCACGCGCCGCGCGGCGCGCAGGAAGGTCGCCTGATCCTTCAGGGCGTGGCGCATGTTGGCGACGATGGTGACGAAGCGGCGCGCGCCGTCCGCCGGCAGTCCGAAGAGCCGCAACGCCTCGGCGCGCGTCAGCCGCGGGCGCGGCGCGACGCGCTCCACGTCCATCCCGTTGTAGATCGTTACAATCTTGTCGGCGGGCACGCCCGCCGCGCTCAACTCTTGCCGCACGGCCTCTGCGTTAGCGACGACCGCGTGCGCGAGTTGGTAAGCGCGCCGCTCGACCCAAAGCTGCGCCGCGGTCTTCGTGCCCGCGGTCTCGCGCCGCGCGGCGATGCGGACGGGCACGCGCGCCAAGGTCGCGGCCGCCATGCCGAAGACGTTCGTGTAGAAGTCGAACGTCTGCACCACGTCGATCTGTTGCGCGCGCAGGTAGCGGGCGCAGCGGCGCAACTGCGTGATCATGTTCCGGTCGTAGAAGCTCGTCAGCGGGAACGACGGAATCTCGCCCAAGTTCAACCGCTCGACCTCGGCGCGCAGCACGCCCGTCGGCTGCAAACACGCGACGCGCACGCGGTAGCGCCCCGTCCTGTGCAGCAGCCGCGCGAGCTGCACCGCCTGGCGCTCGCTGCCGCCCTGCTCGAAGCTGCCGGTGAAGATGAGGACGTTCGGTTTCATCATTAAAGAGTTAGTTGTTAACTGTTAGTTGTTAATTGTTAATTGCTCGTTCTTATCTTTAGCCCACAGCTAACAACTAACAGTTAACAGCTTTTCGTCATGCGTGAGCGCGCCTACGGTCGCGTCTTGCTCGTGGCGGAGCCAGGTCTCTAGGACGAAGACGTACCAGAGTTGGTTGGGGACGAGGCCGCGGGCGGCGGTGCGTTGGAGGAAGACGCGCGCGGCCGTCGCGTCGATCCAGCCGTGCTGTTCGACGAGCGCGCCCGTCAGCAGTTCTTCGAGGCGCGCGCGCCAGCGCCCTGCGAGCCAGCGCCCGACGGGCACGCCGAAGCCGCGCTTGCGCCCGCGCGCGACGCGCTCGCCCAGATGCCTGCGCGCCAACTCGCGCAGGATCGCTTTCAGTTGCCCGCCGCGCAGGCGCACGTCGTAGGGCAGGCGCGCGGCGAACTCCCACAGGTCTTGATCGAGGAACGGCGCGCGCGCCTCCAAGGCGTAGTGCATCGTCGCGCCGTCCACTTTGGTCAGGTACTCGCCGACGAAGCGCGTGCGCCGGTCGTAGTCGAGGAACTCGGTGAGCACCTGTCGGGCCGAGCCGTGCGACCAGGGGATGGCGCGCGGCGCGACGCTCGTGCCGCGCAGGCGTTCGCCGAGCAGGCCGTGGCGTTCGTAGACGGGCAGCCCGTCGTGCGTGTGCGTGACCGCGCCGAGGCCGCCGGTCGCGTAGTTGAGGAAAGAGGCGGCGCGGCGCAAGGGGCCGACGCGCGGCAGGCGCGCGCCGCCCGCGAGCCACGCGCGCGCGCCCAGACCGGGCAGACGGCGCGCGAGGCGTTGCGCGAGGTGGAAATGTTTGTGTTCGGGGTAGCCGAGGAAAACGTCGTCGCCGCCGTCGCCCGTCAGCAATACCGTCGCCTCGTCTTTGACGGCGCGCGCGACGCGCAACATCCCCAGGGCGGAGGCGCACGCGAACGGCTCGGCGTAGGCCGAGACCTGTTCTTCGACCGTGGGCGCGTCGTCGGCCGAGAGCGGGAGCACGCGGTGCTTGACGCCTAAAGTCGTAGCGGTGGCGCGCGCGTCCGCCGTCTCGTCCCAGGGGTCGCCGGGCGTGCCGACGGTGAACGCCGTCACGTCGCCGCCGAGTTTGGTTATCGCCCAACAGACGAGACTCGAATCAACGCCGCCCGACAGGAGCGCGCCCACGGGCACGTCCGCGAACAGGCGCGACTCGACGGCGCGCAGGAACAGCCGCTCGGTCTCGGCGACGGCGTCGGCGAACGTCGGCGCGTCGGCCGCGTCGGCGACCACGGGCGGCGTCCAGTAGGTGCGCGCGCGCGCGCCCGTCTCCTGCGACCACTCGACGATTGTGCCGGCGGCGACTTTGGTCGCGCCGCGGTAGATGACGCGCGGGTCGGGCACGTAGCCGAACTCCAAGTAGTCGGCGACCGCCTGCTCGTCCAGTTCGTTGACGAAGCCGGACTGTTTGAGCGCGCGCACGGTGGAGGCGAAGGCGAGACCGCCCGCGGGCGTCTCGGCGTAGACGAGCGGCTTGACGCCGAGCCGGTCGCGGACGAGGAAGAGCTTGCGCGCGCTCTCGTCCCAGAGGGCGAAGGCGAACATGCCGCGCAGGCGTTCGACCAGAGCGTCCACGCCCCACACGCGGTAGCCTTCGACGAGCACCTCGGTGTCGGTCTGGCTGTGGAACGCGACGCCGCGGGCTTCGAGGTCGCGGCGCAGCTCGCGGAAGTTGTAGATCGCGCCGTTGAAGGTGACGCCGACGGTGGCGTCCGCGGCGAGCATCGGCTGGCGGCCCGCGGCGCTCAGATCGAAGATGGCGAGCCGGCGGTGGCCGAGCACGCAACGGGGCCACGCCTCAAGGCCCTCGCCGTCCGGCCCGCGCCGCGCCAGCGCGCACGTCATCCGCTCGACCGACGCCCGCGCGCCGTGTCGATCCTCAAAGCCTGCGATGCCTGCTATGCCACACATGACGTTTAACTCACTGCGACGGGCAGCGGCGCTTCGGTTACCGGCCGCCTGCTTGTCGCGTCGTCAACGAAGACGCGATGCCAGAGTTCGAGCATGAAGAGCGTCCAGAGCGGGGCGGCGTGGTCGCGGCGGCCGCGCTCGTGTTCGTCTAAGAGCTGCGCGACGTAAGCCGGCTCGGTGTAGCCGCGCGCGCGCGTGCGCGCGTCGGTCAGCGTGTCGTGCATCTGGGCGCGCAGTTGGTCGTTGATCCACTGCTGGATGGGCACGCCGAAGCCTTGCTTGGGCCGGCGCAGAATCTCGGCGGGCACGAGGTCTGCGACGGCCCGCTTGAAGACGTGCTTGGTCTCGCCGTCGCGCAGCTTGAGCGCGGCGGGGATGCGCGCGACGAACTCGATCAGCTTGTGATCGAGGAGCGGGGCGCGGGCTTCCAAGGAGACGGCCATGCTCATGCGATCCACTTTGGTGAGGATGTCGCCGGGCAGGTAGGTCTTGCTGTCGAGGTAGAGCAGTGCGTCGAGCGGCTGCCCCGTCTTGACGCGCGCGGCGAGGAAGCGGAAGCGCGCGCTGGCGAGGCCGTCGTCCTTGAGTTGCGCGCGGAAGCCGGCGGTGTAGAGCGCGCGCTTGGTGAGCGCGGTGAAGACCGAGACGCTGTCGAGGAAGCGCTCCGCGGCGTCGAGCGAGACGTTGTGCAGGTAGTTGCGCCCCCAAGCGCCGTGGGGCAGGCGTTGACTCAAGGGGCGCATGACGTTCTGCCGGAGGGCGCGCGGCACGCGCTCGAAGGCGGCGCGCTGCTGCTCGACGAGGTAGCGCGTGTAGCCGGCGAACAACTCGTCGCCGCCGTCGCCGGAGAGCGCGACGGTGACGTGTGCGCGGGCGAGCTTCGAGACCATGTAGGTCGGCAAGGCGGACGGGTCTGCGAACGGCTCGTCGAAGTGCCAGGCCAGTTCGTCCACGATCTGGCAGATGTCGGGCGTGACGACGAACTCGTGGTGCTCGGTCTGAAAATGTTCGGCGGCGACGCGCGCGTACTTCAGTTCGTCGTAGCTGTCCTCGTTGAAGCCGATGGAGAAGGTCTTGACGGGGCGGCTGCTGTGGCGCGCCATCAGCCCGACGACCGCGCTCGAATCCACGCCGCCGGAGAGGAACGCGCCGAGCGGCACGTCGGCGATCAGGCGCAGCCGCACCGCTTCGTCCAAGAGCGCGCGCAGTTCTTCCAAATAGTCTTCGACGCGCGCGGCGGCGGCGCGCTCGTCCGGCTCGAACTTGAAGTCCCAGTATTGCGTGAGCGCGAGCCGGCCGGCGGCGTATGTGAGGTGGTGCGCGGGCGGGAGCTTGCGCACGCCGCGCAGAATGCACAGAGGATCGGGCACGTAGCCGAACGTGAGATAAGCGTCCACGGCTTCGGGGTTGACGGCGCGTTCGATCTCCGGGTGTTCGAGCAGGGCCTTCAGCTCGGAGCCGAAGACGAGCGTGCCGCGCGGCGTGAGCGCGTAGTAGAGCGGCTTCTTGCCGGCGCGGTCGCGCGCGAGGAAGAGTTTCTGGTTGCGCTCGTCCCAGACGGCGAACGCGAACATCCCGCGCAGGTGTTCGACGCACGCCGCGCCGTACTCTTCGTAGGCGTGGACTATCGTTTCGGTGTCGGAGTTGGTTTTGAAACTGTGCCCGCGCGCTTCGAGTTCGCGTTGCAGTTCTTTGTAGTTATAGATTTCGCCGTTGAAGACGATCTGGACGGAGCCGTCCTCGTTGCCGATGGGCTGGTGGCCGCCGGCCAGGTCTATGATCGAGAGGCGGCGCATGCCGAGCGCGGCCCGTTCGGTGACGAGCGTGCCCTGATCGTCAGGCCCGCGGTGGCGGATGACCTGGCACATGCGCGCGAGCACGGCGGCGCGCTCCCCGGCGGCGGGCGCGGCCCCCTCGTTCACGAATCCGGCGATGCCACACATAAAAGTTTGCTGACGTGCGTCTCCGACGTTTGCTGACGTGCGTTGCTAACGTTTGCTTCAGACGACCGGCTCGGCGGCGCGCAGCCGGCGGCCCAGGCGCGGCAGGCGCGCGAGCCTGCGCGTGACGGCGGCGCGCTCTTCCGGCCGCACCACGCGCAGCGCGACGACCGCGAGCGCGTAGACGAGCGTGAAGACAGAGCCGCAGAGGACGAGGACGAAGAACGGCGGCAGCGCGGCGACGACCGCGGCGCGCAAGAACGCGGCCGCGACGCCCGCCGCCGTCGCCGCCAGGGCGAGCTTGCCCACGTCTTTGAGCAGCGCCACGTCGCGCGCGCGGAAGCCCACGACGCGCGCGGCCTTCCAGAGCGTCGCCACGCGCTCCGCGAAGTTGCAACAGACGACGAGCGTGATGACGCCCACGAGGCCGAGCCGGCCCGTCCACAACCAGAGCGCCGCGAGCAGCGCGCCGAGCAGCACGGCGCGCAGGCGCAGCAGGAAGAAGCGGTGCTCGGCGTAGGCGCGCATCACCGGGTCGTAGGCGTTCGACAGCAGGTAGACCAGGATCATCGTCAGGTTCACGACGAAGACCGGCAGGCTCGCCAGGTACTTCGCCGTGAACAGGACGAGCACGAACTCGCGCGCGACCACCAGCAGCAGCGCGTAACAGGCGAAGTAGACGAGCGCCAGCTTGCGCAGCATGGCGGCGGTCAGCTCCACGATCTCGCGCGCGCGGCCCTCCTTCTGCAAGACGTTCACACGCGGGATCATGACCGCGCCGACCGAGTCGCTGAGGATGTGTATGAGCGGCAGGTTGAAGCAGCCGGTCGAGTAGACGGCGAACGCGGCCGCGCCGTAGAAGTGCGAGACGAAGTAGTTGTGCGCGTCGAGCTGCACGGCGGCGAGCAGCCCCGCGAGGCCGAGCGGCAGCGCGTAACTCAACTGCCGGCGCAGCAGCGCGAAGTCAACGCCGCGGCCGAAGGCGCGGAAGCGCATCTGCATGTAGACGACGAGCGCGGCGGCCTGCAACACGCCTTGCGCGATGGCGGCCCAGAGCAGCGCGCGCACCGTGCCGAAGGCGAGCGCCGCCGAGAGCATCAGCACGGCGCGCGTCACTTGCAGCGCCACGATCAGCAGCGTCGCCACGCGCACCTCCTGGTTGGCGAGCGCCATGTATTCGAGGTGCGACGTGCCGACCCACAGGAACAGGAGCAGCGCGACGAGCGGCGCGAGCGGCACGAGTTCGCCGCTGCCGAAGATCGAGACGAGGAGCGCGGGCCGCAGGTAGAGCGCGAGACTCGCCGCGCCCGCGAGCAGCGCGAAGACGAGCGTGATGTGTAAGACGATCTGCCCCTGCCGCTCGCGCTCGCGCGGCAGGAAGTAGAAGGCGCTCATGTGGAAGCCGATGGGCAGCACGTTGATGGCCGTCGTGACGAGCAGGAAGACTTGCCGGTAGACGCCGAGGTCTTCGCGGCTCAGGCGGCGGACGAGCAGGAGCGGCAGCGCGAAGCTGCACGCGAACGCCAGCGTCCGCGCCAGCATCAGCCACGCCGCCCGCGCCGTCAGCGACCCGGCCGGCGGCGCGTCGTTGACAAGCTGCGGCGCGGCGCTGTTAAGCGACGGCGCATCGTCGCCAAGCGGCCGCGCGTCGCCGCGCGCCGGCTGCTCGTCAACGTCGGTCTGTCGTGCGTCAACCGTCATGCGTCATCCCGTTGGTGCTTCCGCGCCGCGGCTCTTGCGCGCGCACGCGCCGTGAACAGACCGCGCCAGAAGCCGCCGCCCCACGCGCAGTGCACGACGAAGAAGGCGGCGGCGACGGGCGCGGCGAGTTTTAAATCGCCCGCGCGCCGCGCCGCTTTGAAAGCGAACGTGAACGCGGGCAGGGCGTACGCGCCGAGCGCGGCGAGCAGCAGGAGCCACGCCGGCCGCCGGACGAGACCGGCGACGGCGAGCGCGGCGAGCGTCAACACGAAGACGGGCGCGACCGCGTGCCGCCAGCGCAGGGACGCCGGGTGCAGCCGCAACATGCGCGCCTTCCAGGAGCCGTAGCGCCAGTATTGCGCGGCGAGCGCGGCGAGCGTCGGGCGCGCGTAGTAGACCGTGTGCGCCGCCGTGTCGAGCAGCACGCGCCCGCCCGCGCGCCGCACGCGGTAGTTGAAATCGTAATCCTCGTTCGTCAGCAGCGACTCGTCGAAGCCGCCGAGCCTGCGCCAGAGCGACTTGCGGAAGACGCCGAACGGCACGGTGTCCACCGCGCGCGGCCCGCCCGCGTGCGCGATGCGGTACTGCGCGTCGCCGATGCCGAACGGGTGCGCGACGACGACGGCGACGGCGCGCGCCGCGAGCGTGTCCGCCGCCGGCCGGATTTGGCACGGCATACCGACGACCAACTGCTCGTCTGCGCCGAGCAACTCGACGGCGCGGCGCAGGTAGTCGGCCGACGGCGCGGCGTGCGCGTCCATGCGCGCGATGATCTCGCCGCGCGCGGCGGCGATGCCGAGGTTCAGCGCGACGGGGATGTGCCGCGCCGGGTTCTCGATGAGCCGGACGGGCACGCCGTCGAGGCGCGCGGCCGCGTCGGCGACGATGGCGCGCGTGCCGTCGGTCGAGCCGCCGTCCACGACGATGATCTCTGCGCGCGCCGGCTCGTACTGCGCCGCCAGTCGTGCCAACACCTCGCCGATGAAACGCTCCTCGTTGAAGCAAGGGATCACGATGGAGACGAACGGCCACGCCGCCGCGTCAGCGGTCGTGCGCGTGCCGCCGACAGTCGCGTGCGTCTCGTCGCCGTGCGCGCGCGCAACGTCGGCGGACGCGCGTGCAACGTCCGCAGCGGCGGGCTTTGCGTCCGCTGGCGCGGTCAAAAGTTCTGCGCGCGGCTCAAGCATAAAGCTCCGTGTGCGGCAGCGCGGGCGTGTGGCCGGTCGTCGCGCCCGTCGTCGTCGCAGTCGCCGCGTCGGCGCGGGCGGGCTGCTCGTCGCCCGCGGCGCGCGCGGCTTCGTAGAGCTGGCGCAGGGCGACGGCGTAGCCGACGAGGTAGTAGACGTAAAAGTTGTAGGCGACCGAGGCGAAGAAGCTGCTGACCATGTAGCCGACGAGCGCGGCTTGCAGGCCGACCGCGAGGTAGTAGAAGCGCGAGGCGCGGCGCGCGGCGTAGGTCTCGCGCTCGACGGCGCGCAAGCGCCTGAGCGGCGCGACCATGAACCAGACGTAGAGCGCGAGCGCGGCGAGACCCAGCTCGGCCGAGACCTGCGTGAAGGCGTTGTGGCTGACCAGCTCGTGGATCGAGACGGTGTGGAAGTTGCCCATGCCGACGCCGAAGACGGGGTGCTGCGCCGTCACCATCAGCGAGCGGATGAGCAGTTGTTGGCGCTGGCTCGACGAGCCGGTCACGTCGGCGCTGACGTTCGTGATCGTGCCGAGGCGCGCGGCGTACTCGCCCGGCGCGAGCGCGCCGAAGCCGAGCGCCGCCGCCAGGATGCACGCGCCGACCAGGAGCTTGTGCCGCCGGCCCAGCTTCCACGCCAGCACGCCGCCCGCCGCGATGAGACCGAGGAAGCCGCCGCGCGAGAACGTCACGACGATGGCGGCGATCAGCAGCGCCGCCGCGGCCGCGCACAAGAGTTTCGTCAGCGGGTTGCGCTTCAGGAAGAAGAAGGCGACCGCGACGGGCAGCATCGTGACGAGGTGCAGGGCCAGGTCGTTCGGGTTGCCGAACATGCCGCCGACCGCGCCCGCCACGCGCTCGCCCTGCACCGCCAGAATCCCCGCGCGGTAGTCCTGAATGGCGTTCAACGACAGGAAGCAACTCGCGCCCAGCGCGAGCCACAAGAGCGCGCGCAAACGTCGCTCCGTCCGCACGACGTTCACCATCACGATGAACATGAGCACGGCGCGGTCGAACGTGTTGTCGAACTCGCCCCACGCCTCTGCGCGGTTGATGGCGAGCGGGATGGACAAGAGCGCCGTGAGGACGAACAGCAGGACGATGTTGACCTCGCGCGGGCGTGCCGTCAGGTTGCCCGCGGTGGCGAACTGTGTGACGAAGAAGACGACGAGCGTCGGGACGGCGATCCAGAAAGCTATCGAGGTGAAGCCGGCGAGCGCGGGAAACAACTCGTAGGGGCGGAAGTAGAGGACGACCGTGAAGAGGAACAGCCCCGCGTATGAGAGCGCGTGCCCGCGGCGGGCGAACGGCCGCGCGGCGGGCGGCGTGTCAGGTGCGTCGGGGCGCGCGGCCGTCGCAAACGTCTTCGGGTCTGCGCCGGGCGCGGGCCAGTCGGTCGCCAGCGCCGTCGGCTCGAAGGGCGCGGCGGGGCGTGCGGGCGCGACCGGTTCGTAATCGCTCGGCTGGCGGTATCCCATCCTGCGGCACTCCCGACTGCTCTCGGCGCGCGCTGTGCGCGCCCGACTCGGCGGGGACGGGTGCTCCCTTGGCAGCTTCCCCTTGTTCGGCCCTGCACGCGCGCCGGTCACGCGCGGGGGCAACCGCGCGCGACCCGACGCAGGCTCAGAAACGCTTGTGACCTTAGTGGCCTAAACTGCTCAAGCCTCCGTGCATCCTCTGTGTCCTCTGTGCCTCTGTGGTGAACGCTACTGACTCTTAATTCAACACAGAGACACAGAGGACACAGAGGGGGCACAGAGATAAAACTGAAATCAGGCCACTACGCTTGTGACTCAAGCCACGGCGGACGGAAGACGCTTCTGACCGCCTGCCACTCTAGGTAAAAGCGGCCGGCAGCGTCAAGCGCCCCGGCCGCCGCAAGCCCAACCCTGTAAGGGGCCGTCCGGCCGTCTCAGACGGCGACGCCCTCCTCGTCCGCCACGGCGACGAGCGCGCGCACGCGTTCGCGCAAGCCGATCTCGAAGCGCCGCGCCTGCTCGATCTCCGAGAACGCGAGCGCGCGCAACTGCTGCTCGATGCGCCGCCGGTAGTCGGAGACGAGCGAGTCGGAGACGCCGAGCCGCGCCGCCGCTTCCAACTGCGTCACGTGGTCGGGGCTGAGGTAGCAGTGCCACAGGACGCCGAGCATCCGGTCGTACTGTTTCGACTTGCCGCGCACAGACGTGTGCAGGCCGCGCAGGAACTGTTCGACGTAGCCGGCGGCGGCGCGCTCCGACTCGCGGCGCAGCAACCCTTGTTCGGGGTTCTCGCGCCCGTCCACCGGCTCGAAGCCGCGCCCCTGCTCGTCGTCGTCGCCGCCCAAGGGCACGAGGTAGATGTCCATGACGGGCAGGCGCGACATGACGAGACTGCGCAGAGAGCGCACGTCCACGGGCGCGTCGGCCGCTTCGAGGACGCTGACGATCAGGTCTTCGAGATCGGAGTTGCTGATGATGATCTGCGCGTCGCCCGTGCAGCCGACCATGCGCGTGTCGCGCTGGCGGACGGGGATGAGTTGCACGCGCTGCTCAAGCTCCTGCGCGCCGCGCCGGGCCTTGGCGTCCGCCCACTCGCTCAGGCCGTAGACGCGGTCGGCCAGGCGGCGGTGCTCGCCCTCGGCCGCGCCGTCGAAGCGGCGGAAGTTGGGGCTGGACTGGATGATGGTCGAGATGCGGCGCGCGAGCCGGTAGGATTCGGGGTGGCGCTTGCGCAGCTCGGCGGTCAGCAGGTTGGTCAACTCGATCTGGCCGATCTCGCCCTCGATCTCGGCGTCGGTCATCTCCGTGTCGAGGTAGTGCTGGAAGCGCGACTTGCTGAGCAGGGTGACGAACAGTTCCTGCGTGAGATCGACGTAGGCGTTGCCGCGCTCGCCGCCTTCGACGAGCAGCCCGGCGCTGTAGGAGGCGCGCACGAGCGGGTGGCTACAGACGACGCGGTGCAACTCCGTCCAGAGGCGCGTCACGTCGGAGCGGCGCAGCGCCTCGCCCCAGGGCGCGGCGGCGCGGTGCGCGCGCTCGCCCGCCGGGCGGCGCGCGACCCCTTCGGGCGCGTCCTCGCCGGCGCGGGGCCGGGCGGTCTCTAAGGGTTGATTCTGATCGGCGGGTGTCGGAGCCATGTTACTTGTTTTGCTCGTCGGTCGGGCCAGTGTTTAAGGGCAGGCTTGGTGAGGCGGAGTCAGTCGGGCGGCGGCGCTCGCTGGGGGCGGTCGAACCGGCCGCGTGGTGGGCCTGTCCGCCGTCTTCGCGGGCGCGCACGGAACTGCCGCGGTCACTCGCGCCGGGCGCGCTTAGGTGTCCTCTTAACGAGTTTTCATCAAGACAGCTTGCCCTTCTGGGCCGGCGGCCTGTCGGGCTGTCCCGCGGCCTCTCGTTTCGTCTCACGCGCTGTACCTTAAACCTTGCTGCCGCACATTATCTCTATGAGGAGCGGCAAACGCAAAGTGTTTCCCGACGTGATGGCCGGAGCGCGCGGTTTGGCCGACCGAGCCGACCGAGTCTCGCACGCCCCGTGCCCGGAGCGGAAGACGCGGGCCGCACGCCCCGCGAGGTCGCTGTCTCAATGTCGCAAGCTGGAAGTCCGAGCCGGGTGACCGCGTTTAAGGGGAACCGGCGCGGCCGACCAGTGGGGAATCAAGGAGAGCGTCGTCTCCCTGACGACATTCGGATATTAACAGTTGGGCCGGAATTGAGCAACACCTTTTTGCACCGGGGTCAAGCTATTGATTAGACAGGTGGAAGATCACACGCGGGGCGCGTCAAGTTGTGGAACTGGCCGCGCATTGAAGCTTTCTTTTTAGTGACCAAGCGAAGTGCCCAAGATGTTTGGTTTTTCGCCGGCCCGCCCCTCTCACGTTCGAGCCTACGGGCCGGCGCGTGCTGTGCCAGTTGCCGGGGCGCTTCGGTCGGAGTCGCAAGGGGAGTTTTTGTGTCCAAAACCCGACTCCGGCGGCGAGGAGGAAAGAGAGGCACGATGGGTTCGGTTAGCACAGCCACATTCCGCAAGCGCAAGACTTGCACCTCGACCGAGTTATTGTTGCTCTACCACGACGCGGTGCTCGCGCCCTCACTGCGGCGCGGGGTCGAGGCGCACCTCGCCGAGTGCGACTTCTGCGGCGCGGAACTCTACCTGCTGGCGAAGCACCCGCCGACGGGGCTGCCGGCCTACGCGCCCGCCGCCCTGCCCGAACACCTGCGCCGGCTCGCGCTCGAACTCCTGCGCGCCGCCCCCCGCGTCGCCAGCCGCACCCTCGAACTCATCTACGACCACCCGCGCCTGACGCTCACGGATGCGTGAAAGGCAGAAGGCAGGAGCCAGGAGTCAGAAGCCAGAAGGAAAAGGCCGGCCTTGATGAAAGGCCGGCCTTTTCCTTCTGGCTTCTGACTCCT
>DASVPY010000015.1:0-28950 GCA_036389395.1 Pyrinomonadaceae bacterium
GCTCCGCAAGGCCAAGGCGCGGACGCGGGAGTCGTTGGGCGATGCGCTCGCGGAAGGCTTCGCCGCGGTCACCGAGCAGGATGCAAAGAACTGGTTCAGACACTGCGGCTATGCCTTACGCTGAGATGAAAACTGCTCTAGAAGGCGAAGCTGCCGTAGAAGGCGCTGTTCTGCCCGGCTTGCTGCCAGCGTTCGCCGGCCGCGCCGCCGTCGTAGCGCGCCGCGGCGGTGAAGCCGACGCGCCGGTCGGCCAGGGGCACGAGCGGGCTGTACCAGACGAGGTGCGGCATCTTGCAGCACTCGCGGTTCGGCAGCGCGCGCACCGTCAACTCGGCCACGTTCGGCGTGCTGATCGCGTAGGCGTCAGTCTCGTGCGTGAAGCTGACCGGCGCGCGGCGCACGACGAGCACGCGCCCCAGCGTCGTCCCGTACCGCGCGCGCAGGGCCGCGACGAAGGCGTCGGCCTGCGCGTCGGAAGCCGATGCGTCCACGACGATCTCGGCGCGGTGCGGCGCGTCCGCGGCCGCCAGGTTCGCGTCGGCGCTGACGACGGCGAGCGCGCGGACGCCCGCGAGGTCTACGCCCTGCCAGCGCCCGGCGGCGACGCGCCACGCCAACACGGCGTCGCGCCCCGTCGTCATCAACTCGCCGTTGTAGTGGCACGCGCCCGCGAAGACGCTCGCCGTGCGCACCTCCACGTAGTCGCCCGTCACGCTCGGCGCGCCCGCCTGCGAGCCGACCGCCAGCACGCCCGCGAGCGCGAGGGCCGTCAAGCCCGCGAACCAGACCTTACGCATCACCGCACCTCCTAAAACCAAACCTCAAAGCGCCGATTGATAACACGAGCGTTCGGGGCCGCAACGCTCGGGCCGCGCCTGCCCGCCGTCGGGGCCGACGACCTGCTGCGTGACGCGACACCAGCAGTGGTTGCTGCCGTCGAGGTAGTCCGCCGCCTCGCTCGCCAGCCGCGCCAGCATGAAATACTTCTTCGACCGCAGCGCGCCGCAGAACGGACTCCGCACCGCGGCCGTCGCTTCCGTTTCAGGATATGACATTTCGTCGGTCATGGCACTCCCACGCAAGGCAGGTGTCAGATGTTAGATGTTAGTAGGGCCTTCACTGACATCTGACATCTGACATCTAGCCTCTAACCTATGAATTTAAGCCGCCGACTTTACCGAGCGCGCGGCGGACGAGCGCCTGCGTGAGCGGAATCTTGTAGGCGTTCTTGGCGAGCGGCTTCGCGCCGGCGAGGGCGAGCCGCGCGGCTTCGTCGAGCGCCGCCTGGTCGAGCCGCTTGCCGGCGAGCGCCGCCTCCGCCTCCGGCACGCGCCACGGCACGGGCGCGACGCCGCCCAAGACGACCCGCGCCTGCTTCACGGTCTTGTCAGCGCCCAACTCCACGGCCGCCGCCACGGCCGCCAGCGCGAAGTCGAGCGAGTCGCGCTCCTTGAATTTCAGATAGGTCGAGCGCGCGGCGAAGGCGGACGCGGGCACAGTGATCTCTGTGATGATGTCTTCGTTCGCCAGCACGTTCTCGCGGCGGACGCTGCCTTCGCTCGGCAGCGTGAAGAATTTTTCGAGCGGGATCGTGCGCGCGCCTTGCGCGCCCGCGACGACGACGCTCGCGCCCAACGCGACGAGCGCCGGCGCGAGATCGCTCGGATGCACGATGTAAGACGGCCCGCCGCCGAGGATCGCGTTGTACTTGTTCTCGCCCGTCGCGGCGAAACACTCCGAGCCGCCCTTCTTCAGACAGACCGCCTCTTCGAGCCGGTAGTACCAGCAGCGCGGGCGCTGGCAGAGGTTGCCGCCGACCGTGCCGAGGTTGCGTATCTGCGGCGTGGCGACCGAGTGCGCGGCTTCCGCCAAGGCCGGAAAATCACGCCGCACCGTCGGATGCTCTGCCAACTGCGTGAGCGTGACGAGCGCGCCGATCTTCAGACCGCGCCGGGCGTCGCCCTCAATCTTGTCCATTCCGCGGATCGCCTTGAGGTTCACCACGCGCGCGGGCCGCGTGATGTAGTCCTTCATCGTCGTCAGCAGGTCTTGCCCGCCGGCGATGGGGCGCGGGGCCTCGTCCGGGTCGCGCGTGGTCGCGCCCGCGCGCAACAGCTTGACCGCGTCGTTCACGCTCGTCGGGCTGACCCACTCGAACGCTTTCATGCCGCCTGCCCTCCCTTCCAAAGCCCCATCAGAATCTTGTCCGGCGTGATGGGCAGTTCGCGCACGCGCACGCCCGACGCGTTGAAGACCGCGTTGGCGAGCGCGCCCACGGTCGGGATCAGCGAAGGTTCGCCGACGCCGATGACGACCTCGCGCGGGTCGCCGTCGTCAATGACGGGCACGAGTTCCGGCATCTCCAGCGCGCCGGGCAGCTTGTAGTCGCCGAAGCCGGGGTTGAGCTGCAAACCGAGTTGCGCGTCCATCACGCGCCCCTCCCACAGCGCCATGCCGAGCGACTGGATCATGCCGCCGTTGATCTGACTCTCGACCGCGAGCCGGTTCAGCGGCAGCCCCACGTCCTGCACGTGGACGAGCTTGATCGGTCTAACGTGGCCGGTCTCCACGTCAACTTCCACTTCCGCGAAGGCCGCGCCGTGGACGCCGTTGCCCGCGAGTTGCGACTGCCACTCGCCGTGCGCCACCAGCCCCGCGGGCGGGAGCGCCGCGCACGCCTGCGCCCACGCGAGCGACTTGCCGCCGCCCGTCACGCGCCCGTCCGCGAAGACGACCTCTTCCGGCTTCACGCCCAACAGCGGCGCGACCTTCTCGGCCAGCATCGTGCGCGCGTTGTAGGCCGCGTGCTTGACGGCGGGCGCGAGCGAGGCGGCCGTGGTCGAGCCGCCCGAAGGGTTCGACGCGCCGAGTTTCGAGTTGCCGATCTCCTCGCGCACGTCCTTCACTTGCAAGCCAAGTTCTTCGGCCACGACGGCGCGCGTGTAGGTGCGCGTGCCCGTGCCCAAATCCTGCGTGCCGACGGCGACCGTGACCGCGCCGTCGCGCGCCAACGTAACGTCCACCTTGCACTGCGGGCTGCCGCCGCCGCCCCACACGCCGACCGCGCAACCCAGGCCCCGCTTCAGCGGCCCCGCGCCGCCGCCCGGCACACCGTTGCGCCGCGCCCAGCCGATCTCTTTCGCGCCGCGTTCGAGTTGCCTGTGCCACGCCGGGTCTTTGATGTTCTTCTTGCGAAACTCAAGCGGGTCGAGGTTGAGCTTATAAGCCAGCTCGTCCATCAGCGACTCCATCGCGAAGGACGCCTGCGGGTGACCGGGCGCGCGCATCGCCCGCGAAGAGTCCTCGTGCGTGTGGACGGATGAAATCTCACGATAGATGGCGTCGGCGCTGTAGACGTAAGGCTGCCCGGCCTGCGAGCCGTCGCCCAAGCCACCCAGGCGGTACTGCCGCGCTTCGACGACGACGAGCTTGCCGTCTTTGGTCGCGCCGCCTTTCAACTTCTGCCAGGAGCCGGAGCGGTTGCCCGCGAGCAGAAACTCGTCGTGCCGCGTCAGCATCAGATGCACCGGCGCTTGCGCCTGCTTCGCCAACTGACAAGCCATCTGCCCTTCGACGCCGATGCCGAACTTCGAGCCGAAGCCGCCGCCCATGTGCTCGACCACGGCCGTGACCGCGCTCTGCTGTAAGCCCAACTCCGGCGCGGCGTCTTCGGGGATCGAGAACGTCCACTGCGTCGAGGCGTAGACCGTGGCCGCGTCGCCGCCGCGGTAGTCCACGACGTGGCCGTGCGTCTCAAGGCACGCGTGGTGGATGAGCGGCGTGCGGTACTCGGCCTCGACCACGGCGTCGCAGGTCTTGAACGCGTCGGCCGCGCGCTCCTTGTCGCCGCGCGTGCCCGCGAGCTTCACGTTGCCCTCGTTGAAGACTTTCGGCGCGTCGGGCTTCATGGCGTCTTCGGCGCGGACGACGTGCGGCAGCACTTCGTACTCGACGACGACGGCGCGCAGCGCGTCCGCGGCCAACTCCGGCGTCGTCGCCGCCACGGCGGCGACCGGCGTGCCCGCGTAGCGCACGTCCTTCAGGCCTTCGACCGCGGCCTTGACGCCGGGCAGCTTGCGCGCGGCCGCCAGGTCGATCTTCGTGACGCGCGCGTGTGCGTGCGGCGCGCGCAGGACGCGCCCGTAGAGCATGCCGGGCAGGCGCACGTCGTGCGTGTAGCGCGCCGCGCCGCTCACCTTCGCGGGGCCGTCCACGCGCGGCAGCCGGTGGTTCAAGAGCCGGTGCGCGTCGTTCGGCCCCCAGGCGGGGCCGCCCGTGTCGTCCACCTCGATCTCGACCATCATCTCCTGCCCGTTGACGACGCGCGGGACTCTGATCTTTTTCTTCTTCGGCGTTTGCTGTTGCATGAGTCTCACACCTCGCGGCCCGTCACTGCGCTGAAGCGGAGCGGCGCTTTCAGTCGTCGGTCGCGCGCGTCGCGTTCTGCGCGGCGGCGAGCGCGGCGGCGAAGACGCGCGGGTACGTGCCGCAGCGGCAGAAGTTGCCCTTGCAGGCCTCGCGCACCTCTTCGAGCGTCGGGCGTGGGTTCTGCTTCAGGTAGGCGGAGATGGTCGTGACGAAGCCGGGCGTGCAGAAGCCGCACATGAGCGCGTCCTGCTCGACGAAAGCGGCCTGCACCGCGTTCATGCGCTCCGGCGTGCCGAGACCTTCGACGGTCGTGACCTTGCGCCCGACGGCGTCCACCGCGAGCACGAGGCACGAGTAGACCGGCTTGTCGTCCAACAGCACCGTGCACGCGCCGCACGTGCCCATGTCGCAGACGAGCTTCGGCCCCGTGAGCGGCGGCTCAAGGTTGTTGCGCAGCGCGTTCAGGAGCGTCGTGCGCGGCTCGCACGTGACGGTGCGGCGCTGCCCGTTGATCGTGAGCGCAAGCTCGACCGTGCCGGCGGCCGGCGTCTGCGCGCCCGCGCCTTGCGCGCCCTTGCCGTCGCGCTGCGCCGCGTCGGGCACACGGCCGGCGAGGGCCGCGCCCGCGCCGGCGATGCCGACGCCCTTGAGGAAGCGCCGCCGGCTCGGCCGGGCCGGGGCCTCCTTGTCCTGTTCATCCGCCATACGCACTCATCTCCTGCTGAACACTGCGGCGAGCTGACCTTGCGAGCGCCCCTAGCTTAACCGAACACGCCCCCGCTGAAAATCGAAAAGTTGACCGGCGGCCCCGACGGCGTGACGAGCGGCCGTAGAATTAACGAGCTGCTGCGCGCCGGGAGCGCGGGCATCCCGGCCCGCCAGGCGTGCGTCAGCACGCTCACGAAGAAACATGGGCTTTCAACCTTGAGCGCCGCCGCGGCCTCTGTTCGCGCTTTCGCGCTCATGGCGGGCAGGGAGGCCCGCGCTCCCGGCTGCGACTTGCGCGCTTCCGGCCGCCGCCAATCATGGTTCACGAAGAGCAACTGACGACGGGGCGGCGGCTCCGGGCGGGCGGGGGCGCGGCGTAGTGTTCCATCGCGGGCTGCTCGTCGAAGGGGCGGGCGAGGAGGGCGCGGAGGCGTTCGAGTTCGGCGTAGTCGCCGCGCTCCGCGGCCTCGATGGCGGCTTGCGCGAGGTGGTTGCGGAGGACGTACTTCGGGTTGACGGCGGCCATGCGCGCCTTGCGTTCGCGGTCGTCGCTCTGTTCCGACACGAGCCGCGGGCGGTAAGCTCGGGCCCAGCCGTCGAACGCGGCCGGCGTGGTGAACAGGTCGCGCACGCGCTCGTTGCGCGCGCCGGCCGTAGTCTTGAACTCGCCGAGGCGGCGGAAGAAGTTCGTGTAGTCCACGGCCTGTGCGTCGAGCAGTTCGAGCAGGGCGAGGACGAGGTCTGCGTCTTCGGCGCGCGGCTCGCGCAGGCCGAGCTTGTGGCGCATGAGCGCGCCGTAGTGGGCGGCGAAGGCGGGCTGGAAGCGTTCGAGCGTGGCGGCGGCCCGCGCGCGCGCGACGAGGCCCGACAGGGCTTCGGCCAGACAACTCAGGTTCCAGAGGGCGACCGCCGGCTGCTGGTTGTAAGCGTAGCGCCCGGCGTAGTCCGAGTGGTTGCAGACGAAGCCGAACCGGAACTCGTCCATGAAGCCGAACGGGCCGTAGTCGAGCGTGAGACCGAGGACGGACATGTTGTCCGTGTTCATGACGCCGTGCGCGAACCCGACCGCCTGCCACCGCGCGACGAGCCGCGCCGTGCGCGCCACGACCTCCGCGAGAAACCGCTCGTACCTGTCCGCCGTGTCGAGCAACTCGGCGAAGTGCTGCGCGACGACGTAATCGGCCAGCTCGCGGACGCGCCCCGTCTGCCCGCGGTAGTGGAAGACCTCGAACGAGCCGAAGCGCACGTGCGTGGGCGCGAGCCGCACGAGCGCGGCTGCGGTCTCCACGCGCTCGCGCCGCACCGGCTCGCCGCTGCCGACGACGCAGAGCGCGCGCGTGGTCGGGATGCCGAGCGCGTGCATGGCCTCGCCGCAGAGGTACTCGCGTACGGTCGAGCGCAGGACGGCGCGGCCGTCGAAGCCGCGCGCGTAAGGCGTCTGGCCCGCGCCCTTCAGGTGCAAGTCCCAGCGCGCGCCTTGCGGGCCGCGCACTTCGCCGAGGAGGATTGCGCGCCCGTCGCCGAGCTGCGGCACGTAGACGCCGAACTGGTGGCCCGCGTAGAGCATCGCCAGCGGCTCCGCGCCCGGCAGGATTTTCTGACCGCTGAAGTAAGCGACGAAATCGGGCGACGTGGCTTCGGCGGGATCGAGTCCGAGCAGCGCGGCGGCGTCCGCGTTGAAGCTGACGAGGCGGGGCGCTGCGAGCGGCGTCGGCGCGACCCGCGCGTAAAAGGCCGCCGGCAAACGCGCGTAAGTGTTATCGAACTCCAACTCCGTCAGCTTGCGCATCCGTCCCCCTGACACCACGCCTGCGAGCGCCTAAGAAAATTAACCACAAAGACACGAAGACACGAAGGGCCAACTGCCTGTCTGCCTCGTGTCTTCGTGTCTTTGTGGTTATGTTTGCCCCTTCAGTGATCGGCGGCGCTGGCGAGGGCGGCGCGGAGGTCGCCGGTGAGGGCGCGTTCGAGTTTGCCGAGGGCGCTCTGCAAAATCTCTTCCTCGCGCGCGATGCACAGGCGCATGTGGGCGTCCCACGCGTCGCCGTCGGTGAAGGCGCTGCCCGGCACGGCCGCGACGCCCGCGCGGCTGATCAGCATCTCGTTCAGCCGCATCGCGTCGTCGAACTCCGCCGGCACGCGCGCCCAGACGTAGAAGGCCGAGCCGGACTCGTAAATCTCGAAGCCGAGCCGCTGAAGCACCGCCACCGCCTGCCCCCGCTTCGCCGTGAACCGCTCGCGCAGCCGCAGGTAGTAACCCGGCTCGGCCATGAGCACCTGCGCCAAGGCCTTCTGCAACGGCGTCGGCGCGCAGACGTAGAAGACGTTGTTCGCGTTGTTGAGCGGCCCGACCAGACGGCCCGCGCCGTAGGTGTAGCCCAGCCGCCAGCCCGAAATGTTCCACGACTTCGAGAACGAGTTACAGGTGATCGTCCGCTCCCACATCCCCGGCAGCGTCGCCATCGAGACGTGCGCCTGCCCGCCCACGACGTAGTGCTCGTAAACCTCGTCGGCGACGCACAGCAGATCAAGCTCCTGGCATATCTCGGCAATCGCCGTCAGTTCCGCGCGCGTGAAGACCTTGCCCGTCGGGTTGACCGGCGTGCAGGCGATGATGGCGCGCAAGGGGTAGTCGGCGCGCTCCTTCAGCGCGACGCAACGCGCGCGCAACTCTCCGCGGTCGAACTGCAACGTGTCGCGTTCGAGCGTGAAGACCTCCGTGCGCCCGCCCAACTCCTCGATGATGCGGCGGTGGTACGGGTAGTACGGCTCGAAGACGAGCGCCGTCTGGCCCAAGAGGTGCGTGCGCGCGACCGCGACCAGCCCGCCGGTCGCGCCCAGCGTGATCAGCAACTCCAAAGGCTTCGCCTCCGGGTCGAGTTCGACGCCGTTGATGAGCCTGATCTTCTCGGTCACGGCGCGGCGCAACTCCGGCGTGCCCTCGGCCGGGCAGTAATGGTTCTGGCTCGCGGCGACGACCTCGGCCGCCGCCCGCGCCAGCGCCGGGTCAATCGCCAGTTCTGACTGCCCTTGCACCAGGTTCCCGCTCGGCGGCACGAGCCGCGTGATCGTCCGTATGTCAGGCTTGACTCTCGCGCTCATCTGCTTCCTTCGCTGTCTACGGGCGCGCGGCGCTTCGGCAGCGCACTCGCGCCCGTTGTCAAAACGTGTAAATTAAATCTATCATGCAGCGCCGACTATAAAGCGCGCCGCCGCCGCGCGTTGCGTGCAACAGGGCCGCGCCGCCGCCCCGGCCCCAGCCGCGGCGCTGCCATCATAAGGATTATTGCCGCCGACGCAAGGGCGCGCGGCACGCGAGATGGAACTGGCCCAGCTTGAGTTCTTCCTGAAGGTCGTCGAGGAGCGCAGCTTCTCGAAGGCGGCGGCCCGCGTCTTCCGGACGCAGCCCGCCGTGAGCATCGCCGTGCGCCGGCTCGAAGAGGAGGTGGGCGCGCCGCTCTTCGACCGCTCGCAGAAGTCGCCGACGCTGACCGAGGCCGGGCAGATTCTACACGACTACGCGCGCCGGATCATCAACCTGCGCGACGAGGCCCGCGCGGCCGTCGCCGAACTGTCGGCCTTGGCGCGCGGGCGCGTCCGCGTGGGCGCGAACGAGAGCACGTCGCTCTACCTGCTGCCGCAGCTCATCCTCACCTACCGCGCCGCGCACCCGCACGTCAAGATCGAGATTCAGCGCCTGCCCTCCGACCGGCTGCCGCGCGAACTCCAGGAGCGCAACATAGACCTCGCGCTCATGGCCACGCAGCCGCGCGGGCGCGCGCTCACCGCCTTCCCCGTCCTCAAGGACGAGCTGGTTCTGATCCTCAGCCCGAAGCACCCGCTGGCGAAGCGCGGCCGCCCCGTCGCGGTCAAGGAACTGGGCGCGGAACACTTCCTCGCGCACAACGTCCGCGCCGGCTCGCGCCTGAAGGTCGTCGAGACGTTCGCCCGCCACCGCACGCCGCTCAACATCGCGCTGGAACTGGCGACCATCGAGACGATCAAGCGTTTCGTCCAGCAGCAGGTCGGCTTGGCGTTCGTGCCCCGCATGTGTGTGCGCGAGGAGTTGGAGCGGGGCACGCTGGCGACGCTGCCCGTCCGCGGCCTCACCTACACGCGCACGCTCTGGGCCGCGCACCGCCGCGGCGTGACGCTCTCGCCCGCGGCGGCCGAGTTCGTGCGCCTGCTCCGCGCCGAGAGCAAGCCCTGAAGCCCGCCCAAAATTTCGTTTATCTTCCGATTAAAATTATAACTTTGACACGCAGCGCGCGTGCCCCTACCATAGCCCGACCCTGGAAGGAGGGCCGGGAAGAGTCTTGTCCACCGAACGCATCACCATTTTCGACACGACCTTGCGCGACGGCGAGCAGTCGCCGGGCTGCTCGATGAATTTGGCCGAGAAGGTGCGCGTCGCGCGCCAGCTCGAACGGCTCGGCGTGGACGTGATCGAGGGCGGCTTCCCCATCGCCTCGGACGGCGATTTCGCCGCCGTCCGGGCCATCGCGCAGGCGTGCCGCTCGGTGGCGGTCGCCGCGCTCTGCCGCACGACCGAGGCGGACGTGCTGCGCGCTTGGGCCGCCCTCAGCGGCGCGGCCCGCCCGCGCCTGCACACCTTCGTCGCCACCTCCGACATACACCTCGAACACAAGCTCAGGAAGACGCGCGCCGAAGTCTTACAGATGACGCGCGCCGCCGTGCGCCTCGCGCGCTCGCTGACCGCCGACGTGGAGTTCTCGGCCGAGGACGCGACGCGCAGCGACGTGGACTTCCTGTGCGACGTGTTCGCCGCCGCCGTCGAAGAGGGCGCGCGCACGCTAAACGTCCCCGACACGGTCGGCTACACGACGCCGCCGGAGTACGAGCGTCTCATCCGCGCGGTGCGCGGGCGCGTCGTGGGCGCACGCACCGACGTGGTGATCAGCGTCCACTGTCACAACGATCTGGGGCTGGCGGTGGCTAACAGCCTGGCGGCGCTGGCGGCGGGCGCGCGCCAGATCGAATGCACCGTCAACGGCATCGGCGAGCGCGCGGGCAACGCCGCGCTCGAAGAGATCGTCATGGCCTGCGCGGTGCGGCGCGACACGCTGCCGTTTGTGAACGGCGTCCGCACGGAAGAGTTGTACCCGACGAGCCAACTGCTCTCCGAGGTCATCAACTGCGCGGTGCAGCCGAACAAGGCCGTCGTCGGGCGCAACGCCTTCGCGCACGAGGCCGGCATACACCAGCACGGCGTGCTCTCGAACCCGCTCTGCTACGAGATCATGACGCCCGAATCCGTGGGCGTGCCCGCGAACCGCCTCGTGCTCGGCAAGCACTCGGGCCGGCACGCGCTCGCCGCGCGCTACGGCGAGTTGGGGCACGAGCTGACGGGCGCGGAGTTGGACGAAGCGTACCGCCGCTTCACCGCCCTGGCCGACCGCAAGAAGCGCGTCTACGATCAAGACCTGCTGGCGCTGCTGCCGGCGCGCGCGCCCGCCGCCGCTTACGCCGACGCGCGCGAGTGGGCGACGAGCTACTGACTTTAACCAGGCACACGAAGACAAGCGACGAGCCGGCGGTCTTCTCATCGCTTGTCATTCGTGTTTTCGGGGGACGGAGACGAACTGGACATGAGGTTGCGGATCGCGCTGCTGCCGGGCGACGGCATCGGCCCCGAAGTGACGGCGGAAGCGACGCGCGTGCTGCGCGCCGTCGCGGACATACACGGCTGCGAGTTCTCCTTCGGCGAACACCTGATCGGCGGCGCGGCCATTGAAGCGACCGGCGCGCCGCTGCCGGTCGAGACGCTCGACGCCTGCCTGGCGAGCGACGCCGTGCTGCTCGGCGCGGTCGGCGCGCCCGCGTTCGATCAGCTTCCGCCGCACCGACGGCCCGAAGCGGGTCTGCTGACATTGCGGCGCGCGCTCGGCGGCTTCGCCAACCTGCGCCCGGTCACGTGCTACGAGGCGACGGCCGACTGCTCGCCGCTGCGCCCGGAGATCGTCGCGGGCGCGGACGTGCTCATCGTCCGCGAGCTGCTCGGCGGTCTCTACTTCGGCGAGCCGCGCGGCTTCACGGGCGACGGCGCGGACGAGGCAGCGGCAACGACCGCGGACGGCGCGTACAACACGATGCGCTACACGGTCGCGGAGGTCGAGCGCGTGGCGCACGTGGCGTTCCGGGCGGCGGCGCGGCGGCGCGGCCAGGTCACGTCCGTGGACAAGGCGAACGTGCTTGAGACTTCGCAGTTGTGGCGGCGCACGGTCGCGCGCGTCGCGCAAGAGTACCCGCAGGTCGCGCTCGAACATCTGTACGTGGACGCGTGCGCGCTGCACCTGATGACGCGCCCGCGCAGTTTCGACGTGCTGCTGACCGAGAACCTATTCGGCGACATCCTGTCGGACGAGGCCGCGGTCATCGCCGGCTCTTTGGGCTTGCTCGCGTCGGCGACCGTGGGCGGCGCGGTCGCGCTCTACGAGCCGGTGCACGGCTCCGCGCCCGACATCGCCGGCCGCGGCACGGCCAACCCCTGCGGCGCGGTTGCCTCCGCGGCCCTGCTCTTGCGCCACAGCGCGCGCCTCGACGCCGCGGCCGACGACGTGGACGCCGCGCTCCGCCAGGTGCTCGCCGCCGGCCACCGCACCGCCGACCTCGTCGGCGCGCGCGCGCAGACGCCGACCACAACGGCCGACTTCGGCGCGCTCGTCGTCGAGGCGCTCGCCGAGATCGCCGACCGCCGGCACGCGTATCACGCGGTCTGAAAGGCAGAGGTTAGATGTCAGATGTCAGATGTCAGTTAGGAGTTCAAGGTTCAAGGTTCAAGGTTGGAAGTTTAAACTTAATGTTCAGGACGCGGCTAACTTTGAACGTTGAACCTTGAACCTTGAACTCAGACTGACATCTAACATCTGACATCTGATCTCTAAGTTTTTTATGCGTACTCTGTTCGACAAAATCTGGGAGGCGCACGTCGTGCGCGAAGCGGCGGGCGAGCCGGCGCTTGTTTACATTGACCTGCACCTTGTGCACGAGGTCACGTCGCCGCAGGCGTTCGAGGGCTTGCGGGCGGCGGGGCGCGGCCTGCGCCGGCCCGAGTTGACCGTGGCGACCGTGGATCACAACGTGCCGACGGAGGGGCGCGCGCTGCCCATCGCCGACCCCATCGCGGCGCAGCAGATCAAGACGCTCAGGCGCAACTGCCGCGAGTTCGGCGTCACGCTCTACGACATCAACGCGCCGGAGCAAGGCATCGTCCACGTCATCGGGCCGGAGTTGGGCTTGACGCAGCCGGGCCTGACCATCGTGTGCGGCGACAGCCACACGAGCACGCACGGCGCGTTCGGCGCGCTCGCCTTCGGCATCGGCACGAGCGAGGTCGAGCACGTGCTGGCGACGCAGACCTTGCCGCAGCGGCGGCCGCGCACGATGCTCGTCGAGTTCGACGGCGCGCTCGGCGCGGGCGTGACCGCGAAAGACATGGCGCTCGCGCTCATCGGCCGCATCGGCACCGACGGCGCGACCGGGCACGTCATGGAGTACGCGGGCGACGCCGTGCGCGCGCTCTCGATGGAGGGGCGCATGACGCTCTGCAACATGAGCATCGAGGCTGGCGCGCGCGCCGGTCTCGTCGCGCCCGACTGGACGACGTTCGCCTACCTCGAAGGCCGGCGCTGCGCCCCGCGCGGCGCGGACTGGGACGCGGCGGTCGCCCACTGGCGCACGCTCCACACGGAGGCGGGCGCGCGCTTCGACACGACGGTCACGCTCGACGCGAGCGAGATCGCGCCGCAGGTCACTTGGGGCACGAGTCCCGGCATGGTCGTGCCCGTCAACGGCTGCGTGCCCGACCCGGCCTCTGCCGCGACTGAGGCGGACGCACGCGCGGCGGCGCGCGCGCTCGACTACATGGGGCTGAAGCCGCTGACGCCCGTCGCCGAGATCGAAGTTGATCGCGTCTTCATCGGCTCGTGCACGAACGCGCGGCTCGAAGACCTGCGCGCGGCGGCGCGCGTCGTGCGCGGCTACAAGGTCAACGCAGCGGTGCGCGCGATGGTCGTGCCCGGCTCGCAGGCGGTCAAGCGCGCGGCCGAGGTCGAAGGCCTGGCCGACATCTTCCTGCGCGCCGGCTTCGAGTGGCGCGAGTCGGGCTGCTCGATGTGCCTTGGGATGAACCCGGATACGCTCGCGCCCGGCGAACGCTGCGCCGCCACGAGCAACCGCAACTTCGAGGGCCGCCAAGGGCGCGGCGGGCGCACGCACCTCGTCAGCCCCGCCATGGCCGCGGCCGCGGCCGTCACGGGTCGCTTCACCGACGTGCGCGCGTGGGAATATAAGTAACTGAGTTCAAAGTTCAAGGTTCAAGGTTTAAGACCCGCGATAAGCCGAGCCGCCGACACGTAGGGGCGAGAACCTGAAGCTCACACCTCGAACTTTGAACCTTGAACTTTGAACCTTGAACTTTGAACGATGATTCCTTTTCGCATTCACACCGGGCTGGTCGTGCCGCTTGAGCGGCCGAACGTGGACACGGATCAGATCATCCCGAAGCAGTTTTTGAAGCGGGTCGAGCGGACGGGCTTCGGGCAGTTTCTGTTCTACGACTGGCGCTTCGCGGCGGACGGGACGCCCGATCCTTCGTTCGTCTTGAACGAGGCGCGCTACGTGGGGGCGTCGGTGCTGGTGGCGGGGCGCAACTTCGGCTGCGGGTCGTCGCGCGAGCACGCGCCGTGGGCGCTCGCGGATTACGGCTTCCGCGCCGTCATCGCGCCGTCGTTCGCGGACATCTTCGCCAATAACTGTTTGCAGAACGGGCTGCTGCCGGTCGTGCTCGGCGAGCGCGAGGTCGCGGCCATCGGCGCGCGTGCGCGCGGGCGCGCGAATTATCGCGTGACGGTTGACCTCGAACGTTGTATCGTGGCGGACGAAGCCGGTCTCACGGCGTCTTTTCAACTCGACGAGTTCCGCCGTCACTGCCTGCTCGACGGGCTGGACGACATCGGTCTGACCTTGCAGCACGAAGCCGCCATCGCCGCCTACGAGGAGCGCCGCCCGCGCTGGCGCGCGTTACGGCCTTGACGCGGCGCACGAAGAGCGTGGACGAGAGCCGCCGCCGCCGCCGCCGCCAAGAGCACGTGCGCGCGCACGCCGCGCAGAGACTCGCCGCCGCCGCCACGCCACAACAACTCGCCGCCCAGGCACGCCTCTTCCTCCGGCTCGAAGCCGAACGCCTGCGCATCGCCGCGCGCCTCGGCGCGTCGGGCCGCCAACTGGCCCAAGCGCGCAGCTTCGTGCTCGACACGCTCGTCGCGCACGCCTACCAAACCGCCCGCGCCGCGCTCACGCGCGAGACGCAGACCGCGCCGCACGCTTGCGCCGCCGTCGCCGTCGGCGGCTACGGGCGCGCGGAAGTCGCGCCGCATTCCGATCTCGATCTCCTGTTCGTGCCGGCCGAGCGCGCCGACGTGCGTGCCCTGGTCGAGCGCACGCTGCACGTCCTCTGGGACGCGGGGCTGACCGTGGGACACAGGTGTCAGCCGGCGCGCGCGTGCCTGGCGGCGGCGCAGGCCGACGCGCACCTGCAAACCGCGCTCGTCCACGCGCGGCTCGTGGCGGGCGACCCCGCGCCGTTCGCGGCCCTCCGCGAGGCGCACGCGCGGCAGCGGCGCAAGCGGGCCGATGCGTTGGTCGAAGCGGCGCGGCGCGCGCGCGACGAACGCCACCTGAAGCACGAGGCGATCATCTACCTGCAAGAGCCGAACGTGAAGGAGGGCGTCGGCGGTCTGCGCGACCTGCACGCCGCGCTCTGGGCCGCGGACGCGCGCTTCGAGTGTGCGACGCTCGTCGAGTTGCACGCGCGGGGCGTCATCACGGCCGATGAACTAACGCAGGTCGAGCGCGCTTACGACTTCCTGCTGCGCGTGCGCGACGCGCTGCAACGCCTCACCGGGCGCAAGACCGAGCGGCTCGCGCTCGACCGCCAGCCGGCGCTCGCCGCCGAGTTCGGCTACACGGACACGCCGCACCTGCGCGCCTCCGAGCAGTTCATGCGCGACTACTACCGCCGCGCGCGCACGCTCTACGAGTTCGGCGAGACGATGCTGGCGCGCGCCGCCGCGCCCGCGCACGCCAAGACGCCCGCGCGCTGGCTCGCGCGCCCGCGCCGCACGCAGTTGGCCGAACTCTTCGTCATCAAGGAGCGCCGGCTTCATCTTGACGGCGACGCCGGTCGGCTCGCCGCCCAGCCGTTGCTCGGTCTCGAAGCGGTCGCCTTGGCGCAGGCGGCGCGCGTCGAGTTCGACCACGAGTTGCGCGCGGCGGTCGTGCGGCACGTCGGCGCGGTGGATCGCGCGTGCCGCGAATCGGCCGCCGCGGCCGAGTTGTTGCTCACGATCCTGCGCCGGCGCGGGCGCGTCGGCGCGGCGCTGCGGCTGATGCGCGAGACGAACCTGCTCGGCAGTTTCCTGCCGGAGTTCGCGCGCATACAGATGCTCATCCAGCACGACCTCTATCATCACTACACGGTGGACGAGCACACCTTGCGCGCGGTCGAGGCGCTGGACGAACTGTGCCGCGCGGACGCCACGCAGCGCCCCGTCATGCGCGCCGCGCTCGCGGAGGTGGAAGACGTGGCGCTGCTCTATCTCGCGCTGCTCTTGCACGATCTCGGCAAGGGGCGCGGGCGCGGCCACATCGAGCGCGGCGTGCGCATCGCCGAGCGCGTCTGCGCGCGTCTGCGACTCGACGCGGCGGCCGCCGCCAAGGTCTTGAACCTCGTGCGCCAGCACGTCCTGATGGCGCACGTCTCGCAGCGGCGCGACCTGCGCGACCCGCGCACCGTCGCCGACTTCGCCGCGCGCCTCGGCGGTCTCGACGAGTTGAACATGCTCATGCTGCTCACCTACGCAGACCTGCACGCGGTCGCGCCCGGCGTCTGGAGCGAGTGGAAGGGCACGCTGCTGCAAGAACTCTACACGCGCGCGCGGACGCACTGCGCGGGCGGCGCGCGCCCGCTCGGCCTGACGGACGAGCGCGCGCGGCTGAAGGCGGCCGTCGCCGCGCTGGTCGCGGGCGAGTTGCCGTTGAGTGAAGTCGAGCGCCACTTCGCGCTGCTGCCCGCGCGCTACGCCGAGCACCTGGACGCGACTGCGGCCGCCGCGCACCTGCGCCTCGTCGCGCAACTCGAACAACAGCCGTGCGCCTGTCGCTGGCAGACGCACGCGAGCGCGCACGCCTCGGAGCTAACGATTGCGGCGCGCGACCGGCGCGGGCTGTTCGCAGACCTCGCGGGCGCGCTCGCCGCGCACGGCGTCGAAATCCTGAGCGCAGACCTGCACACGCGCGCCGACGCCGTCGCGCTCGACACGCTGATGCTGCGCGAGGCGGCGACGCACGCGCCCGTCGCCGAGCACCGCCGCCCGACGGTCGAGCGCGCGCTCGCCGCGGCCCTCGTGGGCCGGCTCGACGTGGCCGCGGCCGTCGAACGCTGGCGCACGCGCAACGCGCCGCGCCGCCCGTCGGCGCACGCCGCGCGCGCGAAGGTCGCGCCGGCCGTCGCGTGCAGCAACGAGATCGCGGAGGCGACGACGGTGGTCGAGGTGCGCGCCGCGGACGAGCCGGGGCTGGCTTACCGCATCGCCGCCGCGCTCGCCGCCCGCGGTCTCGACATACGCCACGCGCGCATCGCCACCGAGAAGGCCGACGCGCTCGACGTGTTCTACGTGACCGACGCGGACGGAAAGAAGTTGGACGAGGCGGCCATGCGCGGCGTGACCGAGGCGTTGCGCGCCGCGCTCGCGCCGGAAGTTTCATCGTTCACCGACGACCCGGCGGTGGGCGTGAGACGCGCATGAAGTGTGAGACGAAGCTGAGGCAGGACGACACGGCAGGAGTGAGATAGAGCATGAAGAAGATCGAAGCGATCATCCGCCCGCACCTGCTCGACGCGGTGAAGAACGCGCTGCTGGAAGTGGACGTGAAGGGGTTGACCGTGAGCGAGGTGCAGGGCTACGGCCGGCAGCGCGGGCACACGGAGACGTACCGCGGCGCGGAGTACCAGATCGATTTCATCCCGAAGCTGAAGCTCGAAGTCGTCATCCCGGACGACATCGAGGACATGGTCGTGCACGCGATCATGAAGGCGGCGCGGACGGGCAAGTTCGGCGACGGCAAGATTTTCGTCCTGCCGCTCGACGACGTGATCCGCATCCGCACGGGCGAGCGCGGCGAGGCGGCGCTCTGAAGAGGTGCTTTTCAGGTTGAAAGTGCGGCGAGTTGAGTTTCACACAGAGTACACAGAGTTAACACAGAGAGCACAGAGTTTTTTACTGTGTCCTCTGTGCTCCCTCTGTGTACTCTGTGTCAAGACCGGCCGCACGTCACTCTCAACCACGAACAATCACAAGGCGCGAACCGTTTAGAGGGCACGTTTATGAAAACACGCGACATGATAAGACGCACTTTGATCTGCACCACATTCTGCGCCGGCTCGGCGGCGACGGCGCTCGCGCAGGCGAACGACGCCGCGGCGGAACGTCTGAACCGGCTGGAACAAGCCGCGGCGCAGGCGCAGTCGGCGGGCGACAACGCCTGGCTGCTCGTGTGCGCGGCGCTGGTGCTGTTGATGACGGGGCCCGGTCTCGCCTTGTTCTACGGCGGGCTGGTGCGGAAGAAGAACGTGCTGGCGACCTTGATGCAGAGCTTCGTCCTGATGGCGGTCGTCACCGTCCTGTGGGCGCTCTACGGCTACAGCCTCGCGTTCGCCGACGGCAACTCGTTCGTCGGCGGCCTCAGTTACCTGTTCATGCGCGGCGTCGGCGCGACGCCGAACGCGACCTACGCCGCGACCGTGCCGCACCAGACCTTCATGATCTACCAGTTGATGTTCGCCGTCATCACGCCCGCGCTCATCACGGGCGCGTTCGCCGAGCGGATGAAGTTCAGCGCGATGCTCCTGTTCACGGCGCTCTGGACGACGGTCGTCTACCTGCCGCTGGCGCACATGGTCTGGGGCAGCGGCGGCTTCTTGAACGCCGCGCTCGGCGGGCGCGTGCCGACGCTGGACTTCGCGGGCGGCACGGTCGTCCACATTAGCTCCGGCGTCTCCGCGCTCGTCTGCGCGCTCTACCTCGGCAAGCGCTTGGGCTACCCGCAGCAGCCGATGCGGCCGCACAACCTGACGCTCTCGTTCGTCGGCGCGTGCCTGTTGTGGGTCGGCTGGTTCGGCTTCAACGCGGGCAGCGCGCTCGCGGCCAACAGCCTGGCCACGAGCGCGTTCGTCGCCACGCACTTCGCGGCCGCCGCTGCGGCGCTCGGCTGGCTCGCGGTCGAGTGGTTGCGGCTGGGCAAGCCGACGGTGCTGGGCGGCATCTCGGGCGCGGTCGCGGGGCTGGTGGCGATCACGCCGGCCGCCGGGTTCGTCACGCCGATGGCGGCGCTCCTCATCGGCGCGCTCGCGGGCGGCGTCTGCTACGCGATGACGGCGAGCGTCAAGCGCCGCTTCGGCTACGACGACTCGCTCGACGTGTTCGGCATACACGGTTCGGGCGGCACGCTCGGCGCGCTGCTGACCGGCGTCTTCGCCACGCGCGCCGTCAACCCCGTCTTCAAGGACGCGCCGGTCGGCCTCTTGGACGGGCACGCCGCGCAGCTCTTGAACCAACTGCTCGGCGTCGTGCTCGCCGTCGTCGTCGCCGCGGTCGGCTCGCTCGTGCTGCTCAAGCTGGTGGACGGGCTGGTCGGCGTGCGCGTCAGCGCCGAGGACGAGCTGACGGGCCTCGACCTCACGCAGCACGGCGAAGAGGGCTACGAGTTGGGTCTCGACATGCTCTCCGGCGGCGCGTCGTTCGGCCACGCGAGTACGACAATGCCGACGGCGGCGCGCGTCGGGGCGCATAGCTTGAGTGAGCAGTAGCCGCGTCAGAGAAAATTCACCACAGAGACACAGAGGGCACGGAGGTGGCACGGAGGCTTGAGCGACATTCGAGCCTCCGTGCATCCTCGGTGAACTCTGTGCCTCTGTGGTGAATCCGCCTCGCCCTTCTTCAAGCAAGCCCGCCGTTAAACCTTCCCGCGTGCGTTTGCTATACTCTGGCGTATGCCGAACAAGAAGCAGGGGCGGGTGGTGAAGGTCGGGTTGGTGCAGATGACGTGCGCGCCGGAGCCGGAAGTGAACATGAAGAAGGCGCTGGCGCGCATCAACGAGGCGGCCAAGCGGGGCGCGCAGATCGTCTGCCTGCAAGAACTGTTTCGCTCGCAGTACTTCTGTCAGACGGAGGACTGCGACCTGTTCAAACTGGCCGAGCCGATCCCCGGCCCTTCGACCGAGGCGCTGTCGAAGGTCGCCAAGCAGAAGAAGCTCGTCATCGTCGCGTCGCTGTTCGAGAAGCGCGCGGCGGGTCTCTATCACAACACGGCGGTGATGATCGACGCGGACGGACGCATCGCGGGCAAGTATCGCAAGATGCACATCCCCGACGATCCGCTCTACTACGAGAAGTTCTACTTCACGCCGGGCGACCTCGGCTTCCTGACGCACGAGACGCGCTACGGGCGCATCGGCACGCTCGTCTGCTGGGATCAGTGGTTCCCCGAAGCCGCGCGCCTCACCGCGCTCGCGGGCGCGGAGTTCCTCTTCTACCCGACCGCCATCGGCTGGCTGCCCTCGGAAGAAGAGGAGATGAACCAGGCGCAGCACTCCGCCTGGGAGACCATCCAGCGCGGGCACGCGATTGCCAACGGCGTCTTCGTCGTCGTCGTCAACCGCGTCGGGCAAGAGGGGCAGTTGCGCTTCTGGGGGCAGTCGTTCGTCGCCGACCCGTTCGGGCGCGTCCTGGCGAAAGCTTCCGCCGACAAGGAGGAGGTCTTGGTCGTGGACTGCGACCTCGACCTGATTGATCGGACGCGGCAGAACTGGCCCTTCCTGCGCGACCGCCGCATCGAGTCCTACCAGGGTCTCGGCTACCGCTTCCTCGAACCCGCCGGCGCAGCCAAGTAGCGCGATGACAAAGCCCGACACACGCGACGGAGCCGCGCGCCCGGCGCACGCGCCCGACCGCGCGACGCCCGCCGCGCTCGGCTACCGCATGCCCGCCGAGTGGCACGCGCACGCGGCGACGTGGCTCGCGTGGCCGAAAGACCCGGAGACGTGGCCCGAGCGCGTGCCGCAGGCCGAGGACGCCTTCCTACAGATCATGGCCGCGGTCGCGCCGCACGAGCGCGTCAACCTGCTCGTGGACGACGAGGCGGTCGCGCAAGGGGTGCGCGCGCGCTTCACCTTCCCGCACGCGGACAACGTCCACTTCATCCGCCTGCCCACAGTGGATTCGTGGATCAGAGACTACGGGCCGAACTTCGTCACGAGCGAGGCGCGCGGGCTGGCCTACAACCACTGGGTCTTCAACGCGTGGGGCGACAAGTACGAGGAGCTGAAACGCGACAGCGTGATCCCGGCGCAGCTCGAAGCGCACCTGGGCGTGCCGCGCTTCGTGCCCGGCGTCGTGCTCGAAGGCGGCGCGATTGACGTGAACGGGGCCGGCGTCGTCTTGACGACCGAGCAATGTCTGCTCAACCCGAACCGCAACCCGCAACTGACGCGCGCAGAGATCGAACAGTATTTGAAGGACTACCTCGGCGTCGAAAAGGTGCTGTGGCTCGGCGCGGGCATCGTGGGCGACGACACGGACGGGCACGTGGACGACATCGCGCGCTTCGTCGCGGCGGACGTAATCGTCTGCGCGCTCGAAGACGATCCGGCGGACGCGAACTACGAGTTGCTGCGCGACAACTACGAGCGGCTGCGGCGCGCGACCGACGCGCGCGGGCGCGCCTTCGAGATCGTCAAGCTGCCGATGCCGGGCGTGGTCGAGGGGCGCGAGGGCCGCCTGCCGGCCTCTTACGCCAACTTCTACGTCGCCAACGGCGTCGTGGTCGTGCCCGTCTTCGGCCACCCGAACGACGCGCGCGCCGTCGAGACGCTGCAACGCCTCTTCCCCACGCGCCTCGTCACGCCCGTCAACGCCCTCGACCTCGTCTGGGGCATGGGCACGATCCACTGCCTGACGCAGCAACAGCCGGCCGCGTGAGCGGCGCGGCGGGGGCGCGACGCATGGACACGGACAACCGCGAGCTATTCGTCATCGGCGTGGCGATGATCTTCTTCCTCTTGATCTGCGTCGTCGCCGTCGCGCTCTTCGTCCGCCAGTGGCGGCGCGAGCGCAGGCCGCCGGGCACTGATCGCCACGACCGCCCGTAACCGCCTGATAAGAAAGGGCTAAACCCAACGAACGCGGCGCGGCCGAGACTTGGAGCGGCGCGGCCGCTCCACGGAGCGACGCCGCCGCTCCAAGGAGTGGCCGCTCCGCTCCACGGAGTAACGCCGCTGCTCCGTGGAGCGACGACGCCGCGCGGCGGAGTGACACCGCCGCGCCGCGGAGTGAAGCCGCCACTCCACGGCGCGGCGCGGCCGCTCCAAGGGGCGACGCCGCCGCCCCACGGCGGGGCCAGGCCGCGGGCCGGCGGCGCGTCAGCCCCACTTCTTCATTTTCTGGAATTTCTTCTTGACGATGTTGCGGTTGAGGGGCGTGAGGCGGTCGAGGAAGAGCGTGCCGTCGCAGTGATCTGTCTCGTGGCGGAAGCAGCGCGCGGCCAGGCCCTCGGCGGTGCGCTCGAACCAAGCGCCGCGCTCGTCCTGCGCGCGCAAGGTCACGCGCAGAGGACGTTTCAAGGGCGCGCCGATCTTGCCGACCGACAGGCAGCCTTCGTCGCCCGCCTGCTCGCCCTCTTCGCCGACGATCTCCGGGTTCGCCGCGACGAGCTTGATGCCGTCGCAGTCCATCACGAACAGGCGCAGGGAGAGTCCGACCTGCGGCGCGGCGAGGCCGACGCCCTCGGCCGCGTACATCGTCTCGAACATGTCCGCGCAGAGCCGCGTCAACTCGTCGTCGAACGCCTCGACCGGCGCGCCCACGCGCGCCAGCACCTCGGCCGGGTACTCCGTGATCTTCAGCAACGTCATGCCGTTTTCTTCGCCCCGCGGGAGCGTGTAAGATGCGCTTGCTTCTCGGTGCGGCGATTCTAACCGATATGCGTCAGTATCACGATCTGCTCAACTCCATCCTCGCGCACGGCACGCCGCACGCGGATCGCACCGGCGTCGGGACGCTCTCGCACTTCGGCTTTCAGACGAGGTTTGACTTACAAGCAGGCTTCCCCATCGTCACGACGAAGCGTGTGCCTTTCAGGTGGATCGCGGAAGAACTGTTTTGGTTTCTTAGCGGCAGCACCGACGAGCGCGAGCTGCGGGCGCGGGGCGTGGACATCTGGCAGGAGTGGGCGGACGAGGCGCACACGCGCCGCTTCGGGCGCGAGCCGGGCGACCTCGGCCCCGTCTACGGCTACCTGTGGCGCTCCTTCGGCGGGCACTACCCGGCGCGCGACGGCGTGGATCAGATCGCGCGGCTCGTCGAGCTGATCGAGCGCGACCCGAACTCGCGCCGGCTCGTCGTCACGGGCTGGGACCCGCGCGTCGCCGATCAGGTTGACTTGCCGCCGTGCCACACGCTCTTCCAGTTCAAGGTCGAGCGCGGGCGCGTGCTCCACTGCCAGCTTTATCAACGCTCGGCGGACGCCTTCCTCGGCGTGCCTTTCAACATCAGCTCTTACGCGCTGCTGACGCACATGCTGGCGCACGTGTGCGGGCTGGAGGTCGGCGAGTTCGTCTACACGCTCGGCGACTACCACATCTACCAGAACCATCTCGCGCAGGTGCGCGAAGTGCTGGCGCGCGCGCCGCTGCCGCTGCCCCGCTTGGAAATCCGCGACGAGGCCGAGAGCTTGCGCGGCCTCCAAGGCCTGCTCGCCTTCCGCTACGAACACCTGTACCTCGCCGGCTACCAGTCGCACGGCAAGATCGCCGCGCCCGTCGCCGTCTGAAGCGCGCCGGCGAGGCCGTGAAATACTCAGCCGCCCGCGGTCATTAAAGTTAGAGCCGGCCGGGTGGGGCGGCGGGCCGCGCGGGTTGACATCGCCGGTCGCGGCAATATAATTACGCCGCCTGTCAGCGGTCTCTATCCCGGCCGACCGAAGTCACTCGGCGGCCGCGCCCGCAGTCTTTAGTTTCGTATGCGTTGCAGTGTCGCCTAGCGGGTCTGCACCCGTTAGCGCCGAACCCTTTCGCCGCTCCCGCCCACGCGGCTTCGGCCGGCGCGCCGTGGGCGCGGATACGTGACTCCGCCGTTTCTCACGCTCAGCCGTCAGGCTGCCGTCAAGATGATGCCGCCGCTGATGATCAAGCGAGGCCCCGAACGACCTGTCGCCCGCCGGGTTAGTCGTCACGCGCGCCAATGCCGCCCGATAGTCGCGACGCCCGCTGGCACGTTTCCCGCCCGAGGCACACCATGAACGCCACACCGACCGAACAGCCTGCACGCACCGCCGCCGAGGCCGAACCTGCCAACCCCGTCTCGTTCCAAGAGGTGTTGGCCGCCGAGTGGCAAGAGATTAAAGAGCGACGCGCCAAGTACCTCTACCGCCCGCGGCAGGCCGCGGACGCGGACGCGCAGCACGACATCGTCGGGCTGGCGCTGTCCGGCGGCGGCATCCGCAGCGCCACCTTCTGCCTCGGCGTGCTGCAAGAGCTACACCGGCTCAACCTGCTCCGCATCTTCGACTACCTCTCGACCGTCTCGGGCGGCGGCTACGTGGGCGGCTGGTGGAGCGCGTGGCTGTCGCGCGCGCAGATCAACCCGCAGGAGGCCCCGACCGGCGCGGACGGCGACGACGCCGCGCGGCTCGGCCCCGAGGACATCAAGCACCCGCACAGTCTGATCGTCAAGCTGCTCACCGGCGACGACCCCACGTCCGCGGCGCTGCGCGCGCACTTCAGGCCGGCGACGCTCGCCGGCCTGAAGGCCGCCGACCCGCACGAGCCGGTGTCGCCGGAGTTGCTCGGCGCGCTGGCGGAGGAGTTGAACCTGGCCATCGCCGCCGGCCTCTTTACGCGGCTGCGCGACGAGGCGCGGCCCGCGCCTGCGGCCGACCAGCCGGCGGGCCGCGCCGCCGGCGCGAGCCGGGCCGCCGGGCACTCGCGCTGGGCCAACCGGCTGCTGCTCGAAGAGCAGTACCCTTACGAACTGCGGGACGTGTTCCCGCCGCGCGAGCAGATCGAGCCGGAGCGTTTCGCCGCCCCGGCCGCGGCGGCGCGCCCCGATGCGGCGAGCACGCCCGAGGCGGCGCAGGCGGCGGCGCGGCGCGGGGCCGAGAGCGCGCGCAGCGCCTGGCGCGACCCCATCCACCACCTGCGGCTCTACGCCAACTACCTGACGCCGCGCAAGGGGCTGCTCAGCGCCGACACCTGGCGCGCCATCTCGGTCACCACCCGCAACCTCGCCCTGACGTGGCTGGCCCTGCTGCCCATGCTCGTCGTCCCGATCCTCGTGGCCAAGCTCTACTTCTTCTTCATGCCGGATCACGACGTGCACGACCTCCTCTACAACTCGGCGTGCCCGGACGCCTTCAGGCATCGGCTCGCGTGGATCGGCTACCCGGCGGCGTCCCTATTCGCCCTGCTCGTCGCCGTCTGCGCCGCGTGGCTGCTCTCGCTCAACGAGCGGGCCACGCCCGCCCACCGCTGGCTGCAACGCCTCTCCTTCGGCGCGGTCTGCGTGTTCGTCTACACACTCGCCGGCATGCACGTGCCGCTGCCGAAGGGCGGGGCTGGCTGGTGGGTCTGGGCGACCGCGGCGGCGGCCGTCGCGTTGCTGCTGTTCCTGCGCTTCTGGCCCTTCGCCGTGGGCGAAGTGCCGGGCGACGACGCGGAACTCAAGCGGCAGTGGCGCTCCGAGGTGCGGCGCAACAAGATCAGTTGGCTGCACACGCGGCTGTTGATCGCCCTGGCCGCGACCGTGACGATCCTGCTGCTGGCCGGCTTCGGGCACGAGCCGCTCGACTACCTGCTCAGACCGCGCGCCGACAAAGGCGGGTTGACGCTCGACTCCTTGTTGTCGCTCGGCTCTTTACTGACGGTGCTCGGCAGCCTCTTCCCGATCCTGGCCGCCGCCGGCTCGGTCTTCACCGCCGTGCGCGCGGCCCCGGCGGCCGACGAGGGGCAGGCGCGCACCGGCGCGCCGTCCTTCGTCAGCCGCGTCATCTTCGCCAGCACGCCCCTGTTGGTGCTGGTCGTGCTGGCCGGCGTCGTCTCCTGGTTGAGCCACGCGCTGCTGCGTTACCTCCTCAACCCGGAAGGTCTCTACTTCCGGCCGGAGGCGGCCGTGCTGGTGCAGCTCAGCATCGTCACGGGCGTCGTGCTGTGCTTCGGCTTCGCGCTCTACGAGATGCAGTGGGCGAAGCAGCGGCGGCCCGCCTGGAGCCGGCTCGGGCTGGCGCTGCTGATGACGCCCATGTTCATCTTCTGTCTGTACTGGCCGCAGACGTTCACGCAGGTGGTGACGTTCCCGACCGTCTTCGGGTACGAGACGGCCGACCTCGCGTTGACGGCGCTGTGGCTGGCGGTGGCGGTGCTCGGCTGGGTCGTGCTCTGGCGCGCGGACAGCACCAGCCGCGCCTCCGGCTACACGGCCGCCGGGCTGTCGCCGCGTCTCCTGTTCGGCGCGGTGCTCGCGCTGCTGGGCGGCGTGCTGGTGTTCGCGCGGCTGCTCGCCGTCGAGCGTTACAAGCAGCCGCTCGGCTTCGTGCTGCCCGCCGCCGCGACGGCGGTGACGGGCAGCCTGATCCTCTACCGCCTGCTGACCATGCGCGCGGCCGACGGGGAGCAGTTCGAGTTGCGCGTGCTGCGCAACACGCCGCTCGGGCGCAGCGGGCAGCCGCTCCTGCTGCTCCAGTTCGCGTGCCTGGTGCTGCCCTTCGCCGGCGGCTGCTGGCTGCACGCCCTGACCAAACACGGGTGGGCGCGCGAAGCCGACAGCGCCGCGCCCGCCGCCGCCCAGGCCGCCGCGGCCGAACTGATCGCCCGCGGCGCGGCGCACGAGGCCGACCCGTTCCACCTCATCATCCTCTTCGCCGTGCCCCTGCTGATCATCGCCGTGGCCATCCTGCTCCTGTTCCTGCGCGCGGCGCTGGGTCAGGACGGGGCCGCCGCGCCGGGCGAGCAAGCCGGCCGTCGCCGGCTCTGGTTCGACCGGTTCCTCGCCTACCTGCGGCGGCAGCGCGCGGCCCGCTGGACGGTCGGGGCCGCCAGCGTGGCGGCGGCCATGTTAGCCGGGGGCGTCTGGCAGCGCGCGCCGGCCCCGCCCTGGCAGGTCAGCCGGGCGGGGGCCTGGCCGTTTTCGAGCGCCGGGCTGCTGCTGGGTCTGAGCGCCATGTTTTTGTGGGCCGCGTTGAGTCAGGCGCAGGTGGCGGCGCGCCCCCGGCGGCGGCACGAGACGCGGCGGGCGCGGCTGCTGGCGGCGCTGCGGGTGCTGTGCGGCATCGCCCTGTGCCTGGCACTGACGGCGGCGCTCGGCTACCTGTCCAGCGAGGTCTGGTGGCACCTCTACAGCGAGCAGCACAGCAACACCAACCTGACGCACGCCATCGGCTCCGGCGTCGTCGCCTGCGGCGTGCTGGTCGTCGCCGAGTGGTGGTGGGGGCGGGGCGAGAACCGGCGCTCGCTCTGGCTGCTCGCCTGCACCTACATGACGCTGACCGTCCTCTTCCTGCTCGGGGGCGAGTTGCCTTCGGCCTACCCGGTGCTGCGGCGCGTCTACGAGGTCGGGGCGCTGGTCAGCGCCGCGCTCGTGTGGGTCGTCGCCCTGGGCTGGACGGTCGATCCGAACGGGGTCTCGATGCACCAGTTCTACAGGGGGCGGCTGGTGCGCGCCTACCTCGGCGCGTCGAACCTCAAGCGCCGCACGCAGCAGAAAGAGATCGCCGAGTCGGCCCCGGACGACGACATCCCGCTGGCCGAGTTGAAAAACTGTCAGCGCGGCGCGCCCTACCACCTCGTCAACGCGACGCTGAACCTCGTCGCCGGGCGCGACCTGGCGACGGCGCAACGCTCGGCCTGTTCCTTCGTCCTCTCGGCGCGCCACTGCGGCTCGCTGCGGACGCAGTACCGCCCGACCGCGGACTACATGCGCGGCCGGCTGACGCTGGGCACGGCCATCGCGACCTCGGGCGCGGCCGTCAGCCCGAACATGGGGTCGAAGAAGCCGACGGCGGCCCTGGCCATGCTGCTCACGCTCCTGAACGTGCGGCTCGGCTACTGGGCCCCGACGCCGAACCGCGACCACTGGACGAGCGCGCAGTCGGGCCTCTGGCCCTTCTACCTGCTGCGCGAGTTCCTCTCGCAGACCAACGATCTGTCGTCGTACTGTTACCTGACCGACGGCGGCCACTTCGACAACACGGGTCTCTACTCGCTGGTCGAGCGCGGCTGCCGCTTCATCGTCCTGGCCGACTGCGGCGCTGACCCGCAGCCCGCCTGCTTCCAAGACCTCGGCGAAGCCATCCGCCGCTGCCGGATTGATTTCGGCACCGAGATCGAGTTAAGCCTTGACGTGTTCACCGGCGCGGAGGATAAGCTGGCGGCGGGCTACGTCGCCGTCGGGCGCGTCATCTATTCGCCGCGCCACGCGCAAGCCCTGGGCTGGCCCGGCGCGGGCCGCGCCGACGAGCACGCCGACGCGGAGGCGCGCACCGGCATCCTCGTCTATTTCAAGCCGAGTGTGACCGGCACGGAGACGGCCGACGTGCGCCAGTACGCTTTGGAGAACAAACACTTCCCGCAGCAGACGACCGCGAACCAGTGGTTCGACGAGGCCCAGTTTGAAAGCTACCGCCGGCTGGGGCAGTGGTGCGTCGCGCAGACGCTCGGGCAGTTGCCCAGCGTCGAGCGCCTGCGCCGGAGCACGTACCTCTCGCCCCAGCTCATCGCCAACGTCTTCCAGGAGGCCAGGAAGAAATACGGCGTGCGCGCGCACCACGGCGCGCTGAGACAACACGCATGAGCATCGTCGGCATCGTCGCGGTGGATCGGCGCGGGGCCATCGGCCGCGGCGGCGCGCTGCCGTGGCGCTACCCGGCCGATCTGAAGTTCTTCAAGGAGCAGACGACCGGGCACGCCGTCCTGATGGGCCGGCGCACCTGGCTCTCCGTCGGGCGGCCGCTGCCCGGTCGGCTGAACCTCGTCCTGAGTCGCGCCGCCGCGCCCGCGCCGCAGCCGGGCGTCGTCGTGCTGCGCGACCGGCAGGAGGTGCTCGCGCTCGCGCCTTACCTGGCGTGCGACCTGTTCGTCATCGGCGGCGCGCAGGTCTACGCGACGCTGCGCGCAGACATCGAGCGCTGGCTCGTGACCGAAGTGCCCGAAGAGGTCGCCGACGCGGACACCTTCATGCCCGCCGACTTCCTCGCCGGCTTCGCGTCGGCGGAGACGCGCCAACTCGCCGACAACCTCCGCGTCACCACCTACGTCAAAGCGACCTGAAGCCCACGGCCGCAACCCGACGACGCGCGCCGGAGAAGGTTAAGCGCGCGGCGCGCGTTCGCTCCCGCTACACCGTTTCGTCAGCACCCGCCCGATATGGTCGGCGGCCGCCGCCGGGTCGCGCTTTTCGTCCAATTTCCTCAGCGTTTTGCCGCTTTCGCGGGCGCTTCGGCGGCCCCGCCGCTGGCACTGGGCTTGCTCTGTCCAACGGCATGAGCGCCGACGCCACAACCCTTCCGCTCTGGCCCAACGCCGGGAGTCTGCCCGCCGCCGCCGAGCAAGATTTAACGCAGACCACCGATCACGCACTCGCGCAGGCCGCGGCCACGGGCGACGCGCCCGCCTTCGAGGAGTTGTACGCGCGCCACCACCGCCGCGTCTACTCGCTCTGCCTGCGCATGACGGGCAACACGGCCGAGGCGGAAGACTTGGCCCAGGAAGCGTTCATCCAGCTCTACCGCAAGATCGGCAGCTTCCGC
>DASVPY010000016.1:0-10600 GCA_036389395.1 Pyrinomonadaceae bacterium
GACGCCCGACCCGGCCAACCCCGACGGCACGCAGAAGGTCACGCTGACGAACGCGCAACTGACCAACGCGCTCAACGCCGGCACGCTGACGCGCGCCCAAGTGCTGCGGGCGGTGGTGCAGTCCGACGAGGTGAGCCAGCAGCGCGAGGCGGTCAACTCGTTCGTCGCCGCGCAGTACTACGGGTTCCTGCGGCGCGCGCCCGACACGGGCGGGTTCGACAACTGGGTCAACTACCTGACCAGCCACCCCGGCGACTTCCGCACCATGGTCAACGGGTTCATGAACTCGACCGAGTACCGGCTCAGGTTCGGCCCGGCCCAGTGATTGAGCGGGCAAGTTTTCGACGCTCAGTTAAACACAGAGGACACAGAGGAAACATAGAGGGCACAGAGCGAGTACTCTGTGCCCTCTATGTTTCCTCTGTGTCCTCTGTGTGAGACCGGCCGCGCGCTACATTCAACCGCCGACCGCTCTTAAAAACTTCGCTCCTGCACGTTGACCTTGGAGAGCGAGAGCACGACGCGGACTGTGCCGGGGCGGCGGTCGCGCGCGGCGGGCAGGAACGCGGGCGCTTGGCGGAACGCGGCCTCGACCTCGTAGAGCATGTGCCGGTTGCGCGGCGGTTGCACGATCTCGGCCAGCGCGGCGTCGCCGTTGCTGAACACGTCGGCGGCGAGCACCATGTCGTCGTCGTCCGCCGCGCCTTCGGCGGGCGAGCGCACCAGCTTGGCGAGCGCGCCGTTCGGGTTCAGGCTCGGCACCAGCCCGCGCAGGTCGTTCGGCTGACCCGGCACGCCGACGACGACCATTTGTATCTCCTCCATCGAGTTCTCGCGCGCCATCTCGCGCAGCATCCCGACGTGCGGGCGCAGGGCGCTCGACACGGCGAGGAAGAGCAGCAGCGAGACGAACGCGCCGACCGTGTAGGGCATGACGCGCGGGCGCACCCAGTTGGCGAGCCACGCCCAAGGGGTCTGCGGCGGCTGCTGGCGGCGCGCGGCGCGCTCGATCATGAGGGCGCCGCTGATGGTCGGGAGCAGGTCGGCGGGCGGCTGCGGGCGCTCCAACTGGTTGAGGGCGCGCACGACGGCGCGCGTCTCCGCGAGGTGTTGGCGACACACGGGGCAACTCGCGAGGTGCGCGCCCGTCGTCGCGCGCGCGCCCTCCGTCAGCCTGCCGTCGAGGTAGGCCGTCAGGTTCCTTTGTGTCTCCGCGCACGTCATAACTTCAGATGTCAGATGTCAGATGTCAGATGTCGGATGTCAGATGTCAGATGTTAGTGGGAGTCAAAGACTGACATCTAACATCTGTCATCTGACATCTGCCTTTCCGCGAATGGCTGGCCGACCCCGGCTGCTCCCTTCCGCAAGGGAAGCGAAGGCGAAGCGGTCGAGACGACTGCCGCGCAAAACCCTGTCCGGGGGCGGCAGCCGCGCGCCGCGCCAATGGGCGGCGGGTGTTGCTGGCCGCGCCGACCTGCGGCGCGACGCGCGTGCGACCCCGCGCAGGACTGTTGCCGCAACCGGCCCGACTTCTTCCCGTCACTTCCCGACCCGTTGGCACCGAGGTCGTCAGTTAGTCAAGCCGGGGCAGGGCAGCCATTCGCGTCAAAGAACGAGAAGCTATTAGCTGTTAGCCGTTAGCTGTTAGCTTATCCAAACCCGGCGAGGCGGCGGCGCAGTTCGGCGCGACCGCGGGAGAGCCGGGACTTGACCGTGCCGACGCTCAGTTCGAGCGTGGCGGCGACCTCTTCGTAGCTGAGGCCTTCCACGTCGCGCAGGACGACGACTTCGCGGTAGACGCGCGAGAGCGCACGCAACGCTTGCATCAACATCCGCTCGCGCTCGCGCGTGAGCGCCGCCTCTTCGGGGTTGACGCTGCGCTCGTCGGGCAGGCGCGCGGCCAAGGGGCGCTCGTGATCTTCGTCCGTCGCGTCGAGCGAGACGGTGGCGCTGCGCCTGCGCCTGCGCCACCAGCGCCAGCGGTTGCGCGCCTGGTTGACGGCGATGCGGTAGAGCCAGGTGCGCAGGTCGGCTTCGCCGCGGAAGTGTTGGATGGCGCGGAAGGCTTGCAGGAAGGTCTCCTGCGTCAGATCGCGCGCCTCCTCGGCGTCTTCGGTCAGACGGTAGAGCAGGGCGTAGATGTCGGGCGTGCGCTCGCGGACGAGGAAGTCGAAGGCGGCGGCGTCGCCGGCCCGGAGTCTGTCAAGGAACTGCGTCTCAGGCGGGTCGCACGCCTCGCCGGGCGCGGCCGCCACGGCCGCCGGCTCCAGCTCGGCTTGCCCACGGAGGGCGAATGGCTCTCCGACGAAGCTCACAAACGTCCTCCGGCGTCCGCCCGCGCCCGCCCCGCCGGGCGCTGAAACGACGGACGGAAAGTTAGACACGCGCCCGCCGCGCGCTGTTCCAGAAAAATCTTCGGCCCCTGCAACAAGTTTCGGCCTTTCGGCAGGGCGCGTTCGTCCGCGCAACCCGGCCGGCGCGGCGCGGCCTTAACAGTCAGCACCCGCGCCCGGTCGCGCGAGCGTAGCACGCGCCGTCCGTGCGGGCAACGTCGGCGGTCGGGCTGCTTCCTTGACAAGCTCTCGGAGCGGTCGTTAGAGTGACTTTTTCGCCCGTACCCCCGATTTTAGAACGCGCACACCCGTGCGATGTTGCGAGAGAAAGAAACGTGGCTCGATACAATAAAAAACGCGTCCGCGAACTCCGCCACGACGCCTTCCGCGATAAAACGATGGCGACCTTCGACCGCGTCGGCGACCGGCTCGAAGGCAGAGGCCGCACGATCCTCTACGCCCTGGTCGGGCTGGTGCTCGTCGCCATCCTGGCCGGCGTCTTCTCGTGGTGGCGCGGCAAGCACGCCGACGAGGCCCGCCGCGCCCTGGGCCGCGCCATAGACATCAACGAGGCGCGCGTCTCCGCCTCGCCCGAACCCGGCGCGACCGGGCCGTCCTACCACACCGAGCGCGAACGCGCGCAGGCCGCCGCCGCCGAGTTCCAGAAGGTCGAGGCCAAGTACGGCGACCCCTACAAGAGCCTCGCGCACTACTTCCGCGCCGCCAACCTGCTCACCGTTGATCGCCCGACCGGCGTCAGAGAGCTTGAGGCGCTGACGAACAACGGCAACACGGAGATCGCCGCCCGCGCCAAGTTCGCGCTCGCGCAGGTGCGCCAGCAGGACGGTCAACTCGACGCCGCCGCCGCGCTCTACGCCGAGCTGGCGAAGACCAACGCCGAGATCGTGCCCGCCGACACGGCGAACCTGAAACTCGCCGAGGTCTACGAGAAGCAGGGCAAGAAGCAGGAGGCGATAGAACTGCTCGCCCGCATCGTCGAGACGGCGCGCACCGCCAAGGACAAAGACGGCAAGCCCATCCCCCAATCGGCCGCCGCCTCCGACGCCGCCGAACACCTCCAACGCCTCGACCCCGCGCGCTACGCCAAACTCCCGCCGGAGCCGCCGCGGGAAATGCCGTTCTAAGAAGTCAGGAGACAGGAGTCAGAAGCCAGAAGGGGAAGCGCGGGTTTCATCTTCCTTCTTCTGGCTTCTGTCGCCTGTCGCCTGTCTTCTGTCTCCTGTCTCCTGATGGACAATCTCACGCACTCGATGGTCGGGTTGGTCGTCGCGAAGGCGGGCTTGGGCCGGCTGTCGCCGTATGCGACGGCGGCGTGCGTCCTGGCGGCGAACGCGCCGGACGTGGACGTGCTCACGCGTCTGCGCGGGCAGTGGGTCGCGTTGGAGCAGCACAGGGGCGTGACGCACTCGGTCGTCGGGACGCTGGCGCTGGGGCTGTTGCTGCCGCTCGCCTGTTTCGCGTTGGAGCGGCTCATCACGCGCCTCGGCGGGTGGACGCCGCGCATACGTCTAAAGGGCTTGACGTTGGCGACCGTCGCCGCGTGCGCGACGCACCCTGTGCTCGACTGGCTCAACAGCTACGGCGTGCGCCCGCTGCTGCCCTGGGACGGACGCTGGGTCTACGGCGACATACTCTTCGTGCTCGACCCTTGGGTCTGGCTGCTGCTGGGCGGGGCGGCGTTTCTGCTGACGGTGCGCGGGCGGCGCTGGCGACTGGTGCTCTGGGGCGCGTTCGCGCTCGTGTTGACGTTGGCCGTGCTGACCGTGGCGCGCGCGGGCGGGCTGTCGGGCCGCGCGCGCGTGCTGTGGTGCGTCGGGCTGGCGCTCATCCTGCTGGCTTGGCGCGTGCGGCTCGCCGAGCGTCTGGGCGCGCGGCTCGCGCACGGCGCGCTCGCGCTGTTCGTCGCCTACTGCGTGGCGCTCGCCGCCCTGCACGCCGTCGCGCTCAGGCGCGCGGGCGCGGCGGGTGCGGAACTGGCGCGCGCGCGCGGCGAGTCTGTGCTGCGCGTCGCCGCGATGCCGACGCTCGCAGACCCGACCGGCTGGCAGTCCGTCGTCGAGACCGACGCCGCTTACTACCGCTTCGAGACGCGACTCGCGGCGGGCGCGACGGGCGCGCCTGCGCAGTTCGCGCGGTTCGAGAAGCCGAGCGCGGCGCAGGCGGCGCAGGTCGCGCGCGCCGAACAGGACTGGCGCGCGCGCGTCTTCCTCGGCTTCGCGCGCTTCCCGGCCGTGCGCCTGCAACCGGCCGACGCCGGCGCGACCCGCGTCCAGTTCGCAGACCTACGCTTCGCCGCGCCCGACCAGGCCCGCAACTCCGGCCGCGCCTTCGCCCTCGAAGTCCTCGTAGAAAGCAGTGACGAGTGACGAGTGACAAGTGACGAGCAAGCGATTAGCCGTTAGCTTTATGTCCTTAGCTAAGAGCTAACAGCTAATCGCTAACAGCTTTAACTCGTCACTTGTCACTCGTCACTCGTCACTGCTTTTCCCCCGGTCGCTGAAAATTATTGACATTGACCGGATGTGGCGTTATAACTCCCGCCGCCTAGAAATAAATTCGCAACGGCCGGCTTCAGTTTCTCTTGCTCCGACCGCCGGGCGCGACCACACTTCGTGCCGGGCCGCGAACAATCTGCCACGCAACCCTCGTTCGGGAGCCGCCAAGGTCAAGGGGTAAGACGCCCGCGTCGGGCGTGCCCGCTCAGCTTAAAAACTCGGCAGCGCCGCCGCCGCCAAGTCCGCCTCAAGGCAGGGAGCAGACTCATGCCTGCGTTTACCGTCCACCTCTTCGGCAAGTTCAAGGCGGAGTATCAAGCGCGCCCGCTCGGCGAACTGGAGGCGGGCAAGGCGCAGGAGTTATTCAGCTACCTGCTCGTCCACCACGGGCGCGCGCACGCGCGCGAGGCGCTGGCGGCGCTGCTCTGGGGCGAGACGGCGACCGACAAGTCCAAGAAGTATCTGCGCCAGGCCCTCTGGCACTTGCAGACGGCGCTCGACCGGCCCGGCGCGAAGCTGCTCGCCGCCGAGCACGACTGGGTGCGGCTCGACCTGGGCGACGCGCTCTGGCTCGACGTGGCGACGTTCGAGCAGGCGTGCGCGCTCGCGCAAGGGGTGCGCGGGCGCGAGCTGGACGACGCGCGCCGCACGGGCTTGAGCGCGGCGGTCGCCCTCTACCGCGGCGACCTGCTCGAAGGCTGTTACCAGGACTGGTGTCTCTACGAGCGCGAACGTTTGCAGAATCTTTATTTGGCCGCGCTCGACAAGTTGCTCAGCCACGCCGCCGCCTATCAAGACTACGAGGCTGGGCAAACTTACGGCGCGCTGCTCTTGCGCCAGGATCGCGCGCACGAGCGCACGCACCGCCAGTTGATGCGGCTGCACTACCGCGCGGGCGACCGCACGGCGGCCCTGCGCCAGTACGAACGCTGCCGCGCCGCGCTGCGCACGGAGTTGGACGTGGAGCCGGCCGCGCGCACGCGCCTGCTCTACGAACAGATTCGCGCCGACCGCCTCGACGTAGCCGCCCCGCCGCCGCACGCGTCTTCATACGCGCCCGATCCGGCCGCGCCTGACGCGACCGCCGCGGACGCGCCCGCGCCGACGGCCGCCACGCTGCCCGACGTGCTCGTGCGCCTGCGCCAGTTGCAGGCCGTGCTGACCGACGCGCAGCAGCGCGTCCAGCACGAGATACGCGCCGTCGAACTCGCGCTCAAGCGCAAGACGCAACGCATCCTGCACCGTTAGCCGCGCCTCGTGTCGGTTCGTGCGGTCTCGCTGATCAGATCGATCCGGTTCATCGGCCTCTCAACTCACTAGACAGCCGCCGAACAGCGCGCAGTCGTTCCCGATGGCGTACTCGCGCCAGTCCTTGTAGTCGTAGTGCCACCACTCTTCGGCGTAGACGGTGAAGCCTTCGGCCTCCATCGCGGCGCGCAGCAGGTCGCGCAGGCGGCGGGCCTCCGTTGTGCCGCCCTGGTAGTTGACGTGCGCGCGCTCGGTCATCTCGTCGTAGGCGGAGGGCATCGCCACCTCGCGCCCGGTCTTGAGATCGTAGAGCGAGAGATCGACGGCGCAGCCGCGGTTGTGGCGCGACCCCTTGGCGGGGTCGGCGACGTACTGCTTCTTGTCGGCGGGCGTGATGTCCCAGAACAGCTTGGTCACGGCCCAGGGGCGGTAGCCGTCGAAGACGAGCAGCCCGTAGCCGTCCTTGCGCAAGCGGCGGCCGGCGCGGCGCAAGGCTTCGGCCGCGGGGCGTTGCAGGAAGGCGCGCGCCTCTCTGTAGACGGCGCGGCCGGCGAAGTTGTTAGTGGTGGCGTAGCGCACGTCGAGCTTGATGGTGCGGTCGAGCTTGACGAGTTCGACGAGGTCTGACGGGCGGAAGTGCCCTTGCTCCTGCGGCGGTTGCGCGGGCGCTTGCGCGGCGGCGGGCGCGCAAGTGCAGAGCAGGACGAAGAGGACGACGCCCGTCAGGCGCGACGGCGTGACTCGCTGTGTGCGCGGCTGCATAGACGCGACTCTTAGCGCGCGGCGGCGGGAAAGTCAATCTCGGTGCGGGTTGGTTGGGTGAGGCGTGCGGCCGGTCTCACACAGAGGGCACAGAGTAAGCACGGAGGACACAGTAAAGAACTCTGTGTCCTCTGTGCCTACTCTGTGTCCTCTGTGTTAACCCGGCCGCGCGTTACACCCAACCTCCAACCAACCCGCGGGTGAAGCGACGAAGCGGCGAGGCCCTTAGACAAGGGGAACGGCGACAAGTTAAATTGGGTTCGCTCCCCGCGTAAAGTTAATAACTTTATCTGGCCCTGTTGGAACGATTCGAGGTGAGTTTGTTGAGACGACTCGTAGCACTCTTAATCGCGCTCGCGGCCCTGCCGGGGCTGTGGGCGTCGCCGTCGGCGCGTGCGTCCGGCCGTTGCGCCGCCCCGACGTTGCGCGTCGCGCGCAAACTTAAGACGGGCCGGCTGCCCGTCGCCGTCGCCGCCGCCGACTTCAACGGCGACGGCCGGCGCGACCTCGTCGTGAGCAACAGCGGCGGCGCGGACGTGTCGGTCTACCTCGCCGACGCGCAGGGCGGCTTCGCCGACGCGCTCAGCGTGCCGACCGCGAAGAGTCCGCGCGCCGTCGTCGCCGCCGACCTCAACGGCGACGCGCACGCAGACATCGCCGTCGTCAGCTACGACACGAACTCCGTCTCCGTGCTCCTGGGCGACGGGCGCGGGCACTTCGACGCGGCCGCGCCCGTCGCCGTCGGCGCTGGCCCCGTGGCGCTCGCCGTCGCCGATCTGAACGCCGACGGCAAGCCCGATCTCGCCACGGCCAACTCGAAGGCCGACAGCGTCTCCGTGCTCCTCGGCGGCGGGCGCGGCGACTTCAGTGCGACCACGCACGCGGTCGGTCTCGAACCGTTCGCCGTCGCGGCGGCGGACGCGAACGGCGACGGCAAGCTCGATCTCGTCGCCGGTAATGCCGGCTCCGGCGATCTCGCCGTGCTCATCGGCGACGGCGCGGGCCGCTTCGCCGCGCCCGCCTGGTACGCCGCGGGCAAGCGCCCCGTCGCGGTCGCCGCCGCTGACTTCGACGGCGACACGCGCGTAGACCTCGCCGTGCTCGACCTCGCTTTGAACCGTCTCATACTCGCGCTCGGCAGCGCGCCGTCAGCGCACGACAACGCCAAGTCTTCCACGAGCAACGCGGCGTCTTCCACAAACAACGCACCCGCCGCGCTGCTCGGCGCGGCCCGCCGCTTCAACACGACGAGCGCGCCGCTGTTCGCCGCGCGCGGCGACTTCAACCGCGACGGCCGCGCCGACGTGGCCTTCGTGGACGGCATCAGCGGCGTCGTCAACGTCATGCTCGCGCGGCCCGGCGGCGAGTTGGCCCCCGCCGCGCTCGTCCGCCTCGCGGACGCCGAAGCGCCGAGCGCGCTGCTCGCGGTCGCCGACTTCAACGGCGACGGCAACGACGACATCGCGGCCAGTCAGGGCACACAGGTCTCTCTGCTCACGAGCGACGGCAAGGGCGACTGCACCGTCAACCCCGCCGCACAGGCCGGCGGCGCGGCCGCGCTCGCTGCCGGCGACTTCGACGGCGACGGCCACGCCGACGTGGCTTACGCCTTCGCCAAGAACGTGGCCGTGCTATTCGGCGACGGGCGCGGGCAACTCCCGCGCGCCTCCGCCGGCTCGCCCGCGGGCGGCGAAGGCGTCGCGCTCGCCGCGGCGGACTTCGACGGCGACGGCAAGCTCGACTTGGCCGTCGTCAGCCCCAGGCAGTTGACCGTCTCGGTGCTACAGGGCGACGGGCGCGGCGGCTTCGGCAAGCCCCTCGCGCTCGCCGCCGAGCGGACGGCGCGCGCCGTCGTCGCCGCCGACTTCAACGGCGACGGCCGGCCCGATCTCGCCACCGCCAACGACACGCTCAACAACGTCTCCGTCTACCTCAACGACGGCCGCGGCGGCTTCGCCGCGCACAAGACCTACGCGGCCGGCGCGCGCCCCTTCTGGCTCGTCGCCGCCGACTTCAACGGCGACAAGCGCGCAGACCTCGCGGCGGTCAACCAGCATTCGAGCGACGTGTCGCTGCTCTTGGGCGACGGGCAAGGGAACTTGGCCGCGCCGGTCAACTACGTGGTCGGCATCAACCCGACGACGCTCGTCGTCGGCGACTTCGACGGCGACGGCCGCGCAGACCTGTTGACGACCGACTACGGGGCGCACGGTCTGTCGCAACTGCGCGGCGACGGGCAAGGCCATCTGGCGGGCGCGCTCACTTACGCCGCGGGCGCGCGCCCCTACGGGTTGGCGACCGGCGATCTGAACGGCGATCAGATCGGCGACGTGATCGTCACCAGCGCGGGCGCGGGCGAGGTGCGCGTGCTCTTGGGCGACAGGCAAGGGCACTTTCAAATGCTGCCGCCCGCGAACGCGGGGCGCGTCCTGCGCGGCGCGACCGTCGCAGACTTCGACGGCGACGGCACAAACGACCTCGCCGTCGTAGACTCGGACGCGGAAGAGTTGTTGCTCCTGCTCAACACCTGCGAAGGCGCGGGCGCGCGCGGGAGTGAAACGGCGCACGCGGATGAGAAGGTGCGTGCGGGTGTGACGGCGGGCGGGGGTGAAGCTGTGCGGACTCTGGCGACGGGCGTGTGGGCGGGGCGGGGCGTCGCACTGACGTTGACGGCGGGCGGCGCGACCGTCGAGTTTGACTGCGGGCACGGGACGCTCGAAGAGCCAATCACGCTAACCGCGGACGGCCGCTTCGACGCGCGCGGCACGCACACGCAAGAGGCGGCCGGCCCCGCGCACGACATCAGCGCCGTGGACGACAACGCCGCCGCGCCGCCCGCCGAGGCAGCGGGCCGGCCCGCGCGCTACAGCGGGCGCGTCGCGGGCGACCGCCTGACGCTGACCGTGACGCTCGCCGACGGGCACGCCCTCGGCCCGTTCGACCTCACGCTCGGCGCGTCGCCGCGCCTCTTCAAGTGCCGGCAGTGAGCGCGCTGGGGCGCTGCGTGCGCCGGCCCCCGTTTCGTACAAAATCGTGCAAAAAATCTTAGCCCGGCCCTTGCGGGTCTTAAAGGTTCACGATACTATGCTTCGCGTTCCGGCTCAGCTTACGCGGCCCAGGGCAACCCGCAGCGCTCTGTTGTAAAGCCAGCTCGTGCGCGCCTTGAAGTACCTGCGCAACGTGCCCGCTCGTCATCAGCACTGAAGCACTGTAACCAGCACGGCCCTTTCTCGGCTTAACCACACGTCGGCAGCAACACGCCGCGCGTGTTCAGTTGTCTTGAAAACCATCCCTCGCACGGCACACCCGCTTGTGTCGCCGACGCGATTACTTCCAGTAGGGAGAAGTCGAAATGAGAGAAGTAAACAAGCTTAACCACCCCCTCGCCTCATTTAGCACGCAGGTTTTAACTGCGCGACGGATGGTGTCGAGGAAGAGGCGGGCCAAGGCGCTGCGGTTGCTCCTGAGCGCGGCCCTCGTCCTGCCTAGTCTGGCCTTCGTGCCGGTCAACGCACAGAAAGTAAACCAGCGGGTCTCGAAGCCGACCGACCGGTTCATCAACGCGCCCGGCGCGTCCGGCCAGGTCTACCAGCCCGAGAACCGGGCCATCGAGGTGGCCGCGCCCGTCAACGTCGCGCGCGTCGCCGCGCAGGAGGCGCTCGAGCCGTCGTTCTTCGGCGCGCCGGCCGAGATCAAGGCCATCCACGCGCCGAAGGGCGACAAGCCGGAGCACGGCGG
>DASVPY010000017.1:0-136345 GCA_036389395.1 Pyrinomonadaceae bacterium
ACGGGCGCGTGGCTCAACCGCTACCGCCGCCTGAAGGTTCGTTACGAGCGGCGCGCAGACATCCATCAGGCGTTCCTCGAACTCGGCTGCGCGCTCATCTGCTGGAACTACATCCAGCATGGGTTTTGAAACGGTGTCTAAGTAGCGGTTCGGGCATTTTACTAGCCTCCGTGCCCCCTCTGTGTGCTCTGTGCCTCGGTGGTGAATGCCGCTCAGAGTAGATTCACCACCGCAGACACAGAGGCCACAGAGGATGCACGGAGATAAAAGGGGAACCAGCCCCACCGATCTTTCCTCCAACTCGCCGGCCTCTTTTCTATAAACTCACCGTACGCTGGAAACGCCTGTCAGTCATGCCGCCGCCCACGGAGGACTGGGTCGAGATAGCACTCACGAGCCATTTTATAAGTGACACCCCTGCAACGAATGTTACAGGGGTAAGCCGTATTTCCGGTCTAAAACACGCGTCTATGTTTTCCGCGACACCCCTGCAATCCCGATTGCAGCCCCTGCAAGAATGATTGCAGGGGTATCGAAAATCCCTTATTTTCCGCCGGACACCCCTGCAATAATCATTGCAGCCCCTGCAACGAATATTGCAGGGGCTGCAATGATTATTGCAGCCCCTGCAACGAATATTGCAGCCCCTGCAAGAATCATTGCAGCGGCCGCAACGAATATTGCAGGGGTATTGAAATCGCCGGCACGCTGTTGTACGAAAGGACGCCCGGCATCCGGGCGCGTCCCGTCACCGCCCGCGGCGAGTACGGCGAGAGGTTGCGACAGACAGTCGCCAGCCCCGCCCGTCGCGTTCGGCTTAACGGCGGCGGGCATCTGGCGTGTAAGGAGCGTGCGGAGTTGAGCGAAGACGCGAACATACTGGTCGAGAACGAACTGCTGCGGCGTGGTTTCACCAGCGTCCCGAACTACATCTTCGGGCTGGCGATCAGCTCGAACGCCAAGTTGATTTACATGGCGCTGTTGAGCTACGCGTGGACGAACCAGGCTTGCTACCCCGGCCTCGCCAAACTGTGCAAGGACGTGTCGCTGTCCGACAAGCCGGTCACGAAGGGCATAGAGGAGCTGTGCCGCGCGTCGCTGCTGGAGGTCAAGCGGCGCGGGCTGGGCAAGACTAACCTCTACGTCATCAAGGACTTCACCCCGACGGCGGACGGCGGTACAAGCAGCTCCGAATCCAGAATCGGAGAATCTCCGAATCCAGAATCGGAGAATCTCCGAATCAAGGATCGGAGAAACGCCGAAGCCAGAATCGGAGACGCTCCGACGCCTGAATCGGAGAATCTCCGAATCACTAAGAAGAGGTTTGAAAAAGACCCAGACGAAAACGAAACAGGCGAAGAAGACACACACCCACAGGCGGCGCGCGCCGAGCGCGGTGTGTGTGTGGGTTCGCGTTTTTCGCTCGACGACTGCCGGCGCTACGCCGAGCACCTGCGCCAGGCGGGCGAGGGCATCACGAACCCCGGCGGCTTCGCCATGTCCATCCACCGCTCCGGCGTCGCCGACGAGCAGATCGCGGCGTTCCTGCGCCCGGCGAGCGCCGCGCCGCAGTTGGACGCGAGCCTGTGCCCCGACTGCGCGGGGACGGGTTTCTACTTTCCGGGCGGCCCGCAGAAGGGGGTGGTCAAGTGCAAGCACAAACGTCTGACCGACGCGGCGTTTGAGCACGCGACTTCGGCCGCGCGGCACGGCGGGCCGCAGCGTGAGCTTTAACGGCGAGATGGCAATGAGACGCGCGCGAGCGTGAGCTTTAACGGCGTGTGGGGCGCGAGTTTTACAACTCGACTTAAATGAGGCAGGCGCTTTACAACTTGATAATGAGACGGGTGCTCTACAACTCGATCCTGATCCTGGTGCTGGCGCAGGCGGGCGCGGCGCAAGGCGCGCTGACGCGTTACGTCGATCCGTTCGTCGGCACGGGCGGGCACGGGCACACGTTCCCCGGCGCGACGCGCCCGTTCGGCATGGTGCAGCTCAGCCCCGACACGCGCCTGACCGGCTGGGACGGCTGCTCCGGTTATCACTACACGGATCAAATCATCTACGGCTTCAGCCACACGCACCTCAGCGGCACGGGCGTCTCCGACTACGGCGACGTGTTGCTCATGCCCACGGTCGGCGCGCCCCAGTTGCGCGCCACTGCCGGCGAACGCGCCGAGGGCGGCTACGCCTCGCGCTTCTCACATCAACAAGAGACGGCGCGCGCGGGATACTACTCAGTCCGGCTGCTCGATGATGACATACTCGCTGAGTTGACGACGACCGACCGCGTCGGCTTGCACCGCTACACCTACCCGCGCACGGACGCGGCGAACGTCATACTCGATCTCACGCACCGCGACCGCGTGCTCGACTCGGCCCTGCGCGTCGTCAGCCCGACGCGCGTCGAAGGCTTCCGCCGCTCGGACGCGTGGGCGCGCGATCAGCTCGTCTACTTCGTCATCGAGTTCTCGCAGCCGTTCACCGCCCACGGCATCGCAACGGACGAGCAACTCAGAGACGGTCAGACGGAAGCGCGTGGCACGAACGTGAAAGCTTACCTACGCTTCGACGCGCGCGGCGGCAGGCCGTTGCTCGTCAAGGTCGCGCTCTCGGCCGTGGACGCCGACGGCGCGCGGCGCAACCTCGCCGCTGAGTTGCCCCATTGGGACTTCGAGCGCGTACGCGCAGACGCCGACGCAGCGTGGGGGAGGGAACTGCGCAAGCTCGAAGTACGCGGCGGCACGCCCGCACAGTTGCGCACCTTCTACACCGCGCTCTACCACGCGCTGCTCGCGCCCAACCTCTTCAACGATACGGACGGGCGCTACCGCTGCCGCGATCTCAAAGTCCACACCGCGCGCGGCTTCACCAACTACACGGTCTTCTCGCTCTGGGACACCTTCCGCGCCGCGCACCCGCTCTACACGATCATAGACCAGCGCCGCACGCGCGACTTCATCAACACCTTCATCGCCCAGTACGAACAGGGCGGGCGGCTCCCCGTCTGGGAGTTGGCCGCGAACGAGACCGAGTGCATGATCGGCTATCACGCCGTCTCGGTCATCGCCGACGCCGCGCGCAAAGGCGTCGGCGGCTTCGACCGCGCGCGCGCCTTCGCCGCGATGAAGCACAGCGCCGAACTCGAACACTTCGGGCTGGCCGCCTACAAGCGGCGCGGCTACATCAGCCAAGAGGACGAGCCGGAGTCCGTCTCCAAGACGCTCGAATACGCCTACGACGACTGGTGCGTCGCGCAGATGGCGGCGCTACTTGGTAAGACGGACGACTACGCGCGCTTCATCCGCCGCGCGCAGTCCTACCGCAACGTCTTCGACCCCGCGACCGGCTTCGCGCGCCCGCGCCAGAACGGCGGCTGGGTCGCGCCCTTCGACCCGCGCGAAGTCACCTTCAACTTCACGGAGGCGAACGCCTGGCAGTACACCTTCTTCGCGCCGCAGGACGTGAGCGGTCTGATGGAGTTGTTCGGCGGGCGCGCCGCGTTCGCGCGCAAGCTCGACGCGCTGTTCGCCGCCGAGAGCCGCACCACTGGGCGCGAGCAGGCCGACATCACCGGCCTCATCGGCCAGTACGCGCACGGCAACGAGCCGAGCCACCACATGGCTTACCTCTACGACTACGCCGGACAAGCGTGGCAGACGCAGGCGCGCGTCCGCCAGATCATGGATGAGTTCTACCGGCCGCGACCGGACGGTCTGATCGGCAACGAAGACTGCGGACAGATGTCAGCGTGGTACGTCCTGAGCGCCGCCGGCTTCTACCCCGTCACGCCCGGCGCGCCGCTCTACGCCGTCGGCAGCCCGCTCTTCGCCGAGACGAAGATCAAACTCGAAAACGGCCGCGCCTTCACCGTCCGCGCACGCAACGCAGGACACGGCAACGTCTACATCCAATCCGCCACGCTCAACGGACGCCCCTACAACAAGTCTTTCATCACCCACCAGGACATCATGCGCGGCGGCGCACTCGTGTTCCGCATGGGCGCGCGGCCCAACCGCGCCTGGGGCGTCGGGGCAGGGAACGAACCCGTCGCCGCCATCACAGACGAACGCGTCGTCCCCGTACCCGTCATCGCCGCCCCCGCCCGCACCTTCGCCGCCAGCACCGAAGTCCAACTCCACGCAACCGCCCCCGACCTGCGCCTCTACTACACGACCGACGGCTCCGACCCGACCGTCAACGCGCACCTCTACGACGCGCCGTTGCGCCTCGACGCGACGGCGACAGTTAAAGCCGTCGCCGTTGATCGCAACGGAGGCGTGAGCCTGCCCGCCGCGGCCACGTTCCAGCGACGACCGCACGACTGGTCAATCGAAATCCGCGCGCGCTACAACCGCCAGTACACGGCGGGCGGCGACGAGGGCTTGATTGACGGGCTGCGCGGCGGGCCGAACTTCGCGGCCGGCGCGTGGCAGGGCTACCAGGGGCAGGACTTCGAGGCGGTCGTAGACTTGGGCCGCGTGCAACCAGTCGCAAAGCTCGGCGCGGGCTTCCTGCAAAACGTCCGCTCCTGGATCGTCATGCCCACGCGCGTGGACTTCGAGCTTTCGACCGACGGGCGCACCTTCACGCCCGCGCTCTCGCTGCGCGCGGACGTGCCCGTGGAGAGCTACGAAGTCGTCCGCAAAGACCTCGTCGGCGCGATCACGCCGCAGCCCGCCCGCTACGTCCGCATCAAAGCCTACAACTACGGTAAGCTGCCCGCCTGGCACGCGGGCGCGGGCGGCGACGCCTTCATCTTCATAGACGAGATCATCATTGAGTGACGCAATCGTCGCCCGTTACGCACTCCATCAAGCTCAGAAAATACTGTTGACAGTAAAAACTGTAGGGAGTATAACTGTCGGGCATGAGGGCGGAGCTTGAGGCGCTGCGGCGGCGGAAGTTCGTGGGCGTGGCGGAGTTGGCGGCGGTGGCGGCGCGTGTGTTGGCGGCGGCGGGGCCTGTGCAGGAGCGCGGCACGGTCAGCGACCTGCCGGACGAGCGCACGGTGCGCTACTACCTGACCGAAGGCCTGCTCGCCCCGGCCGAGGAGAAGCAGGGTCCGGCGTCGGTCTTCGGCTACCTGCACCTGTTGCAACTGCTCGCCGTCAAGAACCTGCAAGCGCAGCACCTGCCGATCCGCAAAATCCGCGAGCTGGTCGAAGGGCGTACAGAGCGCGAGCTTGAGCGGCTCCTCGGGCTGGACGCGAAGGACACGGGCCGCAGAACAAAAGAGGCGGGGCGCAACGCCGCGCTCAGCTATCTCGAATCGCTGCTGACGCAGACGCACGGCAGCGCGCCGCCGCCCGCGTCGCCCGGCACACACGGGCACGCCGCGCCGCAACGCGCCGCCGCGTTGAGTGCGTCGTCGCCGCCCGCGCCCGCGACAGGCTCCTGGGAGCGGATCGAGTTGGAGCCGGGGTTGGAGTTGCACGTACACAGCTCTTACCGCGCGCCGGCGGAGGCGCGGGGCTTGCGCCGCCTGACGGCGGCCGTCGTGCGCGCCGTCGAGTCGTACAGTCGGAAGTTGACCGGAAAGAGAGGTAGTTAACGAGAGATGGCTGTTATCACGCCGACAGTTGAATTCATCACCGAGCGCCCGCGCCTGGTCGCCGACCGCGAGCAGACGGTGGACGTGCTCGTCCGCATCACGCCGCCCGCCGTGCCGACGGCCGTGGACGCCCGCCGCCCGCCGCTCAACCTGAGCCTCGTGCTCGACCGCTCCGGCTCGATGGGCGGCGAGAAGATGGCGCGGGCGCGCGAGGCCGCGCAGTTCTGCGTCGAGCAACTGCTGCCGACCGACCGCATCAGCGTCGTCCTGTTCGACGACCGCATCGAGCTGCTCATCCCCAGCCAGCCCGCCGCCGACAAGGCGCGGTTGCAGGCGCTGCTGGCGGAGGTCTTCGCGCGCGGCACGACCGCGCTGCACGAGGCCTGGGTGCGCGGCGGCATACAGGTCAGCGAGCACCTGGACGAGCGCGCGATCAACCGCGTGCTGCTGATCACGGACGGGCTGGCGAACGTCGGCGAGACGAACCCCGACCGGATCGTGGATCAGGCCAGGGGCTTAGCGGCGCGCGGCGTCTCGACCTCGACCATCGGCATCGGCGCGGACTTCAACGAAGACCTGCTCGTGCCGATGGCGCAGGCGGCGGGCGGCAACGCCTGGCACGTCGAGCGGCCCGAAGACATGCAGCGCATCTTCGCTACCGAACTGGAAGGTCTCGTCGCGCAGTTCGCGCACACGGTCACGCTCGGCCTCGTGCCGTCGGACGGCGTGAAGCTGTCCGACCTGCTCAACGACTTCGAGTTGACGGAGACGGGCCGCTACCGTCTGCCGAACCTACAAGTGGGCGCGCCGCTCGACGTGGTCGCGCGCCTGCGCGTGCCCGCGGGCCCGGCCGGCACGGAGCGCCACCTGCTCGACCTCAAGCTCGGCTACACGCCGCAGGACGCGCGCGCCGCCGAGGTCGTTAAGCAGTCGTTCGTGCTGCGTTGCGCGCCGGAGGCGGAGGTGCAAGCGCTGCCGGTCAACGAGGAGGCGGCGCGCGCCGTGCAGTTCCTGATGAACGCGCGGGCGCGGCGCGAGGCCATCCGGCACATGGACGCGGGCGACTTCGGCTCGGCGCGGGCGACGATACGCGGCGCGCGCGCGGCGACCATGGCGCTGCACGCCAGCGCGCCGGCCGCTGCCGCGCCGCAGTACGATGAAGAGATGGCCGCGCTCCAACAGGCCGATGCGGCGCTCGACGATCCGGGCGAGGTCGCGATAAGCCGGAAGCGTCTCTCCTATCAAGACTACTTCCGCCGGTTCGGCAAGCGGAGCAAGTAGCGAGCGGCCGGTCTCACACAGAGGGCACAGAGGTCACACAGAGGACACAGAGGTTTTAACTGTGTCCTCTGTGCCTACTCTGTGCCCTCTGTGTTGATCTTAACGTCGAGTAGACTCCACTACACATTACTCGAAGCCGCGCGGTCGTCTTACACTTGCTCGTCGGCGAGAAACTTGTGCGCGCGGAGGATGAGGGTGCAGCTTGAGCCGTGTGTGATCTCGCTGGCGTGGACTTTGGCGGCCGCGTCGGCGAGCGGGAGCTTGACGGTCTTGATGCGCTCGCTGCCTTCGTTGTGCTTCTCGATGAAGCGCAGCCCGCGCGCGAGGAAGAGGTACGAGGGCGAGTCGATCAGACTCGTCATCGGGTCAACGCGGCCGAGCGGCGTCAGACGTTCGGCCTCGATCCCCAACTCTTCGCGCAACTCGCGGCGCGCCGCCGCTTCCTCGGTCTCGCCCTCGTCCACCGCGCCGCCAACCACTTCCAGCGTCTTGCGCCCGACCGCGTAACGAAACTCCTGCGCCAAATGAGCGTGGCCCTCTTCGTCCACGGCGAGCACGGAGACACCCGGCTTGACGCGGACGGTCGCGTAGACGCCCGGCTTGCCGTCCGGCCGCGTCACCTGATCCTCGCGGACTTCGAGCAGCTTGTGCCGGTACTTGATGACAGACTCGTTAATCGTCCAGGGGCCGTGCTCGCGCGGCGTCGTCTCCGCACTTTCATCCTGCGTCATACTCGCGTCTCCTCGTCCGGCGTCAAGGCTTACGTTCCGTCGTCAATGCCGACCGGCGCGCGCAGGTAGAGCGCGGCTTGCAAGCCCGACAGGTTGACGGTCTCGGCGGCGCGGCCGGTCAACTGCGGCGGCGGCGTAGAATCGTTCGTCGCGCCGCCGTAACGCTCGTCGCCGCTCCACAGCGCGAGCCGCCACGCGCCAGCGCCGTCCGACTTGACGGGGACGGTTTGCGACTCCGCGTCGAGGTTGCAGACGAGGAGCGCCGTCGCGCCGGACGCGTCGCCGCGTCGGACGCACAGCCAGCGGCGCGCTTCGTCGAACGCGACCTCCGTACGCGTCCTGTCGCAGTTCGACAGCGCCGGCTCGGACTGCCGGAGCGCGATCAGGTCGCGGTAGAAGCGCAACAGCTCGGCGTGCGGCGACTCTTCGCGCCGCGCCCAGACGAGCTTCGAGTGCTCGAAGGTCGCTTCAGCCTGCGGGTCGGCGAAGCCGCCGACCGTCGCCGCAGTCTCGCCCTCCTCTTTGACGAACGAGGCGTACTCTTCGCGCCGCCCCTCGCGCACGCCTTTGGCTAAGTCGGGGTCTGTGTGGCTCGTGAAGTAGAGGAAGGGCGCGGTCTCGCCCCACTCCTGGCCCATGAAGAGCATGGGCACGTTGGGCGCACAGAGCAGCAGGGCGGCGGCGAGCTTCTGCCCGTCGGGCGTGGTGTGCGCCGCGAGCCGTTCGCCCCAGTAGCCGTTCGCGATCTGATCGTGGTTCTGCACGCAGACGACGAACTGCTCGCCCGGTCGCGCCGCCGCAGAGTTGCCGTGCCGCTTGCGCCGGAACGGCGACGACTGACCCGTGTAGACGTAGCCTTCGCTGATCGCCTTGGCCAGATCGGCGACGCGCGCGAAGTCCGCGAAGTAGCCGCGGTCAATGCCGGTCAGGACGGCGTGCAGCGAGTGATGAAAGTCGTCGCTCCACTGCGCGTCCACGCCGTAGCCGCAACTCGCAGGCGGGTTGATGACGCGCACGTCGTTCAGATCGCTTTCGGCGATGAGATAAGCCCGGCGGCCGAGCCGCCGCGCCTGCTCGTGGAAAGCCGCGGCCAGATCAGCGAGGAAGTGGCGCGGGCTGATGTCTATGATGCGGTGGATGGCGTCGAGGCGGAGCGCGTCCACTCGATACTCGGTCAGCCAGTAGAGCGCGTTCTCGATGAAGTAGCGGCGGACGCCGTCGGAGTCTTCGCCGTCGAAGTTGATGGCGTCGCCCCAGGGGGTGCGGTAGCTCTGGCTGAAGACGGGCGCGTACTCGCCGAGGTAGTTGCCTTCGGGGCCGAGGTGGTTGTAGACCACGTCGAGCACGAAGGCGAGACCGGCGCGGTGGCAGGCATCCACCAGTTTTTTAAGACCCGCTGGGCCGCCGTAAGTTGACTGCGGCGCGTAAGAGTGCGCGCCGTCGTAGCCCCAGTTGCGCGCGCCGGGAAACTCGGCCACGGGCATCAGCTCGACCGCCGTCACGCCCAACTGTTTCAGATATTCGAGCTTCGGGATGATGCTCTCGAACGTGCCTTCGGGCGTGAACGTGCCCGCGTGCAGCTCGTAGACGATGAAGTCTTTGAGCGGCAGCCCGCGCCAATCTTGATCCGACCAGGCGAACGCGTCCGGGTCAACGACGCGCGAAGGCCCGTGGACGCCGCGCGGCTGCCAGCGCGACACGGGGTCGGGCCGCTCGCGCTCGCCGTCAACGAGGTAGAAGTAATCCGCGCCCGCGCCGACGGTCTCGACGAACGCCTCGAACACGTCGTCCGCGCCGCGTGCGAGCGGCACGGGCGGCGCGTCCGCGCCGACGAGTTTGACGGCCAGACTCCGCGCCCGCGGGGCCCAGACGCGGAAACGCGTCCCGCCGTCTCCCTGCGGCCGCGCGCCGAACTCAAGCGCCCACGGCCGACTATCCATCCCCGGTTCGTTCATGCAGACTTTGAACCTCAAACTGCTCAGAGCCGTTCCAGTAGGGCGACGGGGAGCGGGGCGAGCAGGTCGGCGAGCTTGAGTTCTTTGCCGCCGGGGCCGTCCTGTGCGTCGAACTCGCGCCCGGTGAGCACGTCGCGGTAGCGCGCCGCGCCGAAGTGCGCGCCGAGCGGCAAGACCGTGTCGTCCCACAACTCAGGCTTCAAGGCCAACTGCGCGGCGCGCGCCGCGCCGAGACCGACGAAGAAGCGCCCCGCCAACGCCACGACCTCGCGCCCGTCGTGCCGGCGCGCGAACGAGAGCACGTGCTCGCCGTGGCTGCCGCGGGCGAAGAGCGGCTGGTAGTCGCCGCGCGCGAAGAGGTCGCTGTGCGCGCGCCGGTAGCGGAGCGCGCGCGTCGTGACGAAGAGTTTCAAGCGGCCGTCTTCGGGCGCGGCCGCGAGTTGTTGGACGAAGGCGGTCGCGTCCGCGTCTTCCGGCTGCTCGGCGAGCGAGGCGAGGAGGCGTTGGCGCAACTCGTAATCCACGGGCCGGCGGTTGTCCGGGTCAACGAGGCAGAAGTGCCAAAGCTCCGTGCCCTGGTAGAAGTCGGGCACGCCGGGCGCGGCCGCCTTGAGCAACACCTGCGCGAGCGAGTTGAGCATACCGGCGCACGCCGGCACGCGCTGGAACTCTGTGAAGTCGGCGAGGAACTTGTTGGCGTCGCCGGGCGCGAGCACGCCCGCGACGAAGTTGCGCACGGCCTGCTCGTAGTCCTCTTCGGGGTTGACCCAGCTCGTGTGCAGCTTGGCCTCTTTGAGCGCCTTGAACATGTAGTCTTGCAGGCGCGCGACGTAAGCCGCGTGCGCCTCCGCGTCCATCGGTGCGAGCGGCCAAGTGCCGACGAGTGTCTGATACAACAGGTACTCTTCGTTGGCGTCGGGCACGGGCGCGCCGTCGCGGCTCTCCTTGCGCGCGCGGTTCAGCTCGCGCCAGCGGTAGAGGGCGCGGTTCCACTCTTCGGGCATCTCGGAGAGGACGTTGATGCGGGCGCGCACGTCCTCGCCGCGCTTGGTGTCGTGCGTCGCGGTCGCGGCGAGCGTGTGCGGCCAGGCTTCGAGCTGATCGAGGTTGCGCCGGTGGAAGCGTTCGACCGAGACGCCGAAGATGGCCGGCTCGCCGCCGACCTCGTTCAAGGAGGCGAGCGGGTAGTAACGATAAAAGGCCGTGTCTTCGAGGCCCTTCGCCATGACGGGGCTGGTCAACTGCTGGAAGCGCAGCACGAAGTCGCGCCGCTCGTTCTTCTGCGCCGCCGTCAAGCCCTTCGGATCGTCGAGCAGGAGCACGGAGGCGATGAAGTCGAAGAGCGAGCCGCTGAGCGCGGGGTTGCGGCGCTTGGCGGCGCGCACGGCCGTGGTGATGTGCAGGCGGTCGTCGGCGTTCACGGACGTGTGCCGGCGGCGGATGTAGGTGCGGTAGACGGGGAAGCAGGCGATGACTTCGGCGAGCGCGCCGTGCAGGCTGTTGAAGGTGAAGTCGCGCGACCAGCGGTGCTGCTCCGAGATGCGGTCGAGCTTGCGCGCCAAGACGTGCAGCTCGCTCGACATGGCGACTTGCAGCACCAGCTTCTTCGACTGGTAGAGCAGGTCGTCGAAGTTGACGCGCCCGCCGGTGAAGTCCGCGTAGAGTTCGCGGAACGCCTGCGCGTTGCGCTGCTCGACGAAGACGCCGTTGAGCAAGTTCATGAAGTCGTAGCCGGTCGTGCCGTGGACGGGCCACTCGCGCCGGAGCAGTTCGTCGTGACCGAGAATCTTCTCGACGACGATGTAGCACGGGCGATCAGTCGCGCGCGCGGCAGGGCGTGCGCCGACGGTCTGCGCGCCGCCCGCGGCGGCCGCGCGCGCACGCTCCGCGCCGAGCGCGTGCGCCGCCTCGCGCTGCACTTCGGTCAGGTACTGCTCCGGGTTGAGCAGCCCGTCCACGTGATCCACGCGCAAGCCCGTGACGAGGCCCTGCTTCATCAGACGGAAGATGATCTCGTGGACGGCGTGAAAGACGCGCTGCTCTTCGACGCGGACGGCGGCCAGCTCGTTGATGTCGAAGAAGCGGCGGTAGTTGATCTCGTCGGCGGCGACGCGCCAGTAGCTGAGGCGGTACGCCTGCTCGTCCAACAGTTTTTCCAGCCGGTCGAAGGTGGCGGGCCGGCCCTTCGTGCCGTTCATGGCTTGCAGCGCCTCGTGGACGGCGTGGCGCACCTCGCCGTTCTGCTTGACGAGGTTGGCGAGCCGGCGCTTCGAGACGGCGTACTCGCGCCGCCGCTCGCGCACGCGCGCCGGGTCGGTCTCGGTGCGCGGCGGCAGGTGCGTGAGCGCGGTGATGATGCTCTCAAGCTCAAGCACGTCCGGGTCGGATTCGGGCAGGCGCTGGCGCACGTCTGCGAGCGCGAGGTTGAGGATCATGGTCGAGGTGCGGGGCGCGACCGGCAGCGTCGTCTCGTAGTAGTTGGCGTAGAACGAGCCGCCGCGGTAGCTCAGCTTGATCTCCTGCCGCTCGATCACGCGCCCGTACTGGTCGCCGAGGATCGGCAGCAGCACCTTGTTCTTCAGGTTCGGGTTGGGCGGCTGCCAGTCTATGTCGAAGAAGCGCGCGTAGGGGCTGGACGGGCCATTCTCCAGCACGTCGAGCCACCAGTGGTTGTCCGAGCCGGCGATGTTCATGTGGTTCGGCACCACGTCCATGAGCAGGCCCAACTGGCGCGCGCGCAGCTCGCGGGCGAAGGCGGCGAACTCCTCCTCGGTGCCGATCTCCGGGTTGAGCTGGCCGTGATCGACCACGTCGTAGCCGTGCAGGCTGCCGGGGCGGGCCTTGAGGACGGGCGCGGAGTAGATGTCGCTGACGCCGAGCGCGTCGAAGTAGGCGACGAGCGCGTGCGCCTGCGCGAACGTGAACTGTTGGTTGAACTGGAGCCGGTAGGTGGCGACGGGGATGCGCGCCTGGGGCACTGGCTGACTGTCCATCTCCGTTAAGCTGCGCAGCCGCGCCGCGCGCCCGCACGTGTCTCACGCGCGAGCCGCCGGCCGTGGCCGCCCCCTCCTTGTGTTCTGCGTGCGGACTTAGGGCGCGAGCATAACGCAGGCCAGGCGCGGCCCGCCAGTGGGGTGACAGAAAAAGAAGAAATAAAGCATTTTGCGGACGCGTGTGGCGTAAGGCCGGTCTCACACAGAGTACACAGAGTTAGCACAGAGGACACAGTAAAAAAACTGTGAACTCTGTGTGACCTCTGTGTCCTCTGTGTTGAACCGATCCTGCGCCACACTCAACCGCAGACCAGAAACTCAACCGCGCGGCAGCATGAACCAGTAGAAGCCCCAGGGCGCGAGCGCGAGTTGGTACGGCTCCGTGCCGATGGGCGGGAAGCTCGTGCCGCCGAGCATCTCCGTGGGGCACGCGCCCGCGAACCGGCTCAAGTCAATGCACACCGGCTGCGCGTGCTGCGAGAGGTTGAAGACGCACAGGACGGTCTCGCTCTCGTGGCTGCGCATGAAGACGAAGAGCTTGCGATTTTCGGGTCGTATTATCTCCATCGTGCCGCGCCCGAAGACCGGGTGGCGCTTGCGCAGGTGGATCATCGTCCGCATCCAGTGCAGCAGCGACGTGTCGTAGCGCGTCTGCGCCTCGACGTTCACGGACTGGTAGCCGTAGACGGGGTTGTTGATGACGGGGAAGTAGAGCTTCTCGAAGTCCGCGGCCGAGAACCCGGCGTTGCGATCCGACGACCACTGCATCGGCGTGCGCACGCCGTCGCGGTCGCCGAGGAAGATGTTGTCGCCCATGCCGATCTCGTCGCCGTAGTAGAGGAACGGGCTGCCGGGCAGGCTGAAGAGCAGGCTGTGGAGCAGTTCGATCCGGCGGCGGCTGTTGTCTAAGAGCGGCGCGAGCCGGCGGCGTATGCCGACGTTCAAACGCATCCGCCGATCCTTCGCGTACTCGTTGTAGAGGTAGTCGCGCTCCTCGTCCGTCACCATCTCAAGCGTCAGCTCGTCGTGGTTGCGCAAAAACATCCCCCACTGGCAGGTGTCTGGGATGGCGGGCGTGCGTTCGAGGATTTCGACGATGGGCTTGCGATCCTCCTGGCGGAGCGCCATGAAGAGGCGCGGCATGATCGGGAAGTGGTAGCCCATCTGGAACTCGTCGCCGCCGCCGAAGTAGGCGACCACGTCCTCGGGCCACTGGTTGGCCTCGGCGAGCAGCAGCGCGTTGGGGAAACGCTCGGCGACGTGCGCGCGCAGCAGTCTCAGAAACTCGTGCGTCTCCGGGAGGTTCTCGCAATTCGTGCCCTCGCGCTCGTAGAGGTAGGGCACGGCGTCCACGCGGAAGCCGTCTATGCCGAAGGCGAGCCAGTAGTCCACCACGTCGAGCATGGCCTGTTGGACTTCCGGGTTGTCGTAGTTCAGATCGGGCTGGTGGCTGAAGAAGCGATGCCAGAAGAAGGCCTGCGCTTGCTCGTCCCAAGTCCAGTTCGACTTCTCCGTGTCGGTGAAGATGATGCGCGCCTCCTTGTAGCGTTCGGGCGTGTCGCTCCAGACGTACCAGTCGCGCTTGGGGCTGTCGGGCGCGGCGCGCGCCGACTGAAACCAGGGGTGCTGATCGGAGGTGTGGTTGACGACCAGATCGGTGATGACGCGTATGCCGCGGGCGTGGGCGGCGTTGAGGAACTCTTTGAAGTCTTCGAGCGTGCCGTATTCGGGCAGGAGCGCGTAGTAGTCGGCGATGTCGTAGCCGCCGTCGCGCAAGGGCGAGGCGTACATGGGCAGCAGCCAGAGGCAGTCCACGCCGAGCCAAGCGAGGTAGTCGAGCTTCTGCGTCAGCCCGCGGAAGTCGCCCACGCCGTCGCCGTTCGAGTCGTAGAAGCCGCGGACGTAGACCTCGTAAAAGATCGCGTCTTTGAACCAGAGGGGGTCGTCGCGCAGCCGGCTCTGCTCAGTCATCCACCACTCCCGCAGTCTTAAGTTGTTGGGCTTGCGTTACGGCAAGATAGCCGCAGGCGGCGCGAGAATGCAAGAGGAACAAGCTCGGCCCCGCGGCGACGCCGGCTGACGCGCGGGGCAGAGAAAGGGCAAACGGCGGCGCGCGCCATCCTCTTGCGTGTGGCGCGCGCTGCCGTTTACTACGTTGTGCTCGGTCGGGGCTTACTTCTTGGCCGGCAGGACGGCGTCCTTGAGGCCTTTGCCGAGACGGAACTTGAGGGTGGTCTTGGCGGGGATTTTGATCGTCTCGCCGGTGGCGGGGTTGCGCCCCTCGCGCGCCTTGCGCTTGGCGAGTACCAGCTTGCCGAAGCCCGGCAGGACGAACTCGCCGTTCTTCTTCACCTCGCGCGTCGCCAGCTCGGCCAGCACGTTGAAAATCTCTTTCGCCTCGGCGCGTTTCAACTCGAACCGCTCGGCGAAGTGGTTGACGACTTCCGACTGGCTCATGCGCTTCTTGCCCGCGCCGTTCCCGCTCGCGCCGGCCCTGGTCTGGTTGTTCTGTTTCTTCACTGCCATTTAAGGAATTTACGGCCTCCCATTTTGTTCGATAAAGCGACTGAGCTTATACCATATCTTGTGCCGCCGCTGTCCAGCCGCCCCGCGTCTCATTCCGCGCCCGCCGTCGGCAGCAGGCGGGCAATCGTCTCGACCAGCTTGGAGATGTCGTTGGGCTTGCGCAGGAAGGCGTCCACGCCGGCCCCTTCGGCTTCGGCGCGCACGTCGGCGGCCGACAACATGACGATGGGCGTGTGCCGGCGGTGCTCAAGCCTGCGCGCGGCGCGCGCCAACTCCACGCCGCTGATCCCCGGCAACTCGTTATCCAGCAGGAGTAGGTCGTAACGACTCTCGCCCGTCAGCCGCCGCAACGCCGTCACCCCCGCCCCGACCGACTCCACCTGCCAGCCTTCCAACGCCAGCGTGTCCCGGACAACGTCGGCCACCAACTTGTCGTCCTCCGCGTGCAGGATGCACAAGGCGCGCGCCTCCTGCTGTCCCTCGTGCAACTGGGCCGAACGTCGCCCGCGCACGCGTTCAGGATTCTGCCGCCTGGTCTCGGCCGGCGTGCGCAGGTGCGCCAGCGCCTTGTGCCGCCCCTTCAACAGCACCGCCAAAGACGCGTGGTGCTTGAAGCCCAGCAGCCGCGCCGCCTTACTCACGCTCCCACTCGCCTCCGCCAGCGCCCGCTTGATATAACGCGCCTCATAAGCCTCGACCCGCTCCTGCAACGAGAAACTCGCCCAGAAGTCCGTCCGCCCCAGCCGCCGCCGCGCCGCCGCCCACGCCCTTGCCCGCCGCGCCGCCACCACCCGCCGCGCACACGCTCTCAAGCGCCCGATCACCTCCGCGTCCTGCGTCGCCTTCAACAACCCGTCCGCCCGCTCGTAAACCTCCGCCAACTCCTCCTCGCCCAGCCGCCCCCCGTGCTCCTCCATCAACACCAGCAAGGCCTTGCCCGCGTCTTCCAACGCCCCCGCCTGCTCCGCCACCCCTGCCGCCTCGCGCAGCTTCGCCACCGACCCAGCCTCATCCCCCAGCCGCGCCAACACCAGCCCCTGCGTCGTCAGCGCCTCCGTTAGTGCAGCCTGCTCGCCACCCCGCGACAGTGTGTCCACTGCCGCACTAATCACTCGCGCCGCCTCTTGAGCCTTGCCTTCCGCCAGCAGCACGCGCGCCCGCGTCTCGTCTACTTGAGAGACGCTGCCACTGTCTTTCAACTTAGTGAACAATCGGCGGGCATAATTTAAATGTTCGTGAGCTTCAGCGTAGCGGCCTACCGTATAAAGTAGGAGTCCTAAATTGTTCTCGGTGCGCGCGTGGTAGCTGGTATGACCGGCTTGCTCGAAGTGATATGCTGCGGCTGTGCATTCGATGATGGCGCGGTCGGTATAATCTACCTTTCTCTCGGCCTTACCCAAAAACATGAGCACGCCGCAAAGCTCGTTATGGAATTTGCCTTTAAGCGCGTGGTTATTACTCGAATCCAATAATGACGCGGCATCAGTCAGCAAGCGTAACGCCTCTTTATACTGGCCGCTACATGATTCAACTATGGCGAGACGTAGGATGAGTTTCGCCTTAAGCTCGTCGTCTTTATCGTTAAGCTTTTCCAGCGCGGTAGAATAAATTGAACGTGCTTCGTCGTAAGCCCCCTCTCTCCAGTAACAAAAGGCTAACTCGCATTGCGCGGCAACGGCTCGAACCGTATCACCTCGTACTTGGAAACGTGTGATGCTCTCGTTGATTAAGTCTTTAGCAGCCTCTTGCGCCCAGGCTATCTGGCGGATGCTGCCGAGCCAGCCGGAGAGAGTACCGACGCGCAATAGCACCTCGGTTGCTGTCGGCTCGCCTAGTCCCGCAAGTAACGGGCGACGCCCGACGCCTTGCCAGTACTCGGCGAGCGCATCCTGTGCAGCCTCATAGTGACCCCTATGCTCGAACTCAGCCGCAACCCGACAACGTAGCTGGGCTTTCTCTTCCGGGGTCAACGTAGGGTTATCCAACTGCTGTAGCAATGTCTCTGTCGTTTTCATATGAGGAACACCTTTCGTTGCGCTTGCAAATAATTTGCAAGCACGGCAAAGCCGCGCCTTAAGCAGCGGACAAGGCGCAGACCAAAGCCAGAGTGCTCTGGTTTCACTTAACTACCTCGCGGAGGAGTAGAGATGAAGAACTTAAAGAAAGCTTTAGCCATGCTCACGCTGACTTTGACGCTAACGGCTAACACGTTTGCGGACGATGGGTTTATGCATACAGGAGCACCGGCCCCATCGTCGCAGACTGTGGAGGATGAGCCGCCAACTGACGGCATCATCTGGGCTGAAGGAGTTGATGCCCTTACGCAGATCGGTTTGGATGTGCTGCAAGGGCTGCTGACTCGGTTCTAGTTAAAGCCTGCTGAAAATCCTTGAACTCTTGCTGCCTTGAGGCGACTCGCGGCGGCACAGGTGTCGTGTGCGCGCACACTGTATAGCAAAATTCCTTGCAGGGGAAGAGAAATTTTTTGTGGGGGAATTGCGAATTATTTGCAACCTGTGGCTAGAGCGGAAGGCATGACTGCGGCCCGTGCGACGCCGGAATAAAAACCACTCAAGGGTGTGCTGGCCGCGAAAGTGGTCGTCAGGGCCGCGTGGCGGGTGAATTGTTGTTGACAGTCGCGGCGTCCTGCAATAACTTGGCTCGCCCGCGCCGCCGTCTGGCCCGACCGCGCTTCGTCCGGCTCGACCACGATTCCGCTTTCGCCCGAAGGAGACTAATGCGATGACGACCGCGACCCAACTCCCCGCGTGGCAGGCGCTCGCCGCGCACTACGACGAACTCGCGCCCCGCCACATGCGCGATCTCTTCAAGGAAGACCCCGACCGCTTCAAACGCTTCTCCGTCAGCTTCAAAGACATCCTGCTCGACTACTCCAAGAACCGCGTCACGGACGAGACCATGCGCCTGCTCTTCGAGCTGGCCCGCCAGGCCAAGCTCTCCGAGTGGACGGAGCGCATGTTCAACGGCGAGAAGATCAACATCACGGAGGATCGCGCCGTCCTGCACGTCGCCCTGCGCAACCGCTCGAACCGCCCCATCCTCGTGGACGGCGAGGACGTGACGCCCCAGGTCAACGCCGTGCTCGCCCACATGCGCGAGTTCACCGAAGCCGTGCGCAGCGGCGCTTGGACGGGCTACACCGGCAAGCGCATCACGGACGCCGTCAACATCGGCATCGGCGGCTCAGACCTCGGCCCCGTCATGGCGACCGAGGCCCTGAAGCCTTACGGCAGCGAAGATTTGCGCGTCCACTTCGTCTCGAACATAGACGGCACGCACATCGTCGAGACGTGCAAGCGCCTTAACCCGGAGACGACGCTCTTTATCGTCGCCTCCAAGACCTTCACCACGCAGGAGACGATCACGAACGCGCGCACGGCCCGCGAGTGGTTCCTCAAGACCGCCCATGACGAGGCGGCGATTGCCAAGCACTTCGTCGCGCTCTCGACCAACGCGACGGAGGTCTCGAAGTTCGGCATTGACACGAAGAACATGTTCGAGTTCTGGGACTGGGTCGGCGGGCGCGACTCGCTCTGGTCTGCCATCGGGCTGCCGATTGCGCTCTACCTCGGCATGGACAACTTCGAGGAGTTGTGAGGCGGCGCGCACGAGATGGACGAGCACTTCCGCACCGCGCCCTTCGAGCAGAACCTGCCCGTCATCCTCGGTCTCGTCGGTCTCTGGTACAACAACTTCTTCGGCGCGCAGACCGTCGCCATCCTCCCCTACGACCAGTACATGCACCGCTTCTCCGCCTACTTCCAGCAGGGCGACATGGAGTCGAACGGCAAGTCCATTAACCGCGACGGCGAGGCCGTGGGCGTGCAGACCGGCCCCGTCATCTGGGGCGAGCCGGGCACGAACGGGCAGCACGCCTTCTACCAGTTGATCCACCAGGGCACGAAGCTCATCCCGTGCGACTTCCTCGCGCCCGTCGAGACGCAGAACCCCGTGGGCGAGCACCACCCGATCCTGCTCTCGAACTTCTTCGCGCAGACAGAGGCGCTGATGAAGGGCAAGACCGCGGACGAGGTGCGCAAGGAGCTAGAGGCGCAGGGCATGAGCGGCGAACAGTTGGAGCGGCTCGTGCCGCACAAGGTCTTCGCGGGCAACAAGCCGACCAACTCGATCATGTTCCAACGCCTGACGCCACGCACGCTCGGCTCGCTCATCGCGCTCTACGAGCACAAGATTTTCACCCAGGGGATCATCTGGAACATCAACTCGTTCGACCAGTGGGGCGTCGAGCTGGGCAAACAACTCGCCAAAGCGATCCTGCCCGAACTGGCCGGGGCCGACCCCGTCACGTCCCACGACGCCTCGACCAACGGGCTGATCAACCACTACAAAGAACACCGGCCGCAGGGGTAGACTCTTTGCGCCCTTCGCGGCCCTCTTTGCGCTCTTTGCGGTTAAATGCTTTCGGACTTAACCGCAAAGGCCGCGAAGGGTGGTTAGCCGGACGACTTGAGTTAAAGATGGAGGCGACGATGCAAAGCTGCACTTTGATCCTCCGCCGGCTCGTGCCGGGCGAGGGTATAACGGAGACGAGCCTGCCCGTCTCGTCGCTCGAAGAGTTGTTCGCCCACTGCGTCCGGGCCGAGGCGCAGTTGGTCGAACGCCTCCTGTTCACCGGGCGCGACGCCGCGGGCCGCCCACGCCTGCTCACCTTTACCTTCCAGTCCGTCGCCGACCACCAACAGCCCTGAAGCACGTCAACGACTTGACAGAAGGGCGGCAGAATGACCGCCGCCGCGGTCAGGCTGACAGCCCATGCCCTGCGTTTATGACCGGACGCCCGCGGGCGCGGTCAACCTAACGTCCCGCCCCGCCTCTTTTCTGAATAAAAGTGTGGACAGCCGGGCACGCGGGCTGGCATGATGGTTGCAGCACTCTCCCGCCGGTGGGCCCAGCGCCCCGGCTCGGAAGATCGCCCCGTTTCCTCTCACAACACGGCTGTCATTGTTAATGCGCCCAAGCCTCGTCTGGCCATGAACCAACAGGGAATCAGTCAGCTAGTCAAGCAGGCGGTGTCGGTGGGCGGCGCTCTATGTGTCGGCGGCGCGCTGTGGCTGCTGCCCACGGGGCAGCCGTTCGCCGCCGTCCTCGGCTTCCTCTTCCTCGCCGTCTTGGTCAACGCGCGCTGCGCCGTGCCCGTGCCGCGCGAGTGGTGGCGGCTGACGCCGAACGAAAGCCTGCTGCTCGTCGCCCTGCTGCTCTTCGGCGGCGAGACGGCCATCGCCCTGTCCCTGGTCACGGCCTTCTGCCTCGCGTTGGGCTGGGGGCGCGGCTGGCTGGCGACCGCCTACGCCGCGGCCGTCACCGTCGTTGCCACCGTCGTCCTCTACCTCGTCCTGCGCCTGACCTACGGCGACGTGACGGCGCTCAACCAGACCGACTCGTTCAACACCTACGTCGGCTGGCTCGCCATCGCTGTGCCGATTCACGCCGCGTCCCGCTTCCTCACGGGCGGACTGTCCGAAGGCTTCCGCACGGTCGGACACCGTTGGCGCGCGTGGACGCAGATCATGCTCTACGCGCTGCTGGTGAGCTTCATCGGCGCGTGCGCCGCCGGGCTGTTCGCGCGGCTGGCGAGCTTCGCCGGGGTGAACCTGTTCGCCTACCTCGCGCCCGTCGCGGGCGTCTGCGCCGTCGCGTGGGACGCCTACCGGCAGAACAAGAACCTGAGCGCCGGGGCGACGCGCCAGAGTGCGCCGAACGCCGAGAGCGAGGAGCGTTTCCGCGCCGCGTTCGACTACGCGGCCATCGGCATGGCGCTCGTCTCGGCCGAGGGGCGCTGGCTGCAAGTCAACCGCTCGCTCTGCCGCCTGCTCGACTACACGGAGCGCGAGCTACAGATGACGGACATGCTGACCGTCGTCCACAGCGAAGACGCGGGCGCGTTCTTCGAGCACATCCGCCGGCTCGTGCGCGGCGTGCTGCCGGTCTTCCAGATGGAGCTGCGCTTGCGGCGCAAGACGGGCGGCGAGGTCTGGGTGCTCGCGTGCCTGTCGCGCGCCAGCCAGAACCACACGCAACACCTGCACCTGATCCTGCAAGTGCAGGACATCACGGATCGCAAACTGGCCGAGGAGCGCCTACAGCACGACGCCTTCCACGACGCGCTCACGGGTCTCCCGAACCGCGCCATGTTCCTCGACCACCTGCGGCTCGCCATCGCCCGCCGCAGCCGGCGCGAGGCCCTGGGCTTCGCCGTCCTCTACTTGGACGTGGATCGCTTCAAGGTCATCAACGACAGTCTGGGCCACCCCGTCGGCGATCAACTGCTCGTGAGTCTCGCGCGGCGTCTGGAGTCATGCCTGCGCCCCGGCGACACGGTGGCGCGCCTCGGCGGCGACGAGTTCATCCTGCTCGTCGAGGATTTGCACGACGAGTCGGAAGCGATCACCGTGGCCGAGCGCATCCAGAAACAACTGCAAGTGCCGTTCGATCTGAACGGGCGCGAAATCTTCGCCACCGTCTCCATCGGCATCGCGTCGAGCTGGACGAGCTACAACGACCCGGAAGACATCGTGCGCGACGCCGACACCGCGATGTACCGCGCCAAGCAGTCGGGCAAGGCCCGCCACGAGTTGTTCGACGGCGAGATGCACGCGCGCGCCACCTCCGTCCTGCAACTCGAAACCGACCTGCGCCACGCGCTCGAACGCCAGGAGTTCTTCATCCACTACCAGCCCATCGTCTCGCTCGACGACTTCAAGCTGCGCGGCTTCGAGGCCCTGGTGCGCTGGCAGCACCCTGTACGCGGCTTCATCTCGCCCGCCGACTTCATCCCCATCGCCGAGGAGACGGGGCTGATCATCCCCCTGGGCGAGTGGGTCTTGCGCGAGTCGTGCTTGCAGATGGAGCGCTGGCAGACCATCTTCGCCTCCGACCCGCCGCTCTTCGTCGCCGTCAACCTGTCGGGCAAGCAGTTCATCCAGCAAGACCTGATCAAGAACGTCGCCCGCATCCTCGAAGAGACCAAGATCAACGCGCAGTGCCTGAAGCTTGAGATCACCGAGAGCATGGTCATGGACAACGTGGATCAGGCGACCGAGATGCTCAAGCAGTTGCGCGCGCTCGGCCTCAAGCTCTCGATAGACGACTTCGGCACGGGCTACTCGTCGCTCTCGTACCTGCACCGCTTCCCGATCAACACGCTGAAGATCGACCGCTCGTTCGTCACGCGCATGGCCGACAACAACGAGAACAAGGAGATCGTGCGCACCATCGTGACGCTCGCGCAGACGCTCGGCATGGACGTGGTCGCAGAGGGCGTCGAGACGCAGGAGCAGTTGATGATGCTGCGGATGCTGGGCTGCGAGAACGGCCAAGGCTACTTCTTCTCGAAGCCGGTGGACGCCAAGGGCGCGGAAAAGATCATCTGCGACACGCACGCCTTCAGCCGCCCGCTCCCGCCGCCCCACCCCGCTCGCGCGTCCGCCCCCACCATGACCGTCTAGACTGATCGCGCTCCCGGCAGGGAGTTGTCTCTAAATCGCGCGGCTGTAAACGCGCACGTCGAAGCGCGCGGCCGCGCCCGGCTCGATGACGAGCACGTCGCTTTCGACGCCGCGCGCTTGCAGGTTGAAGGCGTCGGTCGGGCACGTGTTCGGCTCGACGCAGACGGCCTTGCGCGGCGCGGGCGGCGTGTAGACGACGACGTGCGGGAACTGCCGCCGGTCGAACTCGACGACGGTCTCGCGCCCGGCTTCTTCGTCCGTCAACATACAACGCGTCAGCCCGTCCGCGTCAGCGGCAACCTCCGTGTAGATGTCGTCCAACTGCAACTCGCCCACCGCGCGCGGCCGGCGCAGGTCGTAAGCGCCGGCCGCGTCGAGCAGCCGGCCCGTCGGCAGACTCTCCGCCAGTTCCCAGCGTTTACCCGCGGGCACTGTGAGCGTGCCGCGCTCCGGCTTACGGAAATACGGATGGATGCCGAAGCCCGCGGGCATACTCGCGCCGCCGAGGTTCTCGGCCACGGTCTCCATCGTGAGCGCGCCGCCCGCGAGCCGGTAGGTCACGGTCAGGCGGAACGGGAAGGGGAACTGCGCGAGTATCTGTTCGGGGTACTCGCGCGCGTCGAAGTCGCAAGAGACCCACGCGCCCGCCTCCGCGGCCGCGCCCGACGCGACGACGCGCCACGGCTTGTCGCGCACGAACCCGTGGCGCGGCGGGTTGACCTCGTAAGTCTGCCCGGCGAAGGTGAACCGGCCGTCGCGGACGCGGTTCGGGAAAGGGAAGAGTAGGGGGATGCCGTAGCTCGTCGGCTTCTGCCGGAACTCGTTGAAGGGGATCGGCTCAAGGACGGGCAGCGCATCGGCGTAGGCGAAGCAGTTGCAGCCGAGCGCGGGCGCGACTTCGGCGGTCGCGCCGCCGGGCGCGCGCAGCGTGTAGACCTCCACGCCGTCGCGCTCCTCGGCGGCGGCCGAATAGTTAGCAGTCATGGTTTCGCTCCTGTTGTATCTGATCTCCGAATTCACTCGACTCACCGTTCTAACTCTTGAGCCACGCCAGCAGCCCGCCGTGTTCGAGCGCGAGCAGCGCGACGGAGAGCGCGGCGAGCGCGTACATGACCGGGTGCAGCTCGCGCCGCCGCCCCGTCAGCAGGTACAGCCCCGTGTGCGCGACGAAGCCCCACAGTATCCCCTGCGTGATCGAGAACGTGAGCGGGATCAGGATGATCGTCAGAAACGCCGGCAGCGCCTCCTCCAGCCGCGTGAAGTCGAGCGCCCCGACGCTGCGGAACATGGCCGCGCCGACCAGCAACAGCACCGCCGCGGTCGCGTACGGCGGCACCATGCCGGCGAGCGGCGCGAGGAACAGGCACGGCAGGAAACAAACGGCCGTGAAGACCGAGGTCAGCCCCGTCCGCCCGCCCATGTTGATGCCCGCCACGCTCTCCACGTAAGCCGTGCCCGACGAAGTGCCCGCTAGCCCTGCGCCCAGCGTCGCCCACGCGTCCACGATCAAGCCCTCGCGCAGACGCCGCGGCTGCCCGCGCTCGTCCAACAGCCCCGCCGCGTGCGACACGCCGATGAAGGTCGAGATCGAGTCGAACAGGTCTGTGAAGAGGATCGAGACGATGGCCGGCAGCAGAGACAGTCGCAGCGCGCCGCGCACGTCGAGTCGCAGGAACGTGCTCGAAAAATCGGGCCGGCTGAACGGACTGGGCGGCGCTTTGACCTGCGGGTCGAGCGCCCACGCGACGAGCGTCACGACGAGGATGCTGGCGAGGAACGCGAACGGGCTGCGCCGCACGTAGAGCCACGCCGCGATGCCGACGCCCGCGACCGTCAGCAACGCCCTCATGTCGAGCGTGCCGAGCTTGACGAACGTCACCGGGTCGGGCGCGATCAGCCCCGCGTTCTTCAACCCGATGAAGCTCAGGAAGACGCCGATGCCCGCCGCCGTCGCGATGCGCAAAGATGACGGGATGGCGCGCGCGATGGTCGCGCGCACGGGCGTCAGCGACACGACGAGGAAGAGCACGCCCGCCCAGAACACGATGCCGAGCGCCACGGGCCAAGGCACGCGCTGCCCGATGATGATCGTGTACGCGAAGAACGCGTTCAGCCCCATCCCCGGCGCGACCGCGAACGGCAGCCGCGTGTACACGCCCATCAAGAGCGTCATCGTGAAGCACACGACCACCGTCGCCGTCAGCACGCCCGCGAACGACATCCCCGTCCCCGCGCTCGCCAGAATCGCCGGGTTCACCACCACGATGTACGCCATCGTGAAGAACGTCGTCACCCCCGCCACCACCTCCGTCCGCACGCTCACGGGCCGCGCGCTGGCGTCTATCGGCCGCCCGTCATCGGCCGGCACTCGTTCGGCGGCCGTCAGTCGTTCGGCCTCCGTCGTCTGTCTGTCTGGGTCGTCGGCTCGCGTCCGCATGGCGCTCTGCTTTGCTCTCCGGCAAGCTCTCTTAAACGAACCCGCACAAGATATACTCCTCGCGCCGGAAACGAAAGAACGAGCGCGCGCACGCGCGCGCCGTCGTGGCCGCGAGCCAAACTTTTCAGCGGAGGTCGCCGTTGAATCTCGTCGAGTACGTCTTCAGCGCGGCGCGCGCAAGTGGGCGCTGGCACGAGCCGGCGGTCGTCTGCGGCGCGCGGCGGCTCACGTACGCCGAGTTGTGGGCGCGCGTGCTCGGCTTCGGCGGCGCGCTGCGCGCGGCGGGCGTCACGGCGGGCGCGCGCGTGGCGCTCGTCGCGCACGACTGCCCCGACTGGCTCGTCACGTTCCTCGGCGCGGCCGCGGCCGGCGCGGTCTGCGTGCCCGCCAGCACCATGCTCACGGCCGCCGAGCTGGCCTACGTGCTCACGCACAGCGGCGCGACCGCCGCCGTCTGCACCCGCGACCAACTCGCCAAGCTGCAACAGGTCAGACACCAACTGCCGCAGTTGAAGCCGTGCTGGTTGATTAACGAAGCGACGGGCGTTGAGTTCGACGGCGCGACCGCAACGGAGAACGCATCTTGGTGCGTTGACTTCGACGCGGCGGTCGCCGCCGCGCAGCCGATAGAAGTCGAGCCGTTGACGGACGAGGCGCTGGCGTTCCTGCTGTACACGTCGGGCAGTACGGGCCGGCCCAAGGGCGTCATGCATGTACACCGGAGTCTGCCGTACACGTGCGAGACGTTCTGCCGGCGCGTGCTGGGGCTGACGCCCGCGGATCGCGTCTTCTCCTCCTCGCGCCTCTTCTTCGCCTACGGTCTCGGCAACAGCCTCTCGTTCCCGCTCGCCTCGGCCGCGACCTCCATCCTCTGCGCCGAGCGCCCCACGCCCGCCGTCATCGCCGCCGTCTGCGCGCGCCAGCGCCCGACCGTCTTCTGCGCCGTGCCCGCGGTCTACCGCGCGCTGCTCGAACACCTGCGCGCCGGGCACGCCCTCGACACGACCCCGCTCCGCCTCTGCATCTCGGCCGGCGAGAAGCTGCCCGCCACACTCTGCCGCGAGTGGCGCGCGGCCACCGCCCTCGACATACTCGACGGCATCGGCTCGACCGAGATGTTGCAGATGTTCATCTCGAACACGCCCGCGCGCGTTACGCCCGGCAGCTCGGGCCGCGTCGTGCCCGGCTACGAGGCGAAGCTCTTGGACGGCGCGGGGCGCGAACTCACGGGCGCGGGCACGGGCGACCTCTACGTCAAAGGCGGGAGCGCGTTTGTCGGCTACTGGCGCGACGCGGAGAAGACGAACGCCACCATCGCGGGCGACTGGGTACGCACCGGCGACATCTACCGCCGCGACGCGGCCGGCGACTACTGGTTCGAGGGCCGCGGCGACGACATGTTCAAGGTCAAGGGGCTGTGGGTCGCGCCCGTGGAAGTCGAAGAGGCTTTACTGTCTTGCACAGAGGTCGCGGAGTGTGCCGTCGTGCCCGGCGCGGATGAAGCAGGCCTGGCCCACGTCGTCGCCCACGTCGTCCTCAAAGGCGGCGCGGCGGGTGACGAAGCGACGGCCGCACGCCTGCGCGCGGAAGTCGCGGCGCGTCTGCCCGCCTACAAGTGCCCCGCGCAAATTCATTTCGCCGCCACGCTACCGCGCACCGCCACCGGCAAGCTGCAACGCTACAAGCTCAGGCAGCCGCGATAAATGCTCATTACGGGGCGGCAAGGATTTCTTGACAGTTACTTGGCAGCAAGCGTACCTTGGCCCCGTTCCGTCGCCCTGTTGATCGCTTGCACCGGCCGCCGTTGGCGTTTCAGCTTCGCGGGAACGGGCGCAAGCGGCCTCACCGGTCTGAGTCTGGTTCCCGCCGGCCGCGCGCGTAAGGCGCATCCTTACTGTCTCCTAATCACAGGAGCGTCGCGATGAAAAGTCTCAGCCTGACCCTCTGCCTCTTAGTGCTGCTCGTCTACCCATTCGACCGCGGCCCTCTGACAGCGGCGCGCCGCGCCGCCGCCCAGCAGCCAGCGCCGGGCGTGCCGCAGGAGTTGACGCCCGCGGAACTGGCCCGCCGGCAGGAGATTTTCGCGCCCGCCAGGAGATTGCTCGAACGCAAGGGCGTGCCCTTCAGGGCGGAAGAGTTACTCGACCCGGACTGGCACACGAAGCTGGCCCCCGTCTTCGACCGGATGCCGGAGATGCAGGTTGACCGGCGACTGGGCAAAGAGTTGCGGGGCGTGCAACTGGCCGACACGCTGTACATGCCTGAGAAGGTCGAGTTGACGGCGGACGCGGTCATCATCGCCCGGCACGTCGTCCACGAGGGCAAGGATGTTCTGATCAAGGGCAACCACAACATCTACCTCTACCCGATTGAGGACTGGGGCGCATTAGGCACGACGTTAGAGGCCGCCCTGCGGGCGCAGGGCTTGGCGGCGCAAGCGCCCGACTTTGTTCGGGCCAGCTTCCGCACGTCAGGCGGCACGCCCCGGTTCAGCCCGCGGCTGGTACCCGAAGCGAATTTTACAATTGACACGAGCGGCCCCGGCTACAGCGAGTGGCTCGAACAGCAGAACCGGAAGAAGTCCGCGCCCAAGAGTGGCTTTCTCAAGACGGCACTTCAAGGTCAAGAAATAATTCGCAACGGCGACCCCGGCGCGCAAGGTTCGCCCGGCGACACCGGCCCGGCGGGAACCAACGGCTCACCCGACCCGGCCTCCAGGGGCGAGGACGGCGATTGCGAAAGCGGAGTTGTTGACGGCCGAGACGGTTTCCCCGGTAACCCCGGCGGCCCTGGGGAACGCGGTCAAACCGGCAGGCGCGGGAATGACGGTGGTGGCGGAAGAGAGATCGTGATCAGCATTACGTCATTCGCCGGCACATACACTTTTATTAGTGACGGTGGCGAAGGTGGGAAGGGCGGCACGGGCGGCATGGGCGGCCCCGGCGGCATCGGCGCGCGCGGCGGGCCGGCCGGGAACGGCGCGAGTTGTAGCTGTCCCCCCGGCAAAGGCGGCACTGGCGGCCCCGGCGGCAAAGGCGGCAAAGGCGGCCCCGGCGGGGACGGCGGCCCCGGCGGGGATGGCGGCCCCGGCGGGCGCATCGTCGTAACGAAGCCGAGTAACTTTAGCGGGCCAATTATCCATAGTCAGTGGGGTGGACATAGAGGGCTGCCGGGCGATGGCGGCCACGGTGGCTCCCCAGGCCCGAGCGGGCAGGGCGGCGAGCGCGGGCTTGGCGGCACTAACTTTTCCTGCGCAACATCCCACGGCGCGGACGGCGCACCGGGCGTCGTGTTGTCGGACTTAGGTTGGGGGGCATTCGGCGAGCATGGCACTTCCGGTAACAGGGGCACGGACGGTTCGTACACGGAGATTCTCAGTGCTTGTGTGTCGCCGGGTTGTGACACGGATCAAATGTGGTACGGGCCGCCGAAGTGCATGTGTCAGGCCAAGGGCGGCTCGCCGATCCTGATTGACGTGGCGGGTAACGGGTTCGACCTGACGGACGCCGAGGGCGGCGTCAGCTTCGACCTGATGGCCGCCGGCTCGCCGCAGCAGTGGGCCTGGACGGCCGCCGACTCCGACGACGCCTTCCTCGTCCTCGACCGCAACGGCAACGGCCGCATAGACGACGGCACGGAACTGTTCGGCAACTTCACGCCGCAGCCCGCCGCGGCCGACGCGAACGGCTTCCTGGCGCTCGCCGTCTACGACCAGCCGGCGCGGGGCGGCAACGGCGACGGCCTGATCGACGACCGCGACGCCGTCTTCGCCGCCCTCCGGTTCTGGCAGGACACCTACCACAACGGTCTCACCGAGCCGAGCGAACTGCACACGCTGCCCGACCTCGGCGTCGCCGCGCTCGCGCTCGACTACAGGGAGTCGCGGCGGCACGACGCGCACGGCAACGTCTTCCGTTACAGGGCCAAAGTCTACGGCCCGGCGCACAAAGACTTAAGCCGCTGGGCCTATGACGTGTTCTTCGTCCGTTGACCCGCGCCGGCTCAGGCCGATTTCGTCTTCGCTTTGAACAGTCGTCGGAGCCGCCCTGAGAGCCACCTCAGGGCGAGCCGAAAAAAGTTGTGGGAGGGCGGCGGCTGCTCGTCGTGCGCGGCCTGCGCCTCGGCTTCGAGCGCGGTGAAGAATTGCGCGGCCAGCATCTTGGCCGCGCCCTGAATCATGCGCTGCCCGACCGACGCGATAGTGCCACCGACCTGCACGTCGCCCGTGTAGCGGATGACGGTCACGCCGGCCTCTTCCGCGAGGTCAAGGTCGCCCGCGCCTTTCAGAAAACCGGGCTGCCCCTTGCCCTCCACGACCATCCGGTAGTGCTCCGGCGGGCGCATGTCTTCGAGCCGCACGCTGCCGTTGAAGAGACCTTTGATCGCGCCGACGCCCGTGCGCAACGTGGCCGCGTAGGCGTGCGCGCCCGTCTCTTCCAGCCGCTCGCAGCCCGGAATGCAGCGCGCCAGCACCGCCGGGTCGAGCAGCGCCGCGTACACCCGCTCACGCGGCGCGCGGACTTCGTGGGAGCCTTCAACTTTCATAAGAAGCCAGGGGTCAGAAGCCAGGAGCCGGAAGACAGAAGTCCGGAGTCAGCGACCAGGAGTTTGTGGTTAGTAATAGACGACGCTCGCACGCGGGTTCGCGTGTCCCACTTCTGGCTTCTGACTCCTGACTCCTGGCTTCTGTCCTCATTCCGCCGCGGCCGCGATGGCGCGGCGCGTGTAGACCTGCGCGAGATGGCGGCGGTAGTCGGCCGAGGCGTAGAGGTCTGCGTTGAGTTCGACGCCGTCGGCGGCGTGCGCCGCGGCGGCCGCGATCCCTTGCTCGGTCAACGCCTGCCCGGCGAGCGCCTGCTCGACGCCCGCGGCGCGGTACGCCTTGACGGCGACGCCCGTCACGCCGACCGCCAACGCCTCGCAGCGTTCGCCCTGGCGCGCGAGGTTGACGGCGACGCCGACGACGGCGAAGCCCGACGCCGGGTGCGGCAGTTTCAAGTACGCCTGGCTCGCGCGCGCGGCGGCGCGCGGGACGCGTATCTCGCGTAGGATTTCGCCGGGCGCGAGCGCCGTCGTGAGCATGTCCACGAAGAAGTCCGCCACCGCGATGGTGCGCTCGCCCTGGGCGCTCACGGCGACGAGTTCGGCGTCGAGCGCGAGGACGGCGGCGGGCCAGTCGGCGGCCGGGTCTGCGTGCGCGAGGCTGCCGCCAATCGTGCCCTTGTTGCGCACCTGCACGTCGCCGATGGACGCGGCGCACGCCGGCACGAGCGGGCACAACTCCCGCAGCCGCGCCGACGCCTCAAGCTCGTGATGCGTCGTCAGCGCACCGATCTCGATGCGGTCGGCCGTCTCGCGCACGTAAGCCAAATCCTTGAGCCGGCCGATGTCAACCAACAACTGCGGCTGCGCCAGCCGCAACTTCATCGCCGGAATCAGACTGTGCCCGCCCGCGAGCACCTTCGCCTCGTCCGGGTGCTCAGCCAGCAGCGCCACCGCTTCATCGAGCGACGCGGGCGCGACGTAATCGAACTGTGCTGGGATCATCTTTCAACTCCCTGAACATTCCGCGGCCGTGTGTCGGTGAACGGCGACGGAACTAGTTGTCGAATCTTCTGCCGTGTCGTTAACCCACTGTAGTATCATACAACCCGACCGCGGCACGGAGGTTTACATGGTTACGTCTCTGGATCAGTCAGTGCCCACCTTGAGCGAGTTGCCGGTGACGTTGCCGCGCGAAGGGGCGATTGAGATCGAACTTAAAGGCGGCATCGTTATCTTCCGCATCTCGCAGATCGGGCAGCGCCGTATAGAAGCACTGCTGGACAAGCAATCGGCCTCAGGTCTGACCCCGGCCGAAGAACAAGAGCTGAGCCAGTACGAAGACGTTGACGACTACCTGAGTTACCTCAACCGCCTGACGCGCAACCTGGCCTACCACGTGGAATCAAGCCAGCGCGAGCTTGCCCGCCCCAAACCCGAGCCTACCGTTACGACCTCGGAAGACGAGGCTTCGAGCTAAGAGGACGGCTCATGCCGCGCAAGATACCCGCCGACTTGCGGGCGCGTGTCCGGCAGCGCGCCGCCGATCTCTGCGAATATTGTCACACCAGCGAGCTTTGGCAGTACGTCCGCTTCACGGTAGATCACGTGTTGCCTTTAGCCGAGGGCGGCGCGGATACGTTCGAGAACCCGGCCCTGGCGTGCTTCCACTGCAACCGCCGCAAATCCAACCGGCAATCGGCCGTTGACGGCGAGACGAATCAAGTCGTTCCGCTTTTCAACCCGCGCCAACACAGTTGGAGCGACCACTTCGTCTGGTCAGCCGGCGGGCTGCGCGTCTTACCCCGAACGGCCATCGGCCGCGTCACGGTCGAGTTGCTGGAACTGAACCGAGAGCGCATCCTGCACATCCGCTCGGCTGATGTCAGCGTCGGGCGACACCCGCCGGCCGACGTTCCGATTCAAAGAACAGAACCGCCTACTGCTTGATGATCTGCCAGACCGTCTCCGGCCGGATCGGCATGTCGAGGTGTTTGACGCCGAAGGGGGCGAGGGCGTCCACGACGGCGCTGACGATGGCCGGCGTCGCGCCGATGGTGCCGGCTTCGCCGACGCCTTTGACGCCGAGCGGGTTGACGGGCGTCGGCGTCTCGGTGCGATCCAGCTCGAACCACGGGAGCATGTGCGCGCGCGGCACGGCGTAGTCCATCAGCGTGCCCGTGATGAGCTGCCCCTGCTCGTCGTAGACCACCGCCTCGTAGAGCGCCTGCCCGATTGATTGGACGATGCCGCCCTGCACCTGTCCGTCCACGAGCAGAGGGTTGATGACGCGACCGCAGTCGTCCACGGCGACGTAGCGCAGGAACTTGATCGCGCCCGTCTCGCGCTCCACTTCGACGACGGCGACGTGCGTGCCGAAGGGGAAGGTGAAATTCTTCGGCTCGAAGAAGTATGTCGCGGAGAGACCCGGCTCCAAGTCGGGCGGCAACTCTTTGGCGAGGTGCGCGGCGAGCGCCACGTCTTGCAGCGAGACGCGCGTGCGCCCTTCGGTCTCCGGCTCGGGCAGCGCGCCGGCCGGGTCTTGCCCCGCGGGCAGCACGGGCGGCGGCACTTCGCCCCCGTCAGCAACGCTCTCAGCATCGCCCGCGTCGCCGCTCCCGTCGCCCGCCGCCGCGGCCTTCGCCGCGCGCTCGACGGTGAACACGCCGTCGGCAAACTTCACGCTCGCCGCGTCCGCGCCGAGCATGTGCGCGGCGATCTTGGTCGCCTTCTCTTTGAGCTTTTCGATGGCGACGAAGACGGCCGTGCCGCCGACGGCCGTCGCGCGGCTGCCGAACGTGCCGATGCCGTACTGCACGATGGACGTGTCGCCGTGGACGACGGTTACTGCGTTCAAGTCAACGCCTAGTTCGTCCGCCGCGAGTTGCGCGAACGAGGTCTCCTGCCCCTGCCCGTGCGGCGACGCGCCGGTCAAGACCGTGACCGCGCCCGTCGGCTCGATGCGCACGGTCGCGCTCTCCCAGCCGCCCGCCGGCATCGCCTGCGACGGCCCCAGCGCGCAAATCTCCACGTAGGTCGAGACGCCTATGCCGATGAGCCGGCCCGCGGCGCGCCCGCGCTCCTGCTCCGCGCGCAACTCTTCGTAGCCCGCGTTGGCGAGCGCCTTGGCGAGCGCGCCTTCGTAGTCGCCGCTGTCGTAGAACAGCCCCGTGGCGGTCTGGAATGGGAACTCGTCGGGGCGCGGGAAATTTCTGCGCCGGGCTTCGACCGGGTCGAGACCGAGTTCGCGCGCGACCAGATCGAGCGCGCGCTCGACGACGTAGGTCGCCTCGGGCCGGCCCGCGCCGCGGTAGGCGTCGGTCGCCATCTTGTTGGTAAAGACGGCGGTCACGTTGATCTGGATGGCGGGAATCTTGTAGCAGCCGGAGAGCATGAGGCCGGTGAGCGTCGGGATGGCGGGCGTGAGCAGTTGGTGGTACGCGCCGAGGTCTGCGTAGACGTTGTAGCGCAAGCCCGTCAGCGTGCCGTCCGCCTTGCAGCCGATCTCTATGTCGCCGACCTGATCGCGCCCGTGGATGGTCGCCTGCATGTTCTCGCGCCGCGTCTCGATCCACTTGACGGGGCGGTTGAGTTGCATCGAAATCCAGCCGAGCAGAGCCTCTTCCGCGTAGACGTTCAACTTCGAGCCGAAGCCGCCGCCGACTTCGGGCGCGATGACGCGCAGGCGGTTCTCCGGCATTCCGATCATGAGCGCCAACTGCGTGCGCAGCAGGTGCGGAATCTGCGTGGAAGACCAGACGGTCAACTCCTGCTCGCCGGGCAGGTAGCGCGCGAGCACGCCGCGCGGCTCCATCGCCACGGGCGCGAGCCGCTGGTTCACGACCCTTTGCTTGATGACATGATCCGCGCCCGCGAGCGCCGCCTCTATGTCGCCCTCGCCCGCCGTCAGTTTGTAAGCGACGTTCGAGCCGAACTGCTCGTGTATGACCGCGCCGCCGTCCGCCGCCGCCGCGACCGGATCGACCACGACGGGCAACTCCTCGTAATCCACCAGCACGAGATCGCACGCGTCGCGCGCCGCGTAAGCGTCCGTCGCCACGACCGCCACAATCGGGTGGCCGACGAAGTAGACCTTCTCCTTGGCGAGCACGCGATGATCCGGGATGCGCAAGTCCGGCAAGTTGCCCGCGCACGGCACAGGCCCGACCTTATCCGCCACCTCCTGCCCCGTGTACACCGCCACCACGCCCGGCGCTTTCAACGCTTCGCTCACGTCCACGCTCGCCAGACGCGCGTGCGCGTAGATCGAGCGCACGAACGCGACGTGCAAAGTGTCCGGCAACCTGATGTCGTCCACGTAATGCGCCAACCCGCGAATCAGCCGCGGGTCTTCGGTGCGCTTCACTCTCTGCCCGACGTATTTCATGAGAATCTCCGAAAGAAGCCAGAAGCCAGAAGCCAGAAGCCAGAAGTTAAAAGAGAGCGCCAGGAGCCAAGACAGTTTTTATTCTGGCTTCTGGCTGTTGACTCCTGCCTTCTCCGCCGCGTATTCCACCGCTTCGACGATGTGCTGGTAGCCGGTGCAGCGGCAGAGGTTGCCTTCGAGACCGTGGCGGATGTCGTCGCGGGTCGGGGCGGGGTTGCGTTCGAGCAGTTGGGCGGCGCACATGATCATGCCGGGCGTGCAGTAGCCGCACTGTAGCCCGTGGCGCTCCCAGAAGCCTTGCTGGACGGGGTGCAGGTCGCCGTCGGGCGCGAGACCTTCAATCGTGGTGACGCTCGCGCCGTCCGCCTGGACGGCGAACATGGTGCAAGACTTGACGGCCTGACCGTCTACGTGGACGGTGCACGCGCCGCAGAGCGACGTTTCGCAGCCGACGTGCGTGCCCGTCAGGTTGAGCACGTCGCGCAGGTAGTGGACGAGCAGCAGGCGCGGCTCGACCTCGTGGCGGCGCTCCGTGCCGTTGACGCGGATGTTGATCTCTCTCTTCATCGGGCGCGACCTCGCTAGGGGCGAAAGAATTACAAAGAGGGACGTGTAATAACCCGGCTTGTACTGGTGCGCTCGCTTCTAAGCCAATTCGCGCCGAATGTCAATGGTCTGGGGCACGAGCGGCGCGGCCGGATTTAACTCGAACGGAACCACTGCCGCGCGGCAACTTGCCTGTCGGGCGCGGCGTGTGCGACATTAACCGCCCACACGTCGGAGACCCGCCGCGGGGTCTCGCACCGAGAGCGGAGGACGAAAGCCACTTGCCGCAGAGTCGTAAGCGTCACACGGGGAAGAGAAGGGGCCGCCGCGGTCTCTACGCGCAACTGCCGCCCACGCGCCGCGGCGCGAGCAGCCGCACGAGGATCGTCGCCGCCGTGCTCGTCGGCGCGCTCGTCATCGTCGGCGTCGCCTACATGTTCGGGGCGCTGAGCCGGCCCGGCGGCGGCGCGGGCCAGGAGGTGCGCAAGCCTTCGGGGCTGCGCTACGTGGACGAGGTCGTCGGCACGGGCGCGGAGGCGCAGCCCGGTCAGCAGGTCTCCGTGCACTACACGGGGATGCTTGAGAGCGGCACGAAGTTCGACAGCTCGCTCGACCCCGGCAAGCAACCGCTCAGTTTCACGCTCGGCAGCCCCGGCATGATCCCCGGCTTCGACGAAGGCGTGCGCGGGATGAAGGTCGGCGGCAAGCGCAGGCTGATCATCCCGCCGCAACTCGGCTACGGCCCGGCGGGCCGGCCGCCGTCAATCCCCGGCAACGCCACGCTCATCTTCGAGATCGAGCTGCTCAAAGTCGGCTAACCCGGCCACACTCCCCAGAGCACGCGCCGCGCCGAGACGCGCGGCCGCCGCCCCTTCGTCCTTCGTCAAGCACATCGGGCCATTCATGGATTACAAGTTTCAGATCAACCTCGGCGGCATCATCGATCTGCTGTCGAACCACCTCTACAGCGGCCCCGAAGTCTTCGTCCGCGAGTTGTTGCAGAACGCCGTGGACGCCATCGTCGCGCGCCGCCACGTCGAACCTGAACACGCGGGCGCAATCGAGATCGAAGTGCCGACGCCCGCGCCGGGCGCGCCCCCGCGCGTCGTCTTCACAGACAACGGCATCGGCCTAGACGAAGAAGAGATTCACCGCTTCCTCGCCACCATCGGGCAGACCTCGAAGCGCGACGAGTTGGACGAGCGCCGCTCCGACTTCATCGGGCAGTTCGGCATCGGGCTGCTCTCGTGCTTCGTCGTCAGCGACGAGATCGTCGTCGTCACGCGCTCGGCGCGCGGCGACGCGCCCACGATGGAGTGGCGCGGGCGCGCCGACGGCACGTACACGATCCGCGTCCTCGCAGAGACCGCGCCCGCGGGCACGCGCGTCGAGTTGACGTGCAAGCCTGGGCGCGAAGAATTCTTCGAGCCGGGGCGGGTGGCGGAACTGGCGCGCCACTACGGGAGTCTCCTGCCGTTCCCGATCAACCTCAGCGCCGACGGCCGCCGCGTCCACGTCAACGAGGACGAGCCGCCGTGGCGGCGGGCGTTCACCAACCCGCAGCAGGAGCGCGCCGCCTACATGCGCTACGGCGAGCGCGCCTTCGGCGTCGAGTTCTTCGATCACATCCCTCTGCGCGCGGCGGCGGGCGACGTGCAGGGCGTCGCCTTCGTGCTGCCGTTCGCGCCGAGCCTCGCCGCGCGCAAGACGCACCGCGTCTACCTGAAGAACATGCTGCTCTCAGAGCAGGCCGAAGGCTTGCTGCCCGACTGGGCCTTCTTCGTCAAGTGCGTCGTCAACGCCAACGACCTGCGCCCGACCGCCTCGCGCGAGTCGTTCTACGAAGACGACGCGCTGCGCGCGACGCGCACCGCGCTCGGTCAAGCCCTGCGCGACTACCTGATCGAGCTGGCCCGTCACGAGCCTTCGCGCTTGCAGCGGCTCATCCTGCTCCACTACCTCTCGATCAAGGCGCTCGCGGTGGACGACGACGAGTTCTACCGCCTCTTCATCGCCTGGCTGCCGTTCGAGACCAACATGGGCCGGATGACTCTGAGCGAGTACCGCAAGCAGCACGAAGTGGTGCGCTTCGTGCCCGACCTCGATCAGTTCCGCCAGATCGCGCGCGTCGCCGCCGCGCAAAACCTGTGCGTCATCAACGGCGCGTACACCTACGACCGCGAGTTGTTGGAGAAACTCGAAGACGTGTTCCCCGGCGCGCGCACCGAATGGGTGGACGCGACCTCCTTGACCTACAGCTTCGACTACCTGACGCTCGACGAGCAGGACGAGGTGGCCGACTTCGTGCGCTTCGCCGACGAGGTGTTGCGCCCGTTCAGTTGCGCCGCCGAGGTGCGCCGCTTCCAGCCGCACGAGCTGCCGGCGCTCTACACTGCGAGCACCGAGTTGAACTTTCGCCGCTCCGTCGAGCAGACCAAAGAGATCGCCGACGGGCTGTGGTCGTCGGTGCTGACGAACGTCGCGGGCGAGTTGCCAGCGGAGGCGTTCGCCACGCTCTGCTTCAACTACAACAGCCCGCTCGTCTACAAGCTCAGCCGGGTGCAGGACGAGACGCTCGTGCGCCTCGCCGTGCAGACGCTCTACGTCCAGTCGCTCCTCTTGAGCCACCGGCCGCTGAACGCGGCGGAGATGAAGCTCTTGAACGAGGGCTTGCTCGGCTTGCTCGAATGGGGCGTGGACGCGGGCGGGGGGTGGCTGCATTGAGCGAACCGCTCGCACAGATGCGCGCGCTGCTGCGCGAGGCCGACGCGCTCGAACCCGGCGAGACGCAGACCGCGCTCGTCGAGGAGGCCGTGCGCCTCGCCGACACCTACGGCACGATCCGCGAGCAACTCGAAACGCGCGAAGAGTTGATCCACGCCGGCACGTTCGGCGGCGCTTACGACAAGGCGCTCGTCGCCTACTCCTGGTGTCTCGCGCAGTACGACCGCCACCCGCACGCCTCCTCGCTCGTGGACACGTACAAGCTGCTCTGGCGTTACAAGTGGATCATGGCGAACATCGCCGGCTTCCCGCAGGTCACGCGCGCGCAGTTGGACGAGATGCTGGCGGACATGGAGCGGCGTTACCGCGCCGCCGGCTACGGGCTGCGCCCCGTCTGGTCGGCGCGCTACCGCGTGGCCAAGGTCTGCGGCGACCGCGAGCTGGCCTTCGAGGCTTACAACACCATGCGCGCCATGAGCCGCGACCTCTTGAGTGACTGCGCCGCCTGCGACCTGGACGAGCAGGTCACGTTCCACATCTGGAGCGGCAAGCACGCGCAGGCGTTGAGCCTGGCCGAGCGGTTGTTGTCGGGCGGCCTGCGCTGCGCCACGGTGCCGCAGCGCACCTACGCGCGCGTGCTCTGGCCGCTGTTCCGGCTGGGGCGCTACGACGACGCGGCGTACTACCACCTCAAAGGCTACCGCCTCATCACGGGCAGCCGCGACTGGGTGGACGAGTACGCCGACCACATGCTCTTCCTCGCCCTGACCGACAACCTCGACCGCGCCGTCGCCCTGTTCGCGCGCCACCTCCGGTTCGCCCTGAAGGCGGTGAACCAGAAAGACAAGTTCCTGTTTCTGCGCGCCGCCTGGTTTTTGTGCGCGCGGCTCGCGGCGAAAGGGCGCGCGACGCTCAAGCTGCGCCTGCCGCGCGCCTTCCCGGCTTACGAGCGCACGGGCCTCTACGAGACGGCGCGGCTCGCCGCCTGGCTCGAAGCCGAGACGCGCGCCATCGCCGCCCGCTTCGACGAGCGCGACGGCAACGACTACTACACCCAACTCGTCGCCGAAGTCGCCACCTTCGACGCACTCGTCACGCCCTACCCGCTCGACGAACACTAGCCCCGGTAATCTCAGTCAAGCCTCCGTGCATCCTCTGTGTCCTCTGTGCCTCGGTGGTGAATCTGGTTGAAGCAGCGTTCACCACAGAGGCACAGAGCGCACAGAGGATGCACGGAGGCTTGAGTGGTTTAGGCCACCACTCGCCCGCCGCCGCCCGATGCTGCTATCATGTGGGCCTAATCAGACAGTCGAACGCCCCCGGACAATTTCCCGTTGCGAGAGGAACGAACCATGATCCGTGTGTGGAGTTGGCGGGCCGCGAGCCCCTTGTGTGTGCTACTGGTGTTGACGGTCGCGTTCTGCGCTTCGGGCCGGCGCGGCCACGCGGCGGGCGCTCCGCCCGCGGCGCAGAAGGACAAGCCGGCGGCGAAAGCGACGCCGGCCGAGATACACGGCTTCGACACGGCGAACCTCGACCGCGCGGCGAGCGCCTGCACGGACTTCAACCAGTTCGCCAACGGCGGCTGGGTCGGGCGCAACCCCGTGCCGCCCGCCTTCGCCCGCTGGGGCAAGTTCGAGGAGTTGCGCGAGAAGAACCTCGACGTGCTGCACGACATCCTCGAAGCCGCCGCGAAGAATCCGCGCGCGCGGCGCGGTAGCACCGAGCGGAAGCTCGGCGACTTCTACGCCGCCTGCATGGACGAGCCGCGGATCGAGGCCGCCGGCCTCAAACCCTTAGAACCGGAGTTCCAACGCATCGCCGCCATTGGCGACGTGGCCGGGCTGGACGAGCAGATCGCGCACCTGCACGAACTGGGCGTGCGCTCGCTCTTCGGCTTCGGCGCGGCGCAGGACTTCAAGAACTCGCAGGCCGTCATCACGCAGGTCGTGCAGGGCGGCCTGACACTGCCCGACCGCGACTACTACACGAAGGACGACGAACGGCTGAAGGCCTTGCGCGCCGCTTACGTCAAGCACGTCGCGCGGATGTTCGAGTTGGCGGGCGACAGCGACGCGGCGGCCGCGAAGAACGCGCAGACCGTCTTCGACATCGAGAAGCACTTGGCCGAGGCGTCGAAGACGCGCGTCGAGCGGCGCGAGCCGGCGAAGAACTACAACAAGCTGACGGTGGCGGAGCTAGGCCAACTGACGCCGCACTTCGACTGGGCCAACTACCTGAAGCTGCGCGGGCTGGGGCAAGTCGAGTCCGTCAACGTCGGGCAGCCGGACTTCCTCAAGGCCGTGGACAAACTGCTGACCAACGTGCCCGTCGCCGACTGGCAGACCTACCTGCGCTGGCAGGTGCTCAACGCGTCCGCGCCGCTGTTGTCGCGCGCCTTCGTCGAAGAGGACTTCAACTTCAACGGGCGCACGCTGTCGGGGACGCAGGAGATGCTGCCGCGCTGGAAGCGCTGCGTCGAGGGCACGGACGGGGCGCTCGGCGAGGCGCTGGGCGAGTTCTACGTGCGCAAGGCGTTCACGCCCGCGACGCGCGCCCGCGCGCAGCAGATGGTCAAGAACCTGATCGCCGCGCTGCACGAAGACTTGCCGACGCTCAACTGGATGAGCGACGAGACGCGCCAGCGCGCCGCCGCCAAGCTCGACGCCTTCCTGCGCAAGATCGGCTACCCCGACACGTGGCGCAACTACGAGGCGCTCGACATCTCGCGCGGCTCCTACATCGAGAACGTGATCCACGCCAGCACGTTCGAGATCAAACGCAACGTCGGCAAGATCGGTCGGCCCGTGGATCGTACCGAGTGGGGCATGACGCCGCCGACCGTCAACGCCTACTACAACCCGTCCATGAACGAGATCGTCTTCCCCGCCGGCATCATGCAGCCGCCCTTCTTCGATCCGCTCGCCGACGACGCGATCAACTACGGCGGCATGGGCGCGGTCATCGGGCACGAGATGACGCACGGCTTCGACGATCAGGGCGCGCAGTTCGACGCCGACGGCAACCTGAAGAACTGGTGGACGGAGACAGACCTGAAGAATTTCCGCGAGCGGACGGACTGCGTCGTCAAGCAGTTCGACGCCTACGAGGCCGAGCCGGGGCTACACCTGCAAGGCAAACTCGTGGTCGGCGAGAGCGTGGCCGACCTGGGCGGGCTGACGCTGGCTTACCGCGCGTTCCAGAAAGCGCAGGCCGGCAAACCCGGCAAACCGATTGACGGCTTCACGCCGGAGCAGCGCTTCTTCCTCGCTTGGGCGCAGGTCTGGGCCAGTTCCATCCGGCCCGAAGAGGCGCGCCGCCGCGTCATCACCGACCCGCACCCGCTGGCGCGCTTCCGCGTCAACGGGCCGCTCTCGAACATGCCGCAGTTCGCCGCCGCCTACCAGTGCAAGAGCGGCGACCCGATGGTGCGCCCGCCCGAACAACGCTGCCAAATTTGGTGAGCCGGGCAGACACCCAAACGCGGCGCGGGGCGACGATCACTTGATCGTCGCCCCGCGCTTTATCGTGTTGGTCTCGCAACTAGCTCACCGCCGAGCCGATCCAGGTGGCCCAGTTGGTCGGGGCGGCGGCGTAGAGGCTGTAGAACCAGATGAGTTGGCCGTTGACCGGGTCGGCGGCGATGCCCGCGTAGTCGCCCCAGCGGTTCACGCCGTTGGCGGGGTTGTTGTAGTTGGCCGTGCCGGCTTTAAGTAAGAAGCTGCCCAGGAGCGCGCCGGGCGGGTCGGTCGCCTTGCGCCCGGTGAAGTAGACGGAGGCGAACTCGCCCGTGCCGCTGCGCGAGAAGACCATGATCATGTTGCCGCTGCCGTCCGGCATCACGGCCGGGTAGAAGTAGTGCAGCTTCTTCGCGCCGAAGACGCCCTGCTGCGTCAACGCGCCGGTCGCCGCCTCAAGCTGGAACCAGTGGACGGCGGCGACGTTCGTGCCGTCGCCCCAGTTGTGCCGCGTGGTCAGCGCGCACCAGACCGAACCGCCGCGGAAGACGGCGTTCAGCACGCGCGTGTCGCCAGAGTCCAAAGTCTTACCGCCGCCCTTCTGCTTCGCCTGCGGCGGCAGCGCGTACTGGCTCGTCGTGACGGTGCGGCGCGTGAGCGTGGGCGTGCCGAGCGGGTCTTTGAGCGCCCAGAGCGAGAGCTTGTCCACGGGCGCGGTCGAGCCGGGGAAGTAGGAGTTGACGAGGTACTGCACCTGCGGCGCGCCGTGGGTGTGGCACGGCTGGACGGTGAAGGCCAGCGAGCCGTCGGCGTTCTTCAGCTTCACGAGGTCTTTGTAGGTCGCCGCGCCGCCCGCGTAGACGACGCTCTTGGGCACGACGCGCACTTTGGCGTACTGGAAGTCGCCGTCGAAGAGGAACATGTTTGCCGTCAGGTAGAGCGCGTGTGCGTCCACGCCGAGGGCGGGGTAGTCGGCCCAGTTGTTCGTCTTGGTCGTGCCGTCCTTGGCCGCGTCGAACGAGTAGTTCCACCAGCCGCCGAGCGGGTCGGCCGTCTTCGAGACGGAGAGCAGGAACCAGGAGCGGTTCGGACTCTCCGTGAAGGCCACGGCCAGCAGGACGAAGCGGCGCGCGTGCTGATCGTAGAGCGCCTTGGGATCGAAGATCGTCGCGCCCTTGACCGCCACGCCCGCGAACCACTGCGTCAGCGTGCGCGGCGGCAGCAGCGCCGCGCCCGTCCGGCTGAAGACGGCGACGGAGGAGTTGACCGACGCGAGCACGTGATCCGGCCCGACCGCCAACGTGCAGTCGGGCGGGACCCAGTTGGTGAAGGGGATGCCGGCGAAGTTGACGGCGGGCGTGGGCGCGGCGGCGGGCGCGGCCGTGGGTGCGAGTGCCGCCGGCATGGCCGCGGCCGGCCCGCCCGCCAGCAGCGCCAGTTCGGGCCGCTTGCCCGACTTGTCGCGCGAGACCTTCGCGTCCGCGAGCGCGAGCAGCTTCGCCTTGATGGCGTCCTCCTTGATCCGGTAGACCTCTTCGCGCGGGAGCGGGTAGCGGGTCGTGCCGGGGCGCGGGACGTTGACCTCGACCGGGGCCCTGCTCGCGGTCACGGCCTCGGACAACTGCGCGCTCGGCTCGTAGGTCTTGCCGCGGCTCTTGGTGTGTACCTCGCGGGCCTTGCCTCTGTGCGGCGTGGGGGCGCTTGGGTCTTTCGGCATTCGCAACTCCTTTCGTCAGCGGGTGGAAGGGTCTTCCTGCGCGGGCGCGTCCGACGGCGCGGGCGCATCTCCGGCGCGCTCCTTCTGGCGCTCGTACTCGGCCTGACTGACGGGCCGGCCGTGCGCGACGCTCAGCGGCCCGCCCGCGGACGGCGCGGGGTCGTCCTGCATGCGCGCGCGCGGGTCGTAGTCGTGCGCGCCCGTCTCCGCGCGGCCTTCGTCGGTCAGGCAGGCGGCCGGCTCGTCCGTCTCGTGCTGCTTCGGCATGACTTTACTCTCCTCGTCCTGACGTTCGTGATCCGAGACTGGTCGGGCGATTATCCGGCGCGCCCGCGGCGCGAAGCAAGACGCGAAGACGCACCTGTGCGACTTCACATTTTAGATCAGCTTCTCTCCGTGTCGTCCCGTGCCGGCTTCGTGTACCCTGTGTTGACCGGCCCCGTTCGATCCGAGGCAGACGTGAGTCCCGACAGACGCCAGCACCGCGGCGCGCACCCAGCCGACCAGGAGTTGTTCGCCCCGGCGCGGCACGCGGCGCTGCGCACGGCGACCGCCGAGTTGTCCTGGCTGCTCAGCCGCGGCTACGCGCAGACGGCCGCGCTGAAACTGGTCGGCGACCGCCACGCCCTGCGCGAGCGGCAACGCGCGGCCGTAGCGCGCGCCGCCTGCTCCGACATCAGCCGCGCACGCCGCGCACAGACCTGTCTCGCCCCCGACGCACTCCGGGGCGTACGCGTCATCGTGGACGGCTTTAATCTGATCGTAACGCTCGAAGCGATCTTGGGCGGCGGCCCCATCATCCTCGGCCGCGACGGCTGCCTGCGCGATCTCTCAAGCGTACACGGCTCGTACCGCGCGGTGGCGGAGACCGAGGCGGCCGTCACACTGATCGGCGAGAGCCTGGCGGCGGCGGGCGTGGCGGCGGCGCACTGGCTGCTCGACCGGCCCGTCTCGAACAGCGGCCGGCTGGCCGCGCGGCTCAGAGAAATGGCCGCGGCGCGCGCCTGGCCCTGGACGGTCGAACTCGCGTTCAACCCCGACGCGCTGCTGCGCGCCGCGGACGCGGTCGCCGTCACCTCCGACTCGGCGATTCTCGACGGCGCGGCGCGTTGGCACAACCTCGCCGCGCACCTGCACGCGCAAGGGCGTCTGCGCCCGTGGCTCATAGACCTCTGCGTCTAGCGCGTGCGCTCAGGTCTTGGCGGTCGGCTGTTGCTGGTAGTGCGCTACCAGGTCTTCGAGCGTCAGGCGCGTTTCGATGGGCAGTTCGTCGAACATGACGCCGAAGCCGACGCCCGGCATGTGGTAGCGCACCTGCGTGCGCACGACGAGCGGGTCGGGCGCGCTAAACCGCAAGAAGACCGTCTGCTCAAACTGCGCCGCGTCCTCCGTCTGCACGAAGCAGCCGCCGACGCTAAGACTGGTGATGCGCGCCTGCCGCGCGCACTCGTCGGTCGGCCCCCAGTCAATGTACAGAGACACGCGGACGCGCGGATGCCTGCGTCGTTCACTCACAACGTTAGACTCCTGCTTCGCGGCCTCGGCTGTTAGAACACATGCGCGCGGGCGGCGAGGGCCGGCGGCGCTTGTCGCGGGCCAGTATAGAACAGACGCGCGGGCGGTGTCAGGTCGGTTGGTGCGCGCGCGTGTCCGCGGGGGCGCAGAAGAGTTCGTGGAGGACGCCGCGCAGCCGCACGTGCCCGATCAGCGTGCGCAGGTAGCAGGCGAAGCCGTGCAGGCGCGGGCGTGCCGTCGTGCTCTGCGCGCACGCCGCGACGATCTCGTCGGCCTGGCGCTCGAACTCCTCCCAGTCGCGGTACATCAGGAAGTGCAGACTCTCTTCGCGGAAGGCGCGGAGCTGGCGCGCGAGCGCGTCGCCCGCGGCCCCCGTCTGATCGGCTTCGTTGACGACCTCGTAGAGCGACAACAAATCCTGGTAGAGCCGCAGGGACTGTTCGCGCCGCTCGCGCACGTCGGAAAATAACGAGGCCACGTCGAGCGTCGGCTCGAAGACCTGTGCGAGCGCGGCCGTGGCCTGCTGGAAGCAGTTGGCGAGCAGCCCGGCGGCGCGCGCCGCCTCCGCGCGCGTCAGATGGCGCGGCACGACCAACTCGCCCAACTCGCCCGCGAAGACGCGCCGCAGCTCGTGGCTGACGGCGAAGCTCGCGCCGTCGAGCGCCGCGCGCAGCGGCGCATCGAGGCCTTCCAGCGTCAGCCCTTCCTCGTCTATGAACTTGACCATCGCGCGCGCGCGCTCGTGTACGAGCCGCAGGATGAGGTGCGCGCCGACGGGCACGCCGCCCTGCCGCAAACCCTCTTCGAGAAAGTGCAGCCGGTCGAGCAGGATCGTGAGCGCCGAGAAGACGTGGCGCAACAACTCGCGCACAACCGGCGGCTCGACGGCGAGCACGAGCAGAGCGAGTTCTTCCGGCAACTCGGCCGCGGCGCACGGCGCGAACTGCGCCGCGCGCGTCCGCGGCGGGCCTTGCGCGGCGCGTGCGACGGCCGATTCGTTCATCAAGCGGAGACTCTCGTCCATCGGATGTTGACAGTGCGGCTGCGACCGAAATTAACGGGGCGAGGTGGGGTTCGGGGCTGACGACACGGAGCAGGCGCTCCGTCTCTCAATTTACGAAACTCGCGCCGCGCCGGTCAACACCTTTCTCCGCATGATCCTTCGCGGCCTTTGCGGTTGAGGCCGAAAACCCTTAACCGCAAAGGCCGCGAAGAGAACCGCAAAGGTACGCAAAGGGAGTTTTCCTCCGGTGGATTTCCGTTTGCCTGTCATTCGCCGTCGGGCTTGGACAGTCCTTGTAAATGAACTAGACACGAGGGTTGAGTGGACGAAGCGGCGGGCGAAAAAATTCTTTACAGACCGGGCGCGCGGTGCTAATTTGCTCTGGCTCTGCGGAAACTTTTTTGTTCGTAAGGACTTAGCTTCCCCTCGCCCGCATTCCCTAGTTAGCTTCCCATAGCAATCCACGCATTAACTTGCGGGCCAAGCTGAACGCTCCGCGCGTTTCGTGTCCGCCCGTGTCGTTCCGACGCTCGAACATGGGCAGACGCGTTGAGCGTCAGTGTCGTCGAAGGAGGGTAGTCAGGTGAGGCTGTTAAGCTCCATCGTAGTCCGTGCGGCGGGCTTGCTGGGCGGCTACAGTTACGCGCGTGGGCGGGCCTTGCGCCTGCCGGTTAACGTCTCCTTGTTACACGTCAAGTCGGCGGCGGTCAGCGTGCCGTGCTCGGCGGCCGTGCCGGGCTACCTGCTCAACATCAGCCGGACGGGGCTGGCGCTCGTGCTGCCGTCGCTGCGCTTCGGCAACCGCTTCCTGGTAAGCGAGCACCCGCCGCTGGGCGTGCGGGTCGAACTGCCGGGCGGGTCGGTCAACATACAGATCGCGCCCGTGCGCTACGACCGGCTGCAAGAGGGGCCGGCCGAGTACGGTTACGTCATCGGCGGGCGCATCGTGCGCATGACGGAGGCCGACCGCCAGCGGCTCGCGCGCCACATCGAAGGGCTGAAGAAGAAGACCCGCCTCGCGCCGGTCGGCCACGCGCGCGACGCGCAACGCGCCTGAAGCGTCCCGCCTTTCTCTCAGACTCACCTAAGCCCGCCCGTCGCGTCTTGCGCGTAGCGCGCGGCCGTTCTTAACACAGAGGGCACAGAGTTAGCACAGAGGACACGGTTAAGAACTCTGTGTACTCTGTGGATACTCTGTGCCCTCTGTGTTGATCTGATCGTCGGTTAAAGTCAACCGCAAATTAGAAACGACCTGAGGCGGCGGTGGTCGTGAGGATCACGAAGTCGCCGAGGCCGCCGTGCTCTTTCTGGTCGAACGGCTGGTCGGCCGGGGCGGGGCGGATGGTGACGACGAGTTGGCGCGTCTGCGGCCGCAGCGCGCGCAGTTGTTCGGGCACGCCGAGCCGGCTCTCGCTGTGGAAGCCGCCGTTGACGTGCAGCACGAGCGCCTGCGGCTGCCGCTTCAACTCCGACGCGATGGAGTAGGCCATCGTCGCGTCGCGCAAGGCCTGCGCGTCGAGCAGGAACGGGTTGGCGTGCGCGCCCATCTGCGCGCCGCCCATCGCGAGGCTGAACTTCTCGGCGTAGGCGGCCGAGGGCTGACCGTAAGGCAGCGGCGCGAGTTGCGCGAGCGCGGCCGGCGCGAGCGACTTGAGCGCGTCGCGCCCGAGCCGCCCCACGCGGTTCACGTAACGCTCCGGCGCGTTGGCGGCGACGACCGGCAGTTGGTGCTCGCGCGCGAACTCGACGAGCGGCCGGTAGTCGGTCTCGTAGTTGTTCCAAGGCCGGCTGGCCGCGCGGAAGTGTTTCTCCTGAATCAGCCCGGCGAGGTACTCGTCCAAAACGAGTTGCACGTCGCGCTCGAACATCTCCAACGAGAGGACGAGCGGCCGCGTGGCGTGCCCCTGCGCGCCGCCGCGGGCGAGGCGCGCGAACGCGCCCTGCAACAGTTGCAGTTCGAGTTGGTGCGCGGTGGCGTCGTTGTGTATCTCGCCCACGTAGACGACCTCGCTGGCCGCGGCGGCGTCGAGCACCTGTTCGATGGTCGCGGGTTTGCCGCTGGCGTCGAAGACGCGGTAGTTGGTCACGGCCGACACCTCCTGCGAAGGGGCGCGCGCCGGTAGCGCGAGCAGCGCGAGCAGGGCAGCGAGCGTAAAGTTGAGCAGGCGTTGCGTGTGTCTCATAAAGTCACCTCGCGCTCGGCGCGCGTCCGCCGCCGATTGTAACTGATTTTGAAAGCGCGTTTAATTAACGCGCATGACCGAGTTGCCGATTGACGCGCTGCTGCCGCAGATCGTCTCGTCGCTGCGGGCCACGCCGAACCTCGTCGTCGAAGCACCGCCGGGCGCTGGCAAGACGACGCGCGTGCCGCCCGCGCTGCTTCATGAGCTGCTGCCCGCGGGGCAAGAGGTCTGGGTGCTTGAGCCGCGGCGGCTGGCGGCGCGCATGGCGGCGCGGCGCGTGGCCGAGGAGCGCGGCGAGCAAGTCGGCGCGACGGTCGGCTATCAAGTGCGCTTCGACGACGTGTCGGGGCCGCAGACGCGTCTGCGCTTCCTGACCGAAGGCGTCTTCACGCGACGACTGTTGGCCGAGCCGCAGTTGCGACGCGTCGGCGCGGTCGTGCTCGACGAGTTTCACGAACGACACCTGCAAGCCGACCTCGCGTTGGCGCTGCTCAAGCGGCTGCAAGCAGAGGCGCGTCCCGACTTAATGATCGTCGTCATGTCGGCGACGCTCGACGCCGCGCCCGTCGCGCGCTTCCTTGATGATTGCCCGTCGTTGCGTTCCGAGGGGCGGCGCTTCCCCGTCACAATCGAACACCTCGCGCGCCCCGACGAGCGCCCGCTCGCCGAGCAAGTCGCGGCGGCCGCGCGCCGCGTCATCAACGAAGACGCGACGGGCGACGTGCTCGTCTTCCTGCCCGGCGCGGCCGAGATACGCCGCGCGCAGGAGGCGTGCGCGCCGCTCGCCGCCGCCGCAGACCTGCTCGTGCTGCCTCTGCACGGCGAGTTGCCGGCCGCCGAGCAGGACGCGGCCGTGCGCCCCGCGATCAAGCGCAAGCTGATCCTTTCGACCAACGTCGCGGAAAGCTCCGTGACGATTGAAGGGGTGGCGGCGGTGGTTGATTCGGGGCTGGCGCGCGTGGCGGGCCACTCGCCCTGGTCGGGGCTGCCGACGTTGCAGGTGGCGCGCGTCAGCCAGGCGTCGGCCGCGCAGCGCGCGGGGCGCGCCGGGCGCACGCGCCCCGGTCGCTGCCTGCGCCTCTACACCGCGCAGGACTTCGCCGCCCGGCCCGCGCACAACGAGCCGGAGGTGCGCCGGCTCGATCTGGCCGACGCCGCGCTTGAGCTGCACGCGGCCGGCGTCGCAGACCTGAACGCGTTCGATTGGTTCGACGCCCCGCCCGCCGCCGCGCTCGCCGCCGCGGACGAGTTGTTACGCCGGCTCGGCGCACTCACAGACGACGGCCGCGTGACCGACCTGGGCGCGGAGCTGTTGCGACTGCCGCTGCACCCGCGGCTGGCGCGCGTGCTGGTCGAAGCACGGAGGCGCGGCGTGGCGGCGGCGGGCTGCACCGTCGCCGCGCTCATCAGCGAGCGCGACATACGAGCCGCGCAACTCTTCGCCGCGCGCCCGCGCGAGCCGCGCGCGCCCACGACGCACGCCGCGTCTGATCTGCTCGCGCTCTACGACCTCTTTAACGAAGCCGCGCGCGCCGACTTCGCGCCGCAACGCCTGCGCGCGCTCGAACTTGAGATCGGCGCTGTCCGCGCCGTCGAACGCGTCCGCCGCCAACTCGCGCGGCTCACAAACGCACAGACATCCGCCCGCGTTGACGGTCGCGCGGGCGCGGGGCTAACTGATGATGAAGAGACGGCGTTGCTGATCTCGATCCTGGCCGGTTACCCAGATCGCGTGGCGCGACGACGGAGCACGACGGCTGATGACGCGGGCGCGGAGTTGTTGTTGGCGAGCGGGGGCGGGGCGCAGCTCGCGCCGGAGAGCGTGGTGCGGCGGGCGCGTTTTCTCGTCGCGGTGGAGGCGGGCGAGCGGCGCGAGCGGGGGCGCGCGTCGGCGCGCGCGGCCGCGAAGATCGTGCGGCTGGCGAGCGCGATTGAGCCGGAGTGGCTGCTCGATCTTTTCCCCGAACGAATAACGGAAGCGACCGAGTTGACGTGGAACGCGCAGAGCGAGCGCGTCGAAGGCGTGAGCCGCTTGCTTTATGATCAACTCGTGCTGACGGAGACGCGCGTCGGCGACGCGCAGGGCGCGGAGGTCGCGCGCGTGTTGTGCGCGGCGGCGCGGGCGGCGGGCTGGCGCGCGTTCGTCGCGCCGGAGCCGTGCGAGCGTCTGCTCGCGCGCGTCGCGTTCCTCGCGCGCACGTTCCCCGAACGAGAGTTCAACGCGCTGACCGAAGAAGACGTTGAGGCGGCGCTCGCGGAGTTGTGCGCGGGGCGGCGCAGCTTCGCGGAGTTGCGCGCGGCGGCGCAGGGCGGGGAACTGCTCGCCGCTCTGCGCGCGCGGCTCAGTCCCGAACTGTCGCGCCAACTCGCCGCGCTCGCGCCGGAGCGCGTCACGCTCGCCAGCGGCCGACAGGCGCGCGTCCACTACGAGCCGGATCGGCCGCCGTGGCTCGCGTCGCGCTTGCAGGACTTCTACGGAATGCGCGAGGGGCCGCGCGTCGCGGGCGGGCGCGTCGCCGTCGTGCTCCACCTGCTCGCGCCGAACCAGCGCCCCGTGCAGGTCACGACCGACCTGGCCGGCTTCTGGGCGCGCCAGTATCAGCAAGTGCGGCGCGAGCTGAGCCGCCGCTACCCGCGCCACCAGTGGCCCGAAGACCCACTGGCGTGACAAGATTTCTTCACAACTTGTTAACCCGCCGGCCGGCTTCGCGGCTTGTGAGCGCGCCCGCGCTCGTACTAAGCTGCGCCAGCGATTTACATCTTACAAATAGGAGAACAGGCATGGCAGAAGAGATGCGTTCTGGCCCGGCCGAGGAGCAGGAGTCTTCGGGGCTGCTCCTGTCGGTCGATCCCATTCAGGCGGACACCAAGCTCAGCGCCAAGGAGGATGACTCCGGCGGCACGGACGGCGGCGGGCTGCTCGGCGACGACTCGTCCGACACCAGCGATAAAGACGGCACGGACGACGGCGGCGACGACGGCGGCGACGACGGCTCCGACACGACCGACGTAGACGGCAACGACAACGTGGACACCGACGGCACGGACGGCCTGCTCGACGCCGACGGCACGGACGAGGGCGCGGGCACGGACGCGGACGGCAAGGACGGCGGCGGCCCGCTCGGCGACAGCGCGAGTTGAGCGCGCGCCCGCGCATGACCGACGCCGGCCAAGACGAACTCGCCGGGCTGCTCGCGCCCTTACAGGTGGCCGACTTCATCGCCGCCACCTGGGGGCGCGCGCACGCGCACGTCAAAGGCGCGCCGGACAGGTTCGCGCGCCTGCTGCCGTGGGATCAGCTCAACCTGATCCTGCGGCAGCACCGACTCGACTTCCCGCGCCTGCGCCTCGCGCGCGACGGCAAGAGTCTGCCCGCCACTTCCTACCTGCGCCACGTCCGCGCCGGCCGCCGCGCGACGACGATCCCGCGCCTCTCGGCTGAAGCGTTGACGAAAGAGTTGCGCGATGGGGCGACGCTCGTGCTCGACGCCGTGGACGAGTTGTACGAGCCGCTGACGGAGTTGGCCGCGCGGCTCGAACGCTTCTTCCGCGTGCGCGTCCAGATCAACGCCTACGCGGGCTGGCGCACCTCGCGCGGCTTCGATCTGCACTGGGACGATCACGACGTTTTCATCCTGCAAGTCGCCGGGCGCAAGGACTGGCGCGTCTACGGCGAGACACGGCACGCGCCGTTAGTCTCCGACGTTGCGTCCGCGCCGAAGCCGACCGGCGAACCACTCTGGGCCGCGACCTTAACAGCGGGCGACCTGCTCTATATCCCGCGCGGCTGGTGGCACGTCGCGCTCCCCTTGGACGAGCCGACGCTGCATTTGACCGTCGGCATACACAACCGCACGGGTCTCGACCTGCTCCGCTGGCTCGTTGACGAGACGCGCGCCTGCGAGAGCGTCCGCCGCGACCTGCCGCGCTTCGCCGACAAGACGCAGCAGGCCGCGCACGTCGCACGCCTGCGCGCCGCGCTCGTCGCGGCCTGCGACGACGGACTGCTCGCACGTTACTTCGCCGCGCAGGACGCCGCCGCCGAGCCGCGCCCGCAGCTCGCGCTGCCTTGGAGCGCGACGCGCGCCGCCGCGCCGCTCGCCGCCGCCACGCGCGTGCGTCTGACCGCGCCGCGCCCGCTCGACTTGCAGGCCGAAGGCGGCGTCGTCGCCTTCGCGGCCAACAACAAGCGCTGGCGCTTCGCCGAGGCCGCGCTCGCCGTCCTGCGCCCGCTCGCGGACGGGCGCGCGCACGCCGTCGGCGCGTTGTGCGCCGCCGCCGCCACGCTCGACGCGCGCACCGTGCGTGCGTTGCTGAAGGAGTTGCACGCGCACGGGCTGTTGGTCATCGAACCGGGGGCGGACGCGTGAGTGCGAGCCGGGAGTTGTACTACTGCGCGGCGGCCGCCGCCGCCCGCACAGAGCCGCGTTACGGCACGGCGTCCATCGGCGACGTGTGGCTGCTGCTCGAATACCCTTACTGGTGGGGCACGCGCCCCTTCGAGCAGAGCGCGCTGCCCGGCCCGGTCAAAGCGCACCTGCGCCGCGCCCTCGCCGCGCTCCCGCGCGCGCGCCTGCTGCTCGTCAAACAGGACAAGCCGCGCCGCCCGCGCCTGAGCCTCTTCGTCGCGCGCACGCGCGAGCGCGACTCGTTCGTCGCCGAACTGAGCTTCGCGGCTTACGAAGAGTTAACGCGAGTTGACTTCGCCGCACTGGTCGCGCACCCGCGCGCGGCGGGCGCGACGATGCGGACGGAGCTGTACCTCGTCTGCACCAACGGGCGGCGCGACAAGTGCTGCGCCAAGTTCGGCTACCCGCTCTACAAAACGCTGCGCGCGGCGGGCGAGGCGGACGTGTGGCAGTGCACGCACGTGGGCGGCGACCGCTTCGCCGCGAACCTGGTGTGCCTGCCCGACGGCCTCTTCTACGCGCACGTGACCGACGGCGACGCGCCCGCGCTGCTCGCTGCCTACCGCGAGCGGCGCATCGTGCTCGACAAGTTCCGCGGCCGCGCCTGCTTCGCGCACGCCGTCCAGGCGGCCGAATATTTCGTCCGCGCCGAGTCGGGGCTGACGGCGCTGGCGGACTTGCGCCTGCAAGCGCGCGCGCGCGTCGCCGCCGACCGCTGGCGCGTCAGCTTCGTCGCGCCGGGCGCGGGGCGCGTCTACGAGACGGTCATCAGCACACGCCCCTCAGTCGCCCACTACCGCCTGACCTGCGCCGCCGCCGACGAGCGCAGCGTCGAGCTGTTCCACCTCGAAGACTACCGCGTCACGAGCGAGCGCCCGCGCGCGCAGGCCTAGCGCGGCCGCAGAAAAGTCGTTGACAAGCTGCCGCCCACGCTGCTATAAGCCGTTACTACTTCAGTTAATCGTTTACGCAACCGTTTAAGTGTTAGGCAAACCAGCGTTTCCGCCTGCTGTCGGCGCTCTTGTTCGGGTCGGGAGACCGGGTGCTCCTGACTGACCGGCCGGCGGCGGCCGCCGCTTGAGTCGAGACGCAACGCCCGCGCGCCCGCGCACCAGGTCACGCGGGCCGCCGACGGGCCCTGAGTTCGGAGGAGTAAGGAGGGGTTATGAGATCGCACAGACGCTTGGCCGCGACGTTCCTGATTCTGCTGCTCGCCTGGGCCGCGCCCGCCCTCGCGCAGAGCGACCGCGGCACGATCACCGGCACGGTCACAGACCCGTCCGGCGCGGTCGTGCCGAACGCGAAGGTGACCGCCACCAACCTCGACACCAACGAGACGCGCGAGGCCGTCACCTCCGGCGAGGGCAGCTACACGCTGCCCGAGTTGAAGGCCGGGCCGTACCGCGTGTCGGTCGAGACGCAAGGCTTCAAGACCGCCACCATCGAGAACGTGCAGGTCGCCGTGCAGGTCACGCGCACCGTGGACGCGCAGTTGGAGATCGGCGCGGTCGGCGACGTGGTGACGGTGACGAGCGAGACCGCGCCCGCCATCCAGACCGAGACGGCGGTGCGCCAGACCAACGTCACCGAGCGGCAGGTCAAGGAGTTGCCCCTGCTCGTCAGCTCCGAGTTCTCGGGCCGCACGCCGCTCTCCTTCATCTTCCTCGACAGCAACGTCACGGCCGGCACGGGCGGCGGGCAGGGCACGAACAGCACGAACTTCCGCGTCAGCGGCGGGCAGGCGCTCGGCACGGAGATTCTGATTGACGGCGCTTCGACGCGCCGCACGCAGAACGGCACGTTCTTCTCCGAGGTCGCGCCGGGGCCGAACGCCTTTCAGGAGTTCACCATTTCGACCTCGACCTACTCGGCCGAGTTCGGCAACTCGTCGGGCGGCGTCGTCAACTTCACGCAGCGCAGCGGCTCGAACGAGTTTCACGGCGAGGTCTACGACCTGATCCGCAACGAGAAGCTGAACGCCAACACCTACCGCAACAACGCCGCCGGGCGCTTCGGCCCGAACGACCCGGAGGTGCGCGCCGGCACGGCCAAGGCCGGCGACGAGCGGCTGCCGCGCGGGCGCGACAACCAGAACGACTTCGGCTTCAACGTCGGCGGCCCCGTCACCTTCCCGCACTTCGGCGAGGGCGGCCCCATCGCGCACCAGCTCAAGAACCGCGCCTTCTTCTTCTTCAACTACGAGGGCTACCGCTTCACCGAGGGCGCGAACACCATCATCACCGTGCCGACGCTCAAGATGCGCACGGGCGACTTCTCCGAGTTGCTGACCGACCCCTACGTCTTGCAGTTCTTCGGCCACGGCATCCAGATTTACAACCCGCGCCAGCGCTCCGACGTGCGCCAGCCCATCGTCGGCAACCGGCTCGACCAGCGCCCCGACCTGATCGACCCCGCGGGCCTCGCCATCCTGCGCTTCTTCCCGCTGCCGAACACGACGGGGCCGGGCGGCTCGACCGTCTTCCACAACTACATCTCGACGGGCTTGCGCCCGACGAAGATGAACCAGTACACGGGCAAGGTGGACGTGGTCGTCTCGGACAAGCAGCGCATCACGGGCAGCTACTCGTTCCGCAAGAACGACCGGCTCGCCGGGCCGATCACGCGCTTCCCGCTGCCGTTCACCTCCTTCGACGTGTTCAACCAGCTCTTCAAGTCGCACTTCGTCCGCCTGCAACACGACTACACGTTCTCGCCGACGGTGCTGAACCACTTCAACCTCGGCTTCACGCGCTACGACGTGGCGAACCGCAACACGACCGATCCGTTCAACACCTCGACGCTCGGCATCCCCGCCACCGCCACGCAGAACAGCGCCTTCCCGCGCGTTGACTTCCCCGGCTACGGCGACGCGGTGCTCTCGGCCGACCCGCGCGCCTACCAGAACATCGGGTCGAGCTTCTTCACCGATCACATCCTGGACACGAACTGGCACATCTCGGACGCGGTGAGCTGGGTGCGCGGGCGGCATTCGTTCAAGTTCGGCGGCGAGGCGCGCCCCTCGCAGTTCAACTTCCGCCAGCGCATCGATCCGGGCGGCGCGTTCAACTTCCGCAACGACCAAACGGCCTCGGACACCGATCCGGGCGGCGGCTGGCCCATCGCCAGCCTGATCACGGGCGCGACCGAGTGGACGTTCAACTCGACCAACTCGGTCGATCCGCAGTTCCGCCAACTGACGCAAGGCTACTTCGCGCAGGACGACATCAAGGTCACGCCGCGCCTGACCGTCAACGTCGGCTTGCGCTACGACATTCCGGGGCAGCGCTACGAAGCGCGCAACTTCTACCGCGGCTTCGACCCGACGCAGCGCAACCCTGAAGTCGGCCGCCTCGGCGCGCTCGCCGGGGCCGCCAACCAGGGCGGCGTGCAGGCCCGCTACCGCAGCCTCGTCAAGACCGACTACTCGAACTGGGGCCCGCGCGTCGGGGCCGCCTACTCGCTCAACAACCGGACGGTCGTGCGCGGCGGCATCGGCGTCTACTACGCGCCGATCATCTACGGCTTCGAGGGCACGAACGAATTGAACACGGGGCTGCTCGGCTACAACACGACCGGCGTCTTGCGCACCCCCGACGGGCGCAACGCGCGCTTCTTCCTGAGCAGCTTCCCAGACCGCCCGCCCGTCGCGCCCAACAGCCAGCTTATCGGCTCCGACGTGCAGTTCCTCGATCCCAACTTCAAGACCGGGCGCACCGTCCAGTACAGCCTCGACGTGCAGCGCGAGCTGCCGTTCAACTTCGTCGTCTCGGTCGGCTACGTCGGGCACAAGGCGACGCGGCTGCGCTCGAACTTCCAACGCCTGAACGCGCTGCCCTTAAACGCACTGCGGCTCGGCTACCCGATCCTGACGATGTCTCTGGCCGACGCGCTGAACAACGCGGACGTGCGCACCTACGCGCAGAGCGTCGGGGTGGCGCTGCCCGCGAGCACCAACGCCGTCTACCCCGGCTTCAACGGCAACGTGGCGCAGGCGCTCAAGCCGTTCCCGCAGTACAACCGCATCAACAACCTGCTGGAGAGTCAGGGCACGAGCGACTACAACTCGCTGCAAGTCAAGCTCGACCGCCGCTTCACGCGCGGCATCCAGTTCGGCGCGTCCTACACCTTCTCGAAGCTGCTGACCGACGCGTCCGAAGACCTGTTCGGCGGCTCGGGCCTGAACGGCGTCTTGCAGAACCCGTTCGACCGCACGGGGCTGCGCACGGTCTCGCCCAACAACGCGCCGCACGTCTTCGTGCTCAACTACCTGGTCGAGTTGCCGTTCGGCAAGGGCCGGCGCTTCCTGAACCGGGGCGGGCTGTTGGATCGGCTCGTCGGCGGCTGGCAACTGGGCGGCATCCAGCGCTACCAGTCGGGCACGCCGCTGTCGTTCTTCACCTCGGAGCCGGCCAACACCGACTTCCTGAACAACCTGACGGGCTACCTCGGCAACGTCCGGCTCAACCTGACGGGCCAGCCCATCGCCATTGACGGGCCGTTCCAGAACTGCCCGCGCTGCGGGCAGCAGGTGATCAACCCGGCGGCTTTCACCACGCCGCCGCTCTTCGGCGAGCCGAACAACCGGAACCCGAGCGGCGGGCCCATCGGCTCGGCCGCCTACCGCTCCTACTACAGCAACCCGCTCGTCTTCTTCGGCACGACCGCGCCGACGCTCAGCTACGTCCACTCCGAGCCGTTCTACAGCGAGGACGTGAGCCTGCTGAAGAAGACGCGGCTGACCGAGACGGTCACGTTCGAGCTGGGCGCGGAGGCGTTCAACCTGCTCAACCGGACGCGCTACTTCTTCCCGACGACCGACCTGCGCGACCGCGGCAACTTCGGCTTCGAGAGCATCGGGGCCGAGACGCCGCGCCGCATACAGATTCGCCTGCGCCTGCTCTTCTAGATTGCGGATTGCGGATTGCGGATTGCGGATTGGCAGAACAGTTGTTCTCTTAATCCGCAATCCGCAATCCGCAATGAGATGAGGCGCTTGAACTCAAACTTACGAGCCTGGGGGCTGATGCTCGCCGTCGGCGCGACGTGTCTGGCGGCGACTTGTCCGCGCGCCGCGGCCGCACAGTCGCCGCGTCTGACGGCGCGCGGCGCGCAGGCGGCGCAGGCGGTCGCCGAGGGCGAGGCCGCGCTCGCGCGCGGCGAAGAGGCGGCGGCCCGTCTGGCCTTCGAGCGCGCGCTCGCCGTCGAGCCTGACAACGTCGCGGCGCACACATATCTCGGCGTGCTCGCGGATCGCGCGGGCGACCTCGCCTCAGCCGAGCGCCACTTCGCCGCCGCCGCGCGCGCCGCGCCCCGCCTCCCTTCGGCCCTGAACAACTACGGCGCGATCCTCACGCGCCTCGGTCGCACCGAGCAGGCGCGCGCGCAGTTCGAGGCCTCGCTCAAACTCGACGAACGCCAGCCGAACGCCCTCGTCAACCTCGCGCAGATACGCTTCGCCGCCGGTCAGCCCGAAGACCTGCGGGCCGCCCGCGACCTGTTCGCCCGCGCCGACGCCATCGCGCCCGACGCGGAACTGGCCCGCGCGCTCGTCGTCATCGCCCTCAAACTCGGCGACCGCGCCAGCGCCGCTACCGCTTATCGCGCCTACGCCGCCCGACTCAAGGACGCCCCCACAGCCACACTCTCAACAACGCCGACTGAGCCAACGCCGACGACCCCGGCCGCCCGCGCCGAACTCGGCGCGGCACTGCTCGAAGCCGACCTGCTCGACGAAGCGACGGCGGAACTGAACGCGGCACTCGCCGTCGAGCCGAACAACGTCGCCGCGGTCGTCGCCCTCGCGCGCGCGCAACTGCGCCGCCGCGACGTGCCCGGCGCGGGGCGCACGCTCGAAGCGGCGGTCGCGCGCGGTCTCGACGCCGCGCCCGTCTACGCCGCGCTCGCGGAGGTCTACGCCGCGGGTGGCTACGTCGAGAACGCCATCCCCGCCATGCGACTCGCCGTCGAGCGCGACCCGCGCAACGAGGCCTACCACTACCGCTACGCGCTGCTGCTCATAGACACGCGCGCGCCCGCCGCGGCCGTCATCCGCATGAAGGAGGCGCTCAAGACGCTGCCCGCGTCGGCGCGCGTCTGGCTCGCGCTCGGCATCGCGCAACTGACCGAGGGCAGCCACGCCGACGCCGAGCAGTCTCTCCGCCGCGCGCTCGAACTCGACCCGCGCGCCGTCCCCGCGCTCGCCTACCTCGGCGCGACCGCGGGCCTGCGCGGGCAGTACGCGCAGGCGGTCGCCTACTACGAGCGCGCCATCGCCGTGGACGACCGAACGGCGGCGCTCTACTTCCTCGCCGCCGACGCGCTCCTCAAGCTAACGGAAGTGGACGCGCCCCGCGTCGAGAAATATCTGGCGCGCGCCAACGAACTCGACCCGGCGCTCGCCCCTGCGCGGCTCGCGCTCGGCAAGCTGTACATGCGCGCCGAGCGCTGGGCGGACGCCGCCGCGCAACTCGAACAGGCCGCGCGGCTCGCGCCCGAACTGTCCGAGGCGCACTACCAACTGGGGCGCGCCTACACGCGCCTCAAGCGCAAGGACGACGCGCAGCGCGAGCTGGCGCTCTTCAAACAGCAGAGCGAGGCCGCGCGCGTGCGCGAAGAGACACAGGCGCTCGATCTCGTGCGCCGCCTCGCCAACGTGCGCTTCTGAGGCGCACCCGTCGAGCCGTAGGGGAGGAGAAAGATGCGCAGCAGCATTTTCGTCGCCGCCGTCTTGTGCGCGCTGTGCGCGGCGGCGCTGCCGACGGGCCGGGCGCAACAGCCGGCCGCGCCGCAGTTCGATCAGTGGGGCGACGAGTTCGCGGGCGACGCGCTCGACGAGACGAAGTGGGAGCGCTACACGTTCGAGGGCGGCGGCGGCGGCAAGCTCGAAGTGAAGGACGGACAGTTGCGCCTGCGCAGCGCCAACAAGACGCGCGCGGGCGTGCGCTCGAAGCCGGGCTTCACGGCCGAACGTTTCAGCGTCGAGGCCGTGGTCGCCAAGGTCGGCGCGCAACTGCCCGAAGCGGGCGACAAGGCCCCGCCCCTGGGCTACGCCGCGCTGACGCTGCTCTTCGACGGCTCTGGGCGCAACCGCGTCGAGTGGATTTACACGAGCGAGCGCACGCTCGAAGCTTGGGCCATGGTGGACGGCGCGGGCGAGCGGCTCGACAACCGGAAGTTGGGTCTCAAGTTCGACAACCCCGTGCTCGCCGTCATCCGGCGCGGCGACGAGTTCCTGTTCGTCGTCAACAGGGCGGACGGCAAGCCGGAAGAGGCGCAGGTCGCGCTGACGAAGACGCTCAAGAACATACCGCGCACGTTCCGCGTCATGCTCTACGGCTTCGGCTCGTCCGCCAACGACTGGGACTCCGTGCGCGTCGTCACGGCCAAGTAGCACGAAAGCTTTGGTGGTCGCATGTATTCCACGATCAGTTCAACACAGAGGGCACAGAGTAGGCACAGAGGGCACAGTAAGAAACTCTGTGCCCTCTGTGTTACCTCTGTGCCCTCTGTGTTGAAATCCTCTTTCATCGCCCGCATCGTCCGCCTCTGCGCGGCGCTGCTGCTGCTGTCGCTCGCCGCCCGCGCGCAGACCACGAAGCTCGACGCCGGCTGGCAGTTCTTAGCCGATCAACCCGGCACGCTCAAGGTCGCAGACCTCGCCGCGGCGTCGGGCTGGCGCGACGTGCGCACGGGTCTCTCCTGGAACGCGCAGTTCGCAGACCTGCGCGACTACATGGGCGTCGCCTGGTATCGCACGACGCTGCACGCGCCCGACCTGCCCGCGGGCTGGCGCGCGCGCCTGCGCTTCGGCGCGTCCGACTACGTCACCGAGGTCTTCGTCAACGGTCAACCCGTCGGCGCGCACGAGGGCGGCTACACGCCGTTCACCTGCGACATCACGACCGCGCTACACGCCGGCAATAACGAGCTGGCCGTGCGCGTCATCGATCCGCCGATGGACGAGCGCGAGAACCGCGCCCGCTTCCCGTCGTGGCTCTACAACGAAATCCCGCACGGCAAGCAGAACTGGTACGTCCAGACCGGTGGCCTCTGGCAGCCCGTCTGGCTCGAAGTCAAGCCCGACACCTACATCACGAACCTGCGCGTCGTGTCGCAACGGGACGGGCGCGTGACCGCGCTGGTCGAGACCAACAAGTTCCTGCCCGTCGGCGTGCAGGTCGCACAGCGCCGCGCGCACGGCGGCGCGCAGACGACGCTCGACTTGAAAGTGCGCGTGCTCGATCCGGCGGGCCGGAGTTTCCCGCTGCGGATTCTGGGCGGCGGCGAGGGCGGCGTGCAGTTGGGAGGGCGCGTGCCCGCGCCGCGCCTGTGGTCGCCCGACGAGCCGAACCTCTACACCGTCGAGGCCACCTTGCCCGGCGACCGCTACGCGTCGCGCTTCGGCTTCCGCACGTTCGAGGCGCGCGACGGTAAGTTTTATTTGAACGGCCGGCCCTTCTACATGCTCGCCGCGCTCGATCAGGATTTCTACCCGGAGACGATCTACACGCCGCCGTCGAAAGAGTACGTGCGCGCGCAGATGCTCAAGGGCAAGCAGTTGGGCTTGAACCTCCTGCGCTGCCACATCAAGGTCTGCGATCCCTCTTACCTCGAAGCGGCGGACGAAGTGGGGATGCTCGTCTGGTACGAGATACCTTCGTGGAACGACTTCAACCACTTCACGCCCGCCGCGGCCGAGCGCGGCGAGAAGATTTTCGCGGAGATGGTCACGCGCGACTGGAATCATCCCGCAATCGTCATCCAGTCGGTCATCAACGAAGGCTGGGGCGCGAACCTCGCGCGCGAGGCGGAGAGCCGCGCGTGGCTGCGCGCCGCCTTCGACCGCGCCAAGCGTCTGACCGCGCCGCTAGGTCGCCTCATCGTGGACAACAGCGCCTGCTGCGACAACTTTCATCTCAAGACCGACATCGAGGACAACCACCGCTACAACTCGATGCCGGACGACTATCAACCGTTCGACGCTTGGGTCGCTGATTTCGCCGCGCGGCCCAAGTGGAACTTCAGCCCGCACGGCGACGCCGAGCCGACGGGGCGCGAGCCGCTCGTCGTCTCGGAGTTCGGCAACTGGGGGCTGCCGCGCCTGCCGAAAGAGTTGCCCTGGTGGTTCGGGCGCGGCTTCGGCGACCGCCCCGTCACGCGCCCGGCCGGCCTCTTCGACCGCTTCAACGAGTTCAAGTACGCCACGCTCTTCCGCGACTACGACGCGCTCGCCGAAGCGACGCAGTGGCACCAGTTCGTCTCCCTCAAACACGAGATCGAGGAGATACGCCGCTACGCGTCCATCCAGGGCTACGTCATCACAGAGTTCACGGACATCAACTGGGAAGCCAACGGCTTGCTGAGCATGTGGCGCGAGCCGAAGGCTTACGCCGCGGAGCTGGCGCAGATTCAGCGGCCGGACGTGGTCATCGCGCGCACGGACAAGTTCAACTACACGAGCGGCGAACCCGTCAGGTTCGAGGTCTGGCTCTCGCACTACGGCGCGGGCGATCTGCGCGGGGCGCGTCTGCTCGTGCGTACGGAGGCGGGGCGGCGCTTGAGCGTGCAAGGGTTTCCGGGGCCGATCACGCCGGGGATGGTGCCGCTGTTCCCGCGCTTCGCCCTCAACGCGCCGCCGGTCGCGCGGCCCGAACGGCTGCGCGTGCGGCTCGAAGTGTCCGATCTCGCGGGCAAGCTGCTCGCCGAGAACACGGCGGAAGTTTTCGTCTACCCGAAGCCCGCGCCCGCGACGATGACGGCGCTGAGCCTGCACGACCCGCAGGGCAAACTGAAGACCGTCGCCGAGCAGTTGCGCGCCGTCGGCTACGCGTTCATGGACGCGGACGCGCTGCCGAGGCTCAACCGGCCGTCGCTCATGCTCGCGTCCGCGTTGGACGAAGTGGTCGAGCGCCACATCCGCCACGGCGGGCGCGCGCTGTTGCTCGCGGACGCGGCGGACGCTTTGCCGGCCAGCGCGCCTTTCAAGGTCGTGCCGCGCGCCGGGTCTGATCTGGACGGCAACTGGGTGACGAACTTCAACTGGGTGCGCGCGGACGCGCCGTCGCCGTTCCACCCGCTGGCGTTCACGAAGATTCTCGGCTTCGAGTCGGCGCGCGTCGTGCCGCGTTTCGTCGTGCAGCAAGTGCCGGGCGCGAACTACGAGGACGTGCTCGCGGGCGTCTTCTACGGCTGGCTCAACAACAACGCGGCTTACGCCGTGCGGCTGCGCCTGGGCAACGGACGGCTGCTCGTCACGACCTTCCGCTTCGACGAGTACGGCCGCGACCCTTACGCCACGCACCTGCTCGACGAGTTGATCCGTTACGCGAGCGGGCCTGATATGACGCCGACGCTCGATTACGAGGCGCGCGCCGTCGCCGCCGCGCGTTAGCCCCGCGGCGCATTGCTTTGAGTGCGGTAGAATGGAGCAAACGTCGTAACCCGACACGTAGGCCAGATGAGCATCAAGGATGTGGCGCGGGCGGCGGGCGTCTCGACCGCGACCGTGTCGCACGTCATCAACAACAGCCGCTTCGTCTCCGCGCAGACGCGCGCGCGCGTGCTCAGCGCCATCGAACGGTGCAACTACTACCCGAACGCGCACGCGCGTAGCTTAGCGTCGGGGCGCAGCCAAATCTTGGGCCTGCTCATCTCGGACATCGCCAACCCGTTCTTCCCCGAACTGGTCAAGAGCATCGAGGCGGCCGCCTACGAGCACGGCTACGACGTGGTGCTCTCGAACACGAACTACGACCCGGCGCGCACCTCGCATTACGTGCGCCGGCTCATCGAGCGCAAGGTGGCGGGCGTCGCGCTGATGACCTCGGAGTTGGACATGACGCTGGTGGACGAGTTGGCGCGCAAGCACGTCTCCGTCGTCTTCCTAGACCTGGACGCGCCCGGCGTGAACATGAGCAACCTCTGCATCGAGTACGACCGCGGCATAGAGGAAGCCGTGCGCCACCTCGCGGCGTTGGGGCATACGGAACTGGCTTTCATCGGCGGCCCCGCGCGTCTGCGCTCGGCGGTCAAGCGGCGCGATGCGTTCCGCGCCTCGGTCGCGCGCTACCTGCCGCGCGCGCCGGAGCCTCTGCTCTACGAGGGCGACTTCCAACTGGCGGGCGGACAACTCGCGGCGCAGAAGATTCTCGCGCGGCGGCGGCGGCCGACCGCCGTCGTCTCGGCCAACGACCTGATGGCCTTCGGCGCGATGCAGACGTTCCAGGCGGCGGGTCTGCAAATCCCGCAGGACATCTCGCTCGTAGGCTTCGACGACGTGGCGTTCGCCGCGCTCTCGAACCCGCCGCTGACGACCGTCTGCCTGCCGCGCAGCGAGTTGGGGCGGCGCGCGGTCGAGGCGTTGATGGCGACGGTCGCGCACCCGGAGCGCATGGGCGTCGAGCTGCGCGTGCCGACGTTCCTGATCGAGCGCGGCTCGACGGCCGCGGCCGCCGCGGCCCGCGCGCCGCGCCGCGAACGCGAAGACGAAGACGACGCGCGGGCCGGACGACGACGGCGCGGCGCGCAGACGAAGAGAGGGCAGAGGGGGGCAGGCATATGAAGTTGGCGACGTGGCGCTCGGCGTTGTGCGCGCTCGTGTTGATGATCGGCCTCGCGCCGGGCGGCGCGGCCCAGCGGCGCGCGACCTACACGAACCCGGCGCTCGCGGGCGACTTCCCAGACCCGTCCGTCATCCGCGTCGGGCGCGACTACTGGGCGGCGGCCACCTCGTCCGAGTGGGGGCCGGAATATCCGCTGTTACACTCGCGCGATCTGGTCAACTGGGAAGTGGTCGGCTCGGTCTTCCGACGCCCGCCCGCGTGGTCGGTCGGCAACTACTGGGCCCCGGAGATCGCGCAGGATCGCGGTCGCTTCTTCATCTACTACGCGGCGCGCAAGCGCGACGGGCCGCTGTGCGTCGCCGTCGCCACCGCGCCGCGCCCGCAGGGGCCTTACACGGATCACGGCCCGCTGGTCTGTCAGGAGGTCGGCTCGATTGATGCGTTCCCGGTGACGGACGAGCGCGGGCGGCGCTACCTGCTCTGGAAGGAGGACGGCAACAGCCGCAGCCAGCCGACGCCCATCTGGGCGCAGCGTCTGTCACCCGACGGCACACGCCTCGTCGGCGAACGGCAACAGTTGCTCCACAACGATCAGCCCTGGGAGAAACACGCGTCGCTGCCTTACGGCGATCTGGTCGAGGGGCCGGCCGTGGTGCGCCGCGGCGGTTGGTTCTACATGTTCTATTCGGGCAACTTCTGTTGCGCGCGCGAGTGCAACTACGCGGTGGGCGTGGCGCGCGCGCGCCGCCTGCTCGGGCCTTGGGAGAAGAACCCGGCGAACCCGATCCTCGCCGGCAACGAGCACTGGAAGTGTCCCGGCCACGGCACGCTCGTCGAAGACGAGTTCGGTCGTCACTTCCTGATGTACCACGCCTACGAGCCGCGCGACTTCGTCTACGTCGGGCGGCAGGCGTTGTTGGACGCGGTCGTGTGGGGCGTAAACGGCTGGCCCACGATCAACGGCGGGCACGGCCCCAGCGCGCGCGCCGACTCGCCTTACGGCGCGCGCGAGCGCAACGCCGAGTATTCGTTCTTCGACGACTTCCTCGCGCCGCGCCTGCGCACGGGCTGGCAGTGGCCGCAGGCGAACGAACCCGTCTTGCGCGTCGAGCCGCGCCAGCGCGGCTGGCTCGTGCTCGCGCCGACCGACGCGCACGCGGGCGACGCAATCGGCGCGGTCGTCGCGCGCACGACGACGACGGGCGACTACGTGGCGACCACCGTCGTTGACACGCGCGCGCTCCCCGAAGGCGCGCTCGCCGGTCTCTCGGCATACGGCGACGACGAGAACGCGTTGGGCCTGAGCGTCGGCGGCGGGCGCGCCGTCCTGTGGCGGCGCGAGAAGAAGGAGCAGCAAACGGTGGCGACGGCCGAGCTGCCACCCGCCCCGGCCGTGCAACTGCGCATGAACGTGCGCGCGGGCCACCTCTACCGCTTCGCCGTGAGCGCGGACGGGCGGCGCTGGACGGAGGTTGGCGGCGAGGTGGACGGGAGTTACTTGCCGCCGTGGGACAGGGGCGTGCGCGTGGCACTCGTCGCGGGCGGCGCGGCGGGCGCGCGGGCGCGCTTCGACTGGCTGCGCATCGCGTCGGGTCGTTAAGCGACTATTTGCGGCCTTTGCGGTTAAGTTTTAAAACCTTTAACCGCAAAGGCCGCCAAGAGGGCCGCGAAGGGACGCAAAGTTAATTGCATCATTCACCGGAGAAGAGACGATGAACGGGAACGGGAGGAGAGTCTGGATCGTCGCGGCGCTTGTGTGCGTCGTGTTCTTGGTGGGTTGTCGTAAAGAGGGCGGGCGGACGAGCGGGGGCGGCGGGCAGGCGGGCTTGGCCGAGAAGATGCAGCGGGGCGAAAAGATCACGGTCGGGTTTTCGCAGACCGAGACCGACGGCCCTTGGCGCATCGCCGAGTCGGAGAGTATGCGCGCCGAGGCCGCGAAGCGCGCCGCCAAGTACGAGTTCGCTTACACCAACGCGCAGGGGCAGACGGCCAAACAGGTCTCAGACCTCGAAGACCTGATCGCGCGCGGCGTGGACGTGATCTTCCTCGCGCCGCGCGAGGAGCGCGGCTTCGAGTCCGCCTTGCAAGCCGCGCACGAGAAGAACATCCCCGTCTTCCTCATCGACCGCGAGCTGGCCGGCACGGCGGGCCAAGACTTCGTCACCTTCATCGGCTCGGACTTCGTGGACGAAGGCCGCCGGGCCGGCGAGTGGCTGGCGAAGCAAGCAAACGGCCGCGCCGGCATCGTCGAGTTGCTCGGCACGTCGGGGTCGTCGGTGGCGCGCGACCGGCACGACGGTTTCGCCGACGCGATCAAGGCGCACCCCGACATGAAAATCCTCGTCTCGCAGACGGCCAACTTCAACCGCGCCGAGGGGCAGAAGGTGATGGAGAACATCATCCAGGCGCAAGGCAAGAACATCACGGTCGTCTACGCGCACAACGACGAGATGGCGCTCGGCGCGATCCAGGCGCTCAAGGCGGCCAACATGCAGCCCGGCAAGGACGTGCTCGTCCTCTCGGTGGACGGCGAGAAGGCGGCGCTCGAAGCCATCGCCCGCGGCGAGATGAACGCCACGGTCGAATGCAACCCGCGCTTCGGGCCCGTCGCCTTCGACACGCTCGAACGCTACCTCCGGGGCGAGCAGCTCCCGCCCAAGATCATCAACCAGGATCGCTTCTTCGACTCGGCGAACGCCACGCAGTTCGTCGCGGAGGCATATTGAAGGACAGAAGTCAGGAGTCAGGAGCCAGAAGCCAGAAGGGAAGACACGCCGCCATCTCTTCTTCAACTTGCCGGCTTCCGGCCCTGACTCCGAGCTTCTGACGCGTGGCTTTTGGTTCTTAACTTCTGGCTTCTGGCTTCTGACTCCTGACTGCTGCGTTATGAGCGCCACCGAGCCGCTCCTCCGCATGGAGGGCATCACGAAAATCTTTTCGGGCGTGACGGCGCTCGACGGCGTGGACTTCGAGTTGGCGCGCGGCGAGGTGCATTCGCTGGTGGGCGAGAACGGGGCGGGCAAGTCCACGCTGATTAAGATCATGACGGGCGCGTACCGGCGCGACGGCGGGCGCATGTGGCTCGAAGGGCGCGCGGTTGATTTCCGCACGCCGGAGGACGCGCTGCGCGCGGGCGTGGTCGCGGTCTATCAGGAAGTGAACCTGCTCGCCTACCGCACCGTGGCCGAGAACATTTATTTGGGGCGCGAGCCGCGCCGCCTCGGCTTGGTGGACTGGAAGCGGATGAACGCGGACGCAGGCGCGCTCCTGGGCCGGCTCGGACTTGAGATCGATCCGGCCGCGCCGCTGGGCAGTCTGAACATCGCGCTCAGGCAGATGGTGGCGATTGCGCGCGGCGTCTCGTTCGGCGCGAAGGTCGTCGTCTTGGACGAGCCGACGAGTTCGCTGACCGAGCACGAGGTCTCGATCCTCTACGACGTGATCCGGCGCTTGAAGGCGGAGGGCACGGGCGTCGTCTACATCAGCCACCGCTTCGACGAGTTGTACACGGTCTGCGACCGCGTGACGATCCTGCGCGACGGGCGCTTGGTGGGCACGCGCCCGCTCGCGGGTCTCGAACGGCTCGATCTGGTCTGCATGATGCTCGGCAAGCAGCGCGAGGAGTTGCAGCAGAAGGGCGCGACCGCCTTCTCGCAACACGAGCGCGCGCGCGAAGACACGCCGCTCGTGCGCGCCGAGAACCTGACGCGCGGGCGCAAGCTCAAGGGCGTGAGTCTGGACGTGGGGCACGGCGAGATCGTCGGCATGGCGGGCCTGCTCGGCTCCGGCCGCACAGAGACGGCGCGCGCCATCTTCGGCGCGGACGCGGTCGAAGATGGGAAAGTTTATCTCGAAGGCCGGCCGCTCTCGCTGCACTCGCCGAACGACGCGATCAGGGCCGGTCTCGCGTTCCTCTCGGAAGACCGCAAAGCGGAAGGCATCATCCCGGAACTCTCCGTGCGCGAGAACCTGACGCTCGCGGCGCTGCCGGCGCTCTCGAAGTTGGGCATCGTCTCGCGCGCGCGGCAGGACGAGATCGTGGCGCGCTTCATGCGGCGGCTCGGCATCAAGGCGGCGAGCGCCGAGCAGAAGATACGCGAACTGTCGGGCGGCAACCAGCAGAAGGTCTTGCTCGCGCGCTGGCTCTGCAAGAACCCGAAGTTCCTCATCCTGGACGAGCCGACGCGCGGCATAGACATCGGCGCGAAGGCCGAGATACAGGCGCTCGTCAACGAGTTGGCCGCGTCGGGTCTCGGCGTCCTGATGATCTCGTCGGAGTTGGAAGAACTGGTCGAGGGCAGCACGCGCGTCGTCGTGATGCGCGACGGCGAGCGCGCCGCCGAGTTGCGCGGCGCGGAGATTTCGCAGGACGCCATCATCCACGCGATGGCCGAAGACGTGGGCGACGCGGGAGCAACGCCGCCCGCGACCGGGTAGTAGTTTAGTTTTGTGCCTGTCTCCGTGCGTCCTCTGTGCCCTCTGTATCTCGGTGGTGAATGCCCGTGTGAGCAGCGTTCACCACCGCAGACACAGAGAGCACAGAGGATGCACGGAGGGTTGATCAATTTATGGCTGAGACTCGGACGGGGCAGGCGGCGGGCACTAGGGGCGCGCGGCGCGCGGGCCTCGCGGACTACGCGCCGACTTACGGCGCGCTGGCGGCGCTCGTCTTGTTGTTCGTCGTCAACGCGCTGGTCACGCCGAATTTCCTCGACCCGAACAACTTCCGCAACGTGCTGCTGCAAGTCGCGCCCACGGTGCTCGTCGCCGTCGGCATGACCTACGTGATCGCGACGGGCGGGATCGATCTGTCGGTCGGGTCGGTGATGGCGATTGCCTCGGCGGTCGCCGCCGTGACGCTGGATCGCTCGGTCGGGGTCGCCGTCCTGCTCGCGCTCGTCGCGGCGCTGGCGGTGGGCGCGCTCAACGGCGCGCTCGTCTCACACTTCCGCATCCAGCCGATCATCGTCACGCTGGCGACGCTGATCACGGGGCGCGGCGTGGCGCAGGTCATCAGCAACGGCGGGCAGTTGATCCCGTTCGACAACCCGCGCTTCGCGTGGCTGGGCCAGGGGTACTTGGGGCCTGTGCCGGTGCAGGTGTTGCTGATGGGTTTGATCGTGGCGGCGGCGATCCTCGTCTGGCGCATGACGAGCTTCGGGCGCTACGTGGCGGCGGTCGGCGGCAACGAAGCGGCGGCGCGGCTCGCGGGCGTGCGCGTGCGCCGGACGAAGATCGCGGTCTACGCACTCTCAGGCTTGTTGGCAGGCTTGGCAGGTTTGGTCGAGACGGCGCGGCTCAGCGCGAGCGACGCGCAGAAGGTGGGCTTGAACATCGAGCTGGACGCGATTGCGGCGGTCGTGGTCGGCGGGACGCCGCTGACGGGCGGGCGCGCGACGGTCGTCGGCACGCTCGTCGGCGCGCTCATCATGCAGCTCATCACGACGAGCTTCAACATGAACGGCATACGCTTCGCCTGGGCGCTCGTCATCAAGGCCGCGATCATCGTCGTCGCCGTCTACATCCAGCGCCCCAAGGTCGTATAGAGCGATGCGGCGGACGAACGAACACACGGGTCTGCGCTTTCTCCACGCCTGTCGGCGCGCGCTCGCGTGCGCGGCGCTCGCGCAACTCCTGGCGCTCGTCTGCGCGGCGCAAGTCCTCTATCACAACCCGGTCATGCGCGGCGACCACCCCGACCCGACCGTCCTGCGCGTCGGCGCGGACTACTGGGCGCTGGTGACGACGGGCGGCTGGGCCCCGCACTTCACCATCCTGCGCTCAAGCGATCTCGTCAACTGGCGCACGGTCGGCGCGGTCTTCCAGCAGAAGCCCGTCTGGGCCAAGGGCGACTTCTGGGCCCCGCAGCTCGTCGAAGACGCGGGCCGGTTCTTCCTCTACTACACGGCGCGGCGCGACGACGGCGCGGGCAAGAAGGGCACGCTCTGCGTCGCCGCCGCCACCGCGCCGCGCCCCGACGGCCCGTGGACGGATCACGGCCCTTTAGTCTGTCAGCCCATCGGCTCGATTGACGCCTTCAGCCTGCGCGACGAGACCGGGCAGCGCTACCTCATCTGGAAGGAGGACGGCAACGACCGCGCACAGCCGACGCCCATCTGGGCGCAGCCGCTCACCGCCGACGGCCTGAAGCTGACCGGCAAGGCGAAGGAGTTGATCCGCAACACCAGCCCGTGGGAGCGGCACGTCGTCGAAGGCGCATACGTGCTGCGCCACGGCGCTTACTATTACCTGTTCTATTCGGGCAACGCCTGCTGCGGGCGCAGGTGCGAGTACGCCTTGGGCGTGGCGCGCGCGAAGAAGATTCTCGGGCCGTGGGAGAAGAACCCGGCCAACCCCATCGTCGGCGGGAACGACGCGTGGCAGTGCCCCGGTCACGGCGACGTGTTGACGACGCCCGACGGGCGCGAGTTCCTGCTCTACCACGCGTACCGCAAAGACCGCGACACCTTCAACACCGGGCGCGAGGCCGTGCTCGACCGCATCGAGTGGAACGCGCAGGGCTGGCCCGTGGTCAACGGCGGGCGCGGCCCCGCGACGGCAGCGCCCGCGCCGCTCGGCCGCGTCGAGCCTGCGGCCTCGTCCGAATTCTTCGACGGTTTCAACGCGGAGTCACTCGCGCCCGCGTGGCAGTGGCCGATGAACGCGAGCCAGCGCGTGCGCGTGGACGCGCAAGGGGGCGGCTATCTCACGCTCGCGCCGTCGAACCCGACGGCGGATGCGTGGACGGGCGCGGTCTTGGGTTGGCGCGTCCCTTCGGGCAACTACACGGCGACGGCCGTTGTGGACGCGCGCAGCCTCGCGGCGGGCGCGCGCGCGGGGTTGGCCGTCTACGGCTGGCGCGACGCGGCGGTCGGCATCGCCGCGGGCGACGGCAAGGTCTACGTCTGGCAGCGCGAAGACCGGCGGCAGGACACGCTGGCGACGCTCGACGCGCCCAACGCGCCCGCCCTCTTCCTGCGCATGACGGCGACGGACGGCGAGGCCTACAGCTTCGCCTACAGCGCCAACGGGCGCGACTGGACGCCCGCGGGCCGGCCCGTCAACGCCAGCTATATCGAAGGCGCACACGTCGTCCTGACGGCCGCGGGCGGCCCCGCGCGCTTCGACTGGGCGCGCGTCGAGCCGGCAAAGCACTAATAAACTTTATGGTTCAGAGCGGAACGACGGCGGCGGGGTCGGTGCGGGGCGGGGTGGCGCGGGCGCGTGTGGCGTCGTTCGTGCAGCGGCAGGGCGCGCTCGTCGCGCTCGTGCTCGTCTGCGGCTTCGCCGCCTACCGCTACCCGCAGTTCATCGCGGGCGACAACCTGACCAACGTCCTGCGCCAGAACTCGATGCTCGGTCTCGTCGCCCTCGGCATGACCTTCGTCATCCTCACGGGCGGCATAGACCTCTCGGTCGGCTCGATCCTCGCGGTCGCGGGCGTCGTCGCCGCGAGCCTCTCCGGGCGCGGGCTGCTGGTCGCACTCCTGGCGGGCGTAGGCTTAGCGACCGTGCTCGGTCTGGTCAACGGCGTGGTCATCGCGTGGGCGCGCATCCAGCCGTTCATCGTGACGCTGGCGATGATGATCGCGGCGCGCGGTCTCGCGCTCGTCGCCACGCGCGAGCAGACCGTGCGCGTGGACAGGACGGCCGCCGCCTTCACCGAACTGGGGCGCGGCACGTTAGACCTCGGCCCGCTCTCTCTGCCCGTGCCGGTCTTGATCCTCGTCGCGGCTTACGTCTTGGGCTGGCTCTTCCTGAATCACACGCGCTTCGGGCGGCACGTCTACGCGCTCGGCGACAACGAAGAGGCGGCGCGGCTGATGGGGTTGAACGTGCGGCGCGTGACCGTCGGCGTCTACGCCTTGAGCGGCGCGCTGGCTGGCTTGGCGGGCGTGATCCTGGCGGCGCGGCTCGGCGCGGGGCAACCCGTCGCGGGGCAGGGCGAAGAATTGAACGCGATTGCGGCGGTGGTCATCGGCGGGACGCTGCTGACGGGCGGGCAAGGCAGCGTCGTCTACACGCTCGTCGGCGTCATGCTGCTCGGCGTGACCTTCAACATCTTCAACCTCGAAGGCAGCATCACGCCCTGGTGGCAGCAAGTCCTGCGCGGCCTGATCCTGCTCGCCGTCGTGATCGTACAGAACCGCCTGAGCCGGCGGAAGTAGCAAAGCATTTATGTCGGGCGGGCGTTACAGCGAGGCGGAGCTTGAAGGGTTCGCGGCGGCGGTCTTGCGCGACGGCTACTGCGTGCTGCGCGAACATCTGCCGCGCGCGTTGATCGAGACGTGGCGCGCGGAGTTCGCGCCGCTCCTGCGTGCGCACGTCGAGCGCGAGGGGCACAGGCAGAACCGCGGCCCCGGTCGTTACTACGTGACGCTGCCGTTCGTGCCGCCCTTCGCCGACCCGCGCGTCTACGAAGACGAGGACGTGCTCGCCGTCTGCGCCCGCCTGGTCGGCGCGGACATGGTCTTGTGCCAGCTTGCGACCGACACGCCGCTCAGAGGCTCGGACTATCAGGACATACACCGCGACGCGCCGCCGCTGTTTCCTGAGACGGGGCAGGAGACGCCGCCCTTCCAACTCGCCGTCAACTTCCCGCTCGTGGACGTGACCGTGGAGAACGGCCCCTTCGAGGTCGCGCGCGGGACGCACCTGCTGGCGAAGGAAGAGGGCTTGCGGCTGATCGAGTCGGGCGCGGTCGCGCTTGAGCCGTTGCTGCTCGGCGCGGGCGACGTGATGATCCGCGACGTGCGGGGCTTGCACCGGGGCACGCCGAACCGCACGGAGGAGCCGCGCCCGATGGTGGTCGTCGGCTACAGCCGGCGCTGGCTCTTCCGGCCCGAAGTCCAAATCCGCGTCCCGCGCGCGACCTACAACACGCTCTCCGAGCGCGCGCGCTTCCTGCTCCGCTACAACCCTGTCGTCGAATCGCTCGCCGACACCGCGCCGGAAATCTACGAGTCCTTCGCTTATTGAGCGGCCGTTCTTTGCGTCCCTTCGCGGCCCTCTTTGCGCTCTTTGCGGTTAAAGTTTTTCGGACTTAACCGCAAAGGACGCTAAGCGGGCCGCAGAGGGACGCAAAGGTCGCCGGTTTCGACGGCGTCGCGGAGTTCGCGGAAGAGGCGGGCCAACTCTGCGGCGCGGTAGTGGGCGTTGAGACCGCTGGGGTTGGGCAAAACCCAGACGGCGGTCGCGGCGATGGGGTCGGGTTGCGGGCCGAGTCGGGCCTTGGGGCGGGCGAAGGCGGTGCGGTACGCGCCGATGCCGAGGACGGCGAGGCAGCGCGGCCGGTAGCGGCGCACCTTGGCGGCGAGCCGCCGCCCGCCCGCGATGATTTCGTCGTTGGTCAACTCGTCGGCCGTGGCCGTGGCGCGCGGGACGAAGTTGGTGACGCCGTAGCCGAGGGCGAGTAGTTCGCGTTCTTCGTGCGGCGCGAGCAGGCGCGGGGTGAAGCCGCCCGCGTGGAGGGCGGGCCAGAAGCGGTTGCCGGGGCGGGCGAAGTGATGCCCGGTCGCGCCGGAGTAGAGACCGGGGTTGATGCCGCAGAAGAGGACGCGCAAGTCGGGCGCGATCACGTCGCGGAGCGTCTTGCCGGCGGCGGCCGCGATCTCTTCTCTGGTCGGCTTGCGCGGCGCTGGCGGCTGGTCTGGTGTGTCCGTCGTCATGTTTAAATCCGCGGCCCGGCGCTTGTCAGGCCTGCGGCCGTGCGTCTATCTTGCTGCCGATTATAACGCCCCGACGGGAGACAAATGCGAATGCCCTCGATGCCCTTGCGCCAGCGCCGCCTGTACCGACTGACAACCTTGTGCGCCCTCGCCTGCGTGCTCGCGTCGCCCGCACCCGCCCGACAGCAGCGCGCCCGCGCGGCGCTGCCCGCGCTGCTGCCAGTGCGCCGGCAGCAGGAGGTGCGTGAACAGTGGTTGCGGACGCGGCTCGACACGTTGCTGCTGCCGATGATGCGGCGTAACAACGTCTCGATGTGGATCGTCGTGAACGAAGAGTTCCACCCCGATCCGGTCACGGAGTACGTCGCGCCGCCGCTCCCCTATCAGGGGCGGCGCGACTTCTTCATCTTCACGGATCGCGGCACGGACAAACTCGAACGCATCGCGCTCGTCCGCTACCCCGAAGAGCACCTGAAGAGTTTCTTCGAGGTGCTCAACCCGCCGGGGCGCGAGACGGCCGACACCTTGCGCCGGCTCGTCGCGGAGCGAAGCCCCAAGACCATCGCGCTCAACACGGGCGGCACGCGCGGCGCGACCAACGGGCTGACGCACGACGCCTACAAGTTCCTGGCCGAGACGCTCGGCGCGGACTACGCCGCGCGCTTCACCCCGGCCGCGCCGCTCATCGTCGAGTACATGGACACGCGCCTGCCCGAAGAGTTGGAGCACTACCGCACGGCCGTGCGGCTGACCGAGGCGCTGACCAAGCGCGCCTTCTCGAACGAGGTCATCAAGCCGGGGCGTACGACCGTGGGCGACGTGCGCTGGTGGCTGCTGCAACAGGTCAACGATCTGGGCTTGGGCGTCTGGTTCCAGCCCGACCTGCGCGTGCAGCGGCGGAATCAAGAGACGGGCAAGACGCAGCAGTTTTTGAGCGTGGCCGAAGAGGCGTTGGTGATCGAGCGCGGCGACGTGCTGCACGTGGACTTCGGTCTCAACTACATGGGTCTCAGCACCGACTGGCAGAAGATGGCCTACGTCCTGCGCCCCGGCGAGCGGGACGTGCCCGCGGGGTTGAAGCGCGCGCTCGTGAACACGAACCGTTTGCAGGACGCGCTGTTCAAGTACGTCAAGCCGGGCGCGAGCGGCGGCGAGGTCTACGATCAGACGATGGCCGAGATGCAGCGCGCGGGCATCGAGGCGATGATCTACTCGCACTCGGTCGGCAACCAGGGGCATGCGCTCGGCGCGAGCGTGGACTTCCGCCGCGCCGTCGCCTCGCCGCTTGAGCCGCCCTTCCGCCTCGGCTCGTACACGTCCATCGAGTTGAACACCACGACGCCCGTCCCCGAATGGGGCGGGCAGAAGGTGACGATCATGGCGGAGGACGACGCCTACCTCAGCCCCGACGGCATGAAGTGGTTCGGCGCGCGCCAGACCGAGTGGTACGTCATCCGCTGAAACCTCGGCGCGGGCGTTGGAGTATAATCAGCGCGGTGGAGTTAATCATCATCACGTTGGGGCTGGCGGCCGCCTGCTTCGGCGGCGTGCAGTTCTGCTACCTCATGTTCCAGCAGGCCACGATCCGCCAGCAGCGGCGGCGCATCGCCGAGTTGGAGCGCGAGCTTGTGGCCCTGCGCCGCGCGCGCGTCGCGCCCGCGCCGACGGCCGCCGCGCTCGACGAGACCGCCGAAGTCTGGTCGGAGTTGATTGACGACGGCGCGGGCTGAGTCGGGCGTCGCAGGACGCCTTGCGCGGTCGGCCGAGCACGCCTGAAGAAAGCGAACGACAGATGAGCATGAGAACGTTTGTGATGCTGGGCGCGCTGTGCGTGCTGGCGAGCCTGCTTGTGCCGGCCGTCGCGGCGCAGCGGCGGCGCGGGCGCGGGGCGCGGGCCGCCGCGGCACAAGGCGACGACGCGCTCGCGGCCAAGATTCGCCGCTTCGCGCCGACCACCGTCACGGCCGACACCGCGCGCCTCGGCGCGCGCGACCGGCAGGCGCTCGCCAAGATCATTCAAGCCGCCGCCTACATGGACGCGATCTTCTTGCGTCAAGTCTGGCGCGGCAACGCGGAACTCCGCGCGCGGCTCGCGCGCGATACCTCCCCCGCCGGCCGCTTGCGTCTACACTACTTCGACATCAACACCGGCCCGTGGTCGCGGCTCGACGGCAACGAGCCGTTCGTCGCGGGCGTGCCGCCCAAGCCGCCGCAGGCGAGTTACTACCCGGACGACATAAACAAGGACGAGTTCAACGCCTGGGTGCAGTCGTTGCCCGAAGCCGAACGCGCGCGCGCCACAGGCTTCTTCTACGTCATCCGGCGCGCGCCCGGCGGCGGTTTGCGCGCCGTCCCTTACAGCGAAGAGTACCGCGAGTTCCTCGTCCCCGCCGCGCGCCTCTTGCGCGAGGCCGCGCAGTTGACCACCAACCGCACGCTCCGCGACTTCCTCGATAAGCGCGCCGCCGCCTTCCTCTCCGACGACTACTACGCGAGCGACGTGGCCTGGATGGACTTGGACGCGCCGATTGACGTGACCATCGGCCCTTACGAGACCTACGAGGACGAGCTGCTCAGCTACAAGGCGGCGTTCGAGGCCTACGTCACGCTGCGCGACGACGCGGAGTCGGCGAAGCTCGCGCGCTTCAGCCGCTACCTGCAAGAGTTGGAAGACAACCTGCCGATTGAGGCGCGCTACCGCAACCCGAAGCTCGGCGCGGCCGCGCCCATCCGCGTCGTCAACGAAGTGTTCGGCGCGGGCGAGGGCAACAGCGGCGTGCAGACCGCGGCCTTCAACCTGCCGAACGACGAGCGCGTCGTGCAGGAGAAAGGCTCGAAGCGCGTCATGCTCAAGAACGTGCAGGAGGCCAAGTTCCAACAGACGCTCGTGCCCATCGCCCGCGTCGTGCTCGCGCCGGCCGAGCGGCGCGACCTCGCCTTCGACGCCTTCTTCACGCACATCCTCATGCACGAGTTGATGCACGGCCTGGGGCCGCACAACATTACGGTCGCCGGTCAAGCGACGACCGTGCGGATGCAGTTGAAAGAGACCTACTCGGCCATCGAGGAGGCGAAGGCCGACATCAGCGGGCTGTGGGCGTTGCAGTACTTGATCGACAAGGGCGTGATCCCGCGCGCGATGGAGCGGACGCTCTACCCGACTTATTTGGCGAGCGCCTTCCGCTCCGTCCGCTTCGGCACGACCGAGGCGCACGGCAAAGGCATCGCCGTGCAGTTCAACTACCTGACGGACAAGGGCGCGATCCGCTTCGACGAGCGGGCGGGCACGTTCAGCGTTGACCCAGCGAAGATCAAAGACGCCGTGCGCGACCTGACGCACGACATCATGACCTTGCAGGCCGAAGGCTCTTACGACCGGGCGAAGGCCCTGCTCGACACCTACGGCGTCGTGCGCCCCGATATGCAGCGCGCGCTCGACCGGCTGACGGACGTGCCCGTGGACATCGAACCCCGCTTCCCGCTCGCGCCGGGGCCGCGGCTGCTGCGTTAAGGGCGGTGTTCGTTGTTCGCCGCTTGAGTGTTACGCGACGGGCGATTTAACACAGAGTACACAGAGGGGACACAGAGAGCACAGAGGTTTTTTACTGTGTCCTCTGTGTCCCCTCTGTGTACTCTGTGTTTCAACTCATCTCACCAAAAAGACAACCCACAATCACACTTGCCCCGCCGCGACGGCCCGCACGCCGTCGAGCAGTCGCTCGATCTCTTCGGCCGTCGTGTAGCACGCACAGCCGGCGCGGACGAGACCTTCGGGCGCGAGGTCGAGCCGGTCAATGACCGTGGCGGCGTAGAAGTCGCCGTGCGAGACGAAGACGCCGCGCGCCGCGAGCGCCCGCGCCACCTCGGTCGAGGCGACGCCCCGCACCGTGAACGAGACGGTCGGCGTGCGCGGCACGTCGGGCGGCGGGCCGAACAGCCGCACGCCGACCGTCGCCGCGAGTCCGTCCCACAGCCGCCGCACCAACGGCGCGGCGCGCGCGTGCAACTCGGCGTAGGTCGCCGACAGACGCTCGCGGCGCGCTGCCGTGCCGGGCGCGAGCGCGGCGAGGAAGTCCACGGCCGCGGCCGCGCCGATCAAGCCTTCGTGGTTCTGCGTGCCGGTCTCGACGCGCTCCGGCGCTTCGTCGGGCGCGGGCGCGAGCTTCGGGAAGTCCGTCGCTTCGAGCAACTCCCTGCGCGCCCAGAGCACGCCGACGTGCGGGCCGTAAAACTTGTAGGCCGAGCAGCCGAGGAAGTCGCAGCCGAGCGCGCGCACGTCCGCGAGGACGTGCGGCGCGTAGTGCACCGCGTCAACGAAGATGAGCGCGCCGACTGAGCGCGCGAGCGCGGACGCGCGGCGCACGTCCGTGATCGTGCCGAGCGCGTTCGACGCCGCGCCCAACGCCACGAGCCGCGTGCGCGCGTTCACCTGTCGCTCGAACGCGCCCCAGTCGAGCTGCCCCGTCTCCGGGTCAAAAGGGACGACGCGCACCGTCACGCCGCGCTCGCGCGCGAGCGCCTGCCAGGGCGCGACGTTGGCGTGATGATCCAACTCCGTGACGACCAGCTCGTCGCCCGCGCCCCAGCCGCGCCCCAGCGCGCGCGCGAGGTGGAAGGTGAGCGTCGTCATGTTCGCGCCGAAGGCGATCTCTTCGGGCCGGCCGTTGACGAAATCGGCGAGCGCCGCGCGCGCCGACCAGATGAGCGCGTCGGTCTCGGCGCTGGTCGGGTAGGCCCAGTGCGTGTTGGCGTTGTGGTGGTAGAGGTATTCGAGCACGGCGTCGCCGACGGCGCGCGGGACTTGCGTGCCGCCGGGGCCGTCGAAGTAGGCGACCGGCTGGTCGTTGTGCGTGCGCGCGAGCGCGGGGAAGTGTGACCTGATCTCCGCGGTCGCGGCGACGCGCGGGCCGGCGTGTGGCGTGGCTTCAGACATGTTGTTCGTGTGGGCACTGGCCTGAGTGCCGGGCGACATTCTATGATTTGGCGCGCGGTGGGTACAGTCCGGCGGCGTCAGATGGAGGTGAAGAACCGTGTGTCGCCCTCGGTGATCTTGATGGTCGGCGTGCCGGAGACCGGGAACAGGTTCATGTAAAGCTCGTTGTTGGCCGGGTTCACGACGGGGGCGAGCAGGGTGTATTCGTGCCTCGTCCCGGAGAAGCTGAGTTCTTTGTTCTGCGCGTCGTATTTGAATTGCCAGTCGTAGCTGTCGAAGTATGCGTCCAGGGTTTTGAAACCCATGCGGGCGTACAGGGGGAACGGGTGTGCGGGGCTGAGGCGCTTTTCAAAGGCGGGCGCTTGACGCTTGATCTCCTGTTTGCGGTTCGCGTCAGTGCCGGGGTCGCTGGCCAAGGGTATCTTATGCCACTGCTGGCTAAGGAAGGATGTCGTCTGATACCAGAGGCGCACGCCGGCAGTGTTGGCTTTAGTTGATAGCGACGAGACGACCGGCAATTCAAACGCGGCCGGTTGCCCGTTGGCCGGCGGCAGTGTACCGGGCAGCCAACGCTCCCAGTCAGCTTTGGGCACGGGTACGCCGTCAATGCGTTGGGCGTTGGGGTCGGTCTTGAATGCCGTCTCGAAGGCCGCGACCGCGTCCGCCTTGTTTCTGAGCGGGCTGGTGCGGTAGAGGGTGAAGTCGTAACTGAAGAATTCCCACAGCTCGACGAGGCTGCGCGAAATCACTCTGCGCCCGCGCCGCTTCGTCAGGGTGACGGGTTTCAAAGAATGAAAGAACCGGGGCGCGGTCACGCCGACTTTGCCGCCCAGTGCTTTCTTCAAGAGCTGGAGGAACGGCAGGGCGTTGGGGTGGCCGATGCTGCAACCCTTGATGTGCACCTGCGCCGGGATGACGTTGTTGTTTGCGTCCCTGGGGCGCGGCTCCAGCAGTTGCGGGTCGATCTCTAACTGTTTGCCGGCGGCGGCCGTTTCCAGGGCTTCGTAGTTTATGATTTGGGCGGAGGTGGCGGCGTCCAACTTCAGCGCCAACAGTCCGCTGCTGGACGCGTGAGAAGCGATGATTAGGTGGCGGATCGGGTGCGTCAGCCGTTCGTCATGCGCCAGCGCCTTGACGAAAGAGGTCAGGCTCTCGACCGTGGGGCCGCTGAGCACTTCGGTCTGCGGGTGCAACTGTAAATACCTGATCACGTACCGCTCATAATCGTCCGCGGGGTTGGCGTTGGCGAAGACGTAATCGCGGTAATCGGTCTGCGGAATGTTCTGCAACGCGTTCGCGCAGGGCTGCGGGAGGGGCGACAGCAGCTCAATCTGATCGCCGGGTTTAATCACCTCGTCGGCCTTGGCGAGCTTGCTTTTCGTCCCGCCGCGGGTCAACTCCACCGCCCCGCATTGCAGCAGCCGCAGGATGCGCCACTGCTGGAAGCCCTTCTCCCGGTGCAGGAAGCGGCCGATCCGCGCGCTCCCCGTCGCCGTCCAGGTCTCATGCTCGAAGGGCAGGCCCAGCAGGCCCACCTCCCTCTCAAACCTGTTTCGCTCTCTCATGGCGTCCCTCGCTGCCGGTTCGCCGTCGGGGCCGGCCGCGCGCGAACTACCGGGGTCGGCCCGGCCTGAGTCGGGCGGGGCCGCGAACGGCTGCTGAGCATGGCGTGGCGGGGCATGGCGTACCTCTGCGGCGCGGGCGGCGCGTTTACCGGGCGCGACCGCTGAAAGCGTTCAGGGCGTCCATCAACATGTCGGGCCAGCGCGGCCGGTTGTTCTGAAACGTGCCGTCCGGCAGCGCCCGGTGCGCGTTCTTAGCTTCCAGTGCGTAGACGACGATCTGATTATCCTTCGCCGAGTTGATGTCGAGGGTGGAGACGGCGTGGACGATGCGCCGCTCGGTCGTCCCGTCGGGCCGCTGCGTCGTGCCGGTCGTCGTCGTCTGCGCGACGCTCGGGGCCATTTCCAGGAAGTGCGTGTGAATCGTGCCGATCACCTGCCTGAAGCTGTCGCGCCCCGGTTTGGGTTCAGCGCCGGGGACGTAGACAGTTCTGATAACGCGCCGCCCGACCCGGACGCTCTGCACGGCGATGTTGAAGACGAAGTCTTCGCCGGAGGCGGAACGCGGGGTCGCGGGGAGGAAGAAGAGGCGCGCGGTGTTCTGCGTGTTGTTCACCTCGACGACGATGTAGCTGCCCTGCTCGCGCTTGGTTCTCTTCGCCTCGGCGAGCAGGCCGTCGAGCACGCGCTTCTGCGTGTCGGGGTCGTCCACCTGAAGCAGCAGGCTCTGCTGGCGCGCCTGCTCGCCGATCTGGGAGCGGTTGAAGGCGGGCTGCCGACCGACGGTCTCCGGGAAGAGCTTGTCCTCGGGCCGCGTCGAAGTGCCGGAGAAGGCGTAGTCCACCTGGCTCGGATCGCTCAGGGGGTTGGCCTTGAAGATGTCCGTCAGGTCTGTCCGGCTGATCAGACGCCGCTCCCGTGCGTTGGCGTGCCAGCGCATGGAGATGTCGCCCAGGTAGGCGAGGTGGGCGTCGAAGCGGTCGAAGAAGTCGAGGTCGAGCCGCCGGCCTTTCCTCTGCCACTCCTCGAAGGTCTCGGTCTCGCGGAGACCGAGCGCGCTCAACTCGCGCTCGAAGCTCAGTCGTTCCGGCATGGCGCGCCCCCGCTCAGACCTGCTGCTCGACGGCCGGCGTGCCGGCCGCGCCGAGGTCAACGCCGGTCAGCGTGCGGTAGGCCGCGCGGTAGCCTTCGACCTTGCCCTCGATCTGCGTCAGCCAGTTCTCCAACTCGCGGCCGGGTTCGTTCTCGCGGTGGTTGATGACTTCGAGGTCGAGCAGGATGTCGCGCGCGTAGCGGGCGCAGTCGCGGTGCACGATGTAGCGGTTCGTGTCGCCCTGCGAGGCGGGCCGCTTCAAGACCAGCAGATCGTAGGCCGCGGGGATGAACTCGTGCGGGTCGTTGAAGGCGGGCGGGATGCCCAGCGTCGTGCGCAGGTCGCGGACGACCGACAGGGCGGCGACGACCCAGACGATGCCGCTCAGCGTGTTGTAGTAGTTGCGCCCGTACTGGAACAGCTCGAACCGCTTCTTCAACACCTCCAGCGTGTCGCTGATCGTGATGAGCGTGGCCACCGAAGGGGGCGCGACCGTGGCGGCCGTGCCGCGGATGGCGACCGCCAGGTTCTTCTCCTTGTAGAACCCGCTGGCGTAATAGATGAACTGGTGGAAGAGCGTGCTGAAGCCGGCGTTGACCTGCGTGTCGAGGTTGAGCCGGCGCGCGGCGTTGGAAGTCCAGCCGAGCGAGGTGCGGTAGGCGCAGCCGCGGTCGCGCACCGTCGAAGACAGGCCCATCTTGGTCTGCCGCACCATGACTTCGAGCACCAGCGCGATGATGTCGTCCTTGAGGCCCAGCTCGATTGAGCCGTTCGAGATCGGCAGCCGGCCGTTGCAGGCGTAGGCGTCGAGGATCGCGCCGAGAATCTGGAAGAGGCCCATGCGCTCGAAGTAGAAGAGCCAGACCAGGTCGCCGATGAACAGGCGCTTGATCGCGGTCTTGGGGCGCGCGCTCGTGTTCAGCGCGTTGCGGTTGCCGTTGAGCGTAACGCAGGGCGCGCACACGCAGCACTCGCTGGGCCAGAGGCCGGAGCCGAACTGGTCGCCCGCGCGCGCCTGCTGCTTGAGCAGGATTTCGTCGGGGCCTTTGAGACATTCCACCAGCGCGGGATCGAGCAGCGGGTCGGGGTTGCCCTGGATGGTGTGGTGCGGCCGGAACTTGAAGTACTCGGAGAAGAACTGCGTGATCTCGTCCTCCACCTTGCTCTCGTCCTCCGGCGTCGCGGGATCGTCCGTGGGCGGTCTGGTGTTGATGAGGGCCAGCAGTTCTTCGGCGCAGGGCGGGAAGGCGACCGAGAGGGGGCGCAGGTCTGTGAGCCGCTGATCCGTGGGGATCGGATCGGGCAGCCTGGTCGAGAGCGTGATGGGCACGCCGCCGGCCGCCGAGAGCCGGCGGATCAACTCCGTCAGATCGCCGGCCGCGCCGCCGGTGGCCGGGCCGCCGCGCGAGCCTTGTTCCAGCTTGTCGTTCGCGGCCGCCGACTCTTGCTCGTCTCCGTAGGGCGATTTCTTAGACATTGCGGGACGCCTCCTCATTACCGATCCGGTTCAGTTTCGTTGGCTGCCGCGCGACGCGAGCCGGAGCAGCCATCGGGTCATGACGTTATCCAGGGCCTCTTCGTTGAGCTGCCCGCGCTCTTTCAGCAGGCGGAAGACCGCGAGGTGTGCGGCGGGCGCGAGGCCCGACAGGTTGAGCGCGCCCGCCGCCCCGGCCGCGACGCGCCGCAACTCCGAGGGCGCGAGCGCCGAGAGATCAAACAGCGACGCGAGCGTCTGGCCGTTGAGCGTGCGGTGCTTGGTGTTGAGCAGCACACGCCCGACCGCGGGGATGAAGGTCTGCGCCTTACTAACCAGACGCCGCGTCGCGGGCGCGACGCCCGCCAGCGGGTACAGCTCAAGCCACTCGCGCTCCCACTCGTCCCAGACGCCGCGGCCCCAGACCTGCCGACACCAGTCGAAGGCGAGCAGCGCGCGCAGGTAGGGCGCGGGGTGCGGGTCAGTCCACGAGACGCGGAAGGCGTGGGCCGGCGGCAACCCGACGATCTCGCGGATCGCGCCGGCCGAGGCCAGCCCGCACGCGCAGAACGTCCAGAAGTCTGGCGCGATCTCAGAACTCCACAGCGCGTAGAGATCGCCGACCGCCTGCGGCGCGCCCGCGCGCGCCAGCGCCGCGCGCAACAGCTTGGGCCACTCCGCGACCAGACCGAGGCGCACCATCGCCTCGTGCCCGACTTCGTGCAGGACGGAGGTGAGGTTGTACTTCTCTTTGAGCCGCGAGTAGGGAATCTGGATCAGCGGCAGCGGGTTCGTGCCGCGGCCGGGCAGCGCGACGCCTTCGCGCAGGGTGGACGCGCCGAAGCCGCGGTCGCAGTAGACGAGCGGCGGCTCGACGATGGCGAGCGCCGGGTGCGCCCGGTGGATGCCGTCCCACGCCAGCGCGTCGCAACCCGCGAGCAGTGGCCCCAACTCCGGCGTGTGCCGCTGTGTGAGCACGTCCATATACGTGTCGAAGAAGGCGAAGGCCCGCGACATCTCCAACTCGATGTCGCCCAGTTGCGAGTTCAACGCGCGCGCCGCGCCGAGGTCGTGCGCCTGCGGCAAGTAGGCCCGCGCGCCGCGGTTCAGCCGCGCCAGCAGACGCTTCTCGACCGCCGCCAGCTCCAACTCCAACACCGCCCACTGGCGGCGCGTGATGTCGTGCGCGGGCGGCAGGTTGACGAGCGTGCGCAGCGAGGACAGGGTCTCGATCCGCACCCGCAGCGACTCGACCCGCCTGTGCAGGCTGGCGGCGCGATCCTTCATGGCCGGGCCACCCTTTAATGTCTCTTCCGGTAGACCACCAGGTACTCGCCCGGCCGCAGGCGGACGACGCGCCGCCTGCGCCGGGTCGGCGTCGCCGCGCCCGTCCGCGCCTGCACGCCGGCCCGCACCGCGCCGGCCAAACCACCGACCTGCAAACGGCGTCTGTGCTTGTGCCGGTTCATCGCCGTCTTAAAGGCTACGTGGGCCAACTCGCTGGCGACGGACGGATCGGCCGCCATCTCGTCGAGATTTTGCGCGAGGTGTTCGTAGGCCTCTTTGCAGACGCGCACGTAGTTGTCCCACGTCTCGCGATCCGCCTCGGAGTCTTCGCCGGTCTCGGAACTGCGGAGCGCGTTGAAGGCGGCCAGGGCGGCGGCCCCTTGCGGCGACAGGGCGGCCAGTTGTTTGGCGATTGCGCCGAGCTTGCCCGACAACAGTCCGCCAGCGAGTTTGCCCAGCCCGCGCCAGCCGCCCAGGGATTTAAACTTTTTGCGGGCGTACTGGCTCGCCCTCTTTTTAAGCGCGCCGAGACCCTTTTTGACGAGGCCGCCGAAAAAGTATTCCTGCTCCATCTCGCGCAGCAGTTCGTCCACCTGGCCGGCCACTTCCGCCTCGGACTCGTAGCCGCGCTGCGCCAGTTCGTAGAAGCGCTCGGCGTAGTCGCCGGCCTCCTCGTCGGCTTCCAGCTCGCGCATGTCCTCTTCGTAATCGCCCGCGCCCTCGAACTCTTCGTCCGCCTCCGAGTCTTCCTCGAACTCTTCGTCCGCCCCTGCTTCTTCGTCCAACTCCGAGTCGTCCATCTCAAGCTCGAACTCCTGTTCCAACTCGGACAAGTCCGAATCGTACACACCTCTCGCCATGGCTCTCTCTCCTTTCCGGGTTTCGGGCGTCGGGATACGGCTGGGGGCGCGAACTGATGCCGCGAACGGCGGCCCGGTAAACGCCGATCAGACAACACCGCGGCGGCTCGGCGGTTCGACTTACACACCGCGCACGAACCCGCCCCTCGGCCCGGAGGAGCGGAGACCGTTATCAGGTTGCGTGCTGTTCTGAAGTTTATGCGGCCGGGGCGCGAAGTATTTCACTCGCCGCGTGTGAGGGCGGCGGGCCGGGGCTTATCCTTGTCACCACGATCTGACTGCGATCACTTCAACCGGCCTCGACCGGCTCAGGCTCGGCGGGCAGGCGGTACACGTCGCGCGCTGGCTTGAGCGGGCGGAGCAGCCAGTAGGGGCGGCGCGTGCCGTCGGGCGAGTAGCGGTCGGCGGGGCGCGCCTCCGTCAGCCACTTGCGGTAGACGGCGCGCGCCTTCTCCGTGTCCACGTGTATGTCGCCGTAGGCGTCGCCCGGTTCGGCTTTCTTGACGCGCACCGCCTGATGCCAGCAGTGCTGACCCGACACAGGATCGGGGTGGACGGGGAAGGTCAGGTTCTGATGGACGCCCACGTCCGACCACCAGATGCGGAGCGTGTCCGGGTCGGCGGACGCGTAAGGCGCGACGCCGCGCTCGCGGCTCAGGCCCCAGCGGTCGCCCTCGTGCGCGAGCGCGACGGTGGCCATCAACTGCCGCTGCCCCTGCTCCTTCAGCTTCCAGCGCCCCATGTGGTGGCTGCACGCGACGATGCCTGGCTTGATGCCTTCCGTCACCCACGCGCGCACGACGAAGTGGCCGATCTCGGTCTCGACGCGCACGAGGTCGCCCGTGGCGACGCCGAGCCGCGCGGCGTGCTCCGTGTGCAGCCAGAGCGGGTTCGTGTGCGCGATCTCGTCGAGCCACTTGGCGTTCGCCGAGCGCGTGTGAATCTGCACGGGCAGGCGGAAGGTGGAGATGAGCACGGTCTGATCGGGCGCGAGTTTGTCCGGGTGGACGTGGCTCTTGATGTAAGTCGGGAGCGCCCACTCGGGCCAGCCCCAGCGCGCCAGCGTGCTCGAATAGAATTCGAGCCGGCCCGAAGGCGTCGGGAAGCCGCGCAAAGTTTGCCCGCCGAGTTCGACGCCCGCCATGCGGCGGCCGGCTTCGTCCTGTTCGGGCGTCGGTATAGGCACGATGTTGACTGACGCGGGCTTGGGCGCGCGCGTGAACACGCGCCCGAAGCGATCCACGCGCACGTCGTCCAACTCGTCGGCGGGCACGGCCTCTTCGTGCATCGCGCCGATGCGCTTACGCACCTCGAACGCGCCGTAGCGGCGCATGAATTCGAGCGGCGTCAGCCCCTCGCGCGCCGCCGCTTCGGGCAGACCCGGTACGGAGTGCTCGAAGATGTAGCCGTAGTATTCGTCAACGCCCAAACGCTCGCCCGGTCGCTGCTTCGACTCGGCGTATTGCTTGATGCCTAACCGGCCGTCGCGGTCTATGCGCCACGTCAGTTCCAGCCAGAACTCGTTCTCCTCCCAGACCTCGCCGGGGTTGACGGCGCGCGTGTCCTTGATCTCTTCGCCCGCGCGCCCGCGCGCCGCGCGCAGGACGGGCTGGCGGAAGCCGAGCCACTGCGCGTCGTGCGTCTCGTAAGAGTGTATGTCGTGGCGCTCCGAGGCGTGCCCCATCGGCAGCACGTAGTCTGCGAAGTAGGCCGTCTCGTTCCACGTCGGCGTCAGCGCGACGTAGCAGCCGACGAGTTTTTCGTCCGTCAACGCCTCGATCCACGAGAAGCCGTCGGGGTTCGTCCAGACCGGATTGTAGACGCGCGTGAAGTAGACCTCGACGCGCCCGCGCCCTTCGCGCAGGAAGTGCGGCAGCAAAAACGACAGCTCGTTCATGCCGAGCGGGTACTCGCGCGGCCACGTCAGCTCGTTCCACACGGGCGGATGCCCCGGCGTGTAGATCGGCTTCGGCACGAACTTGTTCCACGCGTTCGGGTAGACGCCGCCCGGACAGGCGACCGCGCCGAGCAGGGCGTTGAGCATGAACAGCGTGCGCGCCACCTGCCAGCCGCCGCTGTTGCCGGCCGCGGCGCTGCGCCAGTTGTGTGTAGACAGGCGCGTGCCGGCCGCGGCCACGACGCGCGCGATCTCCGCGAGCGTGCCCGCGTCCACGCCCGACTCGCGCGCGGCCAACTCGAACGTGTATTCGCGGTAAAGCTCTTTCAGCACCGCCTCGAAGCGCTCGAACGTAGTCTCATCTTCGGGGCGTTCGACCGCCATGTACTCTTCCCAGTTCCACCAGCGGCGCACGAACTCGCGGTTGTACAGCCCGTGCTGAATGAGGTGGTTGGCCAGCGCCAGCATGACGGCGGCTTCGGAGCCTGGGTAGGGCGAGACCCAGTAGTCGGCGTGCGTCGCCGTGTTCGACAGGCGCGTGTCGAAGACGACGAGCTTCGCGCCGCGCGCCTTGGCCTCGATGACGCGCTGTGCGTGCGGGTTGAAGTAGTGCCCGGTTTCGAGGTGCGAGCTGATGAGCAGGATCACGTCTGCGTTCGCGTGGTCGGGGCTGGGCCGATCAAGTCCCATCCAGAACTGATAACCGGCGCGCGCGTTCGACGAGCAGACGTTCGTGTGCGAGTTGTGCCCGTCCACGCCCCACGCGGCGAGGATGCGCTCAGCGAAGCCGTCCTCGCCGGGCCGGCCGACGTGGTACATGACCTCGTTGCGCCGGCCTTCTTGAATGGCCTTGCGTATGCGCGCCGCGATGTCGTCCAGCGCCTCGTCCCAGGTGACGCGCGCCCACTGGCCCGCGCCGCGGCGGCCCGTGCGCTTGAGCGGGTAGAGGATGCGGTCGGGGTCTGTGATCTGGTTGATGGTAGCGGGGCCTTTGGCGCAGTTGCGCCCGCGCGAGCCGAGGTGTTCGGGGTTGCCCTCGAACTTGCGCACCGCGCCCGTCTCCTTGTCCACGTAGGCCAGCAGCCCGCACGCCGCCTCGCAATTAAAACAGGTCGTCGGCACGAGCACGTAGCGCCGCTCCTCACGCCGCGGCCAGGCCTTCGACTCGTACTCCGTCCACTCGCCCCAACGCTCCTTCGGCGGGAACGCCGCGAGCCGCACCCCGCTCGGCCCCTGATAAAACGTCTCCCCCCGCCCCTCAGTCGCCTCACGCTCCGCGCTCACGCGCACGTTCTTTTCGTCGTGTGTCATAAGAGAAAACTGACGTTCGGCCGTCAGAGGAAGCTGACGAGTAGTTCATCGCCCGCGTGTTTAAAGGTGGTCGGTCTTGCCGGCGACGAGGGCGGCGATGGCTTTCTCGATGCGGCGCTGGCGCGTCTCGGGTTTTTTGGCGTCTTCGATGGCTTTGACGTGCTCTTTGCGGTGCGTGTAGCTGAGCTTGTCCCAGGCGGCCTGGGCGGGCTTGTTGGCTTTGAGGGCGCGGGCGAGGTCGGGCGGCGGGGTGATGATGCGCGGCTCGTCGTCGCGTTGCATGACGACGCTGACGCGGTCGCCGCCTTTGACCTGCGCCCCGGCGCGCAGCTCTTTGTTGACGACCATGTAGTGGCAGCCGCCGCCCATCGGGAAGATGGAGCCGCGGTAGGGGAAGCCGTTGATCGTGCCGCGCACGGGCACGCGGGCGCGCGTGCCGAACACCTTCAGCACGTCGAACGGAATCTTGATGCCCGTCGCCGCGCTGCGCGTGTCCTGTTCGAGCAGCACGCGGAAGCGTTTGGTCACAGCCTTCGTCGAACTCATCACCAGCCTCCTTTCAATCGGGGCGTTGCTCGCCGCCGCGGGCGGACGCCCCGCGCCCGACGACACCTTACGCCAGCGGCACGGCTTGACCGGCCTGCACGTAGGCGTGCTCGTAGAGGAGCAGCCCGACGAGCGCGAGCGGCACGGCGGCGAGTCCGAGCCACGGCGCGAAGAGACCCGCGAGCGCGAGCAGCGTGCCCAAGAGGAAGAACGGACGGAAGCGGCCGCGCGTCAACTCGCGGACGGCGAGGCGCGCGTGCGCCGTCGGGTGCGTCAGCGTCAACTCGCCGACGACTAAGAGCAGGTGCAAGCCGGTCGTCGCCGCGAGCGTCCAGAGCAGCGGGTTGAAGAGAGCAGGCTCGCGCCAGAGGGCGAAGGGCGCGAGCGCGCCCGCGCCGACGAGCAGGCTCTGCACGAACAGGTGCGGCGGCAACAGCGGGTTCTGCCACAGGTCGCGCGCCTTGGCCTGCGCGAACAGGTACGCGGTGTAGACCGCGGTCAGGAGCGCGAGCGGCAGCCCTGCGATCATGAGCCAGCGTTGCAGAGAAGTCTGGCCGGCGAGCGAGGCCGCGAAGTGGAGCGCGAGCGCGAGCGCGTAGGCCGCGATGATCACAGCGCCGCGCACGAGCCAACTGCGCCACTGCGGGCGCGTGAAGATCATGTAGCACCGCGCCGGGTGTTCCAAGTCCCAGATGAGCAGCCCGCCGGTTAGCGCCAGGAACGCGCCGGACACGACGGGCGCGACCCAGAGCCACAGGGCGCTGTCGGCGCGCAAGTAGCCAAACAAAACGAGCAACGCGGCGACCACGTACGCGCCCGCCGCGAGGCCCTTCGTCCAGGTGTAGAGGCTGACGCGCCAGTCCCACGGGAGCGAGTGCGGCACGTCGTAGGCCAAGAGCGCCGCGGCCGAGGTGTTGCTGTAATCGGGGTTGCCTGAGACGACGTGCGCGGGCGTCTCCAACTGCTCGCTCCACATGAAGAGGCCGCCGGCGGGGCGGCGCGCGGCGAGCGGGTCGAGCGTCGCCTGGTGCGCGCCCTTGTAGAAGAGTTTGGGCAGCGTCTCCTTCTCGGGCCGGCGGACTTGAACCGCGTCGCGCTGGACGATGCGCGCGACCTTCGAGCCGGCGTCGTGCAGGTCGCCGACGAGGATCGCTTCGACGGGGCAGACGACGACGCAGGCCGGCTCAAGCCCCTGGTCTATGCGGTGCGCGCAGAAGTTGCACTTCTCGGCCGAGTGATCGGCGGGGTTGATGAAGATGGCGTCGTAGGGACAGGCGGCCATGCAGGCCTTGCAGCCGATGCAGATTGACTTGTCGAAGTCCACGATGCCGTCGGGGCGCTGGTACATGGCGGCGGTCGGGCAGGCGACTACGCAGGGGGCGTGCTGGCACTGGTTGCAGCGCGTGACCTGGTGCGCGCGCCGGGCCTGCGGGTAGAGGCCTACGTCCACGTGTTTGACGTAGGTGCGCGTGACGGCGAGCGGCACGTCGTTCTCGGACTTGCAGGCGGTCGTGCAGGCGTGGCAGCCGATGCAGCGCGTCTGATCGATCACCTTGGCCCAGCGCGGCGCGCGCGCGTGCGCCGCAACGTTCTCCGCCATGGCCCCTCCCGGCTCGCAGGCTGTTAAAAAAGATGCGCCCACGCTTCTACACTCTTCGCGCGGGCGAGTCAAACGGAAACTTCGGGGGCGGGGTGGTTTACGGTTGAGTGTGGCGAAAGATCGGATGTAACACAGAGGGCACAGAGGACACAGTAAAGAACTCTGTGAACTCTGTGGATACTCTGTGCCCTCTGTGTTAACCCGGCCGCTCGTTACAAACAACTGCAAGCTCACCCTAAGCGATCAGCGGCGGCTCCGGTTTGGCGGCGCGGGCGGCGGGCAGTTCGGCGAGGTTGGAATGAAAGTGATGTTCGCCGCTGACCAGTTCGTCTGCGGCCGGGACGGCGAGCGGGCGCGCGAACAGGAAGCCCTGGGCGTAGTCGCACCCCAGCGCGCGCAGTTGCGCGAGCTGCGCGGCGGTCTCGACGCCTTCGGCGACCACGTCCATCTCCAGCGAGCGCGCGAGCGTGATGATCGTGCGGACGATCTCGGCGTTCTCCGGCTTGTGCATCTGGCTGACGAACGAGCGGTCGATCTTCAGCGTGTCAATCGGGAAGCGGTGCAGGTACGAGAGCGACGAGTAGCCCGTGCCGAAGTCGTCTATCGCCAGCGCGACGCCGAGCGCGCGCAACTGCGTCAGCAGCTCGACGGTCGTGTCCGTGTTCTCGATGACCATGCTCTCGGTGATTTCGAGCTTGAGGCGGTGCGCCGGCACGCCGGTCTCTTCCAAGACCGCGGCGACCTGTTCGACGAAGCCGTTCTGCGCGAGCTGCTTGCTCGACAGGTTGATGCTGACGGCGAAGCGCGCGGCCGCGGGCAGCAACTCGTGCCAGCGGCGGGCCTGGCGGCACGCCTCGCGCATGACCCAGCGCCCCAGCGGCACGATGAGACCCGTCTCCTCGGCCACGGGGATGAAGTCCATCGGCGAGATGAAGCCGCGCTGCGGGTGCTGCCAGCGCACGAGCGCCTCGAAGCCGGTGACGTGCCCGTCCGTGAGCGCGACGATGGGCTGGTAGTGGAGGCAGAACTCTTCGCGCTCGATGGCGCGGCGCAGGTCGGTCTCCATCTGTAGGAGGTTGACGGCGCGGTCGTGCATCGCCTTGTCGAAGACGACGTGGCGGTTCTTGCCCGACATCTTGGCGCGGTACATGGCCGTGTCGGCGTCGCGTAAGAGGTCTTCGGCGCGGTCGTAGCCGGTCAGGCTCGGCGCGATGCCGATGGAGACGGTGGTGAAGACCTCGTGCCCGCCGAGGTTGAAGGGCATCGAGAGTTCCTGCTGGATGCGCTGCGTGATCTGGATCGCGTCCGACATGTCGGTCAGCTCTTCCAAGAGCACGGTGAACTCGTCGCCGCCGAGGCGCGCCACCGTGTCGCCGGGGCGCAGGCAGGTCTCAAGGCGGCGCGCGATGCCGACGAGCAGTTGATCGCCGACCATGTGACCCAGACTGTCGTTGACGATCTTGAAGCGGTCGAGGTCAAGGAAGAGGGCGGCGAAGAGGCGACCGGGCGTGCGCTTGGCGCGCTGGATGGCGAGCTTGAGGTGATCCATGAAGAGGGCGCGGTTGGGGAGGCCCGTCAGCACGTCGTGCAGCGCGTCGTGGAGCAGACGCTCCTCGGCGCGCTTGCGGTCGGTCACGTCCTGTAGCTGGAAGAGCAGGTGCAGAGGCTGACCTTGACCGTCGAGCACGAGCGAGCTGCCGAGGTGCATCCAGACCTCGTGCCCGTGCCGGTGCATGAAGCGGTGCTCGGCCTGGTAGGCGGGCAGTTGGCCTTCGAGCAGGCGCGTGACGCTTGAGAGCAAGGCGGGCAGATCGGACTTGTGCGTGAGCGTCTGGAAGTTGAGGGCGAGCAACTCCTCTTCGGTGTAGCCGACGCTCGCGGAGAGCGAGGGGTTGACCTGGATGAAGCGGCCGTCCGGGGCGACGAGCGCCATGCCGATGGTGGCGTGGTCGAAGGCGCTGCGGAAGCGCGCCTCGCTGGCCTGCAAGGCCGCGACGTGGCGCTGCGCCTCGGCGGCGTGGCGCTGCGCCTGCTCGGCCTGTTGCGCCGAGACCTCGACCGTCTTCATGTAGGTCGCGTAGGTGAAGTAGATGATGGCGATGATGGGCGCGGAGACGAGCAGCGCGTAGAAGCCGAAGAGGCCGGCCAGGTGGTTGATCAGGCCGGCGGCCGACGCGCCCGTGAAGTAGGTGAGCGAAGTCCAGAGGAAGTTCTGCCGCCACGTTAGCCAGAGGGGCTGGCCGGCGCGCAGCGCGACGGCGATGGCGACCACGCCGGAGTTCGTCACGTACTGCACGAAGGCCATGAGCGCGAGCGCGACGAGGTAGCGGCCCGACAGTCCGGCCGTGGCGAGTGTCGGGAGCGGCCCGTAGAGGACGCGCAAGAGCGTGCCGGTGAAGTAGGCCGAGCCGGCGACGACGCCGACGTTGAAGAGCACGTTGAAGCGTTTCTTGTTGAAGCGCAGCGAGGCGCAGCCGCCGTCTACAGCGGCGAGCAGCACGGCCGCCTCGCGCCCGAACAGGAGCAGCGTGAGCAGGACGAAGGTGTCGGAGAGCGTAATCTGGCTGCTGAGGCGCGGGATGTTGACGACGATGCGCGTGCCGAGCAGCACCGTGACGCCGACGAGCATGAGGTAGCGCAGGTCGAGCGTGCGCCAGGGCAGGTGCAGCGCCGACCAGAGGCAGGCCGCCAGCCCGCCGGCAATGACCAGCGACATGAACGGGCGCGCGTACCGTTGTGTGCCCTGTAGCTCCATCGTCGAGCGGTGCGACGGCGACCGACAGTGAAACGTTGTGAGGACTTCGCAATACAACGGCGGGGCGGCCGGGGAAGTCTCGCGCAGGCCTTGGCGACAACACGCCTGCTTGACCGGACGCAGGGGCAACCGCCATGCCGAGCGGCGCGCGCCCCGCTTTCCGCCCAAAGTCGGGCCGCGCACCCGCCACGCGGTCAGCCGACGGGCGGCACTTCGTTCAGCCTGACAGCGCGTCCGGTCAGAATGAAGAGGAGGTTGGTGGTCGAGATGAACGCGCCACTTGTCGCCGTGAGCGCGGGCAGCCCGCCCGTCAAGCAGGCTTGAGGCCGCTAGAATCTGTCGGCGTGTTCTGGTAAGAGTGAGTGGCTGTGGCGGACGTGTGGCAGTTTCGTTGTGAGGCGGAGGCGGCGGGCGAGCGTGTGGATCATTTCCTCGCGGCGCGCGTGGGCCGTTTGAGTCGGCTGCGGCTGGCGCGGCTGTTGCGCGCGGGCGCGGGGCGCGTCAACGGCGCGACGGCGCGCGCCGGGCAACTGCTGCGCGCGGGCGATCTCGTCGAGCTTGAAGCGGCGGACGACGCGCCCGGCGCGATGACGCCGGAGCCGCTCCCGCTCACCGTCGTCTACGAAGACGACGAGTTGCTGGTCGTGGACAAGCCCGCAGGGCTGCTCGTCCACCCCACCCGCGGCGTCAAGACCGGCACGCTCGCCAACGCCCTCACGTACCACCTGAACAGATTGCGGCTTGCGGCTTGCGGCTTGCGGCTTGGTGAAGAGGAAGCCGCCCGCTCGTCCGAGCCGACTAATCCGCAAGCCGCAAGCCGCAAGCCGCAATTCTTGGTTCGGCCCGGTCTGGTGCATCGGCTTGACCGAGCGACTTCTGGGCTGTTGGTGGTGGCGAAGACGCAGCGGGCGCTGAGTATCCTGACGCGCCACTTTCACGCGCGGCTGGTGGAGAAGCGTTACGGCGCGCTGGTGTGGGGGCGGGTCGCGCGCGAAGAGCTTGTGTTGGACGCGCCCATCGGGCGGGTCGGGGCGACGCGGCCGCAGTGGCGCGTCGCGGCCGCGGGCAAGCCGGCGCGCACGATCCTGCGCGTGCAAGAGCGCGCCGACGCCGCCACGCTCGTCGAGCTTGAGCCGGTGACGGGGCGCACCAACCAGTTGCGCATCCACTGCGCGCACGCCGGCCACCCCATTATCGGCGACGACTGGTACGGCGCGGCGGCCGCGGCCAGGGAAGTGGAAGCAGCGGCGGCGGGCGGTGAGACGGATAGGGCAGCGGGCGCGCACGCGCAGTCAGCTTGGCCCGTTGCGTCGGCCGCGCCGCGGCTGTGTCTGCACGCGGCGCGGCTCGCGTTCCATCACCCGACGGGCGGGCGCTGGCTCGAATTCGTCGCGCCGCTGCCGGCGGAGATCGTCGCCGCGTGGGCCGCTCTGCGCGACGCGTGAAGCGCGCGCGAGTTTTCGGTTGGTGAAGCGTGCGGCCGTTTTCGCGTGCGGCCGTTTTTCGGTTGACTCGCCGCGGGTGATCGGCGTAAAAGACCGGCTGACCGGCGTTCTGCAAATCTGACCGCGCAAGGTTAACGTGATGGAACCGATTCGCGTACCGTTCTGGGTCGGGCTGGCGGGCTTCGTGTTGGGCCTCGTCCTGCTGGCCGCGTGGTGGTTTACGCCCGCGGGGGCGACGACATTAATGCGTTTTCTCCACGGGCTGTTCTTCGGGCTGGGGATGCTGCTCGCCGTCACCGGCGGCTTTTTGGCCCTCTGCCTGGGGATGGTCTACCTGCTCTACTTCCTGCGCCAGCCGCGCGGGGCCGCGCCGGCCACGAAGTAACGCCGCGCCTTAAAGGGGGCCACAATGCACGACGACGAAAAGGACAAGGACGCGCTCACCTTCGACGCCGATCAGCAGCACATGTTCGGCGAGTCCGAGGCGTACCAGGCGGGGCAGCCCGTGCGCCCGCGCGACCCGACCAACGAGGCCCGCGTGCCGGCCGATCTGGACGTACACTTCGAGCCGCCCGAAACCTGGCGGGCGGACGAGGCGACGACCGAGCCGCTGCGCGAAGTCGTGGCCGCGCGCGGCGAGGGCGGCGCGGACATCACGGGCGGCACGGACAAGTACGGCCCCGGCGGCAAAGCCGACAGCGAGGCCCCGGCCACCGCCGGCACGGGCGCGCGCGAGACCGGCGACATCGCCGGCGCGTCCTCGACCCACGCGGGCGCGGGCGGCAACGAAGGCCCGACCGGCGGCGTCGGCACGGCCCCCAACACGGTCGGCGGCGGCGACGCGGAGTAACGTTCAAGGTTCAAGGTTCAAAGTTCGAGGTTCAAAGTTTAAGGTTCGACGCGCCGTCAACCTTGAACGTTGAACCTTGAACTTTGCACGTTCAAACCTTGAACTTTGAACTACTGGTTGACAAAGCCGCTGCGAAGTCCTAAAACCGTTCTGTTCTAAAGACTCGGGCCGCGGCCGAATCGCCCTTCTCCCCTTCGCGCCGGCCCGAGTAAAACGCGCAGTGACCCGTGAACTGTCGCTTCTCCCTTAAGCCAGTGCTCGCGCCAGTTGTTCACGACTCCGTTCCCCCGCTTACCCGATACTTGCCCCAGAGGCCGATGGGAGCGGATGGATGATCAGTCAAGAGGACTTTGATAAGTTCGTCGAGAGCTATAACACGGATTACCAGTACCTCCTCAGTCGCGCCGCCAGCGGCAGCTACGACTGTCTGATCTCGTCGTTCCGCGTACTCAAAGACCTCTACGACGTGATCATCAAGCTGCACGACACGTCGCACCTGAACTTCCGGTTCGTACCCTACCCGCTCACCTTTCGCGCCAGCGACGCCTTTCTCGTCGGGCTAGGGTTCAACGAACAACAGGTGGCGAACATCTACGGCTTCTTGGAGCACGTGAAACGAACCCAGGGGCGGGAATTCGAGGATTGTCTGGAAGCGCCAGACCCGGTTAACTGCGCAGTGGCAGGCTTCCCCCATGGCTCAAGCTGACATCGCCCGGCTGATTGAGACTCATCGCGATGAGCTAGTACAAATCTGGGTGCAGGCGGTACGCGCCGATCAGTCGATCCAATCGGACGGCGATCTGTCCGAGGGCGGGCTGGTCGATCACGTGCCCGTGCTCCTGGACGAAATCTGCGAGGTGCTCGACACCGGGCAGAAACTCACGCTGCACAACATGCACGAGGCGCGCGTCCACGCCTACACGCGCTTCTGCCAGGGCTACCGCGCCCGCGACCTCGTCCGCGAGATCACGCTGCTGCGCCTGCTCCTGATCGACCACGTCAACCGCACGCTGCCCGACGCGCCGCACCTCTTCCCGCGCCAGGACTACTTCGCCGCCATGCACACGATCAACCTCTACCTCGACGAAGAGCTGCGCTACGCCGTCTCGATCTACACGGAGGGCGCGACCGTGCCGCAGCCCATCGCCTTCGTCTGAAGCCGGAGGGGCCGGCGGCACTGGGCCGCCGGCCCCTCCGGGTCGCCGTCTTGAGCGGGCCGCGCCGCTACTCGCGGCGCACGTAGGTCTCGCGGTCAACGACCGCCGTGTGCGTGTGCGAGCGCCCGCGCGTCGCCAGGAACAGGATGGCCAACAGGGCCACCAGGGCCACCGCGCCCAGACCGATCCACATGGGATCGACCGCCTGCGTCGTGGTGCGCGTCACCGTCACCTGCGGCTGTGTCTCCGTGGTGCGCGTCGTCTGGGTCGTAGTCGTCTGCGAGTTGCCGGACGACCCGCCGCTCTGTTGCGCCGCGGCCGCGAGCGGCAGCACGAGCGCGAGCACGAACGCGCAGGCCGCGAGCGTCGCCGCGCGCCGGTTATGGAAATGTCTCATCGTCTCTCCCTCCTTTTATGTGCGTGCTATCAAGCCGGCGGGGCGGCCCCCCTTGTGTTCGGTCTGCCAGCGTACAAAACGCGCCCGCGCCCGCCAAAACTCCGTACAGTCCCGCCAAATCGTGCGCCGGCACAGACTTTGAACCGGCGCGGCTGTCTGGATCGAGTCCCGCCGCGGCCCGGCCTTGTAGTCATTCGAGACGCCGGCTGCGGTCAGAATGGAGAAAAGGCGAGTTTCGGGCCGCACGCACGGCAACGTGGCTGGGTTTTATTGGTTGACCTTTGCGTGTTATCTGAGCGGGCGCGTGGCGGTCAGCGCGTGCGGCGGCGCGCGTGGGTCTGCGGGTGGCGGAGGTTGCCGAGGACGATGAGCGTGAGACCGAGTCCGCCGAGGCCGAGCAGCACCAGTATGACGAACTCTGAGGGCACGGACATCGCGGCGATGATCGTGCTGACGATGAGGATGAAGCCGGCGACGTTGAGCAATACACGACCCATGGGTTCGCTCCCTGAGCTGACGAATCAAGATGAGGAGAGAAGGACTGGCAGAATGTAACAGAGCAATATGTCTTTTATGTGTACTACATCGAACAGACAATAGGGCGCGGGCGAATTTAACATCCCCGTGCGTAAGTCAACTATGAGAGTCGGTTCCCGCTAACGCCACCGGCCACGCCCGCGGTCAATCTCAATAGCTCGGAAAGGTAGTACAAAAATCCGTGTCTCCCTCACGCCCTCGAATCGTCTGCGTGGACGACAGCGTGGACACCTGCGAGATGCTGAGCGCGCTCCTGGGCCAGCTCGGCTACGAGGTGTTGACGCGACACACCTGCGCCGACGCCCTCAGCGCCGCGCCCGCCGACGCCGCCGACCTCTACGTGCTCGACACGCGCCTCACGGACTGTTCGGGCTACGACCTCTGCCGCCGGCTCTGCGCGGCCGCGCCCGGCAAGCCGCTCGTCTTCTACACGGGCGCGGCCGCGGCCGGCGCGCGCGCCGAGGGGCTGGCGGCGGGCGCGTGCGCCTACGTCGTCAAACCCACCGTGGACGAACTCGTCGCCACCGTCACACACCTCCTGCCCGCCCGCCGCAACGGCGCGACCTGAACGGCGCACAGCAACCAGTGCGACAACGCGCGTTGACCCTGACGCAAGCCGCGTGGGTCGTTCGTTGACCGCGCGGGCGCGCGGGGTAATAATGCCGCCATGTTCAAGCGCGCGCCCGCCGGTCTGTTCGTCGCCGCCTTCGGTCTGTTGCTCGCCTGTAATCTCGCCGCCGCCGCGCAGACGCCCGCGCCGTCTCAGGCCGAGCAGGAGTTGACGCGGCTGGTCTACGAGGAGTGCGAGGGCGTGTTGGAGAACCACGAGGCGACGCTCGCACGCATCTGGGCCGAAGAGTTCATCATGCATACGACCGACGGGCGGACGACGCCGAAGCGCGACGCACGCGCCTACCTGATCACGGCGCTGCCGCAGAAGATCATCGGCCTCTGCGAGATCAAAGACCTCAAGATCAAAGTCAGCGGCCGCAAGGCGACGACCGAGGGGCGCATGCGGCTGCGTGGGATGGATTTGACGCTCGCGGAAGCGCCCGTCCAGTACAAGTTCAGCCAGCGCCTCGTCCGGCGCGACGGCCGCTGGCAAGTCACTTACCTCGACTTCGGGCTGGATCAGCCCTGAGCCGCGCACGAGCAGAGCAATAACAAGCAAGGCTTGACAGACGGGTCGGTCGGCAGCCGCCTTGACTTTTGCGGGCGGCACAATTAAGTTGCCCCGACCTTTTTTCTGCGCCCGGCCACGCGCTCGCAGTCGCGTCGAACAGGAGCGGGCGCGCCGGGGCTAGGTAGTCAGGCAGTCCGATCACGTCTTGAGCAGTTCAAATCAGCATCCCTGTCACGCCTCAAGCCGGGCGCGTGCGCCCTTCGGAGCGGCCGGGCGGTTAACGCTTCCGGGCCGCTAGAGCGAATTTTGTCCGTCCGCCGCCGCCTGTCGCCCCTACGGTGCAGCCGCGGCGCACACCGCAACCACTGAGCGAATCGGTCGGCGCACAACGCCCCCTAGCGCGCCACGCCCGCCCGGCCCGCCCTAACCCGATCACCGGAACGCGTGAACCCCTTTCACGTCGCCGCCCGCGCGCCGTCGTGCCAGACAGAGCCTTTGACCGAACCCGCCGGGCACACACGCCCGCGCGCCGCCACCACGGAGTACCCCATGAAGAACGCCGCCGCCGCCACCACGCTCTCGTCCCTCATTAAAAGCCGCTCATTTAAGAGAGTCGGCGTAATATTCATCGCACTCATAGGGATTGCTTTAACAGCGACAACGTTGGCGTGGGCGAGTCCTGAATTGAAGCGGAGAGTTTTCAGCGGGCCGCTGAGTTATGTCAGTAAGAGATTTGAAGTAGCGTATCAAGCACAAGAAGTGTCAGCCCTCGCGCCGGCCGCTGCTGCTGGCGATTTCCGTTCGCATCAGACAGGGAATTGGAACGTGACGAGCACGTGGGAGCGGTTCGACGGCACGAACTGGATCACGCCCGCGCCTAACACGCCGACAAGCGCCGATGGCGTGATTGAGATTCAGTCTGGTCACACAGTCACGATGACGGCGACCGTTACCTATGATCAAGTGGTAGTTGACGCGGGAGGACAAGTAACAATCGCATCTACCGTCACTCACACATTGGCTGATGGTACTGGCACGGATTTAATCATTAACGGGACGTGGCTCAATTTAGGTGGAACTTGGACAACAACCGGGACGTGGCAAGTTAATGCTGCCGGTACATACATACATAACACAACATCTGGAATCTCAACCCCATTAGGCAAAGTCACTTTAGACGCAGCGAGTAATTTCATCTATCGAGGTAGCTCAACGCTTACGCCTGCTATATCGCTGTCAGGTCGGACTTATGGCAATCTTAGCTTTGAAAGCACGTCGGGTAGTTGGACTGGGAACGGTACTGGCGCTTCCGCACTTATTATTAACGGCAACCTTTCGATTGGAACTGGTGTCACGTTCAATCTTGGGATGACAGCGACACCCGGACACTCCGTCAAGGGGAGCATATCAGTAGCTACTGGCGCAACACTCAATTTCAATCCTGCAAGCGCAGGCACTATTAATTTTGATGGTACAAGCGCCCAGACGATTTCAAATTCAGGTACGTTTTCCACCGTTGCAAACCAGACCTTTGTCTTCGCCAATACAAACGGTGAAACACTCAACAACGCACTGACATTCACCGGGCCGACGACTGTGAACTCTGGCGCGAAGTTGGCGACCGCTGCCACGCTCACCGCGAACGGCAACGTTACTATCAACGGCACGTTCCAGATCAATCAGGGTGGTTTCGCCACCGGCACGGGCACTTATTCTTATAACTCTTCAACCGGCACGCTCGTCTACAACAACACGTCGGGCGTTTACGGCCCGATTGATAGTGGGCATACTTACTGGCCCGCGACCAACGGCCCGCAGAACGTGACCGTGCAGGGCGCGGGCGGCATCAATCTCGGCGTCGCGCGCACCGTGGGTGGGCTGTTCCAGTATGCGGCGGGCGTCAGCGGGGCGAACAACCTGACGCTCAACGGCACGGCGCAGGTCAACGCGGGCGGCTTCATGTCCGGCTCGCCGACCTACGGCGGTTCGTCGCTGTTGAAGTACAACACGGGTGGCAGCTACGGGCGCAACGGCGAGTGGCTGCCCGGCGTGACGAGCGGCGCGGGCTACCCCAACGGCGTGCAACTCAGCGGCAACACGGCGCTCGACCTGCCCAACGGCTCGACCAACTCGACGTTCCAAGTGGCCAAGGGCTTACAGATCGACGCCGGCTCGGCGCTGAACATGGGGGCGATGACGCAGGCCCTCACCGTCCTCGGCAGCGTCCAAGTTGACGGCACGCTCGCGCTCTCGACCGCTTCGGGCGGCGACATCAAGGTCGGCGGCGGCTGGACGCGAAACGCCACGACCGGCACGTTCACGCCCAACGGCCGCGCCGTCTTCTTCAACGGCAGTGGCATCGCGCAGTCCATCAACGTCTCCGGCGGCGGGACGGAGACGTTCAACTACCTCGTCGTCAACAGCGCGTCGGTCGTCACCGATAACACGTTCGGCCTGACCCACATCGCCGTCAACAGCACATCCGGCGACGTGCTGCAACTCCTCGGCGGCGGTCTCACCCTGGATAACGGCTCGACACTTACGCTCAGCGGCAACGGCGGCAACATCCTCGCGAGCGGCGGCGCGCGCACCATCCTCGGCCCCGGCGGCGGCTCCGGCACCGTCTCCTTCACCGGCTCGAAGACCGTCACCTCAGCTTCGGGCGGCACGCTCGCCTTCGCGAGCAACGTCACTGTCAACCTCGCCGCGGGCGTGAACTTCGGCCCTAGTCTCTCGACCGTCAACGGCACGCTCAACATCAACAGCGGCGGCTTCGTCAACACGAACGCCCCGACCTACGCCGCCAACTCGACGCTCAGCTACATCAGCGGCGGCACGTACGGGCGCGGCCAGGAGTGGAGCGCGACCTCCGGCGCGGGCTATCCCGCCAACGTCCAACTCAGCAACAACACGACGCTCGACATGGGCGCGAACGGCGGCGGGACGGTCGCGCGCCAGATGGCCGGCAGCCTCACCGTCAACTCCGGCTCGACCGTCAGCCTGGCCGTCACGCCGATGAGCGCCGCCGTCACCGTCCTCGGCAACGTCACGAACCTCGGCACGATTGCCCTCTCGACCGTCTCCGGCGGCGACCTCAAGACGCAGGGCAATTTCAACACGTCGGGCGGCACGTTCACGCCCAACGCCCGCGCCGTCTTCTTCGAGGGCGGCAACACGCAGAACCTTTCGACCGGCTCGGCCCTCGACTACGTCGTCGTCAACAAGACGGGCGGCACGGTCTTGGCGCTCACCGATGTCGTCACCAACGCGCCCGGCGGCGGCAACGCCTTCGCGTTCCAGACGGCGCAGAGCACCTACACGCTCAACGGCAAATTCCTCCAGATCGGCGGCCCGATTGGCGCAGGCCCCGCCGGCTCAGGCTTCATCGGCGACGCGGCCGCTAGTCTCCACCTCTTCGCCAACGGCGGCGCGCAAGACACGCTCACCTTCGCCAGCAATCCCACCCTCAGCTCGTTGAACGTAGGACACGGCAACGGGTTTAACGTGACGCTCGGCTCGTCGCTCACCGTCAACAGCTTTTCGATTTCCGGCTCAACCCTCACGACCAACGCTAATACGCTCACCATCAACGGTAGCTCAGCCCGCGTGGGCGGGGCCACGGGCGGGTGCGTCATCGGCAACGTGCGCAAAAATTTCGCCGGCCCCGGCCCCGCCGACTTCACCTTCCACGTCGGCACGGCCAACGGCTTTACGCCCGTCACCGCGAACAACACACTGGGCGCGGGCAGCCTGACCGTCAGCGCCACGCAGACCAAACAGCCCAACATCACCGGCACGAACGCGCTCGCGCGCTACTGGGCGCTCAGCGGCTCAGGCATCACGACCAATCTGACCTTCCAGTATCTCGCCACCGACGTGGTCGGCACGGAAAGCAATTATCAGGTCGTCAAATACAACGGCACGTTCAGCGCGCCCCCGAATCAATCCGTCAACACCACCGCGCACACCGCCACCGTCACCGGCGTCTCTTCGTTCTCCGACTGGACGCTCGCGGAAGCCCCGGCCGTCTTCGGCGCGCTCCAATTCAGCGCCGCCAACTACAACGACACGGAGACGAACGCGGGCACGCACAACGTCACCGTCACCGTCCAACGCACCGGCGCATCGAGCGGCGCGGTCTCCGTCCACTACGCGACGAGCGACGGCACGGCCACGGCCGGCTCCGACTACACGGCGACCAGCGGCGATCTCAACTGGGCCGACGGCGACGCGGCCGACAAGACCTTCAACGTCACCGTCAACGGCGACACGACCGTCGAGCCGCACGAGACGATCAACCTGACGCTCTCCGCGCCCACCGGCGGCGCGGCGCTCGGCACACCCAATACGGCCACCGTCACCATCCAGAACGACGACGTGGCGGCCAACCACGGCAGCATCCAACTGAGCGCCGCGACCTACAGCGGCGGCGAGGGCGCGGGCCAGATCGCCGTCACCGTCACGCGCACGGGCGGCTCGGACGGCGCGGTCGCCGTCACCTTCGACACCAGCAACGGCACGGCCGCGGCCGGCTCCGACTACACGGCCGTCACGAATCAGACGGTCATGTTCGCCGACGGCGACGCGGCCAACAAGACCGTCAACATCTCCGTCACGGACGACTCCGAGTACGAAGGGCCCGAGACCTTCAACGTCGCGCTCACGAACCCGACCGGCGGCGCGACGCTCGGCTCGCCCGCCGCGGCCGTCGTGACCATCAGCGACAACGATGCGATCCCGGCGACGCTCGTCGTCAACACGACCGACGACAGCGACGACGGCTACTGTCTGCCCGCGCACTGTTCTTTGCGCGAAGCCATCAACGCCGCGAACGCTTCGAGCGACGCGAGCACGATCAACTTCACCATCCCCGGTTCGGGCGTCCATACGATTACGCCTGCCACGGTGCTCCCGACCGTCACACAGCCGGTCACGATTAACGGCTACACCCAGCCGGGCGCGGCCGCGAACACGCTCGCCACGGGCAACGACGCCGTCCTGCTCGTCGAGCTGGACGGGGAGAACACCCTGGAAGCGTGCCTGAGTATCACGGGCGGCGGCAGCACCGTCAGCGGGCTGGTCATCAACCGCTGTAGTCCGGGCGTCGCCCTGTCGGGCCCCGGCAACAACACCGTCGCCGGCAATTTCATCGGCACGAACGCCGCCGGCACGGCCGCCTCGGCCACGGGCCAGCGCGTGGCGATCTCGAACTCTTCCGGCAACACCGTCGGCGGCACGTCGCCCGCCGCCCGCAACGTCCTGTCCGGCGGCACCTTCGGCGTCGTCATAGACGGCAGCCCGAACGGCGCGACGAACAACCTGATCCAGGGCAACTACATCGGCACGGACAAGAACGGCACGGCCGCGCTGCCCAACTCGGTGAGCGGCGTGCAACTCAACGCCGCGGCGCAGAACACCGTCGGCGGGACGGCGGCCGGCGCGCGCAACGTCATCTCCGGCAATTTCACGGGCCTGTTCATCGGCCAGCTCTCGACGCAGAACAACGTCCAGGGCAACTACGTCGGCACGGACGCCACCGGCGCGGCCGATCTCGGCAACAGTTTCGGCGTGATTATCGAAGCCGCCGACAACACCGTCGGCGGCGCGACCGCCGACGCGCGCAACGTCATCTCCGGCAACAACGGCGACGCCGTCAAAATCGAGACGGCCGCGCCGTGCTGCCCGGCCGACGACAACGTGGTGCAAGGTAACTACATCGGCACGAACGCCGCCGGCACGAGTGGCCTCCCGAACGGCACGGGCGTCCGCATCTTTAACTCGAACGACAACCAGATCGGCGGGACAGGGGCCGGCACGGGCAACGTGATCGCCCTCAACGACGGCAAGGGGGTCGTCGTGGAGTCCGGCACGGGCAACCGGATTGCCGGGAACGCCATCTTCGGCCACAACTCCGCCGGCAATAGCGGCCTCGGCAGCGATCTCGGTGACGACGGCGTGACGCCGAACGACGCGGGCGACGCCGACACCGGCCCGAACAACCTGCAAAACTTCCCCGTCGTCACGAGCGCGACCGTGACCGGCAGCACGCGCACCATCACGGGCACGCTCAACACGACGCCGAACAGCAGCGCCGGTTACACGATTGAGTTCTTCAGTAACTCGACGTGCGACGGCAGCGGCTACGGCGAAGGGCAGACCCCACTCGGCTCGCTCACGACCGGCACAACGGACGCCAACGGCGACGTGGCGTTCACCTTCCACCCGGCGGCGCTCACGGCGGGGCAGGTCGTCACCGCCACGGCCACGGACGCCGACGGCAACACCTCCGAGTTCTCGCAGTGCTTCGCCGTCGCCGGCGGCGCGGCCGGTCAGATCGAATTCACGAGTGCGACCTACAACGTGGCGGAGAACGTAGCGGGCGGCATGGCCGCCGTCACGGTCACGCGCACGGGCGGCAGCGACGGCGCGATCAGCGCCACCTTCTCGACCAGCGACGGCACGGCCACCGCCGGCAGCGACTACACCGCGGTCGCCAACGCTAGCATCTCTTATGCCGACGGCGAGACGGGCCCGAAGACTGTCAACGTCGCCATCCTCGACGACAGCGTCTACGAGGGCGACGAGACGGTCAATCTCTCCTTGAGCACGACCGCGGTCAACCGGCCCGGCGACCTGAACGTGGGGCCGCCCACCGGCACTGCCGCCACGCTGACCATTGGGGAGGACGACGCCGCGCCCACACTCGCCATTAACAACGTCGGACAGGATGAGACCAACAGCGGAACTAGCAACGTAGGCTTTACGGTCACAAAAGTCGGCTCAACTGCGTTGAGTGCTACTGTCCAATTCCATACTACGGACGGCTCGGCCACAAGCGGCACAAGTTGCGGCCCCGGTGTAGATTACGTGAGTAGTTCGGGCACGGTTACATTCTTGCCGGCGGAGACGAGTAAGTTAATAACACTACAGGTGTGCGGCGATACAGAGTACGAGTCGGACGAGACGTACACAGTAACGCTTAGTAACCCTACGAACGCGACTATCCAACCGGGCGGCGGGGTCGGTAATGGCGAGATAAGTAACGACGACGCGCCGCCCGCCACGCTCACGGTCAACACGACGGACGACGTGGACAACGGCTTCTGTCTCGCCGCGCACTGCTCTCTGCGCGAGGCGCTCAACGCCGCGAACGCCGGCCCCGACGCCAACACGATCAATGTCAACATCCCCAACACCGATCCGAACTTCGCCGACGGCGTCTTCACCATCAAGCCGCTCAACGGCGAGTATCAACTGTCGAGCGGTCTCGTGACCGTGGACGGCGCGAGCCAGACCGCCTTCACGGGCGACACGAACGCGGCCGGGCCGGAAGTCGTCATTGACGGCAGCCTGAACGTTTGCGGCGGCACGTGTAACGGCTTCGTGGTTTCGACGGCCGGCAACACCATCCGCGGTCTCGTCATCAACCACTTCACCGCGCACGGCATCACGATGTTCGGCGGCGCGACGGGCAACACCATCCAGGGCAACTACATCGGCACAGACCCGACCGGCACGACCGCCGCGGGCAACGGCGCTTTCGGCATCACCAGCCCCGGCGGCAACAACATCGGCGGTCTTGCGGCCGGCGAAGGCAACGTGATTTCGGGCAACGGCTTCGGCTCGCCGAGCGGGTTCGGCGGCATCAGTCTGGGCGCGGCCGACGTTGTCAGCGGCAACAAGATCGGGACGAACGCCGCGGGCACGGCCGCCATCGCCAACAAGCCCTACGGCATCGTCGCCAACAGCGGCGGCGGCCACTTCATCGAAGCCAACCTCATCTCCGGCAACACGGAGGTCGGCGTCGGCCTCTTCAACTCGGCCAACGACGGCAGCACCCTCAAGGGCAACAAGATCGGCACGGACGCGGCGGGCACGTCGCCGGTCGCCAACGGCAGCCACGGCATAGAGCTGTGCTGCGGCGCGGGCAACAACACAGTGGGCGGCACAGACCTCGGCGACAGCAACGTCATCGCGTACAACGGCGGCGCGGGCGTCACCGTCCACGGCGTCCCCTCCGGCAGCACGGGCGCGAACGGCAACCGCATCACCGGCAACTCGATCCACGACAACACGGGCCTCGGCATAGACCTCGGCAACGACGGCGTCACGCCCAACGACGCGGGCGACTCCGACTCTGATCCCGATGCCAACAACCTGCAAAACTTCCCCGTCATCACGGCGGCGACCGTGACCGGCAGCACCAAGACCATCGCCGGCACGCTCAACTCGACGCCGGGCCAGGTGTTCACCCTTGAGTTCTTCGCCAACACGGCCTGCGACGCGTCGGGCAACGGCGAAGGCGCGACCTACCTCGGCGTGCTCACGACCGCCGCGACGGACGCCAGCGGCGACGTGTCGTTCGTCTTCCACCCGACGGCGCTCACGTCCGGTCAAGTCGTCACCGCGACCGCGACCGACATCAACGGCAACACCAGCGAGTTCTCCGCGTGCGTCACCGTCGCGGGCGGCAGCGCGGGGCAAATTCTGTTCACCTCGCCCGGTCAGTCCGTGCAGGAGGACGCGGGCACGGCGCACGTCATGGTCACGCGCGTGGGCGGCACGGACGGCGCGATCAGCGCCACGTTCTCGACCTCGGACGGCACGGCCACAGCCGGCAGCGACTACACGGCCGTCCAGAACTACACGATCAGTTATGCCGACGGCGAGAGCGGCACGAAGACGGTTGACGTGCCCATCCTCGACGACGCGCTCTACGAGGGCAACGAGACGGTCAACCTGTCGCTCAGTTCGACCACCGTCAACCGGCCCGCGGGCGTCGCCCCGAACGGCGCGAGCACCAACACGACCGTGCTGACCATCGTGGACGACGAGCCGAAGCCGACCGTGACGATCAACGACGTGTTCGTCGCCGAGCCGACGGCCGGCACGACCAGCGCGACGTTCACCGTCACGCTCTCGAACGCCGCGGCCGCTCCGGTCACGCTCAATTACGCGACGGCGGACGACACCGCCACCGCGCCCGACGATTACACGGCCATCCCGTCCACGCCGCTCAGCTTCGCCTCCGGCGAGTTGATGAAGACGATCAGCGTCACGGTCAACGCCGACGCCTCGACCGAGCCGGCCGAGACGTTCTTCGTCAACCTGTCGAACCTGAGCGCGAACGCGACCTTCGACCGGGCGCAGGGCGTCGGCACGATCACAGACACGGCGCAGGCCGGTCGCCTGCTCGTCTCGGAGTTCCGCACGCGCGGGCCCGGCGGCGCGGCGGACGAGTTCATCGAGCTGTACAACCCCGCGAACACACCGCTCACGGTGGCGACGGGCGACGGCTCGGCGGGCTGGGCCGTCGTCTCGTCCGACGACGCGAGCACGCCGAAGTTCGTCATCCCGGCGGGCACGGTCATCCCCGCGCGCGGCCACTTCCTCGGCGCGAACCAGCCCGCCGTCGGGGCGGGCGCGCGGCAGGGCGGCGTCCGCGCGCGCGCGAAGCTCTACCAGCCCGCGGCCAAGGACACTAGCCCCACCGTGCCGCAGGGCGGCTCCGGCTCTTACAGCCTCTCGGCTTACGCCGTCGCCGACGAGACTTTCACCGGCGACATCACGGACGGCGCGGGCCTCGCCGTCTTCTCGACGGCCACGCCGGCCGCCTTCGACCTCGCGCACAGGCTCGACGCGGTCGGATTCGCCGGCCTCGCCGACACACGCTTCCGCGAGGGCGCGGGCCTGCAACCGGCCGCGGGCGTGTCGAGCGACGCGGAGTTCAGCTTCGCGCGCTCGTTGGCGACCGGCTTGCCCGCGGACACGGACGCGAACGCAAACGACTTCGTGCTCGTCGCGACAGACCCGGCGCTCGTCACCGGCGCGTCGGCGCAACTGGGCGCGCCGGGGCCGGAGGACTGCGGCTGCAACCCCGTCTACACGTTCGGCGACGCCAGCCCCGTGCAGCGCAACGCGACCGTCAAGCCGTCGCTCATCGAGCCGCAAGCCGCTTCCACGGCCGAGCCGAACCGCGTGCGCGACCTGACGGCGAACGTCTGCAACGGCGGCGTCGCGCCGTCGAACTGCACCTTCGGCACGCTCTCGATCCGGCGGCGCTTCACCAACCAGACGGGCCAGCCCGTCACGCGCCTGCGCTTCCGCGTCGTGGACGTGACGACCTTGAACACGCCCAACCCCGGCGGCGCGCAGGCCGACGTGCGGCTCGTCAACTCCGGCAACTTCCAGATCACGACGAGCCGCGGCCCGCTGACCGTCCTCGGCACGCAGGTCGAGACGCCGCCCGCGCAAGCCCTGGGCGGCGGGCTGAATTCGAGCGTCATCATCGGCACGCTCTCCGGCCCGCTCGCGCCCAACGCCTCCGTGGACGTGCAGTTTCTCCTCGGCGTCCAACAGAACGGCCGTTTCCGCTTCCTCGTCAACGTCGAGGCGCTACCGTGAAACAGGAGTCAGGAGACAGGAGTCAGGAGTCAGTAGGAAATGAGCAGGCAGCAGCCGGGAGCGCGCTGCACTCTAGCTCGCTCCGCCCAAACTTCTGACTCCTGACTTCTGGCTTCAGTCTTCTCTCTCTTATAATGTCCGCGTGAGCCTCGAAGTCCTCGCATACGACGCCGCGCCGCCGCCGCCCGATCTGCCGCGCGGCGACATACGCACGCACGCGGATTTTCACTCGCGCGTGCTCGACAACCGGCGCACCGTCCTCGTCTACCTGCCGCCCGGCTACGACGCCGCGCCCGAACGGCGCTACCCCGTGCTCTACCTGCACGACGGGCAGAACCTGTTCGATGGCGCGACCGCCTACATCTACGGCCAGGACTGGCGCGTCGGGCAGACGGCGCAAGCGTTGATCGAAGCGGGCGCAATCGAGCCGCTCGTCATCGTCGGCGTCTACAACATGGGCCACGGGCGCGTGGACGAGTACACGCCCAGCTACGACCGCGGGCGCAACATGGGCGGGCGCGCCGACGCTTACGGGCGCATGTTGGTCGAAGAGTTGAAGCCGTTCGTGGATGCCAACTACCGCACGCGCACAGAGGCGTCGGCGACGGGCCTGGGCGGGTCTTCGCTGGGCGGGCTGGTGACGCTCTACCTGGGCTTGCGTCGCCCGCAGACCTTCACGCGGCTGGCGGCACTCTCGCCCTCGGTCTTCTGGGGCGGTCGCCAGATCATACGCGAGGTCGAGCAGCTACAGGGGCGGCCCCCTCTGCGCATCTGGCTCGACACGGGCACGGCCGAAGGCTGGTACGTGACCGAGCACGCGCGCGCCCTGCGCGACGCCCTCGTCATACGCGGCTGGACGCACGGGCACGACCTGCACTACCTCGAAGCCCACGGCGCGGAGCACAACGAGCTGGCCTGGGCCGCCCGCGTCGCCCCCATGCTCAAGTTCCTCTTCCCGCGCGTCTGAAGTAAGACGAAACGTGCCGCAAGCGGTTTGACAAAACGGCCCGCCTGCGATAGTTTGCACGCTCGTTCGCACGCCTCGTAACGTGTAGCCCGTGCCAGAGCGCCGGTTACAAAGTTCGCCCAGTCGCCATTACGACCAGTCGCCGCAAAGTGAACCCCCGGCACGAACCCTAGCGCCACGCTCACTGTCTGCCGACAGCCAAGAGTTATAGACGCGCGTTCCTGCCCGCCGGACTGACCGCCGCGGTCGTCCAACCACCACCGACGGGTCAGCACCAACGACCCCGACCACAAGCCCGCGAGACGTAACGCCCCCGATGCGTCTGCCCGACAACACGGCCGACAAACGCGCACGCCACCCACGCACCGCCCGACCCGGCGGCCGCCCCCCGTGCGCCCGTACCAGCAAGCTCTGAATCTCCACCAACGCCGAACCCTTTTAAGCCCCCGGAGTACGCCATGACCCCCAACGCCCCCCGCCGCACCGTCAAACTCAGCGCCCGCCTCGTCGTCATCACCGCCGCCTGCGCCCTCGTCTTCTGCGTCCTCGGCGTGACCGCGTACATGCAGAAACGCGTGCAGAAGCTTGACGTGCCCGTCGCGCGCCCGGCGGAACGGGTTGAGCCGAAAGCGCCGAGGCGCGCGGTCGCACTTGGCGACAAGGAAGAAGCGGCGGCAGACACAGTGGTGAAGGCGGACGACACTGTGCACGGCCCGCTCGTGGTGGGGACGTGCGACACGGCCGGGCCGATTGAAGTCGAATCCACGGGCGGCACGGCCGCCAACGTGCCCACGGCTTACTCGACGCTCGCGCTGGCCTTCACCGCCATCAACGGCGGCACGCTGCACACGGGGGCGGTCAGGATTGACGTGTGCGGCAACACGACTGAGACAGGGACGGCGGGCTTGAATCAAGTGGCGGGCGTCACTTCGGTCACGATTGCCCCGGCGGGCGGCGCGGCGCGCACCATCAGCGGCGCGATTGCGGCGGGCAGTCCGTTGATCAATTTGAACGGCGCGGACAACGTGACGATTGACGGTCTGAACACGGGCGGCAACTCGCTGACGCTCTCCAATACGACCATTGGCACGACTGCCGGATCAGGCACAATTCGTTTTATCGCAGACGCGACGAACAATACCGTTACAAATTGTTCGATTCTGGGTTCGTCAACATCCACGCTAGCTACTGTTGCCGGAACAATAATCTTTAGCACGGGCACGACAACCGGGAACGACAACAACACGATTTCCAATAACAACATCGGCCCCGCGGGGGCAAACCTTCCGTCGAAGGCCATCATGGCGAGCGGCTCAAGCTCATCAATCGAAAATGATAACGTGCAGATTACGGGCAACAACATTTTCGACTTCTTCCTGCCCGGCAGCAGCCTGTCAGGCATCAACATCCTCACCGGCAACGAAGGCTGGACGATCTCAAACAACAAGTTCTATCAAACCGCCACGCGGACGTTTACCACGACGGCTTTACGCTACGCGGCCATAACCCTCGGCAACTCGACCGGCAGCTTCACCGTCAGCGGCAACACCATCGGCTTCGGCGCGGCCAACGGCACGGGCACGACCACGATCACCGGCTCGTCTAACGAGTTCAGAGCCATTGACGCGGCCAGCGTCAGCACTACCGCCCCCGCTACAGTTATTCAAAACAACATTATCTCCGGCATTAACCAGACGAGCAGCCGCGCCTCGACGACAACAGCCAACTCGGCTTTCATCGCCGTGGCCATGGGCACGACCGACGGCTTGATCAACGCGACGGGCAACACCGTCGGGAGTCTCGATGGTTCTTCGACCATCGTCCTGAACCTGACCTCGACAACCGCCAGCACCGCGCCCGCCATCGGCTTCTACAACTTCAGCTTCTTCGCCACGACCATTTCCAACAACAACATCGGCGCGATCACCATTCAAAGCACCGGCACGACCACAGGGTTCAGAGGGATTCTTGTCAACACGACTACGGGCGTAGCTGCAACTATTAATAACAACACAATCGGCGGAACAAATGCGGCTGGGGCTATTACAGACACGCAAGTCGGCTCTTATGCCATGTACGGCATTCAATCCTCTTTACCTAACCTGACGGCTACCGGCAACACCATCCGCAACATGAGCAGCGCGTCTAACGGCGCAAGTCTAATCGTGTCGGCCGGCATCCTCGCGTCGGGTGCGACGGGCGCAAATACCATCTCGCAGAATACCATTCATTCTTTGAGCAACGCTTCGGGCGCGGCGGCCAACTCCGTCTACGCCATTTCGCTCAGCCTACCGACGGCTACGAACCTCATCGAGCGGAACTTCATCCACTCGTTGAATGTGTCTTCCACCGTCACCGGCACGCAGATTTGGGGCATCAGCGGTGGCGCGACCGGCACGGCGACGTATCAGAACAACATGATCCGCCTCGGCTTGGACGCGGCGGGCAATTCTGTCACGCTGCCGTCTTCCGTCATCGGCATCAGGGACGCCGCGGGCGCGACCAATCAGTTCTATCACAACACGGTTTACATCGGCGGCACGGGCGTTCTGGCCACGCCGACCGCGTCGAACTCCTATTGCTTCTTCAGCGACGTTGTCACCGTCACGCGCAACTTCCAGGACAACATCTTCTGGAACGCGCGCAGCAACGCCGCGGGCGGCGGCGTGGCGCACATTGCCATCCGGGTCGGCGGCACGGCGGCAAATCCGCAGGGGCTGACCAGCAACTATAACGTCCTCCACTTCAGCGGCACGGACGGCGCGACGGGCGTCTTCAACGGGGCCGTCGTCTCGCCGCTTTCTGCCTGGCGCACCGCCACCGGGCAGGACGCGAACAGCATCGCCGCCGACCCGCAGTTGATCGCGCCGAACGGGACGGCCGCCACAGTCGATCTGCACATCCACCCGACCAACCCGACGCCGATTGAGTCCGCGGGTTTAGCCATCGGCACAGTCACGAATGACTTCGACGGGCAGACGCGCGCCGGCTTGACGCCGACCGACATCGGCGCGGACGCGGGCAACTTCACAGCCCTAGACGTATCGCCGCCGCTCATCTCTTACACGCCGCTCGCCAACACCGCGAGTACGTCTAACCGCACGCTGACGACCACGATCACGGACGCCTCCGGCGTGCCGACTGCCGGTGCGGGCTTGCCGGTCATCTATTATCGCAAGGGCACGTCCGGCGCGTTCTCGTCCACGCAAGGGGCGTTCTCCGGCGGCAACTACAACTTCACGATTGACTACGCGCTCGTCTCAGGCGGCAGCGTCGCGGCCGGCGATACGATCCAATACTACGTCGTGGCGCAGGACGGTGCGACGCCGCCCAACGTCGGCGCGAACCCGGCAGCCGGCGCGGGTGGCTTTACCGCGAATCCGCCGGCCGCCGGCACGCCGCCCACCACGCCGAACAGTTACACGATCCTCGCCTCCATCTCCGGCACGTTCAACGTCGGCGCGGGCGGCACGTATGCGACGCTCACCGCGGCCGTCGCCGATCTGAACAGCAAGGTGCTGAACGGCCCCGTGACGCTCCTGCTGACCGACTCTGCTTATTCGGCGGCGACGGGCGAGACGTTCCCGCTCACGATCAACGCCAACGGCGGCTCCAGCTCGACCAACACGGTCACGATCAAGCCCGCCGCGGGCGTGAACCCAGTCGTCACCGGCTCGAGCGCGACCGCGATCCTGATCCTCAACGGCGCGGACTGGGTCGTCGTCAACGGTCTAAATACAAGCGGGTTTGCGGAGAACACCGCGAAGGCGAGGAACAACGCGAAGGCGAACGAGTCGCCCGCCGCCGCCGTCAACAATCTCGGCTTCGTCAACACGAACACCGGCACGTCGAGCGCCGTCATCTGGCTGCAATCGAACGGCGCTGACGGCGCGACCAACAACACCATCAAGGACGTGAACGCCGTCGGCAACAGCAACACGACGACGCTCGTCGGCGTCGGCTCCGGCAGCAGCACCATCAGCATCACCAGCGCCGGCACGGGCAACAACAACAACACGTTCACCGGCATCAACGTCAGCAAGACGCAGTACGGCATCTACTCCGGCGGCGCGTCTGCGGCCAACAAGAACACCGGCAACGTCATCACGCAGAACCTGATCAATACCGCCAGCCCCAACAACGTGGCCACCGGCGGCATCCTCTGCAACTTCGAGAACGGCATCCAGATCACGCAGAACGACATCGGCAACCTGCTCAAGCACGACGGCACGACCGGCACGACCGGCACGGTGTTCGGCATCGCGCTCGGCGTCGTGCCGAGCAACACGGTCACGACCTTCACCGGCAGCGATGTCGTCAACGCGACCGTCACGCGGAACAAGATCAACGCCCTGACGCAGTTGAACTCGACGGGCTACTCTTCGTTCGGCATCGTCGTCAACAGCGTCACGTCGGGCACGACGCTCGTGGCCAACAACGTGCTCAGCCAGATCAGATCTGCGGCCACCGCGTCCGACTTCTCGGCGGGCATCGTGGCCGGCGGCGGCACAGGCTCGACGACGCAGGTCTATTTCAACTCCGTCTCGATGACCGGCACGCGCGGGGCCGCCACCTTCCCCTCATACGGCTTGGCCATCGGCAGCGGCGACCCGACGGTTGATGTCAGAGACAACATCTTCTTCAACACGCAGACGAGTTCGAGCACGGGCAAGATGTACGCGATTGGCACCGGCTCGACCACCTTCGCCAACCTGACCTCGAACTACAACGACTTCTTCGTCACCGGCACGAGCGCCTTCGTCGGGCAGACGGGCGGCCTCGGCACGAGCGGCACAGACCGCGCGACCTTGGCCAACTGGCAGACCGCCACGGGCAAGGACGCCAACTCGATCTCTGCCGACCCGCTCTTCGTCAGCACGAGCGACCTGCACGTCTCATCCGCGTCAGCGCCCGTCAACAACGTGGGCACGCCCATCTCCGGCATCACCACCGACTTCGACGGCGACACGCGCGATGCGACGACGCCCGACATCGGCGCGGATGAGATCGTCACCGTGGCCTTTAACATGGCCACATACAGTCAGAACGAGTCGGGCGAAGACCCCGCAACGCAAGTGACCGTGACGCGCACGAGTGGCGTGGGCGCGGCGAGCGTCAACTACGCGACCTCGAACGGCACGGCGACGGGCGGCGCGACCAACTGCGCGGCCGACTACACGACCGCCGCCGGCACGCTCAATTTCGCCGCGGGCGAGACGACCAAGTCGTTCACCATCTTCGTCTGCAACGACAGCGTCTACGAGGCGACGGAGACCGTCAACCTGACGCTCTCGAACCCGACCGGCGCGGTGCTCGCCGCGCCCTCGACGGCCGTCTTCTCGATCACGAACGACGACGTGCCGCCCACCGTCACCGTCAACAACATCTCGCAGGCGGAGGGCAACACGGGGCAGACCGCGTTCACCTACACGCTGACCAAGACGGGCGCGACCCAGGTCAACGCCACCGTCGGCTACAGCACCGGCAACGGCCCCCCCGTCACCGCCACGGCCGGCGCGGCCTGCGGCGGGAACGCCGACTACCTGACGACGAGCGGCACGGTCACCTTCGCGCCGAACGAGACCGAGAAGATGGTCACGGTGCAGGTCTGCGGCGAGACGATCTACGAGACGAACGAGAAGTTCAACCTCAACCTCTCGAACCCCGTGGACGCCTACGCCGACGGCGCGGGCGGCATCGGCACCATCCAGAACGACGACGCCGCGCCGACGCTCGCAATCAACGACGTGTCGCAGGCGGAAGGCAACGGCGGCACGACCGAGTACACGTTCACCGTCACGCTGACGGGCAACTCGCAGGTGGACGCCACCGTTGACTACACCACGCAGGACGGCACGGCGACCGCGCCAGGCGACTACGCGGCCACTTCCGGCACGCTCACCCTCTTCGCGGGCGAGACGATGAAGCAGCTCACCGTCGAGGTCAACGGCGACACCGCGTTCGAGCCGACCGAGGCGTTCACCGTCCACCTGTCGAACGCGACCGGCGGCGCGACGATCAGCGACGCCGACGGCACGGGCACGATCACGAACGACGATCCCGCGCCGCCGCCGCCCGCCGTCGTCTGCGTGGACGACGACTTCGCCAGCCTGTCTAACGGCGACGACCCACCCGGCCCCTGCACCGAGATCGGCTACGACGCCTTCTCGACGATCCAGGCGGGCGTGAACGCCGTCGCCGCCGCCGGCACGGTCAACGTCGCCGCGGGCACATACGTCGAGGACGTGACGATCAGCAACGCCGGCATGAAGCTGCTCGGCGCGGGCGCGAATGTGGTCACCATCAGCGGCGCGATTGGCGGCCCCAGCGCGACGACCGTCCAGATCGCCGCCAGCAACGTGACCGTCGCCGGCTGCACCATCACGCGCGCCGGCAACACCGTCGCGCAGTGGAATGATCCGCTGAACACGGCCGGCATCGCCATCCAAGGGCTGTCCATCACGGGCGCGCTCATCCGCGACAACGTGCTGACCGGCAACCGCACCGCCATTGACATCAACAACAGCGGCGGGCACACCGTCCGCAACAACACGATTGACTTCAACCGCACGGGGCTGATCTTCCGCAACCAGACCGACCGGATGACCGTCGTCGAGAACTTCATCCGCGACAACTGGACGGTCGGCGTCCTCTTCCTCGACGCCAGCGGCGGCTCGAACGCGCCCGTCCAGCAGGCGACGGGCAGCGCCTTCAGCAACAACGACATCAGCGCCAACTGGTACGCGCAGATCGTTGATCGCCAGGCGGGCGGCTCAATCCCCGCGCCCGGCACGACCAACCTGAAATACTTCCGCGGCGACTGGTTCGGCACGACCGCGCCCGTCGTCACCACCGCCAACAGCGCCGAGCCGGGCTACGCCGCCCAAATCCCGACGGCCTACGGCGGCACGGCCTCCGCGCCCGGCGGGCAGCCCGACATCGCCGGCCCCGCGTCGGCCAACTTCCAGTACACGCCGTTCCTCCAGAGCGGCACGGACACCAACGTCGAGACCACGCCGGGGCGCGGCACGAACGGCTTCCAGGGCGCGGCGAACGTGGTCGTCGTCCGCTCGAACAACCTGCAAGGCTGGGCGCAGCAGCACACGACCTGCGGCGCAACGAGCACGGGTTCGCAGGCCTTCGTCGTCGGCCCAGGCACGCCGCCCGCGGGCGAGGGCAGTCTGCAATACCTGATCGGCGCGGACGGCGACTCGTTCGAGACGGCGCGCTCGGCCGACTTCAACAACGTCCGCATTGACGCGCTGTCCAACCTGTCCTACGCGACCTACGTCGTGCAGGACGGCGCGGGCGGGCAAGCGCCTTACCTGTTGCTGAACATTGATTACACGGGCGACAACGTGCTCGACGATCAAATCTTCTTCGAGCCGGTCTACCAGGGCGCGGCGTTCTTCCCCGCGAACCCGCAGGGGCCGCTCGTCGTCGGCGCGTGGCAGACTTGGGACGCGCTCAACGGCGGCTGGTGGTCGCTCAACTCGGTCGCGGGCGCGACGCCGGGCACGGGCGTCAAGTCGCTCGCGCAGTACCTCGCGGCACAGCCCAACGCGCGCGTCCTGAACACCGGCACCGGCACGGGCGGCTTCCGCATCGCCACGGGCTGCGGCGCGGGCGCGTGGGACAACTTCGTCGGCGACGCAGATAACCTATCGGTCGGCGTCAGCTCCGCGAACATCCGCTACGACTTCGAGCCGCTGCCGCGTCTCTCGATTGACGACGTGACGCACACGGAAGGCAACGCGGGGCAGACCGCCTACACCTTCAACGTCACGCTCTCCGGCGCGAGCGACCAGACCGTGACCGTGGACTACGCGACCGCCGACAACACCGCGAGCGCGCCGTCCGATTACACGGCTGTGCCGACCACGCAGTTGACGTTCATGCCCGGCGACACGTTGAAGACCGTGACCGTGCAGGTCAACGGCGACTTCACGTCCGAGCCGGCCGAGACGTTCTTCGTCAACCTGTCGAACGTGAACGCGAACGCGACGATCCTCGACGGCCAGGGCGTCGGCACGATCACGAACGACGACGTGGCGCAGGTCGGGATCACCGTCAGCGATTCTTTCGTCGCCGAGCGGCCCGCCGGCACTTCGACCGCCGTCTTCACGGTCAAGCTCAGCGCGCCCTCGACGCAGACCGTGACCGTGGACTACGCGACGGCCGACGGCACGGCGACCGAGCCGGCCGACTACACGGCGCTCCCGACGACGCAGTTGACGTTCATGCCCGGCCAGACCACGAAGACCGTGAGCGTGTCGGTCAACGGCGACGGCGTGGCGGAAGGCAACGAGACGTTCTTCGTCAACCTGTCGAACGCGTCGGGCAACGCCTTCATCACAGACGGCCAAGGGCAGGGCACGATCACCGATCCGACGGCGGCCGGCGACGTGCTCATCACGGAGTTCCGCTTCCGCGGCCCGACCTTCAGCGCGCCGCAAGGCATTGACGGCTTCCGCGACGAGTACGTCGAGCTGTACAACAACACGGGGCAGCCGATCACTGTCGCCGCGGCGGACGGCTCTGCGGGCTGGACGCTCGCCGCGCTCAACAGCGCCGGCACGGGCGCGGACGTGCTCGTCACGCTCCCCGCCGGCATGGTCATCCCCGCGCGCGCGCACGTCCTCGCCGTCAACTCCGACGAGGACACGACCACGCGCCCGAACGGGAGCATCGTCCCGACCGGCGGCTACAGCCTCAACGCCTACGCCGTCGGCGACGCCTTCTACGTGACGGACGTGAGCGACACGGCGGGCGTGGCCGTCTTCAACACGGCGACGGTCGCCAACTTCTCGGCCGCCACGCGGCTCGACGCGGCCGGCTTCAGCGGCCCGGCCGGCGCGACCGCCGACCTGTTCCGCGAGGGCGCGGGGCTGAGCAGCCCCGGCGCGAACGACGGGCAGTACGCTTTCGTCCGTCGCCTTGAGACGGGCCTGCCGCAAGACTCCGGCGACAACGCGGCGGACTTCGTCTTCGTCGCGCCGAACGGCGGCACGTACGGCGGTGTGCAGGCGACCTTAGGCGCGCCGGGGCCTGAGAACTGCGGCTGCTACCCGACGAACCCGTTCGCGGACGGCAGTCCGATTCAACGCAACGCGACGATCAAGCCGGCCCTGATCGAGCCGCAGGCCGCTTCGACCGCGCCGCCGAACCGGATACGCGACATGACGCCCGTGCCCAACGGTTCGCAGGGCACGCTCGAAATCCGCCGCCGGTTCAAGAACGCCACAGGGCAACCCGTCACGCGCCTGCGCTTCCGCGTCGTGGACGTGACCACGCTGAACACGCCCAACCCCGGCGGCGCGCAGGCCGACGTGCGCTGGCTCTCAAGCACCGACATGAACGTGACGACCAGCCTCGGCCCGTTGACCCTGCGCGGCATCACCATCGAAGTGCCGCCGCCGCAAACGCTGGGCGGCGGGCTGAACACGTCCGGAGTCGTCAACATCCCCGGCGGTATGCTCGGCCCCAACGCGACGATTGACGTGCGCTTCGTCCTCGGCGTCGAGACCGGCGGGCGCTTCCGGTTCTTCGTCAACGTCGAAGGGCTGCCGTAAAAGCAGTAGTCAGGAGCCAGGAGTCAGTAGCCAGTAGGGAGTAGGCAGGTGGCAGCCGGGAGCGCGGGCAGGGATGCCCGCGCTCCCGGCTGCGGCCCGCTCATTCCGTTCTGGCTACTGACTCCTGGCTCCTGCCTTCTGTAAAAAAAGAAGCGGGGCGACGACCACTATCGTCTCCCCGCTTCCTTTTTAACGAGTCTGACCGACGGTGCAAGCCGCGATTGGGGTGCGGCGTTTGGGTGGTTGGGTAGGGTGTCGGCCCGGCCCGTTAAACTCGGTGTCCGGCTTAGGCCCGTTTGACGTTGCGCTGCGCGGCGGCGGCGCGCGCGGGCTGCTGCTCGTCGGTCTGTTTCGCCGCCGCGAGCGTGTCCTGCGTCGCCTTCATGCGCTCGATGCGGGCGGTGATGCGGCGGTCGAGGTCGGCGACCTGTTCGGGCGTGAGCCGGTGGATGTTGGGCTGGTTGTGGTAGAGCTTCGCGCCGGTCACGATGTCCGCGACCTTGAAGCCGTGCCGCTCGGCCTTGGCGATCAACTCCTGGATCGTCAGCGGCGGCGGCACGAGCGAGAGCGGCGAAGGCTTCTCTTCCAAGACTTCGGGCACGGCCGAGGGCCGCGGCGCGGCGACCGGCAACTCGCTCCCCGTCGCGCGCGTCATGTGTTCGAGGAAGTCTTTGAACCCCACGTCGCCGGTCAGCTCGAAGCCGACCTCGAAGGCCTCGCTGTTCGACTTGACGACCTGGAAGACGCGCACGATCTCGCCGTCGCGCTCCTGCAAAGAGGCCTCGACCATCACGTCCACGAAATACTCAAGCCCGCTCGCCGTCATCGGCAGCACGCGCCCGACCTCGTTGTCCTCCTTCGCCTCTTTGCCCTTCGCCGGAATCTGATCGACGATCACGACCGACTTGCCGCTCTCGATGCAGAGCCGGCGCAAGACGCCTTGCAGGATCATCTGGTCGGCGGCCAGTTCTTCCGCCGAGGGCTGCGCCAGCGGGTCGCCCGTGCGCTCGCGCACGGCCGTCAGCATCTCGCTGTGCTTGGCGCTGAAGTAGGCGGCCCACGAGTCCAGCGCGAAGCAGCCGTAGTTCTGCTCGCGCCCTTCGCCGTTCAACGCCCACTCGATGAACTCCGGCAGCTCGTCCGGGTGCTCGATCTCAAGCCCGTCGAAGATCGTGCCGTTGCCTTTCAGCAGGCGCGACTTGCGCTCCACGTCGAAGACGCAGAGCCGGCCGATGCCGGCCTCGGCCATCGAGCGGACGAAATAACTCTTGCCGACGCCCGCGCCGCCGCGCACCGCCATCACGAGCCGCTGCTGCCGGGGCCGCCGGCTCAGCGGGTTCACTCTCGGTCTCGTCGTATTCGTACTCATCGCTTCTCCTTCATTGCTCCTATCGGGAGTTAGGCGCGAAGGTCGCGCGCCCGTCAGTGCCTCTACCGTGCCGTCGCCCGGCTAGCTGGGCCCGCACTATAGCACGGGTGGCAGGTTGTTTCAAGAGTGAAACAAAAGATTTTTCGGATGAAACGACGGAGTGCCCGGCGACGCGACAAGACGCAGAAGAGTTAGCGCGCGGCCTTGCTTGAGTCTCAGTCTCGACGTGTTTGGAAGCCGGGATCGAGTTGGATGGCTCGTTGGAAATGTTTTTCGGCGAGGGCGTTCATGCTGAGGTTTTGCAGGCGGAGGCCGATCATCCAGTGGAAGAACGGATCGTCAGGGGTGTACTGGTCGGCCAGGTCTTCATAGGCGATTGCTTCTTCGGTTCGGCCGAGCGCGGCGGCGGCCCCCGCGAGTTGATTGTTCGACATGACGAGGCCGGCGTTGCGTTGCACGGCGTCGCGCCAGACTGCGACGGCTTCATCCTTGCGGCCGAGTTGCCAGAGCGATTCGCCTTTTTCCTCCCGCGCGAGAATCAGGTCGGGCGCTTCCGTCAAAGCCTGTTCGAGACACGCGCGCGCTTCCTCGTAACGCCCCAGCCGATTCAGGATCGTGCCGCGATAATAGAGACTCAAGGCTTTGGCCTGCCCCTGTTGGCGCGCGGCGGCGGCGGCGAGCAACCGTGCGGCTTGCTCTGCGTCGCCGGAGAGATATTCAACCCAGGCGAGCTTGGGTAGCGTCTCGCTGTTGACGAACAGACCGTAAGCCGCCGCGGCGTGTAGATGCCTTTGCCCCGATGCGATGTTCGCGCGATCAGAGGGGCCGAGCCAGGGCGCGGGGTTGACGCGGGCCAGCGCCAGTTCGTCTGGAATCTGTATGCTCTGATAGGCGCGCTCGCCCGCGTACTCGTGATAGCGCACCCAACCGCTGTGTACGTTCAAGCCGACCCACAGGGCCGCGAAACTCAAAAAGGCCCAGCCCGCTTGGCGCACGCGGCCGGCGGACTTCAAATCGAAGCCGTAAAAAGTCAGCCCCTTGGCCCTGAGCAGTCGCCACGCTTTGAGCGCGAGGAACGTCGTGACGCTGGCGCATCCGAGCGCCATCAAGAAGGGGACGAGCGCGTAGACGCCGCGCACCGCGAGGAAGCTGCCTAGAAAAACGCACGCGGCGACGATCTCTTCGGGCCAGGTCAGCGAGTAACTTTTCTTCTGCGCCGCGGCCTTAGGCGCGGCGAGCGCCGGCCGGCCGAAGCCGAAATACAGCGCGTCGTTCGGGCAGACGCTGACGCAGTCCATGCACTTCATACAGCCCGGATCGACGACCATCCCGAACTGTCTCACCTCCGTATGTACCTGCACGTTCGACGTGCAGACGGCCGTGCAATGCCCGCACTGATGGCAGGCGTCCGTGACGCGAATCTTGCCGGGCGCGAACTTGTCTGCGAGGCTGAAGAAGCCGCCGTAAGGGCAGGCGTAGGTGCAGAAACCTTTCGCGCCCAAAAAGTAGACGGTCATGAAGCCGCAGACGAAAAGAAAAGGGACGGCGACCGCGAACGAGGGAAAGGTCTCCCAAAAGTTGCTGGTCACCAGATGGTTGGTGAAAGGTGGGACGAGCGGCTCGTGCGCCGGGCCGGCGAAGAAGCGGTACGCGGTGGGCCAGACGAACATGTACAACGCGGCGACGAGCGGGACGAAGACCAGCAGCCGCGAGCGAAACGGCTTCGGCGTGAGACCGATCTTCTTGAGCAGCCAGGCGCAAAAATCCTGTAGGGCGAGGATGTGACAGCCCCAGCCGCAGACGAAACGCCCGAAGACGAGCGTCGCCAAAATCGCCAGCGTGAAAAAGATGAAGCCGGCGTTGAGCGCGCCGCGCTGGAGCGTGTACATGGCTTCGGACGGCTCAATCGGCGACACCGTCTGCCCGCCGAGCCGCCACTGGATGAAGTGCGCGATCATCAGCAGGTTGAGCGTGACGAGCGCCGCCGCGCGCCAGCGGCCGGTGCGTGAGTTGCGGATCGGGCTTTTCTGCGCGGGGGAATTTTTGAGCACGGGAAGTGGCCGCGACCGCCGCCCCTTCACTTCCTGGCCTGCACAACCACTTTTCATAAATCGCTCTTGAACTTCGGCCCCAGGCCGGCGGCAGGCATTCTAAACCGGCCTTGCTTAAAACGCATAAAAGAGGTAAAAGAACTGCCGTTTTCCGCGCGGCCGTCAAACCTTCGAGTTCATCAACTGGCAAACCCCGTAAGGCTGAGTAACCCGAACCTATGTTGAATACTACGCTCGCCCCCCTGCTGTCTCTCCTGCTGCTCTTCAGTTTCGGTTGGAACCAGTCCGCGGCCCGGCTCGACCAAAAAGGCTCTGAAGGCGAGACCGGCACGCTCGAAAAGATGATCGTGGCCAACGGGAGCGCCGCGCTCGACATCGATCTGAGCCGGCTGAACGGCGGCAAGGCCAAGTTGCGCAACGGCCCGCTGCGGTTCGCGCTAGTGCCGGACTCGTTCTTTACCATCATCGTCTTCAACGGCGAACTGCGCGGCCCCCTGCCGAGCGCGATGGGTCTCGTCCCGCTGAACGTCGCGCCCGTGCCCGCGCAGTTGCAGGCGTCCTACCGCCAACTCGTCATCGAGAGCACCGCCTGGGGCGCGCCCTATGAACTCGTCGTGCGCGACGGCAGCACGGGGTTCGTCTTTTTCAACATCGAAGGGCACGAGTACGACTACAACGCCGACAGGCACGCGCTCGGCTTCCAATCGGCCCGGCTGCTGTTGTCGAGAGAGTTTGCGGAGGCGCTGGGGCGGCCCGGTGAAGCCGGATCAATCGTCGGCAAAATCTCGCTCGCTGCAACGATGCGCGCCATCGAAATCACGCGCGTTGCGAACGGCGAGGTCGAATCGGATGTCATGCCGGCCCGCCTGGGTTCCGGCAAACAGCAGCCCGCCGCCGGGAGCGTGCCGGGGCCGGATGTCATCGTCGGCGACCTGTCGGGGCTGACGCAGCCTGACGCCAGCAGCGGCACGCAGGTCGGCCTCGCCGTGGCCACCGACTCTTGCAACGCCGGCACGGTGGACTTGGACTGGTTCCAAACGCCGAGCAACGACCACCCGGTCATCCCGCAAAATTTTTATCGCATGAGCGGCGGGGCCTCGAACAACGACCGCTTCGAGCAGATCGGGCAGTCCAGCGTCAAACACGCGTTCACGGCCTTGACCCAGAACCTCTGCGGCTTCGGTTGCAACGGCGTCGGCGGCTCGCACCTCGGCTCCGGCTGCTCAGACCCTTACAGCGCAAGTCTGAATTCCGGCGGCAGCGGCCACACGCTGGGGTCGCGCGCCTGGATCAATCCCTTCACCGGCGCGTATCCCCGCGGCGATTCGGCGACGCCGCCGAACAGCCACACGGGCCACACGCACACAGGCCCGTCGCACCGGATGCTGGTCGAGATCAACGACCTGAACACGTCGCTGAATCCCGGCGCGACCTACTACGTCGAAGCGCAGTACATCACGCCGCACGAGTACGTCTGGTGTCAGGCGAACCCGACGCAGTGCAATATGTACAACAACGTGTCGCACCGCCGTTATATCGTGAACGGCACGGGCAGCCCCTTCACCTTTTCCACGGGGACGTTTACCACGGTGCGGGAGAAGCCGGCCATCAACGAGTGGACTGGCTCGACCTCCGTCCAGATTCAGCCCGCGCCGGGCAGCGACGGCATCGGCGTTGTCGCCTACAAAGTGACGAACCCGTCGCCCGGCGTCTGGCATTACGAGTACGCGGTCTATAACCAGAACCTCGACCGCGGGATCAGTTCGTTCACCGTGCCGGTCGGCGGCGGCGTCATGCTGAGCAACATCGGCTTCCACGCGCCGCCGCAGCACCCCGGCTGGGCCGGCGACGGCACTTTGAACAACGCCGGCTACAGCAGCACGCCCTGGGCGCAGGCGCTCGGCAACGGGGCCATGATCTGGAGCACGGAAAAGTTTTCCGATAATCAGAACGCGAACGCCATCCGCTGGGGCACGCTGTACAACTTCCGCTTCGACGCCGACACCCCGCCGCAGACGACGAACGCGACCGTCGGCTTCTTCAAGACGGGCGCGCCCATCACCGTGCAAATCCAGGGGCCGAGCACCCCGGTCGCGACGACCAACATCTTCGCGCGCGACGGGCAGGCGGCCGAGCCTGCCAACGGCACGTCGCCGCTCCTGTTCACCGTCGCGCTCTCGGCCCCGGCCGGGGCGTCCGGCGTCTCGATGAACTACGCGACGGCCGCCGACACGGGCGGCGCGAACCCGGCGACGGGCGGGGCCGACTGCACCGGGCCGACCGATTATATAAACACTTCGGGCACGGTCAACTTCGCTTCGGGCGAGCGCATCAAGACCGTCGCCGTCAACGTCTGCGCCGACGCCACCACGCCGGAGCCGAACGAGACGCTGCTGCTCAACCTGTCGAACGCGACCAACGGCAACGTCCTCGACTCGCAGGCGGTCGGCACAATCACGGACGGACAAGCGACGCCAGCGAGCCTCCTCATCAGCGAGTTGCGGACTTCAGGCCCCGGCGGCCTCGGCGACGACTTCGTCGAACTCTACAACAACGGCAACACGTCGCTGACGGTCGCGGCCTCGGACGCTTCCGCCGGCTACGGCGTCTACAAACTGGGCGCGGACTGCAACGCCACGCCCACGCTCGTCGGGACGGTAACGAACGGCACTGTCATCCCGCCCCGCGGCCACTACCTGCTCGTCGGCAGTCAGTACGGGCTTGGCGGCAACGCGGCGGGCGACCAGCCGCTGACCGCCGACATCGAGAGCGACCGAAACGTCGCGGTCTATTCGACCGCGGACATCGCCGCCATCTCGTCCGCCAACCGCCTCGACGGCGTCGGGTTCGACCTGAACCCCGGCGGCAATCTCTGCGCCCTGTTGCGCGAAGGGACGACGCTGCCCGCGGCCGCCGGCAGCACCGCGCAATACAGCTTCGTCCGCAAGCAGGCTTCGGGGACGCCGCAGGACACGAACGACAACGCGCAAGACTTCGTGCTCGTCGCCACCGATTCATCCGTCTCGATAGGCGGCAACGCGACGCCCTGGCTGGGTGCGCCGGGGCCGGAGAATCTGGCGAGTCCGATCCAGCGCAACATCAAGGCCGCGCTCATAGACCCGTTCGCCGGCTCCACCGCCCCGCCCAATCGTGTGCGGGACACCACGCCTTACACGGACACGCTGACGCCGTCCGCGGCCAACGGCGGCGACCCGGCCGCCAACCCCTACGCGCTCGGCACTCTGGTCATCCGGCGCAAGTTCACCAACAGCACGGGCGCGTTCGTCACGCGCCTGCGCGTCCGCGTCATTGACATCACCTCGACCAACGCCACGCCGGGCGGCGCGGGCCAGGCCGATCTGCGCGCGTTGACCTCGACCACGCAGACGGTCACGATCACGAGCGGCGGTTCGGTCACGGTGCAAGGGCTGACGCTTGAGCAACCGCCCGCCCAGGCGCGCGGCGGCGGCTTGAACTCCAGCCTGGCGGCGGGCACGATCAATTTGACGACGCCGCTCGCCAACGGGGCCAGCGTCAACGTGAACCTGCTGCTCGGCGTCGCGCAGGGCGGCAGCTTCCGCTTCTTCATCAACGTCGAGGCGGTGCAACAGTAGGCAGAAGGCAGAAGCCAGAAGCCAGGAGCCAGGAAGAAAGGCCGGCCTTGATGAAAGGCCGGCCTTTCTGCTGCCGCGGCCTCGACCGTCTCCCTACTGGCTTCTGTCTCCTGGCTTCTGCCTACTGCTTATTATTTTTGAGCCGGGCCGCCGAGTTGCGGTAGCATAGGCGTGCAATGGCCACGGAGAGACAGGAGCGCGCGGCGGCGCAACAGGACGTGGAGGGGCAGCGCGCGGCCTTTGAAGAGGCGACGGCCGACGAACCGAGCCACTACGATCCTGACGGCTCACACCGCGAGGCAGGGGGCGAGCCGGCCGCCGCGGCGACAGAGACCACCGCGGGCGCGCAGCCGCCGGCCGAGTTCGCGGGCTTGCGGCAGACCGAGCCGAGCGCGGCCGCCGGGGGCGTGCCCTCGATTGTGGCGACGATGAAGTACGCGTTCGGCGCGATGGGCGTGGGGCGGAGTCTGCGGACGCTGGCGCGCCTTAATCAAACGGACGGCTTCGACTGTCCGGGCTGCGCCTGGCCGGAACCCGACCGCGAGCGCGGGCACGTCGAGTTCTGCGAGAACGGAGCGAAGCACGTCGCCGACGAGGCGACGACCGCGCGCGTCACGCCCGAATTCTTCCGACGTTGGAGCGTGCCGGAGTTAGCGCGCCAGACGGACGTGTGGCTCAACCAGCAAGGGCGACTCACGCACCCGATGCTGCTGCGACAGGGCGGCGATCATTACGAGCCGATCAGTTGGGATGAAGTCTTCAAGCTGCTCGCCGCGGAGTTGAACGCGTTAGCGTCGCCGGACGAGGCGGTCTTCTACACTTCGGGGCGGACGAGCAACGAGGCGGCGTTCCTCTATCAACTCTTCGTCCGGCAGTTCGGCACGAACAACCTGCCCGACTGCTCGAACATGTGCCACGAGTCTTCGGGCACGGCGCTGACCGAGACGCTCGGCGTCGGCAAGGGCACGGTGACGCTCGCCGACTTCGCCGCGGCGGACGCCATCTTCGTCATCGGCCAAAATCCGGGGACGAACCACCCGCGTATGCTCGCCACTTTGCAGCAGGCTAAGCGGCGCGGCTGCCGCATCGTCCACGTCAACCCGCTGCCCGAAGCGGGGCTGCACGCCTTCAAGCACCCGCAGGAAGTCCTGCGCCTGTTCGGCGCGGGCACGCCGCTGGCCGATCTCTTCCTGCAAGTGCGCGTCAACGGCGACGTGGCGCTGCTCAAGGGCTTGATGAAAGAGGTGCTCGCCGCCGAGCGGCGCGCGCCCGGCGCTGTGCTCGATCACGAGTTCATCGAGACGCACACGCACGGCTTCGACGAATTCGTCGCCGCGCTCGATTCAGTTAGTTGGGAAGAGATTGAGACGGCGTCAGGCGTCGCGCGCGCGGAGTTGCGCGCGGCGGCGGACGTGTACGTGCAGTCGGAGCGCGTCATCGTGTGCTGGGCGATGGGCTTGACGCAGCACAAGAACGCGGTGGCGAACATACAGGAGATCGTCAACCTGCTGCTGCTGCGCGGCAACGTCGGGCGCGCGGGCGCGGGCGCGTGCCCCGTGCGCGGGCACTCGAACGTGCAGGGCGACCGCACCATGGGCATCTGGGAGCGCCCCACCGAAGCGTTCCTCGAAGCCCTGGCGCGCGAGTTCGCGTTCGCCCCGCCGCGCGCGCACGGCTACGACACCGTGAACGCCATCAAGGCCATGCACGCCGGCCGCGCCAAAGTCTTCTTCGCGCTCGGCGGCAACTTCCTGTCGGCGACGCCGGACACGGAGTACACGGCCGCAGCACTGCGCCGCTGCCGCCTGACGGCGCACGTCTCGACGAAGCTCAACCGCGCGCACCTCGTCACCGGCGCGCAAGCTCTGATCCTGCCGTGCCTGGGGCGCACGGAGCGCGACGCGCAGGCCGCGGGCGAGCAGTTCGTCAGTTGCGAAAACTCGATGGGCGTGGTGCAGGCGTCGCGCGGGCGGCTCGCGCCGGCCTCGGAACATTTGCTGAGCGAGCCGCAGATCGTGGCGCGCTTGGCCGAGGCCACGCTCGGCGCGCGCAGCCGCGTGGACTGGCGCGCGCTCGCCGCGGACTACGATCTCGTCCGCGCGCACATCGAGCGCGTCGTGCCCGGCTTCACCGACTACAACCGGCGCGTGCGCGAGCCGGGCGGCTTTTATTTGCCGAACTCGGCCCGCGAGCGCGTCTTCAAGACCGCGACCGGGCGCGCGCAGTTCACCGTCCACCCGCTGCCCGCGGCGCAACTCGCGCCCGGCGAGTTCCTGATGATGACCATCCGCAGCCACGACCAGTTCAACACGACCGTCTACAGCCTCGATGATCGCTACCGCGGCGTCTTCAACGAGCGCCGCGTCGTCCTGCTCCACCCGGCGGACATTGCCGCCGCGGGTCTGCAAGCACGGCAGGCGGTCGATCTCGTCAGCCACTTCGCGGGCGAGGAGCGCGTCGCGCGCCGCTTCCTCGTCGTGCCCTACCCGATTGCGCGCGGCTGCGCCGCCACCTACTTCCCCGAAGCCAACGTCCTCGTCCCCATCAACCACACCGCCGACCGCAGCAACACCCCCGCCTCCAAGTCGGTCGTCATCACGATTCGGAACAGTAGGCAGTAGGAGCCAAAAGCCAGAAGGAAGGTGGTAGAGAACACGGAAGAAGAAAGGCCGCCTTTAACGAAAGGCCGGCCTTTCTTTCTGGCTCCTGGCTCCTGGCTTCTGCCTACTGTTCAGTGCCCCAACCGCCAGAGCATGACGCCGGCGATAGCAAAGCCGATGAGGACGACGACGCGGCGGATGGCGGTGCGCCCGAGGCGGCGCGCGGCGCTCGCGCCGTAGTAGCCGCCGGCTATCGCCCCGACCGCCATCAGCAACGCGACCGGCCACACGACCAGCCCCGTCGCCGCGAACGCGAGCACCGCCACGCTGTTCAGGCACAAGCCCAGATAATTCTTCAGCCCGTTGGCGCGGTGTATGTCCGTGATGCCGAGCAAGCCCATGGCGGCGAGCATGAGGATGCCGTTGCCCGCGCCGAAGTAGCCGCCGTAGATCGAGGCGCAGAACTGGAACAGGATCGCGCCCGCCCACCACCCGCGCCGCGCCGCTTCGGGCGTGGCCGACAAACGCAGCAGACGCGTGACCGGCTCCTGCGCCATGAAGAGCAACGTGGCGAACAAAATCAGGAACGGCACGAGGCGCGCGAACGTGGGCGACGGCGTCGCGATCAAGAGCCACGCGCCGCACGCGCCGCCCGCCAGGCTCGTCAAGCCGAGTCGCAGCAGCAGCGGCCGGCTCTCCTCCAGTTCGCGCCGGAAGCCCCACAAGCCGCCGAGCAGTCCGGGCCAGAGCGCGACGGTGCTGGTCGCGTTCGCCACCTTCGGATCGAGTCCGGCCGAGATGAGCGCGGGGAAGGTGAGCAGCGTGCCGCCGCCCGCGACGGAGTTGATCATGCCGGCGGCGAAAGCGGCGGCGAACAGGACGAGCCAGTGGGCGTAGTTGTTCGGCATCGAGCGCCACAAGTTAGCAAGGTTCGCGCGAAAGTCCAACAGCCGTTGGCGCGCGGCCGCCGCGTTGCACTAAGATACGACCCTGAGCACAACAACAATTTCAACTTGAGCAGGTGAAACGATGAAGGCGATCCGTGTGCATGAGTTCGGCGGGCCCGAAGTGCTGCGTCTGGAAGAGGTCGAAGACCCGGAGCCGGGCGCGGGCGAGGTGTTGGTGCGCGTGGCGGCGGCGGGCGTCAACCCGGTGGACACGTACGTCCGCACGGGCGGGCACGCGCACAAGCCAGCGCTCCCTTACACGCCGGGCGCGGACGCCGCCGGCATAGTCGAAGCGGTCGGCGCAGACGTGAAGTACTTCGCCGTCGGCGACCGCGTCTACGTCGCCGGCACGCGCACGGGCACTTACGCCGAGCGCGCGGTCGCGGCCGAGCGCCAGGTCTACCCGCTGCCCGCGCGGCTCAGCTTCGCGCAGGGCGCGGCCGTGGGCGTCCCTTACGCCACCGCCTACCGCGCGCTGTTCGACCGCGCGCAGGCGCGCCCCGCCGAAACCGTCCTCGTACACGGCGCGAGCGGCGGCGTCGGCGTCGCCGCCGTGCAACTGGCGACCGCCGCCGGGCTGTTCGTCATCGGCACGGCGGGCACGGACGAGGGGCGGCGGCTCGTGCGGGAGCAGGGCGCGGCCTTCGTGCTCGACCACCGCGCAGAGAACTACACGCAGGAGTTGCTGACGCTGACAGGCGGGCGCGGCGTGGACTTGATCATAGAGATGCTGGCGAACGTGAACCTGAACCGCGATCTGGGCCTGCTCGCGCCGCGCGGGCGCGTGGTCGTGGTCGGCAACCGCGGCTCGGTCGAGATCGACGCACGCCAGGCGATGGCGCGCGACGCCAGCATCCACGCCATGTCGCTCATGAACGCCACCGACGCAGAGCTACAACGCATCCACGCGGCCCTCGTCGCCGGTCTCGCCAACGGCACGCTCCGGCCCGTCGTCGGGCGCGAGTTGCCGTTAGCCGAAGCGGCGCGCGCGCACGAGTTGGTGTTGGAGCCGGGCGCGCACGGCAAGATCGTTTTGACCACGGGCGCGGCAGAGTAAGCGCGCGACGAAAAGATAAAGGACGCGACAAGGGGGAAGGGGACGGATGGCGATTGCGACGATCAACCCGGCGACGGGCGCGACGCTACGCGAGTTCGCGCCGCTGACCGAAGACGAGCTTGAAGCGAGACTCGCGCGCGCGGCCGAAGCCTTCGCCGCGCACCGGCGCACGAGTTTTGCCGAACGTGCCGCGCGTATGCTGCGCGCCGCCGAGATACTCGAAGCCGAGAAGCAGGACTTCGCGCGTCTGATGACGACCGAGATGGGCAAGCCCTTGCGCGCGGCCGTGCAGGAGGCGGAGAAGTGCGCCTGGGTCTGCCGCTACTACGCCGAGACGGCCGCACAACATCTAGCCGACGAGCCGGTCGCGACCGACGCGACGCGCAGCTTCATACGCTTCGAGCCGTTGGGGCCAGTCCTCGCCGTCATGCCCTGGAACTTCCCCTTCTGGCAGGTCTTCCGCTTCGCCGCGCCCGCGCTCATGGCCGGCAACGTCGGCTTACTCAAACACGCCTCGAACGTGCCCCAGTGCGCGCTCGCCATCGAAGACATCTTCGCCCGCGCGGGCTTCGCGCCCGGCGTCTTCCAGACCTTGCTCGTCAAGTCGGACGCGGTCGCGCGCGTGATCGAAGACGAGCGCGTCGCCGCAGTGACGCTGACGGGCAGCGAGCCGGCCGGCCGCGACGTGGCGGCGCGCGCCGGCCGCCAGATCAAGAAGACCGTCTTGGAACTGGGCGGCAGCGATCCTTTCATCGTCATGCCCAGCGCCGACCTCGAAACGGCGGTCACGACCGCCGTCAAGGCCCGCACCATCAACAACGGTCAGTCCTGCATCGCCGCTAAACGTTTCATCGTCGCCGCCCCAATCTACGAACGCTTCGTCGCACGCTTCGTCGAGCACATGAACGCGCTCAAGGTCGGCGACCCGCTCGACGAGTCAACCGACATCGGCCCGCTCGCCACGCCGCAAATCCTCGCCGACTTAGACAAGCAGGTGCGCGACTCCGTCCAAGCCGGCGCGCGCCTGCTCACCGGCGGCGCGCCGCTCGCACGCCCCGGCAACTACTACCCGCCGACCGTGCTCGCCGACATCCCACGCGCCGCGCCCGCCTACCACGAAGAACTGTTCGGCCCCGTCGCGCTCCTCTTCCGCGCCGCCGACATCGCCGACGCGCTGCGCCTCGCCAACGACACCCCGTTCGGTCTCGGCGCGAGCGCGTGGACGCAAGACGCCGCCGAGCAGGCGCGCTTCGCCGCCGAGTTGGCCGCCGGCTCCGTCTTCATCAACGGCATGGTCGCCTCCGACCCGCGCCTGCCCTTCGGCGGCGTCAAACGCTCGGGCTACGGCCGCGAACTCAGCGCCTTCGGCATCCGCGAGTTCGTCAACGTCAAAACCGTCTGGATCAAGCAGTAGGCAGTAGGAGACAGGAGTCAGAAGCCAGGAGCCAGAATGAATAGCCGACCTCTCTTCCTCCTGCCGTCGCCTTCATGCTCTCGGCCCTTGGTTGCCGGTTCCTAACTCCTGGCTCCTGACTCCTGACTCCCGGCTTCTTCGCCGTCCTCTGCCTCCTGCCTACTTTTCTTATTGACTTATGCGGCGCGGATTTGTTTAGCTAGTAGTTGGGTGTGAGACTCACGCCGGCCTGCCTGACCTCGCGCGAACCACGGACAGAGAGGAAGAGAAGGAAGTGACACAGGTGTTGCACACGCTAGAGCAAACGCTGTCGGGTCTGTTCCGCATCAAGCGCGGGGCGGAGCGTTACAGGGTCGGCTGCCCCGTGCGGCTGCCGGTCGGCGTCTCGATGGAGAACGAGCGCATTGACCCGGAGGCCGAGCGCTACCCGGAGCCGATCCGCGGCCGCACGAGCGACGTGAGCGCCACGGGGCTGTCGTTCTTCGTGCCGTGGCTGAACCTCGGCGACGAGCGCATTGACGTGTTGGGCTACCCCCTGCGCGTCGTCCTGAGCCTGCCGACCGGCGTCATCATCCTGCACGCCGAGACCGTACACTGCCGGTCTGAGCGCGGCGACGGCGGGCTGGACGGCTACGTCGTCGGCGCGCGCATCACGCGCATGAACGAATTCGACCGCCGCCGCTACGACGACTTCCTCGCCACGCTCAACTGAGCGCGCCGGCAGGCGGCAGAGCGCTGGCCCGCGATAGCGGGCGATAGAATGTAGCCCACGGCGTCAGCCGTGGGGACAGCGCCAAGAGCGAACGCGAAGCCCCGGCCGGGGCGACGGAAATGCAACCCGCATCTTCTGTCGCCCCGGCCGGGGCTTCGGCCATTTTTATCCTGCCCCGATGTCTTGACACCCGCACGCTTTTCCCCTAGCTTCCAACTACACCCGCGCCGCGCGACGGCCGCCGCCGCGCGTCAAGTTCTCAAACCGATGGTCAAGCTCATGAAGACGAAAGCCCACGCGCACGGCCCACAGTCCGCGCGGCCGCGCCGGCCGCGCATCCCCTTGGCGGCCTGGCTGCTGCTCGGCCTGCTCTGTACCTGCGCGCTCGCGCTCTCCGTCGGCGCGCAGCGCGCGCAGGAGCAGGGCACGCGCGGCCTGAAGCTCGGCGGCACGCCCGTCCCGACCCCCGTCGGCGGCGCGGGCGGCACGACCGAGGCACGCCCCGAACTCGTCCCGCAGACCGGCCACTCGAAGCGCGTGGACGGTCTCGCCTTCAGCCCCGACGGCCGCCTGTGCGCGACCGGCAGCGCGGACAACACCGTGCGCCTGTGGGACGCGACCACGGGGCGCGAACTGCGCGCGCTCACGGGACACAACGCCTGGACGAAGGCCGTCGCCTTCAGCCCCGACGGCAAGACGCTCGTCTCCGCTTCGGTTGACGGCGCGGTCAAGCTGTGGGACGTGACTTCGGGCGCGGAGCTGCGCACGTTCAACGGCGGCGGCAGCATCAACGCCGTCGCCTACAGCCCCGACGCACGCCTCGTCGCCGTCGGCAACAACGACGGCGCGGTGCTGTTCATCGCCGCCGCCACGGCCGCGCAGACGCAGAAGCTCACGGGGCACACCGGCGCGGTGCTCGCGCTCGCCTTCAGCCCCGACGGCAAGACGCTCGCTTCGGGCGGGCGCGACGCGTCCGTCAAACTCTGGGACGTGGCGTCGCCGCGCGAGCCGCGCACGCTCACGGGGCACACGGATCGCGTCCGCGCCGTCGCATTCAGTCCAGACGGGCGGCGGCTCGCTTCGGGCGGCAACGACCGCACGATCAAGTTGTGGGACGTGGGCAAAGGCAAAGAGGCGCGCACGCTCACAGGGCACGCGGGCGCTGTGCTCGCCGTCGCCTTCACGGCGCAAGGGCACGCGCTGCTCTCGGCCGCGGCCGATCACCGCGCGGTCAAACTCTGGGACGCGGACGCGGGGCGCGAGACGCAGACCATTAGCGAAGCCGACAACGTAGACACGCAGGAGGCCGTCGCCTTCAGCGCGGACGGTAAGCAAGTCGCATCGAGCAACGGCGACAAGTCCGTGCTCGTGCGCGACGTGCAGGCGGGCGCGACCAACCCGCGCGTGCTCGCCACGCGCTCGAACGCCGTCTACACGACCGCCTTCAGCACGGATCGCAAGTGGTTCGCCGCGGGCGGCAAAGACAACGCCGTGCGCCTGTGGGAGACGGCGACCGGGCGCGAGCTGTCCGCGACCGACGCGCAGATGGGCTTCATCACGCGGCTCGCCTACAGCCCCGACTCCGCCGTGCTCGCCGCCGCCGGTCTCTCCGGCGAGATCAAACTCTACGACGCGACCAACGGCAGCCCGCGCGGCAAGCTCACGGGCCACACCGGCATCGTCAACGGCCTGAACTACAACCCGCTGGGTCAGCTCGCCTCGGCCAGCAACGACCGCACGATCAAGTTGTGGGACGTTGACACCGGGCGCGAGTTGCGCACCTTCACGGGGCACACGGACGAGGTACACGGTCTCGCCTTCAGCCCCGACGGGCGCGAGCTTGCGTCGGCGAGTGCGGACAAGACGGTCAAGCTGTGGGACGCGAACACGGGCGCGCTCGTGCGCACGTTCACGGGGCACGGCGCGGGCGTCTACGCCGTCTCGTTCAGCCCCGACGGACAGACCATCGCCAGCGCCAGCTACGACCGCACGGTCAAGCTCTGGGACGCCGCCACGGGGCAGACGTTGCAGACGGTGACGGGCGACACGGGCTTCTCGTCCATCGAGTTCGACCCGACCGGCAAGCGGCTCGCGGCGGGCGACCTGCGCGGCACGGTCTACCTGTGGGACTTGGGCGGCAGCGCCCCCGCGCGCGCGCTCGCCGGGCACACGTCCGCGATTAACTCCGTCACCTTCAGCCCCGACGGGCGCTGGCTGACGAGCGCGAGCGAAGACGGCAGCACGCGCCTCTGGGGCGCGGAAGCCGGCGACGCACTCGCCACCATCATCACGTTCGTCGAAGGCGACGACGCGCCCAGCAACAACTGGCTCGTCGTCGCGCCCGACGGGCTGTTCGACGGCGCGCCCGAAGCCTGGAACCAAATCCTCTGGCGCTTCGAGCGCAAGACGGCCAACACGCGCCCGGTCGAGGCCTACTTCAACGAGTTCTACTACCCCGGCTTGCTCGCCGAAGTGCTGGCCGGCAAACGCCCGCGCGCGCCCGCCGACATCAGCGTGCGCGACCGCCGCCAGCCCACCGTCGCGCTCACGATGGGCGGCGGCGCGGACGCGTCCGCGCCCGTGCGCGCGCGCGAGGTCGCGGTGCGCATCGAGGTGGCGGAAGCGCCAGCAGACGCGCGCAACCCGCAGGGCAGCGGCGCGCAGGACTTGCGCCTGTTCCGCAACGGCGCGCTCGTCAAGGTGTGGCGCGGCGACGTGGTGCAGGCCGCGGGCGGCCGCGCCGTCGTCGAGACGACCGTGCCCGTCGTCGAGGGCGAGAACCAGTTGATGGCCTACGCCTTCAACCGCGACAACGTGAAGAGCGCGAACGCGCAGTTGACCGTGACCGGCGACGCGAGCCTGAAGCGGCGCGGCACGGCCTACATCGTCGCCGTCGGCGTCAACCAGTACGTCAACCCGCGCTTCAACCTGCGCTTCGCCGTCGCCGACGCCAAGACTTTCGGCGACGAGGTGCAGCACGCGCAGGCGCGCATTGACGCCTTCTCGAAGATCGAAGTCGTACCGCTGCGAGACAAGGAGGCGACGAAGGCGAACCTGCTCGTCGCGCTCAAGCGGCTCGGCGGCGACGAGTCGCCGCTCGCCGCGGCCGCCCCGGCCGCGCTCGCGCAGCTCAAGGCGGCGCAGCCCGAAGACACGGTCATCGTCTACTTCGCCGGGCACGGTCTGGCCGTGCCGCCGCGCTTCTACCTGCTGCCGCACGACCTCGGCTACATGGGCGACCGCACCACGATTGACACGGAGAGCCTCCAACGTATGCTCGCGCACTGCGTCTCCGACCGCGAGCTTGAGGCGGCGCTCGCGGGCATAGACGCCGCGCAGACCGTGCTCGTCGTGGACGCGTGCAACTCCGGGCAGGCGCTTGAGACCGAAGACAAGCGGCTCGGGCCGATGAACTCGAAGGGGCTGGCGCAGTTGGCTTACGAGAAGGGCATGTTCGTGCTGACGGCGGCGCAAGGCTTCCAGGCGGCGCAGGAGGTGCAGCAACTCGGTCACGGGCTGCTGACCTACGCGCTCGTGGTGCAGGGCTTGCGCGAGGGCGCGGCGGACAACCGCCCGCGCGACGGGCAGGTGGTGATGGGCGAGTGGCTCGACTACGCGACGGCGCGCGTGCCGCAGATGCAGTTGGAGAAGATGCGGGCCGGGCGCGGCCTGGCCTCGCAGATCGCCTTCATAGACGGCGAGCAGCGCATCGCCGACCCGAACAGCCGCAGCCTCCAGCGCCCGCGCGTCTTCTACCGGCGCGAGCTGGCCGAGCGCCCGCTCGTCGTCACCAAACTCGACGGCACGCAGGCGCAGACGCGCTAACTGACCGCGGCCTAAAGTTGTCTCGCCGGTTGAGTCCGGCGCACGATCAGATCAACACAGAGGGCACAGAGGTCACACAGAGGTCACAGTTTTTACTGTGCTCTCTGTGTGACCTCTGTGCCCTCTGTGTTTCAACTACCTCACGCCACACGCAACACTCGCTCTAAACTCAGAACGCGAACTTCAATGCGAACTGGACGCGGCGCGCGGGCGTGACCGTGGACGTGGCTTGCCCGAAGCCCGGCGCTTCGAGGAAGCGGGCTGGGATGCCGTAGTTGGCCCGGTCGATGACGTTGAACACGTCCACGC
>DASVPY010000018.1:0-10283 GCA_036389395.1 Pyrinomonadaceae bacterium
TGAAGTTCAAAGGGATGCGCCGCTCAACTTTCTATTTGCATCTGAAGGAGTGTGAGTTCAGGTTCAATCATCGAGACGAAGACCTCTATCAACTCCTTCTGAAAATCACTAGATCAGCCTTCGCTATCTAGTCATGACCCTTTCACTAATACGCATTGTTCCCGGTTAAAGCTCTTCCAAATAACTGGAGCCTCAACACCACTCCTCACTGTTAATACGGTAATACTCAAACTTCCGATCAACTGTCGACTCGCCTCGAAATGCGCTCGCTGAATTTGTCACGCTTGATCGCCACGCTTTCGACGTAGATGCGCGTGGTCGCCTGGTCTTCATGGTCTAAGGCCTCCTGCGTCTCGATCAACGAACCGGTCTCCTCGTTGATGATCCGCGCGAACGTGTGGCGCGTCATGTGGTTGTGGATGTGATCGAGCCCCGCCTCCTTTGCGTAGCGCTTGAGATTCTTGACGAAGGCGTGCGAGGTCAAGGGGGCGCCGGGGCGGCCGGCGCGGTCGTGCCTAGTCCAAAGGGGTCGCTCCGTCTGAAGCACCTCCCGTCGATCTCCCACCTCCAAGTAGTCGAGGAGGGCCGACCGAACCACGGGGTCTCGCAATTCGCACACGAGAAAACGGCCGCCCTTGATCCGGTAGCGGACGATCAGCACTTCCTCACTACCGCCATCCTTCGTCACGGCTCGCACCTGCACGTCCGACCCACGTAGCGCGATCACTTCGTTGCGCCGGCGCCCCGTCTTGATGTACCACTGCAACAGGGCGTAGTCACGCTTGGCGACGACGTTCATGGGCTCCGCTGCTTTCCCTCTCACTAAGGTGATCAGCGCGCGAAGTTCGTCGTCTAGGAGCGACTTCGTCCTCTCCGTCCTGTAGGGTTTCGGCTTCTTCGGACGGGCGAGGGCGACGGGGTTGACGATGGGCTGCTCGTCGGGCGGAGAGTTCTCGATGGCCCACCGGTAGAAGGAGGAAAGGAAGCATGTACGCGTGTAGACCGTAGAAGGCTTCAGCCCCTGCCCTTCGAGTCTCCCCTGCCATTCTTTCACGTCGGCGGGATCGACCTCGGCCGGCCTTTTCCGACAGAATGTGAAGAACGAGTCGATCGCCTTCGCCTTGTCATGAACTAGATCGTCGCGGCGAGCGAGCGTCCTGTCGGTGGTCGACTCAGCCCAGAGCCGTGCGACACTGTTAATAAAGGCCCGTACCGCATCGTCGCCGGTTTGCTGTAGAGAATTTTCCTTTTCCATAGCGACAGGTCCACTAGCGCCACAGGTCTTCGGTCAGTTCGGCGTTTACGTCCTCGCGGTGGGCGTCTGAGACATAACCCCGGGCGATCCTCCTCAGCATGGCCGCCGTCCGGGGCCAGCGGTCGCAAACCTGCTTCGCGTACCCCTCGTACCTCTCGGCCAGTTGACGCTCCTGCAGGCCGCCCTCGGTCTGGGACTTCATGAACACGCCGCGGCTGTTGTAGACGCCGATCTCGATCCCGCGCTCCAGCTCTTCGCCGGCGAATTCCTCGATTAGATCCCGCACCACCGCATGCGGCCACGCGCCGTCCGGGTCGGGTGGCGTGCGGACCAGCGCCCCTCCTATCGTCTGGTCGCCGATTACCCCCCGGCCGCGCTCCTTCAACGATTCGCGCGCGCGGGTGACCCAGTCGCGCAGCTCGCTACTTTCGAAAGAACTGTCTTCCACGCACGCGGGGCCCCTGTGCCAGGAGTGGAGCAGCTCGTACCCGAGGCGCGCCCGCGCGGCCGCCTCCTCGGTCACTTCCCCGCGCTCCTCGCCCTCCCCTCTGTACACGAGCGAGACCACTTCGGCGAAGAAATCAGGGTTGCGGGAGAGTTCCCGGTGGAGCACTTTGGGTCCGCCGTAATTCTGTATGATGGGGAGGTAAGCCCACTCCAGGAATGCCACGCGAGACTCATCGATCTCGTCGGACGCCGCGAGCCTGTTCAACAACCGGGTGATGTCGTAGCCGATAGAAGACAGGTCGACCGTACTTTCGTTCAGGACTTCCAGCAGGCGCTCGAGCGCCTGCGCGATGACGTGAGGTCGAACGGCCGGGCCTTCCTCGTCCGTGTAGAGGGCGATGAAATCAATCGCAACGTGGGGTCGTCCGTACTCTATGAGCTTCAGTGCCGCGCGCTCACTGTCGGCGCGATTCGGCAGGCCGAACGTCGGGACGCGAGACCAGTAGAGCCGCTCGGTCTGGTCGTCCATGGCTTCGAGCAGGTCCCACGTCCGCGCCTCGAAACTCAAAGAGGCCAGGAAGTCGGCCCGCTGTTCAGGCGACCAGCGCGAGGCTGCGTCTGACGCGAGCTTAGAGTTGACCCAATCCCAACCGCGGGAACTGAACCGCCCGGTCACGAAACCGCGGGCGAACTGGTTTTCGGTGGCGACGGCCGACCCGAGCTTCTCCCCGAGTAAGTCGTCCTCGTTCTCCTCCAGCAGTCGGCTCTTTCCTACCGTGAACCCCACTTCCCCCGGCCGCTCGACACGGGCCGCGTATTCCAGCAAAAGCTGCAGGCCGCCCTGTGCGTTCAGTTCGAGCACGGCCTCGAGCCTCGCGGCTTCCAGGGCGTCGTGTCTTGCGCGCCAATCCCTCGCCGGCGGGCTCAGGAGTTTGGGAACTTGCGCGAAGAGTCCGGCGTGCTGCGAGATTAAATCTTCCGGCTGGAAACGCTCGTAGGCCTGTTGGAGGCGATCTACCATCTCTTTCGGCATCGCCCATTTCGCGTCCGGGAATTCCCTGTGTCTAGAGATAACTTCCTTTAACGCATTCCAGACCGTCATTCTGTCTTCGGCGGCGAAGCTTCCGACATCCACCGTCAGGAGCCTTTCGATGACGGCGTCGTGCTGTTCCCTCGACACGTCGTCCACTTTGAAGACGAGGTCCCTCCACCGCCGCCCGTCAGTACCGACGTCCGCCAAAAGGCGGGATACGATCTCTCGCTCGGCTTGGAAGAGTTCGGCGTAAGTCACTTGCGGCCGCGTATCCGGAGTCCACTCACGCCACTGTGGCCTGGCGGTCGGATGCGCCACGCCCCCGTGGGCTTCCGGAAGGAGCGTGGTGAGCAGGCCCCAGGCCACCTGCGGGTCGCGCTCGCGGATCGAGTCGAGTACGGACAGCCGCTTGCTCAGATTCGCCGTTGTCTGCGGGTGCCAGCACAGGAATATCTCGTGCAGGCTTCTGCTCGGGCGGTTCAGCAGCTTCCCGCCAGGGTCGAGCCGGGCGAGTTTCGCGAGCAGTGAGGTGGCGTGCCCGAGGTATTCGGGATGCCAGGCAACCCTCTCCAACGCCCAGAGGAGGCCCGTGTGAGGGGAGCTACTGAAGAGCGTGTTTTTTCCCTCTGAAAATAGGTTGAGCAGCACCGGCGTTTCTCCGGTCAGCCCGCGCTCTACCGCGTCGAGGAACACGCCCGGTGCCGCCTCTGCCAGCAGCGGTAGGTGATACGCGACCGAGGCCCACACGTGCCAATCCGTATTCGCCTTGTGAAGTAGACTTCCGACTATCCGGTCGGCGCGTTGCTGGCCGGTCGTGGCGTCGGCGAACGTCAACGAGTCGCTACGCGCCCCCATGAGCGCCAGGGTTTCGGCAAGCCCCTCTCTCAGGAGTCCCGAGTAAGGTAGGGTTTTGCCTAGAATGTTCGCCATGTAGCGCTCGTCGGCCGGCAAGTCGAAACTGGGGTCGGGCTGGCCCAGCACGTCGAGCACCACGCCCTCGAAATTCTCGAGGTCTTCGCGCGTAAGGTACTTCCCGAGCAGAGCCCAGGAGTCTTCTTTAGACGCGAGTAGCCAGACGTCGCCGACGCGCCTGACCGGCGGGTCCGGCAAATTCGCCGCCTGCGCGAGAGTGTCGTTGAACTCTTCATAAGGTTTTCGGGCGAGCTTTGCGATCACCTCTCTGTCTCCGGCGAGCGTGTCGTTCCAGCCCCCAACCAGCATTGCGGGAAGAAGTTTTCTCCCCTCCGCAGGCTTGGCCCACGCCGGCTGTTGAACCTCCGGACTGATCGCGAGCTTCCGCCGAAGTGCCATCAGGCTGCGCCGGGCAAGGGTCGCCAGATCGTCCGCCTTCTCGTCCTGAATGCCTATACCGACCAGCGCTTGCTTAGCACCGTCCCGTTTTATGCGTGGGATCATAACGGTGGCCGAAGAACCGGGCTCATCCCGCCCGACGGGAATGAGAACGTGATGTCCCTGCTTTACTGCCCGGGCGACGCTCTCCCTCTCGTCAAAGGAAGGGATGAGGATGAGCGGCTGGCCAGAACCGGCTATGTGGCGCCACGAGGCGGTGTCTTCGACGAGGATGCTGCGGGCAAGGGACGACTCCCGCTCGGCTGGCGGTAGGTGTTCCAGCGCCGCGGCGAAAAAGGCGAGTGCCTCCTCCCTAGAGTCGGCTTGCAGGGCCAGCGGTGAAGGGTCGGCGCGCAGCCATGAGAAGAGACGATCAACCTCTTCCTGACGGCCTGAGAGGACTAGATCGGCACTCGTCCGCGGTTCGGTGACGTCAGCCCAGTCGTCCCAGAAGGTCGAAATGTCCGTCGCGCCTTCCGGGTGTTTGCCGGTCAGGATCGAGAGCCACAGGTGCACGCCGGGCGCGCGCTCGAGCCAGGCGGCCAAGTCGTCGGCGTCGTAGGCGCGCACGTCGCGCCAGAAGCCCTCGGCCCTACGAGCTTTGACCCACTTGTCCTTGCCTCCCCACCGCCTGGGCGTGACGAAGACGAAGATCGTCTCCGCCGGATCAAGGCCCAGTGGGTCAGCTTTACGCTTCTCGTAGTCCGAGTCGGCCTTCCCCTTTATGTCTCGATTCGTGCCGATCTCCCACCCCGACTGGCCGTCGGGAATGAATTCGTTTCCGGCCGTGACCTTGAGGACGCCGTCCCAGCCGCCGAGCTGAGTCGCCTCCTCGGACGGGAATTCGACACGCTCGATCCCTTCGGCGGTGGCGTAGGTGAGCCGCAGTAGTAGTTTGGGCAGGACGCCCCGCGCGTCGAGGCGATTAGACCACGCATCCAAATCTGTCGCGTTGGCGAGGGTTTCGAATAACATTCTTAATACCTATGGATTTAGACGGCGCCCCAATTGTAGACGCTCCACCCGCTGCCGGGCTTCCCACTGACGCACGGGCTTCCGTCCGCTCTTTCGTTGATGAGGCGAAAGGTGAGGGAGCGCTCCACGGGCTTTCCGTCTTCTTCGTACCTCAACTTCGCCTCAATGAGCGTGAGGGCTGCGGCGTTTTCGCTGATGCTCTGGAACTCGAAGCCCTGAAGCCTCTTCGCGGAGAAGTTTTCTCTCAGGCGCGCCGCCGCCTTATTCATCGGCTCTCTCTCCCTAGCGGGGAGGCGGCGCGTCATGTACCCGTAGTTGCGCGCCTTCCAGTAGTTCAGAAACTCTGCGAGGGCATGCTCCGGCGTGCCCTCCTCATAGTCGCAGGCTTCTCCGCTGACGGGCACCTCTTCGCCGAGACGGACGTCGCGGGGCTTCCAGGCCTCTATCCGCGCGCGATCTTCGGCATTCTCACGAATCTGCTGGAAGAGTTCTCCCCACGTCTTCTTCGGCTTTTCGGGCTGCTCGCTCAGAGTTCCCTGCTCCGCCCGCACTGCCCAGTCTCTGGTGGCGAAAAGCGCTGCCCATGTCTTGGCCGCGACCGTTTTGTTGTCGTAGCCGAGATCCATCCCGTGCAGAATGCCGTTGCGGTAAGGGAGCGTGATCGCGTCGGCGGTGGTCTTATACCGCCCGGTTTGGAAAATCCTCGTCAGGGCGTTGAGCCCCTTACTGTGGGCGGCGATGGAGTCCCAAGCCTGGAGGTCAACTTCCTCGGCGAAGAAGCCGCGGCGCTTCTCGTGAAGTTCGTTGACCAGCCCGTCCATGAGCGCGAGGACGACGGGCACGCAGGCGTGATAGCGCCCTTCGCGGTAGTCGTCGAGCGCTTTCTCGGCGAGCGGCATTCTGGGATGGAATGCCTTGATTCCCAGCATCGTCCGCAGTTTCCACTCGACAGTCTCCGGGCTGTAGTAGTCCACAAGGTCAGCCTCGGCGCCGTCTATGTCACCCGACTCTGCCTTTGTGATGACCGCTTTCGCAACCTCCACGTTCATGAAGTCGTAGATGATCCATCCCCGCTTGGCAAAAAGATCGTTGAAGCGGTCTGGTATGGAGGACAATTCTTCGGCCATGCGCTCAAGCTCGTCCGTCCCGGCCAGGGCTTCCTTCATTTGACCGACGTCTACGCCGAATAGTTTGAGCACAGGGCCTAAGAACGGCATGGCCACCTTCAACGACTTAACGCCCTCGACCTGCTCGAGATTCTTCTTGATGTGGGGTATGTCTCGAATCAGTGGTTCGCTCATAGTGCCTTATCTGCCCCTAGGCCCTGCTTTCATGATCTCTAGGGCTGTACAGAGGCCTGGGGGCGAGTATATCACAAGGTTACAGAAATCCCCGCTTTGTGTAACCTAACAGACGCGGCGGGTGAATTTTTACCCTTCTGATTGGCAAAATCGATGTATGATGCACCGCTCGTGAAACATTCCCGGTCTGAGAGGTACGGACGCCTTTGCGCGCCACCCGCCGACGCCGACGCACTCTCGATCCGCTCGCCACGCCCGAGGCCGTCCGCGCCGTCTGCCAGCTTTTGCGCGAGCGTATGCCTAACACCATCCCCTCGTCCGAAAAGCATTTAATGCGCTTCCTCTTCGCCGTCCGGCACGTCGAGCGGCGCCCCGCCTCTGACACCAAGAGGGGCCGCCCGTCGCGCTGGCCGCGCGAAAAGCTGACTGAGGCCGCTTCTCTGCTCCGCGGCATTCTTGAGCGTGAAACATCGGGCCGAGTGTCGGTCAGCAGCTTCATCGGGCAGTATCTTCCAATCCTCCAGTTCCCTTCCGACGTGGCCGAGGCCTTGAGTTCCGGGCGCATCAACCTCCAGGAGGCGGCCCAGCTCGCACGACTCTCCGCGGAACGCTTGGGCTGCGCGCCGGCGGCCGCCAAGGCACGCCGGCTGGAGCTAATCAACCAACACGCGTCCGTGCAGGGTTCCCAGTCGCGGCTGCGCGCGCGCGTGAAAGAGATTCTAGGGGAGATTGAGGAGCAGGAGGTCTCGTCCGAGGGGATGGCGTCGGTGGTCGGAAAGGTGGACGAGATGCTGGAGGTCGACCCCTCGGACGCCCGGCACATGTTCTGGGAGGAGATGAAGCGGCTCTTCTACGCAATGAGAGAGATCGAGCCCGAAGACCTGGACGAGGAGACGATGGACGACTTCCTCGCGGCCATCGACGGGGTGTCGAACGTCCTCTTCCGCGTCGAGCGCAAGCGGCAGGAGCGGCACAAACAAAGGGCTACGGACAAGATGCCAATTTAGCTTAATCCGAATGCCGCGGAATGACTTTATGGGGCCGCCCCCGTATCTCATACCCCCGTAGAATAAAGTTGTACCACAGGGGTACAACTTCGAGTTATCGGGGCAAATCCTCGTCGTAATAGTGATGACGCGGTGCCCTGCGTGCCTGTGGCGGTAACTGCTCCAGGTGCAGCCTGAACTCCGTTCCCTGCTTAGTGGCGGTGTTGTAGATGTTCAAGCGCTCGAGGAAGCCGAGGCTCTCGAGCTGCTTGACGTTGATGGCGCACTGCTTCTTCTCAAGCCCGGTGAGCTTCGCCAGTTTCTCGTACGACGTGAAAAACGTATCCCGACCGGCGGCGTAGGTGTTGTCGTAGAGCACCTGGCAGATGCGAAGCTTGCCCGCGCGCCCGCCGCTGCGCAGCACGAAGCCCCAGCGCGCCACGAACTCGTCGAACGTCATCGGGGACGGCTTCGGGACGGTCGCCCCCTTCGCCGCCGCATCCGGCTCCGGGGCGACGACCGTCGGCGTCCGCGCCTCGTCGAGCCGCCTAACCTCGGCCAGTTCACCTTGCGCGCGCGGCCGCAGCTTCACCGGAGGCGGCGCGCCGGCCGAAGCCGGTCGGGCTGCGGCCCCCTGCTGAGACGTCGGCTCTGCCGCCGGCGACTCCTCGTCGGCCGGCTGCACTTCGAGCGGCTCGCGCGCCGGCGGCTTCACACGCCCGAGCAGTTTGGAGGTCAGCGACGCGTCGCGGTTGACGATGTCATCTAGCCCGCGATGCAGCGCCTTCCTTTTCGGCTTTTCTCGACCTGTCATAGATGTCTAGCAGTTCCTTGGCCAGCCGCGTGAAGTCGAAATACCCCGACGACTTCTTGTCGTACTCCATGATGGGCTTGCCCGCGCTCGCCGCCTCCGTCAGCTTGATGTTCTTGTGGATCGTCGTGCCCAGCATTAGCGACTCGAAGAAGCGCTCGACCTCCTCGCGCACCTCCCGGTCCATCTTCTGCCGCTGGTCGTAGAGGTTGACGAGAGCCCGGATCACCAAGTCGTAGCGCTGGAACTCCCGCTGCACCTCGGAAAGCGTCTCCATGAGTTGGTTGAGGCCGTAGAGCGCGTAGTAGCCGCAGTCGATGACGATCAAGATCTCGTCCGACGCCACCATTGCATTGATCGTCGAGGTTTCGAGCGCCGGCGGGGTGTCGAGGATGATGAAGTCGTAGCGGTCCCTCACCGCCTGGAGGCGGGACTCGAGCAGCCGCTCGCGGTTGCGGCGGCTCGACAGCATGGCCTCCATGTTCGGCTCCAGTGCGTTCGGGATCAGGTCCAGATTCGGCTTGACCTTCAGGATGTACTGGTCGAGGTCCGGCGAGTCATCCATCAGCAGGCGGAAGGCCGTCTTGGTGATCTCGCGCGGGTCGATGCCGAGGCCGACCGCTAGGTTCCCCTGGGGGTCGAGGTCAATAGCGAGGACTTTTTTGCGGAAGTGGGAGGCGAACATCGACGCCAGGTTGAGCGCGACGGTCGTCTTCCCCGTGCCGCCCTTCGCGTTGCAGCAGCTTATGACTCGACTCATGCTGGCGGACTCCTGCCGTTTACTCATCTACTCTGGTTTCGCTTCCGCATCAGGCCCTCGACGTCCTTGCGCTTGACGAGCTTGACGCGCCGGTCGAGCGGGTCCTGCTCGTAGGGCAGTGTCCCGCTGCCGATGAGCGCCGACATCTTGTTCGCGCTGATGCCGAGAATCCTCCTCGCCTCGGTGACCTTGATCAGTTCAGAGTCGTGTGGAATCACTGCCTTCGATGCCGCCATTTCCTCATGCCCTTGATAGCGAGAGCTCATAACCTGTTGCTTCTAACAGAGCGCTACTCTCAGTGTCAATAACTATCTCAACTAATGTCAAACAATAGGGAATTAATTTCAGAGGCGCTGTGGCGCGCGGCCCGGGCGCGTGAAATACCTTTATTACGTCAGTTCGAGATAAGGAACTGTTCTTTGACACGAAGGTTGAGCGAAGGCTTCTTCTCGTGCCACGTGTAGGCGATCAATCCCGCCGCCACATTGCCCAAGAAGTTCCACAGTGAGCGATGGCGCGTGTGCTCTATTTGCGAGATGTTCTTCAACTGGTCGTTGACAGTCTCAATGAGCGCCCGCTTGCGCAGCAGCAGCTTGTCGGTCAAGGGCAGGAGCTTGTTCTTCATGTTCTTTCTCAGTTTGGTGACGAGCCGCAGGCCCTGCGCCTGCAACAGCAGGCGCAAGGGCTGGCTGATGTAGCCCTTATCGCCGAAGAGCCGGCCCCACAGGTCTTTGACCATGCGGGGCACGGGGCGGCGGTCATCCACGTTGCCCGGCGTCAGGTAGCACGAGAGCAACTCGCCGCACTCGCTGATGCACGGATGAAGTTTGAAGCCGTAGAACCAGCCCATACTACTTTGCCCCCGCCGCGCGCAGTCACGAAAGACTTTATGCTGCGGGATGCGCAGGTTGTGGCAGACGGCCAAGGTCGTTGCGTCCACGAACGAGATGCCGGTGCATGAGCCTTTGCGCGTCTGTAAGTAGCACCAGAGCGGGATGAGGGCGTCCCGTTGTAGCTCGACGAAGCGGTTATAGCTGACAAGACGCGGGAATGCCCCGGCCAAGTGCCGCAGCACGTGCTGGGTGTAGAAGGTTTTGAAGTTCCGGTAGCCGGACAGATGGAACAGCACGAGCACGGTCATGACCTCGGAGAGCGCCAGCGCGCCGGGCTTGTGGCGGCGGCTCGCGCCGCTCTGAAGCAGGCGGCGCTGCCAGCGTGGTTCAAAGAGCAAGCAGAAGTCGTCTATGTCACAGAAAATGGATAGAATGTCCATCGAGAGAACTCCTTACGCGGGAAGTCTGTGGTCTTGGTCGACAACATCTTACCGCGCTTTGGAGTTCTCTTTCCTTATGTCGAACTGACGTT
>DASVPY010000019.1:0-67216 GCA_036389395.1 Pyrinomonadaceae bacterium
GAGCCAGAAGGCAGTAGAAGCCAGGAAGGGGGGCCGAAGATGAAAGGCCGGCCTTTCATCTTCGGCCCCCCTTCCTGGCTTCTACTGCCTTCTGGCTCCTGGCTCCTGACTCCTGCCTCCTGCCTCCTGCCTTCTTCATCCCTCCGCCCTCCGCCCTCCGCCCTTCTGTTATAATGTCCGGGCTTTGACGCCGCAGCACGACACAGAGGGGCCGCGCGCCGCCGACAGCTTGCTCGACAAGCTGCGCGGCATCCTGCTCCCGTTCCCCACCCCGTTCACCGCCGCGGACGAACTTGATCTCGCGGCCCTCGGCGCGAACCTCGCGCGCTGGCACGAGACGGGCGTAACGGGCTACGTCGCGCTCGGCTCGACGGGCGAGCGCGTGCATTTGGATGAGCGCGAGTACGCGGCCGTCATCGAGGCGGCGCGCGCGGCCGTCCCGGCGTCGCACCTGCTCGTCGCGGGCGCGGGGCAACAGTCTCTGCGCCACACACACACCGAAGCGCAACGCGCGGCCGAGGCGGGCGCGGACGCGCTGCTCGTCATCACGCCCCACTTCTACCGCCGCGCCATGACGCACGCCGCGCTCGTTGATTACTACGCGGCGGTCGCCGACCGCACGCCCGTGCCCGTCCTGCTCTACTCGATGCCGGAGCTGACCGGCGTCGCGCTCGCGCCCGAAACCGTCGCCGAGCTGGCCCGCCACCCGAACATCGTCGGCGTCAAAGACAGCAGCGGCGACATCCTGAACTTCGCCGAGACCTTGCGGCTCGCGCCGCCCGGCTTCGCCGTCCTGACGGGGAACGGCCCGCTGCTCTACGCCGCGCTCACGGCGGGCGCGACGGGCGCGATCCTCGCCGCCGGCTGCGCCGCGCCCCGCCTCGCCGTCGCCATCTTCGCGGCCGTCGCGGCGGGCGAGCACGCGCGCGCCGTCCGCTTGCAGCAGGCGTTCACGCCGCTGGCGCGCGCCGTCACCGTGCGCTACGGCATCGGCGGGTTGAAGGCCGCGCTCGACCTGGCGGGCTACGCGGGCGGGCCGGTGCGCGCGCCCTTGCGAGCGCCGACCGCCGAGGCGCGCGCAGAGATTGCGCAACTTCTGCGCGCGGCGCTACGTTATACGGCCGGCGACGACGCGTCCGACAAAGACGAGGCCGCCGCGAGTCTCAGCGCCGGAGCGAACCTGTGAGCACCCCCGAAGCCGCCTGTTACAGCACGCCCGAAGAGGCGGGCTTGCACCTCGAACCGCTCTCGTTCGAGCGCGTCCCGCAACAGTCGCGGCTCTTCCTCGACTACCTGCGCGACCCCGTGGCCCTGCGCACGTTCTACCCGAACGCCGTCCGCTTCCACCACGAACTGGCCGCGCGCGCTTCGGAAGTCCTCGCCGCGCACCAAGCGGATCGCGCCGCGCTCTGCGCCGCACTCGCCGCGCTCAACACAGACTGGGGCGCGGGCGCGGAGACGCTACAGAACGTCGAGCGTCTGCGCCAGCCCGATTCGGTCGCCGTCGTCTCCGGGCAACAGGTCGGACTCTTCACCGGCCCGCTCTACACGATCTACAAGGCGCTCTCGGCCGTTAAGCTCGCCGGCTGTTTGACGCAGCGCGGCACGGCGGCCGTGCCCGTCTTCTGGCTCGCCACCGAAGATCACGACTGGGCCGAGGTGCAGGCGGCCGAGGTCATCGCCTGCGACGGGCGGCTCGCACGCGTCCAACTGCCCGACGACCTGCACACAGAAGGTCAACCCGTGGGCGGCGTCGTGCTCGACGAACGCGTTAACGAAATCGTCGGCCGCCTGCTCGACGTGCTGCCGTCGAGCGAGTTCAGCGACGACCTCGCGGCGCTCGTGCGCGACGCCTACGCTGCGGGGCGCACCTACGGCGCGGCCTTCGCGCGGCTCATGTCCGCGCTCACGCGCCGCCACGGTCTCGTCCTGCTCGACCCGCTCGACGCGCGCCTCAAGCGACTCGCCGCGCCGCTCTACGCCGCGGCCGCGCGCCGCGCGCCCGACATCGCCCACGCCATCGAAGCCCGCAGCCGCGCGCTCGAACAGGCCGGCTACCACGCGCAGGTACACGCCACGGCCGACGCCTTCCCGCTCTTCATCCACCTCGACGGCGCGCGCCACGCGCTCACGCGCACCGCCGCCGGCCGCTACCGCGCCAAGGGCGCGAACGTGGACGCCGAGTACACCGCCGAAGAACTCGCCGCGCGCGCCGAGCAAGACCCCGAATCCTTCAGCCCCAACGTGACGTTGCGCGCCGTCGTGCAGGACTACTTGCTCCCCACGGTCGCCTACTTCGGCGGCGCGGCCGAGATCGCCTACTTCGCGCAGACGGCCGAAGCCTACCGCGTGCTCGCGCGCCCCGTCACGCCGATCCTGCACCGCGCGAGTCTGACCTTCGTCGAGCGGCGCGCCGCGCGCACGCTCGCGCGCTACGGCTTGAAGCTCGCGGACTTCTTCGCCGGCCTGGACGCCGTCGAGGCGCGCGTCGTCGAAGAGCACCTGGGCGCGGAGCAGGCGCAGGCCTTCGCCCGCACGGAAGACGCGATCCAGCGCGCGCTCGCAGACCTCGGGCAACAACTGCGCGACTTCGACCCGACGCTCGCCGACGCGCTCGGCAAGGGCGAGCAGAAGATCAAACATCAACTCGCGGGGCTGCGCACGCGCTTCCACCGCGCGCAGCTCGCGCGCGACCGCGCCGCGCACCGGCAGCTCGAACGCGCCGCCACCGCCCTCTACCCGAACCGCGCGCTGCAAGAGCGGCACGTCAACATCACGAGCCTGCTCGCCCGCCACGGGCGCTACTGTCTCGACTGGATTTACGACGCCATAGACCTCGGCTCCGTCGATCACCAGCTCGTCTATCTGTAGATTTTTGATTTGCGATTTCTGATTTTCACTCGTCTCCATCCGCGTAGCGCGACGCTGCCGCGTCATAACCAAAACTGCAAATCAAAAATCGCAAATCAAAAATCTAAAGTCTGCTCATGTCAATCATCCGCGTCCTCTCCGACCAGCTTGTGAACCAGATCGCCGCGGGCGAGGTGGTGGAGCGCCCGGCCTCGGTGGCGAAGGAGTTGGTCGAGAACGCGATTGACGCGGGCGCGCGGCGCATCGAGGTGGACGTGGAGGCGGGCGGGCGGCGTCTGCTGCGCGTGGCGGACGACGGCTGCGGCATGACGCGCGACGACGCGCTGCTCGCCTTCGAGCGCCACGCGACCTCGAAGATCGCGCGCGCCGAAGACCTCGACGCCATCGGCACGCTCGGCTTCCGCGGCGAGGCGCTCGCCTCCATCGCCTCGGTCGCGCGCGTCGAACTGTTGACGCAGACCGGGGACGAGCCTGAAGCGACGCGCGTGCTCATCGAGGGCGGGCGGATGCGCGACGTGTCGGCGGCCGCGCGCCCGCGCGGCACGACGCTCACGGTGCGCGATCTCTTCTTCAACGTGCCCGCGCGCCGCAAGTTCCTCCGCTCCGAGGCCACCGAGAGCTTCCACCTCACGAACCTCGTCACGCACTACGCGCTGGCGCACCCGGAGAGCGCTTTCGTCTTGACGAACAACGGGCGCGAGACCTTGCGCGCCGCGCCCGCCGCCGACCTGCGCGAGCGCGCGTACCAGATTTTCGGCGCGGAGTTTTTGTCGGGGCTGCTGCCCTTGAACGCGGGGCACGCGCAGGTGGCGCGCGTGCGCGGCTACGTCTCCGCGCCGCGCGAACGGCGCACGACGCGCGACGCGCAATACCTCTTCGTCAACGGCCGCTTCGTCCGCGACCGCCTGCTCGCGCGCGCGCTCACCGAAGGCTACCGCACGGTGCTCCCGCACGGCGTCTACCCGGCCGCGCTGCTGTTCCTCGACGTGCCGCTCGAAGAGGTGGACGTGAACGTCCACCCGGCGAAGACCGAGGTGCGCTTCCGCCGCGCCGCGGCCGTCGCCGACGCGGTGCGCGAAGGCGTCCGCGCCGCCCTCGCCGCCGCCGGCTACCTCCGCCGCGCAGCGCCCGCGCCAGAGTTCGACGACGCGCCCGCGCGGCCGACGATGAGAGACTCGCTGGCAGACGCAAGAGACGCACTGACCGAAGCCCCGGCCCGCGAGACGGACGCAAGTGACGATGCGCGTGTGGCAACGCCCGCGCGCGTCGCGCCACGACCGCGACAAGAGGCCATCGAGTTCGGCTTCGCGCCGCCGCCCGCGGAGTTCGCTTTGCATGAAGGACGCGCCGCGACGGCGCGCGGCGACGAGCGCAACGGGCGACACGCACCGTCAGTCGTCGAGTCAGACACGCCGTCAGTCGTCGAGCCGGCCGCGCCTGAGAACGGAGCTAGTTCGCGCGCCGAGGACGAGGCCGGCGCGCGCGCCGCGCTGCCGCCGCTCAACTCGATTGCGGGCGCGCTGCACGCGATCCCGGTCGCCGCCGTGCGGCACGACATACGCCCGCTTTATCAACTCGAAGAGAGCTACATCGTCGCGGCCGACGGCGAGGGCTTGCTGCTCATCGATCAACACGCGGCGCACGAGCGCGTGCTCTTCGACAAGTACCGCGCGCTCGAACAGGCGCGCGCGCCCGAAGCGCAACAACTCCTCGTGCCCGAAACGTTCGACCTGACGCCCGCGCAGGCCGCGGCCTTCGACGCGGTCGCCGCCGAGCTAGAGGCTTACGGCTTCGGCCTGCTGCGGCTGTCGGGGCGCACGGTCGGCGTCGGGGCCGTACCGGCCGATCTGCCGGCGGCCGAGGTGCGCAACCTGCTGACGGAAGTCCTCGACGCGGTGGACGCGGAGCGGCGCGGGCGCACGCGCGAGACCTTGCGCGAGCGCGTCGCCGCGTCGCTCGCCTGTCACGCCGCCGTCAAGGTCAACATGCCGCTCGCCTACGAGAAGATGTGCTGGCTGATCGACCGCCTGCTGCTGACCTCTTCGCCCACCACCTGCCCGCACGGGCGGCCCGCCGTGCTGCGCCTCGCCACCCGCGACATCGAGCGCGGCTTCCACCGACCGTAAGACGGTTGACCGCGAAGACGACGAGACGGTTGACTGCAAAGACGACAAGACTGTCGACCACAAAGACGACGGCGCGGCGCAGAGGAGAGAGTTGCGCCGCGCCGTCTTGTGCGTTGCCTGGTTGGTCAGTTGCGATCCTGGCCGTCGTGCTTCTGGCGGTAGATGTCGCGGCTCGAATGGTTGAGCGAGCGTTCCAAACGTAGGCGCTCGCGCGCGGTCAACTCGCCGCCGCTGCGGCGCGCGTAAGCCTCGTAGACCCTGATCCGGGCCTGCTCGGCCTCTAAGCGCGCGGCCTCGGCGCGCGTCAACTCGCCGCTGCGCACGCCCGCTCGGATGCGCTCCTGCTGCCGGTGCTCGCGCGCGTTGATGCCGCGCGGGCGGCAGCGCTCCGCGCGCGTCTGCGCCGCCGCCGACAGCGGCAGCGCGAGCGCCGCGACGACGGTCGCCGCGGCCACGAATCTAGCTAAGGTCGCTCTCATCTCTTTCTCTCCTCGTGTCAAAGATGCGGCTCACCAACGGAGCCACAATCTTTGACGAACGACGCGCGGCCGCGGCCGAAAAAAAACAGATGTCAGATGTCAGATGTCAGTGTTCGTTCAAAGTTCAAGGTTCAAAGTTCAACGTTAGCCGCAGACCGAACCTTGAACGTTGAACGTTGAACCTTGAACACTTAACTAACATCTAACATCTAACATCTAGCCTCTACAGTTTTGCGAGCGTGCGGAGGAGGGCGGCGGTGTCGGTGAGGTCGGGGAGGAGTGCGTCGGGGTGGTGGGGGCGCAGCGCGTCGGGCGGGTAGCTGCGGCCGGTGGCGACGGCGACGACGCGCGCGCCGAAGTGGCGGGCGCAGGCGATGTCGTTCGGCGTGTCGCCGATGACGATGAACTGCGCGGGCGCGAGTTCGAGTTGCAAGTGTTGGTTGATGCGCGCGGCGGCGAGGGCGGGCAGTTCGCGGCGGTCGTGTGCGTCGTCGCCGTACGCGCCGGGCAGTTGGAAGAAGTCGGCGAGGCCGACGAGGCGGAGCTTCAAGTGGGCGGCGCGCTCGACGTTGCCGGTCAAGAGGGCGTTGCGGTAGCGCGGGTGCGCGGCGCAGGCCGCGAGCGCGGCGCGCGCGCCCGCGAGCGGCACGTAGAGCTGTTCGCGCGTCGTGAGCCGTTCGAGTTCGGCGCAGTAGTGACCGCACAACTCGACGCGGCGCGCGCGTATCTGTTCGGGCGTGACGCCCTCGTCGCGCAGCGCCTCGGCCGCGATCTGCAAGTCGGTCATGCCGGAGACGGACAACTCCGCGAGCCGGCCCGCCGTGCCGAAGACGCGCTCCAGGGCCGGGCGCGTGTAGTCAATGAACGCCCCCTGCCGCACCGACCGCACCAGCGTCCCGTCAATGTCCCACAGCAGGATGCGAAGGGCTGAGGGCTGAGGGCTGAGGGCTGAATCGGGAGCGGACTGCGCGTCGCTCGCCGCTTCGACCGACAAGACTTGCGCGTCACTCGCGGCACTCAGTTCTTGTTCATCCCTCATCCTTCAGCCCTCATCCCTTACTCGACTACGACGAGCACGTCGCCGGCGTTGACGGTCGTGCCGGGCTGCGCGTGGACTTCGATGACCGTGCCGGTCTTGGGCGCTTTGAGTTCGTTCTGCATCTTCATGGCTTCGACGACGAGCAGGGCGTCGCCGGCTTCGACGTGTGCGCCCGCTTCGACGAGCACGCGGACGACCTTGCCGGGCATGGCGGCCGTGAGCGACGCGCGCCCGGCCCCTGCGCCGCCCGCGCTGTGCGCGTGGCTGAGTCGTTTGGGGTCGCGCAGGGCTACTTGAAAGTGTTGCTGACCGACCGTCACTGTACGCGCGGCGTCGCTCGCGGCGGCGTCGTCCACGCGACACTCGTAGACGTGCCCGCCGAGTTGCAGGAGGTACACGCCCGGCTCAAGCACGCGGGCCGTCAACTCATAGCGCCGCCCGTCCACGGCGGCGGCCACGCGCGCGCCGTCGCGCGTCAGTTCCAGCGCGTGCTCCGCGCCGTCAAGCTCGGCCATCAGCTTCATGCGTCGTCCTTCAGTCGTCGTCCTGCGCGCGTTATGCTCGCGCCGCGTTAGTTAAAACAGATCGCCGACACGCTGCTCTGCGGCGCGGCCGCGGACGCGCCAGTTGCTCGTAGTCGTTGTTGTCGCAACACCGTCGGGCGCGGGTGTGCGTTCGGCGTGGGCGAGTGCGGCGGCGATCAAGGCCAAGTCGCGTGCGGTCTGATCGGACTCAGGCGCGGCAGCGTGCGTGGCGTGTCCTTGCGCGGCGGCGCGGCGCTCGTTGAAGCGCGTGATGAAGCCCGTGTCGAGGCGAGCGGCGATGAACTCTGCGTCGCGGACGACGGCGCGGAAGAAGGGCAACGTCGTCTTGATGCCGCCGACGGCGTACTCGTCGAGCGCGCGGCGCAGGCGGTCAATGGCTTCGGCGCGCGTGCGGCCCCAGACGGCGAGCTTCGAGATCATCGGGTCGTAGTAGATCGAGACCTCCGCGCCCGCGTAGACGCCGCCGTCGTCGCGCACGCCCGGCCCCTGCGGCAGACGCAAACTCGTGATGCGCCCCGGCGACGGCATGAAGTTCTGCTCCGGGTCTTCGGCGTAGACGCGGCACTCGATGGCGTGCCCGCGCCAGTCAATTTCATCCTGCGTGAACGAGAGCGGCGCGCCGGCCGCGACCGTGATCTGCTCGCGCACGAGATCGACGCCAGTCACCAACTCCGTGACCGGGTGCTCGACTTGCAGGCGCGTATTCATCTCAAGGAAGTAGAACTCGCGCGTCACGTCCGAGACGAGGAACTCGACCGTGCCCGCGCCGACGTAACGAGCGGCGCGCGCGATCTCGACCGCCGCCGCGCCCATGCGCGCGCGCAGAGTCGGATCGCCGATGGGCGACGGGCACTCCTCGATCACCTTCTGATGCCGGCGCTGGATCGAGCACTCGCGCTCGCCGAGGTGAACAAAATTTCCGTGCGTGTCGGCGAAGACCTGTATCTCGATGTGGCGCGGGCGCTCGACCGCCTTCTCCAAGTAGACCGCCTCGTCGCCGAAAGCGGCGGCCGCTTCGGAGCGCGCCGTGTCGAAGGCCGAAGGCAGGTCGGCGGCGCGCGCCACGAGGCGCATCCCCTTGCCGCCGCCGCCCGCCGCCGCTTTGAGCATGACCGGATAACCAAGCTGTGCCGCGGTGGCCTGCGCGTCCGCGAGCGAGGCGAGCGCCTCGGTCGTACCGGGCACGACGGGCGCGCCGGCCGCCGCGGCCGCGCGGCGCGCGTTCGTCTTCGATCCCATCAACTCCATCGCGGCGGGCGGCGGGCCAATGAAGACGAGACCGGCGTCGGCGACGGCGCGCGCGAAGGCGGCGTTCTCGGCGAGGAAGCCGTAGCCGGGGTGGACGGCGTCCGCGCCGGCCGCCAGCGCGGCTTCGATGATGCGGTCAACGCGCAGGTAGCTCTCGACCGAGGGCGCGGGGCCGAGCAGGTAGGCTTCGTCGGCGAGGCGCACGTGCAGCGCCGCCGCGTCGGCCTCCGAGTAGACCGCGACCGGCGCGACGTTCAACTCGCGGCACGCGCGCGCGATCCGCACCGCGATCTCGCCGCGGTTGGCGATCAGGATTTTGCGAAACATGGAGGGACAGAATACAGAAGGCAGGAGTCAGAAGCCAGAAGCCGGAAGAGAGCAGAAGACAGGAGCCGGAAGTCAGAAGCCGGAAGAAGACCAGATGCTCGGAGCGCGGGGCGCAAACGGAAGCAGGAAGAACGAACGTCTCTCAGCAACAACGTCTTCGTTGAGAGCATCTCTCAACGGAGCGTCTTCCTTCCGGCTCCTGACTTCCGGCTCCTGACTTCCGGCTCCTGTCTTCTGCTTTCAAACTACGACTGAGTTGGCGGGCTGGCGTGGGTCGAAGCGGATGACGACGTGTGCGCCGGGGGCGTAGTCGCCCGCGTGGGGCAGTTGGGCTTGGTCGAGAGTTTGTGAGGACTCGTACTCGACGCCGTTGATCTCGTAGGCGTAGAAGATGTGTGTAATCGCGCCCTGGTCGTCGGTGGCGATGTCGAAGACGCGCCCTTCGGTGATGCGGCCGGCGCGCAGGAGGCGGGCGCGGCGCGCCGCTTCGGTGTTGTCCTGCTTGCGTCGGAAAAGGCCCAGCAGCCCCATGACCATTCGCTTGCGTTAAGGCGTGTTGTCGCCCCGGCTCGTGCGGGCGACGGGCGGCGTGGCGACGAGCCGGCCGTCGCGCAGCGTGATGTCGTCGGGCGTGCCGAGTTTCTTGTCCGCGCCCGGCAGCACGACCTTGTAGCCGGTGAAGGCGAGACCCTCATCGGGCGTGTCGTCAACGCCCGTGCGGAGCGCGGTACTGCGCACGCGCAAAGCGGCCGCGCCGCGGCGCGTCTTCGTGCCGGCGGCGGGCAGCGAGGCGATGTCCGAGACCGGCTCGTAGCTCGGCCGGATCAGTTCGGCGACGCGCGCGACCGCGCCGTCCGGGTCGGGCAACTTCTCGCGCAGGTCTTCGGGCCGCGCCGGGTACGTGCCGTAGCGAATCTGGTACTGGAGCAGGACGCGGCTCACGTCGTAGGCGACGGCCTCTTCGGCCGCCTGGCGCGCGGCGGCGCGCTGTTGCAGACGCGCCGGCACGGTCAGCCCGATCAGCACGGCGAAGGCGACGACGACCGCCGCCGACATCGAAAGCCCCGCGCTCGCCAGCCGCAGCCCGGCGAAGCGCGCCGGCTCGCGCCGCAGCGTCCGCACGACGCGCACGGACGGCCACAGCGCCAGGACGGCGAACGGCAGCGTCAGCGCCTTCAAGCGCCACGCGGCGGTCTCGGCCGCGCCCATGACGTTCCAGAAGGCGAGCGAGAAGGGCTGGCGCTCGACGAGCGCGACCACCGTGCCGACGGACAGGAAGAGCAGGAGCAGCGCGCCCGCCGCGCCGACGGCGAGCGCGCGCCCGTAACCGGGCAACTCGCGCTCGGGGCGCGCCAGGGGCGGGCCGACCGCGCGCGCGCCGCAGGCCGCGCAGTCAACCAGGGCCTGCTCGCCGGACAGTTTTTCGCCGCAACAGGGGCAGATGTTCAACGTGTGTTACCTCGCTGCTCGATACGCGTCGTGCGGGGGCACGGTTCGGATTTTAATAAAATGACGAAACAAAAAAACGACGAAACGGCGTCGGCTTTCAGGGGGTCGGCGTCGCGCCGCCGACGACCTTCTGTGCGTCCACCTTCGGCGCGTCCGCGCCCTCGGCGCGCGCGGCTTTGGATGCGCGGGCCGCCGCGTCCGTGCGCCAGACCTCGCGCCACGTGTGGTACATGCGGTGCGCGAACGTCCAGTAAGAGCCGACCGCCAGAATCCAGAGCACCGCGGGCATGCGGTTGGCGAAGAAGTTCTGCGAGCCGGGGTGCGTCGAAAGCCCGCCGATGATCAAGAGCACGACGCGCTCGGGCCGGCGCAGGAAACCAACGTCGCACTTCGGGATCAGACTCTCGGCGCGCGCGCTCGCGTAGGAGACCATGACCGACCCCATCATGGCCGCGCCCGCGAGGAAGACGTTCAAGGTCGAGTGGTACGCCGTGTCGCGCGCGTAGAAGACCATCAGCCCGACGAAGACGACCATGTCGGAGAGCCGGTCGAGCGACGAGTCGAGGAAGCCGCCGAAGCGCGTGACCCGGCCCGAGAGGCGCGCCACCTGCCCGTCGAGCATGTCGAACAGGTTGGCGACGACGAGCACGACGCCGGCCCAGAAGAAATAGCCGAGGCCGAACAGCAGCCCCGACAGGACGTTGATGGCGACGCCGACGACCGTCAGCGCGTTCGGGTTGATCCCGCCCTGCGCCAGCCAGCGCACCATCGCGCTGATGATCCGCTGCGCGCCACGCCCGATGCTCGCCCCAAACAAGTGTCAGCCTTTCTCCGGGAACAAAACCGACGGGTCTCGCCACACGGCGACACCCGCCACATTGACAGAGCATGATAGGGACGCGCGCAAGTAGTGTCAAGAAAAGAGCTAAGGCCGGCCCGGTCGGCAATACCCCGCGTGCCTTTTGCTGCGCGATTATGTCAGGAAAAGCCACGGCCGCCCCTTGGCCCGCGCCGCGCCGCTACGTTAATCTCTCGGCCGCGAGGTGCATCCGCGATGACCGACGAAGAACGCCAACGGACGATGGACTTCATCATCGAGCAGCAGGCCCAGTTTGCCGTGCAGCAGGCGCGGCTTACCGAGCAACAGGAGCGGCTCAACGCGACGGTCGAGCGGATCGGCCAGAAAGTTGATCGCACGGCCGACAGCGTGATGGCGCTGCTGGCTATCGCGGAGATGCACGAGCGTGAGATTGAGAAAAACAAACGGGACATCGGGAAAACGGACGCGCGCCTGAGCGAAATCACCGACAAGATCAATGAAATCACCGACAAGATCAACGCGCTCGTTGACATAGTGGAGCGGCACATCAGCGCGGGCGGCCACGACCATCAGCGTTGAGCCGTCGCCCGGCGGAGCAAAGTCACGTTTCGTGAGCTTGCTCCGTGCTGGTTCGTGTGACTTCGTGGATGAAATTTTTCGGCCGCTTTCGCCGGACGGCCGTTAAATAAAGCGCACGCCGCCGGACAGTTTGTCCGGCGGCGTGCGCTCTTTTTGTGAGCCGGCGCGTCAGCTTTTCTGCTCGTCGTGCAGGGTCGTGAGGCGGCGTATCTCGAACTTGCGCGCGCCGCCGGGCGTGACGACCTTGACCTCGTCGCCCTCCGCGCGCCCCATCAGACTCCGCCCGATGGGCGACGTGGTCGAGATGAGACCGTTGGGCGGGTCGCTCTCTTCGGGCGTGACGAGACGGTAGGTCACCTCCTCATCGCGCTCGTCGTCGTAGAGCACCAGCGTCGAGCCGTAGGCCGCCTTGTCGTGCGGCACCTTGCTGGGATCAATCGAGGCGATCTCGCTGAGCCGCTGGCGCAGGTCGCGGATGCGCGCCTGGACGAACTGCTGGCGCGCGAGCGCCGCGTGGTACTCGGCGTTCTCGCGCAGGTCGCCGAACTCCTTGGCGCGCTTGATCTCGCGCGGCAGGTGTACGCGCAGCTCCGTCTCCAACTCTTCCAACTCGGCCCGCAGCCGATCTTTAACGTCCTGTGTCACCGCCGTTGCTCCGAAGAAAGATGTTAACGTGATGGGCGCGCGCCCGGTCGCCCGCCGCCCGGCCCGTTCAGTCGCAGTGCTCCTGGCCGTGATAACGCTCCTCGTCGGGCGCGCCGAAGGAGATGCCCACGTCGCGAGCGGTGCGGACGAGCTGGCTGTCCGTGGGCACGGTCTTGAGGTTGGCGCAGGCGCGCGTCAGCGGCACGTTGATGATGTCCGAGGCGTGCAGCGCGACCATCGTGCCGTGCTTGCCGCGCATGAGCGCGCGCACGGCGCACGCGCCGAAGTTGGTCGCCAACATCCGGTCGAACGCGGTCGGCGAGCCGCCGCGCTGTAGGTGACCCAGGACGACGCAGCGCGCCTCCTTGTCGGTCAGGCGTTCGAGGTCGGCGGCGACGCGGACGCCGATGCCGCCCAGGCGCGGCGCGTGCTCGCGGTCGCCGGGGTCTTGGTAGACCTCAAGCCCGCCCGCCTCCTTCGCGCCCTCGGCCACGACGATGATGCTGAACTGCGAGTCGCACGCGTCGCGCGCGCGCACCTTGCGCGCCACCTCCTCCATTGAGAAGGGGATTTCCGGGATCAGGATCACGTCCGCGCCGCCCGCGAGGCCGGAGTGCAGCGCGATCCAGCCCGTGTGCCGGCCCATCACTTCGAGCACCATCACGCGGTCGTGCGAGGCGGCGGTCGTGTGCAGGCGGTCGAGCGCCTCGGTGGCGATGTCGAGCGCGGTCAGGAAGCCGAAGGTCAACTCCGTGCAGCCGAGGTCGTTGTCAATCGTCTTGGGCACGCCAACCAGCGGCACGTCGCGCTTGGCGAACTCAAGGGCGATGCCGAGCGAGCCTTCGCCGCCGACCACGACGAGCGCGTCCACGTCGAGCCGGCGCAGGTTGTTGATGGCCTCGCGGTACACCTCGTCCTGCCTGGCGGCGGCGGCGTCGCCGCCACGCACGACGAAGTGGCCGCGGTTGCGCGTGCCGAGGATCGTGCCGCCGCGCGGCAGCAGCCCGCGCACGTCCGCGGGCGTCAGCGGGCGCGTGCGCGTCTCGCCGAGCAACCCCTCGAAGCCGTCCTCTACGCCGACGACGCGCAGGCCGAACTCCGTCACGGCCGTCTTCACCACCGCCCGGATGACCGCGTTCAGCCCCGGCGCGTCGCCGCCCCCCGTGATTAACCCGATGGTTCTGATCATAAGAACGTGACAGGTGACGGGCGACAGGTGACAGATGGGAACAGGTCTTTCTCCTGTCACCTGTCACCTGTCACTCGTCACGGCTTTAACTTCTAACGCGCGGCGGCTCGTACTGCTCGCCGTAGTCGGGGTATTCGCGCGTGACGTAAGCGCCGGGGCGCGTGTTTTCGAGCAGCAGTCCGAGGGCGTCGCGCAAGACCTGGCGTTGCAGTTCGCGCATACCGGGCCGCCCCAGGCTGTTGCCGATCTTGAAGCCCTTCGGGTAGAGCGCGCGCGGCGGGCGCATCTGCGCCGAGACTTCGGGGCTGACCGTGATGAGCACCGTCGGAATCCCGCGCATCTCGATCTCACGTTGCACCGCGACGACCGTCCGGTGGCAGACGCTCGGTCAACCGCCCGTCAGCACGACGGCGTCGGCCCGCCCGCCCCGGTCGATCTCGTTGGCGATCTGCGGGGCCGTGCCCTCGTACATCGCCTTGAGCTGCATCGTGTAGCCCATGTAGCCGACGTGCTTGCGCGCGAGACCGCCGACGAAGCCTTCCGCTTCGAGGTCGCGCAGCACGTCGAGCGGGAAGACGACGTTGATGTCCTCGTCTGCGTCCGCGTGATCGTAGTGGTGGTGCGTGACCATCAGGTCGGCCGCCGCGGCGTCGGGCGGGATCAGGCGGAAGGTCAGATCGCCCAACTCGTCCGCGATGTTGAACGGCTCCTGCTCGCGCAGGTGGACGCCGCCCGCCGACACCAGCGCGATCTGGCTGCGCTTCAGGTCGCCGTCGAACGGCGTGAACGGCACGCACTTTCTGGCTAACGTCATAAAAGCAGTGGTCAGTGGTCGGTGGTCAGTGGTCAGTCGGAGCAGTTTTTGTTTTTAACTGACCACTGACCACTGACTACTGACCACTGCCTTTCACAGTTTGCGCAGGACTTCGAAGAGGTCTTCGTTGTCCGGCTGGTCGCTGATGTTGTGGATGTCCTTGTAGGCGATGCGCCCGTCCTTATCCACGATGAAGAGGGCGCGCTCGGAGATGCCGTCCGCCTCGCGCCAGGCCCCGTAAGCTTGCGCCACCTCGCCCTTCGGGTGGAAGTCGCTCAACAGGTCGTAAGAGAGACCGCCGAGCGACTTGGCCCAGGCGGCGTTGCACGGAACGCTGTCAACTGAAATGCCCAGAACCTGGGCATCGTAGCCTTTGAAGCGGTCTAAGTCCGCCTCGTAGGCCGGCATCTGGGCGGTTCAGACCGGCGTCCACGCCAGCGGGTAAAACGCCAGCACCACGTTCTGTTTGCCCCGGAAGTCCGAGAGCCGCACCCGTTTGTCTTTCGCCAGGTTGCTCTTCAACTCGAAGTCCGGGGCCATGTCGCCGACTTCAGGCATCGTCCGATGACCTCCTGCGTTGGTCGAATTGTTGGGGTGTTGCGTACCGGCGTTAAGACTACCCGCAAAAGCCACCCGATTCAAGCACGCGCGGGCCGGGAGGCGCGGCCGCCGCCCAAAATATGTTTACATGCCGGCCGCGCGGGCCTAAAATGCCCTCGCACCGGAAACCTGACAACCGCATGGGGGTCGCGGCGCTCGGCAGCGCCGCGGCGGCCCCTTCGGTTGACGCCGCACGCGGCAGGCGACACGACTCTTGCACGCTGTTCGGCCCGTTTCGGCCTCGCACGTTCCAGCCGGCCCCGGCCCGGCGAGCGGCCCGCACCCGGCAGCGGCGGGCGCTCGTGACGCCGGAACGGTGGCATGAGGGCGGGTCGAGAGCAATACCTTACGTCCAGTTCCGTTACAAGGAGAGTTTTTCATGAACCAGCAAAGTAGATTGAACGCGCTGGCGCGGCGGCCCCGGTCACGCCCGCGCACCGCGCGCCGCCTTTGGCCCCTGACCGTCGGCTGCCTGCTCGCCCTCGCGCTGCTCGCCGCGCCGGTCGCACGCCGCGCCGCCGCGGGCAACCCGTCGGCCGACATCACGCTGAGCAAGACGGGCGACGAGACGGCGCAACTCGGCGGCCAGATCACTTACAGCATCGTCGCCACCGACGGCGGCCCCGACGCCGCCGCCAACGTGACGGTGACCGACCCGATCCCGGCCAACACGACCTTCGTCAACGCCAGCGTCAGCCAGGGCACGGTGGGGTTCGACGGCACGACCGTCACGGCCAACTTCGGCACGATCAACGCCTTCGAGAGCGCGAGCCTCACGCTGACCGTCTCGGTCAACAACAACACGCCGCGCAACACGACCATCACCAACACGGCCACCGCCACCTCCAGCACGCCCGACCCCGACCCGGACAACAACTCCGCGACCGCCAACACGTTCGTCACAGGCCCGTTCACGGGTGACGTGATCATCAGCGAGTTCCGCTTCCGCGGGCCTGGGGTTTCGCCCACGCCGGGCAACGGCGCGTTCGACGAGTTCGTCGAGATTTACAACAACACCGACAACGCCATCCAGGTCACGGACCCCGGCGGCCCTCCGTCGGACGCACCCCGCAAGGCCGCGCCGGCGGGCGCTGGCGGCTGGGCGCTCGTCTCGTCGGACAACCCCGGCACGCCGAAGTTCGTCGTCCCCAGCGGCACGATCATCCCGGCGCGCGGCCACTACCTCGGCGTCAACTCGGACGGCTACAGTCTCAACGGCTACCCGGCCGGCACGACCGTCAACGCCGTCGGCGACACCACCTACACCGGCGACATCCCCGACAACGGCGGGATAGCGCTGTTCCGCACGACCAACCCGTCCGGCTTCACCGCTGCCAACCGCTTCGACGCCGTCGGCTTCAGCGCCGTGGTCAACCCGCTCTTCCGCGAGGGCAACGGGCTGGGGCTGCCGGTGACGACCAACCTGGAGCACAGCTTCGTGCGCCGGCTCGCGTCGGGGCTGCCGCAGGACACGGACAACAACCTGGCGGACTTCTTGCTGGTGGCGACCAACGGCAACCAGACCGTCTCGTCGGCGCAACTCGGCGCGCCGGGGCCGGAGAACCTCTTCAGCCCCATCCAGAGCAACGCGACGATCAAGGCCACGCTGATTGAGCCGCAGCAGGCGTCCACGTCGCCGCCGAACCGCGTCCGCAACGGCAGCGGCGACAGCGGCACGCTCTCGATCCGCCGCCGCTTCGTCAACACGACGGGGCAGCCCGTGACGCGGCTGCGTTTCCGCGTGGTCAACATCACGACGCTGGGCACGCCCGTCAGCCTGCCGTCGCAGGCCGACGTGCGGCTCGTCACCTCGGACGACTTCTTCGTGACGACGAGCCTCGGCACTCTGACGGTGCAGGGCACGGTACTGGAAGAGCCGCCGGCGCAGCCGTTGGGCGGCGGGCTGAATTCGAGCGCCACCGTCTTCATCCCCGGCGGCACGCTCGGCCCCAACGCGAGCATCAACGTGCAGTTCCTTCTCAACGTGGTGCGCGGCGGCAACTACCGCTTCTTCGTCAACATCGAGGCGCTGTCGGGCGCGCCCCCGCCGGAAGTGAAGGGGGCGGGGAAACTGGCCGGCAGCGCGAAGATCAACTGAGCGGCCGGCAACCGAGCGCCGCCTGAGTCCGGCCGTCGCGCTTTGCATCCGCGGCGGTCAGTCACGCACGTTTAGTTCAACACAGAGGGCACAGAGGTCACACAGAGGACACAGAGTTCTTTACTGTGCCCTCTGTGCCTACTCTGTGCCCTCTGTGTTAAAAACGGCCGCACGCCACCATCAACCCCAAGGCCCACCCCGCGCCCTTGAATCCGCCCGCAGTTTTAGTGACACTGCAACGCATGACGGCGACCGTAACGGTGAGCCGGCGCGGCGCGGAGCGCGCGCGCGCCGGCCACCTCTGGATTTACCGCAGCGACGTGAGCGGCGCGGGCGACGTGCCCGGCGGCGCAATCGTGCGCGTCGCCGACGAGCGCGGCCGCTCCCTCGGCCAGGCGCTCTACAGCGACCGCTCCGAGATCGCCGTGCGCCTGCTCACGTGGCGCGACGAATTGATCGACCGCGAGTGGTGGCGCGCGCGTCTGCGCGCGGCCGTCGCCCGCCGCGCGGGCTTGACCGAGGGCGCGGACGCCTACCGGCTCGTCTACGCCGAAGGCGATCTCCTCCCGTCGCTCATCTTGGACGCCTACGCGGACGTGCTCGTCTTGCAGACGCTCGCGCAAGGGACGGAGGCCCTCAAGCCGCTCCTGGTCGAACTGCTGGTCGAAGAGTTGCGCCCGCGCGCCGTCGTCGAGCGCAACGACGTGCGCGTGCGCAAGCTCGAAGGGTTGCCGCTCAGCGCGGGCGTGCTCTACGGCGACGCGCCCGCCGAGATGGAGATCACGCAGCACGGCGTCCGCTTCCACGTCGCGCCGCTCTCGGGCCAGAAGACCGGCGCGTTCCTCGACCAGCGCGAGAACCACCTCGCCGCGGGCCGCGTCGCGCGCGGGCGCGCGCTCGACTGCTTCACCTTCAACGGCGCGTTCGCGCTGCACATGGCCGCCGGTTGCGAGCGCGTCCTCGGCTTCGACATCTCCGGCGAAGCGGTCGCGGCCGCGCGCCGCAACGCCGAGTTGAACGGCGCGACGCACGTCGAGTTCCGCGAGGCGAACGTCTTCGACGCGCTGCGCGAGTTGCACGACGCGCACGAGCAGTTCGACACCGTCGTGCTTGACCCGCCCGCGTTCGCCAAGAACCGCGCGAGCGTGCCGGCGGCGGCGCGCGGCTACAAAGAGATCAACCTGCGCGCGCTGAAACTGCTGCCCGCGGGCGGCGTGCTCGTCACCTGCACCTGCTCTTACCACATGACCGAGTTGATGTTTCAAGAGGTGCTCGCGGCCGCGGCCGCGGACGCGCGCCGCCGCGTCCAGATCGTCGAGCGGCGCACGCAGGCGCGCGACCACCCCGTCCTCGTCGGCGTCCCCGAAACGCTCTACCTCAAGTGCCTCGTCGCGCGCGTCATAGACTAACGGCGCGCGTGCTACACTGCCGCAACTTTGCGCGGCCCGCGCGCGTAAGGATCGGGCGTAACAAAAGAGAGCCGCGCCGACGGGCGACTTTTGCACATTATGCTTGACGCGCCGGAGACATTGACGCCAGAGCGCGAGACCGCGCCGGACACTTCTTTGTGGCGGGCGGTGCGCGAGGCCGTGCGCGGCGCGCACCACGGCAGCTACACGGAGGGCGACGTGGGGCGCGCGGTCATCCTGTTGGCCGTGCCGATGGTCTTGGAGATGCTGATGGAGAGCGTCTTCGCCGTGTGCGACGTGTTCTTCGTCGCGCGGCTCGGCGCGGACGCGGTCGCCACCGTGGGCCTGACCGAGTCCATGCTGACGCTCATCTACACGGTCGCCATCGGGTTGAGCATCGGGGCGATGGCGATGGTGGCGCGGCGCGTGGGCGAGGGCGACAGGGAAGGCGCGGCGCGCACGGCCGTGCAGGTCATCGCGCTGGGCGTCCTTGTCTCGGCGGCGCTGGGGCTGGCGGGCGCGCTGCTCGCGCCGCGCCTGCTGCGTCTGATGGGGGCGTCGCCGGGCGTGCTCGCGCACGCCACGTTCACGCGCGTGATGCTGGGCGGCAACGCCTCCGTGATGCTGCTGTTTCTGATCAACGCGGTCTTCCGCGGCGCGGGCGACGCGGCCATCGCGATGCGCGTACTCTGGCTGGCGAACGCCATCAACATCGTCTTAGGCCCGTGCCTGATCTTCGGCTTGGGGCCGTTCCCGGAGTTGGGCGTGACGGGCGCGGCCGTGGCGACGACCATCGGGCGCGGCACGGGCGCGCTGTTCGCGTTCTCGCGCTTGCTGCGTACCGACGGGCGCATCAACGTCGCGCGCCGCCACTTCCGCCTTGAGCCGGGGGTGATGACGCGGCTCGTGCGCCTGTCGGGCACGGCCATGCTGCAAGTCTTCATCGGCATGGCGAGTTGGATCGGACTGATCCGTCTGATCGCGACCTTCGGCGATACGGCCTTGGCGGGCTACGTCATCGGCATACGCGTCATCCTGTTCGCGCTCTTCCCCGCGTGGGGCGTGTCGAACGCGGCGGCGACGATGGTCGGGCAGGCGTTGGGCGCGGGGAAGCCCGACCGGGCGGAGCGCGCGGTCTGGCGCGCGGGCTTCTACAACGTGTGCGTGCTGGGCACGGTCGGGCTGCTGTTCGTGCTCTTCGCGCACCCGATTGCACGCGTGTTCACGCACGACCCGGCGGTGCTCGCCCACGCGACCGACTGCCTGCGCATCATCGCCTGCGGCTTCCTCTTCTACGGCTACGGCATGGTGCTGACGCAATCCTTCAACGGCGCGGGCGACACCTGGACGCCGACCTGGCTCAACCTCTGCGTCTTCTGGCTCTGGGAGATACCGCTCGCCTACGTGCTGGCTAAGGTCGTCGGCCTCGGCCCGCGCGGCGTCTTCATCGCCGTCACCACCGCCTTCTCCACCCTCGCCGTCGCCAGCGCCCTCCTCTTCCGCCGCGGCCGCTGGAAGACCAAGCGCGTCTGAGTTGCGCGCCACTGCGCGCCCATTAGAGCGGAACCGCAGTAAATCCGGCGCATAACGCTGCAATACGGGCGCGGATTGCTGTTAACGCCCATCCCTGAAAATAACTGTCGGGCGGGTGAAAGTTATTTTCACCCGCCCGACAGTTATTTTCGCTTCAGCGATAATTACTTTTGCCGAAGCGGAGGCTGCTTTCGTTTCGCCAACAATCACTTTCGTCTCAACGGCGGTGACTTTTGCCGAAACGATAGTGACTTTCGTTGGAACGAAAACAACTTTTGTTTGAACGAAGGTCGGTTTTGTTTGAGCGAAAGTGGCGTTCGCTTCGGCAAAAACCACTTTCGTTGAAGCGTTAAGTACTTTCGTTCCGGCGGCGGGAGCTTTCGCTCCGACAAAAGTTACGGCTGCGGCAGCAACGGTCATGTCCGCGGCGATGGCGGTTCGTGCCGGGGCGAGGCGCGGGGCGCGAAAAAAAGCTTGCATTTAGGGCCGAAGTCAATATACTCCCGGCGTCCGCCTAACAAGTCTGTTAACTCACGTTCGCTTCACCAAAGGAGGTGCAACCCATGGGACGCCGACGGCGCAAATCCAAGGTCATCGAACAAGCGGAAGCACGAGCCACGGGGCTGAAGTCCAAGGACGCCAACTTCGATCTCGGCAACGGGCTGACCGCCGCCGCCTACGAGGAGCGGATCGCCAAGACCCGCGCGGCGCTCGACGAGTACAACGAATCGCTCGCCATCAGCGACCGGCTGCTCAACGAGCTGACCGCCGAGGAACGCGCCCTCAGAGAATATTCCGGGCGCATCCTCGCCGCCACCAAGGGCAAGTACGGCCCCAACAGCACCGAGTACGAGTTGGCCGGCGGCACGCGCACCGAGGAACGCGAACCCCCCAAACCCACAAAACCCAAACCTAAATCCTAACCACTCCAACCCGCCCCGCACGGGGCAGCGCCGCGCCGTGGGCGCGGCGCTGCCCCGTGCCTGGGCGGCGTAATAGATGGTGCGGCGACCACGCGAATCATTACTGATGTATGAGGGGGCATATGGCGGACGGTAAAATGACATCATTTCTAATCGAACAGAAGATGTCATACATAAATTCAACTGTTAACGTATGTATGCTTTGGTGGGCGTCGTCCATCGTCTTCTGCGGCTCCGTCTTAGCTGCGGTGTGGTCGGCCCTTGGGCCACTGCGAAATCTTAGCCGTTTCACCATGGGGCTTGGCCTCGTACTTTTTGCCTTCTTCTCCGTCATTCCTCTTTTTGGCTTTTTGGTAGCTTCTCGCTTGGGGAAGGTGCAGAGAGAGATAGCTGTCTATGCCAGTGAGTTACTGGGCGCTGAACTAACTACCAGGCTGGAAACTGCTAAGCTTCAAACCAAAGGCGGTTTTTTCTATACGGAAATATGCACCTTTCAAAGATCAATGCTAATGGGTGCCGGCAGTTTCGCGCTTATTCATGTCGCCTGGATTTTATTCTGGTTATACCTAATGGGTGTCCAGGAGATATGGCCCTACTGCGCGGCGGGTAGTATCGGGAGTATCCTTTGGATTGGGTGGCTGTGCAGGTGGTTGCTGCGGGAGAAAGAAGCTACCAAGCGGTTAAAGGAATTTCTCCATAATCAACGGCAAGATAGCCAGGCGGCCGAAAATCAATGCGTAGTGCCGCCACAAAACACGGAGCATGACAAATCATCCGACCCCACTGCCGGACGTTAACCTCCTTCGCACTCCGGCCGAAAGTGATCTCTGCGGCGGCGGGGGTTGCGCCGTCAGTCGTTGTAGTGGACGGTGTTGTACTTGACCATCTTAATTGAGCCGTCGCGGGGGACGGTGCGGGCGGGGCAACGGCTCGATCCCGGCATTAAGCATGGCCCTATCTTGACCTTGCCCCGAACGGAAATTATGCTTCTTTAATGAAGGTGCGGGACGTGCTCAGGTTGCTGAGGGACGACGGTTGGTATTTGGTCGTGACCGAAGGCAGCCATCGGCAGTTCAAGCATCCGACCAAGACGGGGCGCGTCACCGTGCCGGGCAAGCCCAATGATGATTTGCCCGCCGGCACGTTGAACAGTATCTTGCGGCAGGCCGGCTTAAAGAGCTAAGGAGAGGAGCGAAGATGCGCTACGCCATTGTGATCGAAAAGGCTGAGAACAATTACGCCGCGTATGTGCCCGATCTGTTAGGCTGCGTGGCCACGGGCAAAACAATCGAAGAGACCGAGCAGCAGATCCGCGAAGCTATCGAACTCCACTTGCGCGGCATGCGTGAGGATGGCCTACCGATCCCCGAGCCGAGCAGCCAAGTGGAATACGTCGAGGTGGCCGCGTAACACCGCTTTTGCGTGGCGGAGAATGAGTGGAGCGCCCTGCAATTCTGATAGTTTATTCAACCCAACCGCTCGACAGCTTCCCCGCAAGTCATTGCCTGCATAAATCAGCGATCCGGCTGCGGAATCTCCAAGTGATAACCGGGATCGAGGGGCGGCATGAGGAATTTGTTGACGCGCTTGTCGGCGCGGACGGCCTTCTCGAAGGCCGGCTTGTTTTTAATGGACGAGGGCGCGACATCGAAGACGCAGAGGACGTTGGGGTCGGCGGCGTGGTGCGAGACTTTGGTCGGGCCGAGGGCGATGATCTTGGCCTCCATCGCCGCCTTGATCTCGGTCGGGGTCTTCCCGGCCTTCTTGGCCTTGACGTACTCGTCAATCACGGCGTCGCCGGCCGCGGCGTAGAGTTTCTTCTGCGCGGCCACGCCCTGCGCCTCGATGTTGGCGAACATGACGCGGGCCTGATCGGCCGGCGTGCGTGCGGTCGAAGAGATGAGCGCGCTGGTCAGACCCGCCGCCTGCAAGATGTCTTCGAGCACCTGCATCGAGAAGTTGGTGACGTTCTCCTTCTTCGCGTTCTTGCCGAAAGTGATCTCCACGGGCATGGGCGCTCTCCTCAGTCGTTGGGATCGGTCGTTGTCTTAGTCGTTGTAGTGGACGGTGTCGTGCTTGACCATTTTGAGGGAGCCGTCGCGTGGGCCGGCGTGGGCGGGCCGTAACGGGCGCGCGGCCCTGTTAAGCCAGCACGCAGTCGAGGAACCAGTCGTCGTCGAAGAGGCCGCGCGCGGGCGGGGCCTCCGTGTTGAGCTTGCGGCTGACCTCGCCGCCGCTGCGAATCGTCTCGACGAGGTGGCGCGCGTCGGCGAAGGCTTCGAGGGCGCGCAGCAGTTGCGGGTCGCTGTCGAGCAGCGCGCGCGCGCCGGCCTCCGTGCCGAAGGCCGCGGTCAAGACCTCTTCACGCAGGCGTATGCGCGCGTAGTCGGCCTCGGCCTTGACCTGCGCCGCCGTCAGCCCCAGGTCGGGGTGGCGCTGCACGTAAGCCTGGAAGGCCTCGAAGACGCGGTCGGTGACGGGGTAGTCGGTCGGGCGCGCGTCGCGGTCGGTCTGCACACGCTCGACGCGGTACGATTCAAGCCCGCTGATCTGACCGGCGACCAGTTCGCGCGTGAAGGCGAAGGCGGCGTCGAAGACGCGCACGCGCGGCGGCGTGGTCACGTCGAGCGGCTTGACCTCGATGTCGGGCGTGATGCCGCCGCCGCCGTAGAAGACGCGCCCGCCCGCGGTCTTGACGGCGGGGCCGGCGGACTTCGGCGGCGTCGGCTGCGGCGTCGGCATGGCGTCGGCCGGCTGGCGCGTCGCGGGCACGGAGGGCGCGGGCGGCGTCTGCGGCGCGGGTTCGTCTTCGGGGCTGTGGCGCACGTAGTAGTCGTAGAGCGAGCCGCTCGAATAGTCGCGCTGGATCGAGCGGCCGTAAGGCGTGTAGTACTTCTGCGTCGTGAGCGTGAGGCCCGCGCCCCAAGGGCGCAACTCGAAGACGCGCTGCACCAGCCCCTTGCCGAAACTCGTCTCGCCGACGAGCAGCCCGCGCCCGTGATCCTGGATCGCGCCCGCGACGATCTCCGAGGCGGACGCCGTGTTGCGGTTGACTAAGACGACGAGCGGGAAGTCGGCCGGATCGAAGTCCGTGTTCTTGTAGGTCTTCGTCTGCGCGTACTCGCCGCGCCCGCGCACGGAGACGATGGTCGCGCCGCGCGGGAGGAACTGGCTCGCCACTTCAATCGCCTGATCGAGCAGCCCGCCGGGGTTGTTGCGCAAGTCGAGGACGAGTTGGCGCAGACCCGCCTTCTGCAAACGTTCGAGCGCGGCCTGTAGCTCGTCGCTCGTCGTGTGCGTGAAGCCGCCGGTGAGCGCGACGTAGCCCGTGCCCGCGGCGGGGTTGATCATGTAGGCGCTGCGGATCGAAGGCAGCGGCACGGTGTCGCGCCGGATCGTGAAGTAGAGCGGCACGGGCGAACCCGCGCGCTCCATCTTCAACAGGACGGGCGTGCCGCGGTCGCCGCGCACGGCCTTCGACACCTGCTCGCTCGTCCACTCGCTCGCGTCCTTGCCGTCCACCTCGATGATCTTGTCGCCGTAGCGCAGGCCCGCGCGCGCCGCGGGCGTGTCGGCCACGGGCGCTTGCACGTAGACGCCGTCGTGGTGGCGCAGGATGGTGACGCCGATGCCGTAGAACTGCGAGTCCTGATCCTGCTTGAGCCGGGCGAAGTCGGCGGGCGGGAAGAAGGTCGAGTGCGGGTCGAGGGTGGAGAGCATGCCCTGGATGGCCGCCTGGTTGGCCTTCTCGTAGTCGATCTCGTCGGCGTAGTTGTCGGTGACGAAGCCGAGCGCCTCCGTGTAGTCGCGTTCGATGGCCGCGTCCGGCTCGCCGCCGCGCGGCGCGGCGACCGTCGCGTGCGCGCGTAGGCGGCGGCCGATCTCGCCGCCGGCCGCCGCCGACAGCGCGATCAACAGCACCCCGAAGAGCAAACCGGCCTGTCGCCTGCGTCCCAAACGTGTACCTCGCATCAAAGTCTGCGGCACAACCAGAACCCGCCGAAATCTTAACACACGCACCCGGCGGCGGCCACGCGCGGGGCCGGCGAAAGAAGTATGTGACAACGGGCGGCGCGACAGGCTAAACTGCTAGACGCGGTTCGGCGGCGTAAAGCCCCGCGCCCCGGAGCGCGCGCGCCCGCCGCCCCGGCGCGCCGCCGGTCGCCTTAGCCCGCCGGCCCCGTACTTTGCGCCCGACCCCTTTTAACTGCGCTTATGTCTTTCTCGCTCTCGCTGGTCATCCCGGCTTACAACGAAGAGGCGCGACTCGGCAAGACCTTGCGCGAGGTCTTCGCCTACCTGAACGCCGAGCAGCCGGCGAGCGAGCTGATCGTCGTGGACGACGGCTCGCGCGACGGCACGGTGCGCGTGGCCGAAGAGGCGTTCGCCGCCCACGCCGGCCGGGTCAGCCCGCAGGTCATACGCCTGCGGCCCAACGCCGGCAAAGGCTACGCCGTCCGCACGGGGCTGCTCGCCGCGCGCGCGCCCGTCGCCCTCTTCTCCGACGCCGATCTGTCCACGCCCATCACCGAGACGCCCAAGCTGACGGGCCCGATCCGCGCCGGGCAGTACGACGTGGTCTTCGGCTCGCGCGCGCTCGACCGCGAACTGGTCGGCGTGCGCCAGCCCATGGCGCGCGAGTTGAGCGGGCGCTTCTTCAACGTCATGGTGCGGCTCGGCACGGGGCTGCCGTTCGCCGACACGCAATGCGGCTTCAAGGCGTTCCGCCTCGACGTGTGCCGCCCGCTCGTCGAGGCTTGCGTCATAGACCGCTTCGGCTTCGACGTGGAACTGCTCTACGTCGCCTACGCCGCGGGCTTGCGGCTGAAAGAGTGGCCCGTGCGCTGGAACGACGTGGCCGGCAGCAAGGTCAGCTTCCAGACGGGGCTGCAAGGCTTCAACGAAATCCGCGCCGTCCGCCGCCACGCCCGCCGCGGCACTTACGCCGCCGCCATCGAACACGTCCGCGACATCGTCGCCCACACCGACACGCGCGCCCCGCTCTACGACGAGACCAAGGGCGCGCCCCCCAGCGACATCGCCCCCGAACTCGCCACCGCCGACCGCCGCCTCTAACCGCGCCCGCCAACCGCACACAAACGCGATCCACTCCGCTTTAGCAGTCGCCGCCAAGTGGCCCTGTAAAGCGACGCCGAACAGCGGTATAGTTTCTTCCGGCATAAAGAGAGGGTGAGGCTGATGCTTGATTTGAAGTATTCGCTCGTCATCGAGGCGACGGCTGATCCGACGTTCTTCGGTTTCTACTCGCCGGAGTTGGAAGGCTTCACGGGCGTCGGGCACTCGATAGAGGACTGCATCTATCAAGCGCGGTGGGGGATGGAGGAACACGTCGCGCTGCTGCGCGAGCAGGGCTTGCCCGTGCCCGAGCCGGACGCGAACCCCACCGTGACCGTGCAGAACGAGTCGCGGCTCGCGGCGGCTTAGCGCCGGAAGGCTATCGCGATGAGCGCACGACTGAACGTGAACATCGATCACGTCGCGACGGTGAGGCAGGCGCGGCGCGCGCCGGAGCCGAGCGTCTTGGCGGCGGCGCTGCTGTGCGAGCAGGCGGGCGCGGACGGCATCACCGTCCACCTGCGCGGCGACCGCCGGCACATACAGGACGCGGACGTGTACCTCCTGCGCCGCGCGTTGACCACCTACCTCAACGTCGAGATGGCGACGACCGACGAGATGCTGAAGATCGCTTTGGACGTGCGCCCCGACGCCGTCTCGCTCGTGCCCGAAAGCCCCGACGAGATCACGACCGAGGGCGGCCTGGACGTGCGCGCCAACTTCGACGCGGTGCGCGCCGCCGCCGAACGCCTGCGCGCCGCGGGCGTCTTCGTCAGCCTCTTCATAGACCCGGACGGCGCGCAGATCGCCGCCGCGCGCGACGCGGGCGCGCAACAGGTCGAACTCTGCACCGCGGCTTACGCCGATGCGACGCTCGGCGCGGCCGGTTTGCACGGCGCGGGCGCGGACAAGGCCGCCGAAGAACTCCGCCGCCTGCGCGAAGCGGCCGTGCTCGCGGCGCAGTCGGGCTTACAAGTCGCCGCCGGGCACGGGCTGACCTACCGCAACATCGGCGCGCTCGCCGCCGTCCGCGAAATCCGCGAGTACAACATCGGCCACAACATCATCGCCCGCGCAGTGCTGGTCGGCTTGGAGCGCGCCGTCGCCGAGATGCGCGCAGCGATAAGAGGTTAGTAAAGAGTTCAAAGTTCAAGGTTCAACGTTCAAGGTTAGCTGCGTGCTAAAACCTTGAACGTTGAACCTTGAACTTTGAACGCACACTTAAAACGCCGGGCGGCGTGCGTGGCGGGGAAGTGGCTCCCGATCCACCTCCCCGCCGCGCGGCGCGCGCCCGGCGTTTGCTCCGACCGGCGGGGCCGGCCGAAAGTCGTTAAAGATCGATTCGTTAAGCCGCCGCTTGGCCTTGGCCGCGGCCGGTCTTGGCCTGCAACTCGTCAATGCGCTTCGACGCCTCGGCTTTGGTCAGGTTCTCGTCGAACTCTTCCTTGGCCTCTTCGGAGAGCGTCTTGAGGTACGAGCGCTGCGCGCCGGTCATCGGCTCGTCGCCCGTCGTCCAGTCCTCGGGCCGCTTGATCGTGTTGCTCTCGTCCGCCTGTTCCTGCGTCCGCTTGTCGGTCATAACTTATGCCTCCCTCTGTTCGTTCGTCTTTCAGATACGGGGGATAAACTTTTCAGCCGCCGCTAGCTCGCCAGCAAGTCCTGCTGCTCGCGCCGGGGCGGCGCGAGACCGAGGTGCTTGTAGGCGGCGCGGGTGGCGACGCGCCCGCGCGGCGTGCGGTTCAGGAAACCGATCTGGATCAGGTACGGCTCGATCATCTCTTCGATGGACTCGCGCTCCTCGCTGATCGAGGCCGCAATCGTGCCGATGCCCACGGGGCCGCCGTCGAACTTCTCGATGATGGCGGAGAGAATCTTGCGATCCACTTCGTCGAGGCCGAACTTGTCCACCTCCATCTCGTCGAGCGCGCGCTTGGCGACCGCGACCGTGATGCGCCCGTCGCCGATGACCTGCGCGTAGTCGCGGACGCGGCGCAAGAGCCGGTTGGCGATGCGCGGCGTGCCGCGTGCGCGCCGCGCGATCTCCTTCGCGCCGCTCGCCTCGATCTCCACGCTCAGTATCTCGGCCGAGCGGTGGACGATGATCTCCAAGTCCTTCTGCGCGTAAAAGTCCAGGTGGAAGACGATGCCGAAGCGCCCGCGCAACGGGGCGGTGATCAGGCCGGCGCGCGTCGTCGCGCCGACTAAGGTGAACTTCGGCAGGTCTAACTTGATCGAGCGGGCGGCCGTCCCTTGCCCGATCATGATGTCGAGCTGGTAGTCCTCCATCGCGGGGTAGAGCACTTCCTCGATCTGCGGCTTGAGGCGGTGTATCTCGTCTATGAAGAGCACCTCGCCTTCTTGCAGGTTGGTGAGGACGGCCGCCAGGTCGCCGCCGCGCTCGATGGCCGGCGCGCTGACGGCCTTGAGCGGCGCGCCCATCTCCTGCGCAATGATCTGCGAGAGCGTGGTCTTGCCCAGGCCGGGCGGGCCGAAGAAGAGTACGTGGTCGAGCGCCTCGCGCCGTTGCCTGGCGGCGCGCAGGAAGATCTTGAGGTTGGTCGTGATCTTCGTCTGCCCGATGTACTCGTCGAGCGCGCGCGGGCGCAAGCTGGGTTCGGCCTGCCGATCCTCCGGCGTCGCCTCGCCCGCCACGGCCGCGCGCCGCGCCTCCTCAAGTGTCGCTTCCAACGCCATCCGCGCCCTCTCCCCTTGTCGTCTTTAGCCGCCTACCGAACGAGCCGCATTATACCTTGTCTGAAATAATGTTTCAACCATGAAACGCACGCCGGAGTTAAGAAAATGCTTGAAGGAAGCAGGCGCGGAAGAGGGTGTGGGCAGACCCACGGAATGAAAAAGCGGAAGCTGCGCGCCTCCGCTTGAGCGACGGTGAACGTGATTCGCGTTAGCCGCGCGGCGGGTTCTGTTCGGCCAGTTGGAGGCGGGCGTTGGCGCGGTCGAGTTCGGCGCGGGCGCGCTCGAAGTCGGCCGACTCGCCGGTGAACGCGCCGAGGGCGCGCTCGGCCTGATCGCGGGCCTGGCGCGCGGCGGCCGGATCGATCTCGTCGGCGCGCTCGGCCTGTTCGGCCAGGACGGAGACGCGGTCGCGGTTGACCTCGACGAAGCCGCCCGCGACGAGCAGGCGCTCGGTCAGCGCGCCTTGCGTGTAGGTCAGCACGCCGGTCTGCAACTGCGAGATGAGCGGCGTGTGGCCGGGCAGGATGCCGATCTCGCCGCCCAGGCCCGGCACGGAGACGAAGTCCACCGTCTCCGACAACACGCCCCGCTCCGGCGTGATCACGTCGAGTTGGATTCTGTCAGCCATAAGAAGCAGAGGTTAGATGTCAGATGTCAGGTGTTAGTGAAGTCAGCCGGACTGACATCTGACATCTTCTTTACCCTTGGGCCATTTCCTCGGCGCGTTTGCGCACGTCTTCGATAGTGCCTTGGAGGAAGAAGGCTTGTTCGGGGATGTCGTCGCACTTGCCGTCGAGGATTTCGCGGAAGCCGCGGATGGTCTCTTCGATCTTGACGTACTTGCCTTCGAGACCGGTGAACTGCGCGGCGACGAAGAAGGGCTGCGAGAAGAAGCGCTGCACCTTGCGCGCGCGCGACACCACCAGCTTGTCGTCTTCCGACAGTTCGTCGAGACCGAGGATGGCGATGATGTCCTGCAACTCCTTGTAGCGCTGCAAGACCTTCTTCACGTCCTGCGCCGTGTTGTAGTGATCCTGCCCGACGATGCGCGGGTCGAGGATGCGCGACGAAGAGGAGAGCGGATCGACCGCCGGGTAAATCCCCAGCTCGACGATCTGGCGCGAGAGCGCGGTGACGGCGTCGAGGTGCGCGAAGGTCGTCGCGGGCGCGGGGTCTGTGTAGTCGTCCGCCGGCACGTAGACGGCCTGGATGGAAGTGACCGAGCCGGTCTTGGTGGACGTGATGCGCTCCTGCATCTCGCCCATCTCGGTGGCGAGGTTCGGCTGGTAGCCGACCGCCGACGGCATCCGCCCCAAGAGCGCCGACACTTCCGAGCCGGCCTGCGTGAAGCGGAAGATGTTATCAATGAAGAGCAGCACGTCGAGACCCTGATCGCGGAAGTATTCCGCCACGGTCAGCCCCGACAGCGCGACGCGCAGGCGCGCGCCCGGCGGCTCGGTCATCTGCCCGTAGACGAGCGCCACCTTCGACTGGCCGAGCGCGCGCTTGTCCACCTTGGTCATGTCGAACTCGCCGGTCGCCTCCCAGTTGTCGTAGAACGACTCGCCGAAGTTGATGACCTTCGACTCGACCATCTCGCGCAACAGGTCGTTGCCCTCGCGCGTGCGCTCGCCGACGCCCGCGAAGACCGAGAAGCCGGAGTGCGCCTTGGCGACGTTGTTGATCAGCTCCATGATCAAGACGGTCTTGCCGACGCCCGCGCCGCCGACCCGGCCGATCTTGCCGCCGCGCAGGAACGGCTGGATCAAGTCCACGACCTTGATGCCCGTCTCGAACATCTCCAACCCGGTGGACTGCTCGTCGAGGGTCGGCGCGTGGCGGTGGATCGGGTAGCGCTCCGCGGCGGACACGGGGCCGAGGTTGTCCACCGGCTCGCCGATGACGTTGAGGATGCGCCCCAGGGTCGTCTCGCCGACGGGCACGGTGATCGGGCCGCCGGTGTCAATCGCAGTCATGCCGCGCACGACGCCCTCGGTCGGCTTCATCGAGACGGTGCGCACGCGCCCCTCGCCCAAGTGCTGCTCGACCTCGCAGATGATGTCAATCGGGGTCGGCACGTCGAAGCCTTCGGACGTGACGCGCAGCGCCGTGTAAATCTCCGGCAGGTACTGCTCGCTGAACTCCACGTCAATGACGGGGCCGATGACCTGCACGACTTTGCCCGTGCGCTGGCCGTCGCCGCTCGGGGTTCCGTAAGGGCTGGACATACTCTTAGCGCAAGCTCCTCTTCAGATGTTAAAGGGCGGAAAATTGCTGCGGTTTCTTAAGGAAATGAAGATAGCACACGCCCGCGGCCAAGGCAAAAGCACGCCGGGAAAGGCGTCGGGGCGGGCGCGCCTACTCGTCTTCGTCGTAGCGGATTTTCATGCCGCGCAGGGTGCGCCGGTCTTCGTCCGTGAGTTCGAGCGTCACGTCGGCGGCGCGCTGTCGGTCGGACTCGTTCAACTCGCGCAGGCCGATGACGAGCTTGAGCGACAGCTCCAACTCGTAGCCGGCCTCGCGCAGCCGCGCGATGGCGTCGGCCACTTCGGGCGCGCGCTCGACCGCCGCGTTGATGGCGCGGCCCAGGTCTTCCACGATCTCTTTGGCGTCGTCGTTGAGTTCCAAGCCCTAACACCCAATCGCGGCGCGCGACCCGAAAGGGCCTCAGCGCCGCGTGCGATGCTAAGCGACCGCGGGGCGGGCGGTCAACCGAAGCGACCGCGCGGTAGTGGTTTCGTCTGAGCTTGAGGGCCGGCGGGAGGGGCTGCACCACCGAGACACGGAGGGCACAGAGTTAGCACGGAGCCTTGAATGGCTATCAAGCCTCCGTGCCGCCTCTGTGCCCTCCGTGTCTCGGTGGTGAACGGCCTCGGATAACGCGCAACTCAAACTTAACCACTACTGGCCGCGCGGGCCGCTTCTTAAGAGCGCGACGCCGCGGGCGCGAGGCTGTCTACGGCCGCGTAGATGCGTAGGTACGTTTGCGTCTCGGCGGGGATGAGCGCGCGCCAGCCCGCGCCGCCCCGCTTGAGGTACGAGGGCAGCCGCGCCGGGTTCGAGTTATAGCCGGCGGCGAGCAGCTCGGCTTGCGTGGCCAGCCCGGTCGCAAGCGCCTGGCGCACCTCTTCGCTGCGGAGCAGGCCGTCCCAGGTGTCCTGCATGTAGAGGAGCATGGCGCGGGCCGCGTTCTCGTGGTCGCGCATCCCGGCGACGAAGTCCGCGTCGAGATTTGCGGCGGGGTGCTGTGCGCGCACCGCCTGGTAGGTCTGCGGGATCATCTGGATCATACCGCCCGCGCCGGCCGTCGAAACGGAGTAGCGGTAGGTGTCGCCCGCGTTCAGCGCGTAGAGCGTGCGAATTTCGTCGAAGAGCGTGGCGTGGTCTTCCGTCGCGAAACGCTTGTGGTCGGCGTGCTCGACGACGGCGAGCCGCTCGGCCACGGCCACCACGTCGGGCGCGATCCGCACGCCCTGCCCGGCGAGCCGCGCGGCGGCGGCGTCGAGCGTGCGGCGGACGTAAGCGCCGCCCGCGCGCGCGAGCGCCGGCTGCGCGAGCGCCGGGTGTGCCGAGGTGTAGTAGGCCACTTCGCTGAGCGCGCCTTGCTTCTCGACCGGGTAGCGCACGAGGAGCGGTTCGAGCGCGCGCCCCGCCGCGTCCGTCACCGCGACGGCCGTGTTCACGTAGTTGGCACGGACGACGCGCAAGCGGAGCGGCGCGCCCCCTGCCGTGCGGACGAGCGTCTCGGCGTCCTGACTGGTGAAGAGCGCCTTGGGCACTTGGAGCACCTGGAGCGGCGCGTCCGCGGCCGCCGCGACGACGAGCGCCACGGTGTCGGCGGGCGCGGGCGTCTGCGCGTCGAGCAGCGCGCGCGCCTCGCGTATGCGCGCGTGCAGGGCGCTGAGCGCGAGTTGGTCGGGCGCGAGCGCGGCGGCTTCGACCGCGCCGTGCCGCGCGGCGTCCGTCGGCCGCAGGTGCAGGCGCGAGAGCGCCGGCGCGAAGAAGGTCAGGAGCGGGAGGGCAAATAGAAACACTTTTCTCATCGCGTTTCGAGTCTGATCCTTGGGCTGCCGTGTCAGGTTATGGGCGTGTGGGGGAGACGGGTATACGACGCGTGCCGGCGCGCGCCGGTTGCACGTACACCGGGCGCTCAATGTGATGTGCTCGCTGCAACGAAACAGTGCGGCGGCCCGCCGTTGGGCCGTTTGCCGGCGGCGCGCTATGCTAGGCTGCGCGGCGAACGCACACAGACGACCGGCACGCGAAGCCCGCGCCCGCGCCGGCCGCCACGAACGGAGTGAGAGATGAAACGCTGCCCGACCTGTCAGGCGAGTTACCCGGACGACGCGAGCTTCTGCGGCGCGGACGGGACGCCGCTCGCGAGCGCCGCGCCCGTCGAGGCGCGTACCGCCGCGCCGGAAGCTTTGAGCGTCAGCGAGCGGCTCGAACGGTTACATGAACTGTACGCGATGGGGCTGTTGACCGAGTTCGAGTACGCCTACGAACGGCGCAAGATCGTCGTCGAGGGATGAACGATGAGCACGACGGAACGAGACGCGCCCGCCAAGCCGGCGCGCGCGCGGCGCGAGCGCTTCGAGACCTCTTCGGGCGTCGAGCTGCCGAACGACTTCAACCCCGCGAACACCGAGCCACTCGACTACGCGCGCGACCTCGGCGCGCCGGGCGAGTTCCCTTACACGCGCGGCGTCCGCCACAGCATGTACCGCGGGCGCTTCTGGACGATGCGCCAGTACGCGGGCTACGCCACCGCCGAAGAGTCGAACGCCCGCTACAAGTACCTGCTCGCGCAGGGCACGACGGGGCTGTCGGTCGCCTTCGACCTGCCGACGCAGATCGGGCTGGACTCCGACGACCCGCTGGCCGCGGGCGAGGTCGGCAAGGTCGGCGTGGCGATTGACTCGCTCGAAGACATGGAGCGTCTGTTCGCCGGCATCCCCCTGGGCGAAGTCTCGACCTCGATGACGATCAACGCGACCGCAGCGATCCTGCTCTGCCTCTACGTCGCGGTCGGACGGCAACAGGGCGTCCCGCCCGATCAACTTCAGGGCACGATCCAGAACGACATCCTGAAGGAGTACATCGCGCGCGGCACGTACATCTACCCGCCCGCGCCCTCGATGCGGCTCATCACAGACACCTTCGCCTACTGCGCCCGCGCCGTGCCGAAGTGGAACACCATCTCGATCAGCGGCTACCACATACGCGAGGCCGGCTCGACCGCCGCGCAGGAGATCGCTTTCACCCTGGCCGACGCCGTCGCCTACGTCGAGGCGGCCGTCGCCGCCGGTCTCGCCGTGGACGACTTCGCCCCGCGCCTCTCCTTCTTCTTCAACGCGCACAACAACCTCTTGGAAGAGGTCGCCAAGTTCCGCGCCGCGCGCAGACTCTGGGCGCAGCTCATGCGCGGACGCTTCGGCGCGCGCGACCCGCGTTCGCTGATGCTACGCTTCCACACGCAGACCGCCGGCTCGACCCTGACCGCGCAGCAGCCCGAAGTCAACGTCGTCCGCACGACCATCCAGGCGCTCGCCGCCGTCCTCGGCGGCACGCAGTCGCTCCACACGAACGCGATGGACGAGGCGCTGGCGCTGCCGACCGAGCAGGCGGCGCGCGTCGCCCTGCGCACGCAACAGGTCATCGCCCACGAGTCCGGCGTCGCCGACACCGTTGACCCGCTCGCCGGCTCCTACGCCGTCGAACAGTTGACGACCGAACTCGAACGTCGCGCCGCGGCTTACGTCGAAAAGATCGACGCCCTCGGCGGGATGCTGCGCGCGATTGAGACGGGCTACGTCCAGCGCGAGATTCAGGAGGCCGCCTACCAGTATCAGCGCGCCGTCGAGACGGGCGACGCGGTCGTGGTCGGCGTCAACCGCTTCCAAGCGGCGGAGGACGCCGCGCCCCCGCTCCTGCGCATAGACCCGGCCGTCGAGCAGAATCAGTGCGCGCGCCTGCGGCATTTACGCGCCCGCCGCGACAACGCCGCCGTCGCGTCCGCCCTCGCCGCCGTCGAAGCGTCCGCCCGCGGCACGGACAACCTCCTGCCCCACATCCTCGCCGCCGTCGAGGCCTACGCCACCGTCGGCGAGATCAGCCACACCCTGCGCCGCGTCTGGGGCGAGTACCGCGAAGCCGTGACGGTGTAGAATAGGGCACTGAGAGGAACAGAAGTCATGGCGCAAAACCTAAAAGCTATTTACCGCAACGGCGCGTTCATTCCCCAAGTGCCCTGTGATCTACCTGAGGGTGCGGAGGTGGAATTGACCGTACACGAACCACGCAGGATTCCGCCCACGGTGACAGACCCCGAAGAACGTGCGCGCATCCTGAAGGAAGTTGTCGAGAGTATGCGGTCTAACCCGCTGCCCGCCGACGCGCCTCGCCGCTTCACCCGCGAGGAACTACATGAACGCCGTTGATACGAACGTTCTAATCTACGTCCATGACGACCGCGAGCCAGTCAAACAAGCGACCGCCGACGTGCTGATTCAATCACTGCCGGAGGTGATGCTGCTTTGGCAGGTGGCCTGCGAATACATAGCCGCGAGCAGAAAACTGGCGGCGGCGGGCTACAGCCGCGAGATGGCGTGGCGAGACATTCGTAAGCTGCAACGGGTCTGGGTCACACAACTGCCAACGTGGGATGTATTCCTGCGGGCAGAAACCCTGATGCAGCGCTACAGCCTCTCGTCTTGGGACGCCCTGCTCGTCGCGGCTTGCCTTGAAGCGGGCGTAGCGCGGCTCTACACAGAAGATTTTGATAAGTCGGTTGAGGCTGAAGGAATCGAGATCGTAAATCCTTTTAGCAAGCCCTAAGTGCCGTCGAAGCCTGCGTCACGGTGGGCGAGATCAAACACCGCTTGCGCTGCGTCTGGGGCGAGTACCGCGAAGCCGTGACGGTTTAAGTTCTCAGGAGCGATATGCGAGTGCTGCTGCGTTTGCTGTTTGCGTGCATCTGTTGTGTGCTGCTGTTCTTGTCGGCGGCGCGTGCGCAGGACACGGGTAAGGTGACGACGCCCGCGCAGGGGTCGGCGGAGCGGAAGGCTCTGTTGGACGCGGTGCGGGCGCGGCTGGGGATTAAGAGCCAGTTCAAGGTTTATCATTTGAGGGTGAGCGGCGAGTGGGCGTTCTTCCACGGGGGCGAGGTGGTGGACGCCGACGGCGAGTTGCAGGAGACAGACCTGGACGTGCAGGCGCTCTTGCAGCAAAAGACCGTCGGCGGCAAGTCCAACTGGTACGTCGCCGAAATCTGGACGCTGCCGGCCGACGACAAGCTCTCGCGCGCCGAGTTCGCCCGCCGCGTCCGCCGCCGCCAGCAAACGGGCCGCGTCCCCGCCGCCATCCTGCCCGACGATCTGTGAGCGCGCGCCGCCCCGCTCACGCGGCCGTCCGATTCCCAACGCCCGCGCCGCCTGTGTTAAGCTCAAGCGCGGATGCCGCACCTGCTCGAAGTCCGAAACTTGCAGACGCAGTTCTTCACCCGCGCCGGCCTCGTGCGCGCGGTGGACGGCGTGAGCTTTCAGCTTGACCGGGGCGAGTTGTTGAGTCTGGTCGGCGAGTCGGGGTGCGGGAAGAGCGTGACGGCGCTGTCGCTGATGCGGCTGGTCGCGCCGCCCGGCCGGGTCGTCGGCGGCGAGGTGCTGTTCGAGGGGCGCGACCTGCTCAAGCTCTCCGACGCAGAGATGCGCGCGATTCGTGGCGACGACATCGCCATGATCTTTCAAGACCCGATGACCTCGCTCAACCCGGTCTACACCGTGGGCGAGCAGATCGCCGAGGCCCTCAGGCTGCACCGCGGGCTGGGGCGCAAGGCGGCGCGAGAGGCGGCCGTCGAGGCCATGCGCGAGGTGGCGATTCCCGATCCGGCCCGCCGCGCCGACGACTACCCGCACCAGCTTTCGGGCGGCATGCGCCAGCGCGTCATGATCGCCATGGCGTTGGCGTGCGACCCGAAGCTGCTCATCGCCGACGAGCCGACGACCGCGCTCGACGTGACGATCCAGGCGCAGATTCTTGAGCTGCTCGACGAACTGCGCCGGACGCGCGAGCTGGCCGTGCTGCTCATCACGCACGACCTCGGCGTGGTCGCCGAAGTGGCCGACCGCGTGGCGGTGATGTACACGGGGCGCGTCGTCGAGTCGTCGCCCGTCGCGGAGCTGTTCGCGCGCCCCAAGCACCCTTACACCGAGGGGCTGCTGCGCTCCGTGCCGAAGCTGACCGCGGCGGAGGCGGCCAAGAGCGAGCGCTTGCAGACCATCGAAGGCACTGTGCCGCGCCTCACAGACCTGCCGCCCGGCTGCCACTTCGCGCCCCGCTGCCCACACCGCATGCCCCGTTGCACGGAGGGCGAACGCATCCCCCTCTACACACTCGACAGCGGCGTCGGCGTCCGCTGCGTCCTCTACGACTTGGCGGCCGCCGTCGCCGCCGATCACCAGCACGAACGGGAAGAGGGAGGCGCGGCGCGTTGACAGAAGGCACGACCAACGAGCGACAGCAGACTGTGCCGGCGGCGGAGGCGGCGAGCGCGCGCGGGGCGGGGCGCGCGGGCGAGTTGGTGCGCGTGCGCGGGCTGTTCAAGCATTTCCCCGTCGAGGGCGGCGACGACGTGGTGCGGGCGGTGGACGGCGTGACGTTCGAGATTTACGAGGGCGAGACGCTGGGGCTGGTGGGCGAGTCGGGCTGCGGCAAGTCCACGGTCGGGCGCTGCCTGCTGCGCCTGATCGAGCCGACGCGCGGCGAGATCGGCTTCGCCGGGCGGGACGTGCGCGCGCTCTCCGGCGGTGAACTGCGCGCGCTGCGGCGCGAGATGCAGATCATCTTCCAAGACCCGTACGCCAGCTTGAACCCGCGTATGCGCGTGCGCGACATCGTGGCCGAGCCGCTCGTCATTCACGGCATCGGCACGCGCGCAGAGCAGCGCGCGCGCGTGGCCGAGTTGCTCGGCAAGGTCGGGCTTGACCCGGAGTACATGAACCGCTACCCGCACGAGTTCTCCGGCGGGCAGCGGCAGCGCATCGGCATCGCCCGCGCGCTCGCGCTGAACCCGAAGCTCGTCGTGGCGGACGAGCCGGTCTCGGCGCTCGACGTGTCGGTGCAGGCGCAGGTCGTGAACCTGCTCGCGGACTTGCAGCGCGAGCTGAAACTCACTTACCTGTTCATCTCGCACGGGCTGGCGGTGGTCGAGCACATCTCGGATCGCGTCGCGGTGATGTACCTGGGGCGCATCGTCGAGGTCGCGCCCGCGGCGGAGTTGTACGCGAACCCGCTGCACCCGTACACGCGGGCACTGCTGTCCGCCATCCCCGTGCCCGACCCGGCGCGCAAGCGCGAGCGCATCGTGCTCCGGGGCGACGTGCCGACGCCGATCAACCCGCCGCGCGGCTGCCGCTTCCACACGCGCTGCCCCGAGGCGATCCCCGAATGCGCGCAGATCGATCCAGACCTGCGCGCCGTCGCGCCCGGTCACACCGTCGCCTGCATCCGCGTGCCCGGTTGGGCAGACGCGCCGACCGCGGCCTGACGGGGGGCGCGCGCTGAAACCGGCGGCGCGGCGCGGGCGTATCAAACGACGCTTTACACCACGCCCGGATTGCGGCAGACTTTGCGCCGACAGCCGAACGAGCCTCGGCCCCCGAACCCTTGCGAGGACGATTGGATCAAAAGACCATGAGCGAACCCCAGAGCAACTACACGCCCTCAGACCTGCGCGCCGGCGCTGCCGACGACGCGCCCGTGATGTCCACGCCGCAGACTTTGGCCGGCATCTTCTTCGAGCCGGGGCGCACCTTCGAGGCGCTGCGCGCGCGCCCGCGCTTCCTCGTCGCCGCGCTCATCATCGCCGTGACCTTCTCGGTCTATCAGGTCTTGCTCATCCAGCGCATCGGCGGCTACGAGGCGTTCGTCCGCGCGCAGATCGAGGCCGCGCCGCGCACCGCCGACCTGCCGGCCGAGCAGAAGGAGCAGGCCATCGCGATGCAGACCAGGCCGCCCTTCAAGGCCATCGGCTACCTGGCACCGATCATCGGCGTGGCGCTGTTCGTGGCGGTCGGCGGCGCGCTCTACCTGCTCGGCGCGCTGCTGATGGGCAAGGGCATCAGCTACAAGCAGGCGGTGGCCGTCTGGGTCTACTCGGGCCTGCCGCCGGCCCTCGTCGTGCTCGTGGCGAACCTGCTCCTGCTCTTCCTGAAGTCGCCCGACGACATGGACATCGCGGGCGCGAGCCGCGGCCTCGTCCACGCGAACCTCGGCCTGCTCGTGAGCGGCACGGCGCACCCCATCCTGGCCACCCTGCTCGGCTCGCTCGACCTGTTCCGGCTCTACGGGCTGTTCCTCGCCGCCCTGGGGCTGCGCAAGGTCGGGCGCATGTCGCCCGGCTCGGCGTGGACGGTCGTGCTGCTCATCTTCCTGCTCGGCGTGCTGCTCACCGTCGGCATCGCCGCCATGACCGGCACGCCCATGGCCTGACGGCGGAAAAGTTCAAGGTGCAAAGTTCAAGGTTCAAGGTTCAGCAGACAGCGAACCTTGAACCTTGAACTTTGCACCTTGAACTTTCTTACTCGTACCTCAGTGCTTCGATGGGATCGAGGCGGGCGGCCTTCCAGGCGGGCCAGAGGCCGAAGATGATGCCGATGCCGACGGAGGCGACGAAGCCGGCGATGGGGGCCCAGACGGGCACGTAGGACGGCACGAAGAGGCGGATCAGGAGCGTCGTGGCCCAGCCGAAGAGCAGGCCGACGAGACCGCCGAAGCCGGTCAACGTCATCGCCTCGATCAGAAACTGCCAGAGGATGTCGCGGCGGCGCGCGCCGACCGCCTTGCGCGTGCCGATCTCGCGCGTCCGCTCCGTCACGCTGACGAGCATGATGTTCATCACGCCGATGCCGCCGACCATCAGGCCGACCGAGGAGATGACGACCATCGCGAGCGCGACGCCCGCCGTGATCGAGCGGAAGTTGGCGATGGCCGACTCGGCCGTGGTGATGCCGAAGTTGTTCTTCTCGCCGAACGGGACCTGGCGGCGCACGCGCAGCAAGTCCGTCACCTGATCGACCGCCTCCTCCATCCGCCCCGCCTTCGCCACCGCCAGGATCGTCACGTCGTCGGCGTTCGGCTTGAGCTTGCGCGCCACGTCGTAGGGGATGAAGATGACGTTGTTGTCGTCGTTGTTGCCGCTGCCGCCGCCCAACTGCTCGCGCTTCTCCAGCACGCCGACGACGCGGAACGCCTGCGCCCCGATGTCGATCTTCTGTTCGAGCGGCGACGAGTAGGGGAAGAAGTTCTCCGCGACCGACGTGCCGATGATGCAGACCTGCTGGTTCGTGTCGTTCTCGAACTGCGAGAACCAGCGCCCGTCGGCGACGACGTGGATGCCGGCGCGCTCGTAGTCGGGCAGCGTCCCGTTCAGGTTCACGGCCGAAGAGGTCTTGCCGTTGGCGGAGACCAAAAGCTTCTGCCCGAAGAAACTGTTCGTGATGTCGAGGAAGGGCACGGACAGCTCGACGGCGGGCAGCGTGCGCAAGGCCTCTGCGTCGTCGTAGGTCAACTCCTTGCGCATCCGCTCCTCGCGCGAGAGCCGGCCGACGTGGATGCCGGGGTTGAACTTCGTGACGATGATCGAGCGCGTGCCGAACGACTCGATCTCTTTCGTCACCGCGAGATCGATGCCGCTGATGATCGAGGCAATCGCCATCACCGTCCAGACCCCGATCACGACGCCCACCACCGTCAGCACAGACCGCAGCTTGTTGGCGCGCAACGTCGCCAACGCCATCCAAAAGTTCTCGTAAATGTCGCTGCGGAGCAGGGGCATAACAACAGTAGTCAGTAGTCAGTAGTCAGAAGCCAGAAGTTAGTAACAGAAGGCCCGAAGCCGGAAGCCGGAACGCGGACGGCGGAAGATGGAATGTGCATTTTCATTCTGGCTTCTGGCTTCTGACTCCTGACTTCTAAGTTTTAGTCCGCCCTGAGCGCCTCAATCGGGTCGAGGCGGGCGGCCTTCCAGGCGGGGAAGATGCCGGCCATGACGCCGATGCCGCCGGAGACGCCGACGGCGATGATGATCGCCACGAGCGAGAGGAACGTCGGGAAGAAGACGGCCGTCAGCACGCGCCCGACCGCCCACGCCAGCAGCACGCCCGTCGCGCCGCCGAAGGCCGAGAGCGTCACGGCCTCGACCAGAAACTGCTTCAGGATGTCCGTGCGGCGCGCGCCGAGCGCCTTGCGGATGCCGATCTCTTTGGTGCGCTCCGTCACCGAGACGAGCATGATGTTCATGATGACGATGCCGCCGACGACTAAGGCGATGGCCGGCACGGCGATGGCGACGATGAAGATCGAGCCGAAGATGCGGTCGCGCAGGCCCGTGATGGCGTCGGGCGTGATGATGCCGAAGTTGTCCTTCTCGTTGGCGGGCACGCGGCGGCGCGCGCGCATCAGTTGGCGCACCTCCTCGACCGCGTCGTTGAACTGCTCGTCGCGCTTCGCGGTGGCGATGAAGTAGAGCGAGCGCTGGCGCGTCAGCCCGCCGAAGGTGTTGGAGTAAGTCTTCAAGGGCAGCGTGATGAAGTTGTCCTGCGGGATGCCGAGCACGGTGCCCTTGGCCGCCGCCACGCCGATGACGCGGAAGGGCAGCCCCGCGATGTAGACCTCCTCGCCGACGGGGCTGGTCGTCGGGAAGAGTTTCGTGGCCACGTCCGCGCCGAGGAAGGCGACGCGCGTGGCGGCGGTGTTCTCCGACTCGGTGAAGAAGCGGCCGTCGGCGATGTCGGTGTTCTTGATGTCGGCGACGTTGGCGGTCTGGCCGTCCACCGCCACGTCTTCGAGGACGGTCGCGCCGCGCTTGACCTCGACGAGCATGGGGCGCGCGCCCGCGCCGAGCTTGTCCACGAGCGTGACGTGCGCGAGCACGTACTCGTAGTCGTCGAGCGTCAAGTCCTTGTTGCGGCGCGTGGCGGCGGCGATGGTGTCCGTGTCCTTGAAGTCCTCGAACGGGTTGAAGCGTTGGACGGTGAACGACTTCGAGCCGATGCCGGCGATCTTCTCGTCCACGTAGCGGTTGAAGCCCTGGATGAGCGAGACGACGACGACCACGGCCGTCACGCCGATGATCATGCCGAGCAGCGTCAGCGCCGAGCGCAGCTTGTGCGCCCAGATCGCCGCCAGGGCCAGCTTCAACGTCTCGATGAACTTCACGGTGTCCCTATATTACGGGCGAAACCCGATTAAGTTGCAAGCCGCGGCGCGCGCCAGCGCCGCGACGCTTCGCCCTAACGCCGCTCGGCTTGCGCCCGCTCGATCAATTTCTCCATCAACACCTGCGCGCGGTGCAGGACAGGCCCGCCCATCGGGTCGCGCATGAGCGCGTCCATCGGCGCTTGCCCGAAGTGCAGGCCGCTGGGCGTCAACATGCTGATGCGCGCCGCGCCCGCGGACGGGGCGGGCGGGCGCTCACCCTCCCAGGGGCCGGTCTGCCGCGCCACGTCCGCGCCGGCTTCGAGCAGCGCGCCGACCGCGGCGTCGAGCGAAGTGTCGGGGCGCTCCCAGATGACGGCCGCGCCGCTGAAGTTGTAGTAGCGCGCCGTGCCGTCCTCGTAGGCCGCGACGATGTCGAGGCCTTCGGGCAGCGCCACCTCGACCACGACGCCGTACACGCGCTTGGCCGCGTCCGCGGGAGGTTGGATGCCCAAGGCGCGCAGCCCGTGGTACGCCTGCAAGTAGTGGCGCGCTTCGAGCGCGGGCGTGGCTAAGATTGACTCGTAGGCGCGGCGGGCCGCCGCCTCGTCGTTCGCCTTGACGCTGTTGCGCGCCGCGACGAACGACGCCCAAGGCTCGGCCTGCGCGTCGTCGCCGCGCGGCCACAAATCAACCGGCACGTCGCCGAACAACGTGTCGCAGATGTCGCCGGGCGGGTGTTGGGACATAGGGTTCAAGGTTAAAGGTTCAAAGTTCAAGGTTCAATGTTCAAAAGTCAACGCGCGCAGTCCAAGGTACGGAGTTCAACGTCCGACGCTCAGGGCGCGAGGCGCGGGCGCGCGCCGCGAACCTTGAACCTTGCACGTTGAACTTTGAACCTTGAACGCTCTTATTCGTACCGCAGTGCTTCGATGGGGTCAAGGCGGGCGGCCTTCCACGCGGGCCACATGCCGAAGATGATGCCGACGCTGGCGGAGATGCCGATGCCGACGCCGATGGCCCAGAGCGGCACGAAGGCGGGCAGCGGCGAGAACTTGTTCATCAACAGGCTGATGCCTTCGCCGACGGCGAGACCGCACAGGCCGCCGATGCCGGTTAAGACCACCGCTTCGATCAAGAACTGCGACAGGATGTTCGTGCGCGTCGCGCCGACCGCCTTGCGCACACCGATCTCTCTCGTCCGCTCGGTGACGCTGACGAGCATGATGTTCATGACGCCGATGCCGCCGATCATCAGGGCGACGAACGAGATGGCGGTCAGCACGAGCGCGGTCGCGCCGGTCAGTTGGTTGTAGAAGTCGAGCAGAGAGTCTTGCGACGAGACGCCGAAGTTGTTGGGCGCGCCCGCCGGCACGCGCCGACGCCGCCGCAGCAAGTCCGTGATCTCGTCCTGCACCGGCTTCACTTCGGCGCGCGAGGCGGGGCGCACGATGACGAAGAAGACGGTCTGCGGCGGCGACACTTCGGGGTAATATTTCTGGTAAGTCGTGTGGGGGATGAAGACCGTGTTGTCGCGCGACTGGCCGAAGAAGTTGCCCAGGGTCTGCATCACGCCGATGACGCGGAAGGGCGTGCCGCCGAGCTTGATCTCCTTGTCGAGCGGGTCGTCGTACTTGAAGAGCGCGCGCACCACGTCCTGCGCCAGCACGCAGACGTTGGCCCGCTCCTGCAAGTCGATCTCGTTGACGAAGCGCCCGCGCTCGACGTACTGCGAGTGGGTGAACTCGTAGTACTGCGAGACGCCGAGGAGCACGGGCGTGTCGGTCTGCTGATCGCCGTAGCGCAGCGTCTCGGAGATTTTGCGGAAGATGGGCGAGACGCCGACGACGCCCGGCAGTTCGCGCATGGCCGCCGCGTCTTCGAGCGTCAGTTCCTTGCGCTGCCGCTCCTCGGCGTTGGGCGGCCGGCCGAAGCTCGGATCGAACTTCGAGATGAAGATCGTGTTCGACCCCAGCGACTCGATCTGCTCGGCGAACGCGCGGTTCAAGCCCTGTATGATCGACACCATGAAGGTCAGCGTGATCACCCCGATGGCCACGCCCAGGATGGTCAACGCCGACCGCAGCTTATTCGCCCGCAGCGTCTCCACCGCCATCGCCGCCGACTCTTTGATGTCGTCGAAAGTCATTGACGCAACTTCACTCGCCCACGAGCGCGAGCGCCTGATTCATGACCTTGTCGGCCAGATACATGCCGCTTTGCCTTAACTGAACTAAGAGCGGCCGGGCCGCCGCGACGTGTCCGCGTTGCTTTGCCGTCAGCACCAAGCCGAGCGTGCCGCGCACGGGCAGGTTCAGGGCCGCAGCACAGCGGCGCGCGGCCGGGTCGTCAATGATCGCGTCCGCGCCGGGATGCGTGTAAGCCCACGCCAGCACCGCCGATTCGCCCGGCCCGAGGCCCCACGCCTGTATCTGCGGCGGGATTGCCGGGGACTGACATTCAATCAGCCAGGCGGTTTCAGCCAAAGCGCGCGCGGTCGGATCGTCAAGCCCACGCCGTCGCACTTCCGCCGCGACCGACTCAGGCACGAGCAGCTCCGGTGTGGCCAGTTGCAGCAGGGACAGCAGACCGGCGCGCGATAGAAAAATCAGAGGCGAGGCGTTGACCACGGCGCGCTCAGCCACGCTTGAGTTCCTTTGCCAGCTCGGTAAAGTCCACGACGAAGGCGTCCGCGCCCTCGCGTGCCAGGGCGAGCAGGAAATCTACTCGATCCAGCCCGGCGAGCTGCGCCGCCTTCTCCTGCGAGATGTCGCCGCGCTCGTACCAGTGAATCGCCGCCGCGAGCCGCAGGTCGCGCGCGAACTCCGCGGGCGAGCGGCGCAGCGCGGCCAGCACCTCGTCATCCAGTTCCAGCGTTATCTCCATCACGAACCTCACCGCCCGCGGAGTCGCAACTGTCGGCCGGCCTCACTCTGCCCGCAACGCCTCAATCGGGTCAAGCTGCGCGGCTGTCCAGGCGGGCCAGATGCCGCTGACGATGCCGACGACGGAGGAGACGGAGACGCCGAGCACCGCCGACCAGAGGCTAACGAGGAGCGGGAAGGCCATCAGCGCCGAGATGCCGTAGGCGAGACCGAAGCCGCACAGGACGCCGAGCGCGCCGCCGGTCGCCGCCAGCAGCATCGCTTCGATCAGGAATTGCAGCAGGATGTCGCGCTGGCGCGCGCCGACCGCTTTGCGGATGCCGATCTCGCGCGTCCGCTCCGTCACACTGACGAGCATGATGTTCATGACCACGATGCCGCCGACGACCAGCGAGACGGCGGCGACGCCGATGGTCACGAGGTAGATGTTGGCGGTGGCCTTCGAGTAGAGGTCGAGGAAGACGGCCTGCGTCTCGATGGTGAAGCCGTCCTCCGCCTCGTTGTTGAGCTGGCCGCGCCGGATGCGCATGATCGTGCGCACCTGATCCTCCGTCTCCTCGATCAACTCGGCCGAGCGCGCCTGCACGAAGACGACGAGCCGGCCCGTCTTCGGGCCGAAGGCCTTGCGGTAGGTCGGGTACGGGATGTAGACGTAGTTGTCGCGCGAGAAGCCGAAGATTTTGCCGAGCCGGTCGGGCACGCCGAGGACGCGGTACTCGCGCCCCTCGATGCGTATGATCTGCCCGACGACCTGCGCGCCCGGCGCGCCGCCGAACAGGTTGTCCACCACGTCCGGCCCGACGATGCACACGTCGCGCCCGGCCGCCTCTTCCGATTCCGTCCACTCGCGCCCGGCCGTCACGTTGATGTTGTCGAAGCCCAAGACCGAGTGCGTCGTGCCGCGCACGAGCACGCCCTCGGACTTCTGGTCGCCGTGCTTGACGGTGGCCTGCGTGTTCCAGGCCAGGCCCGTCCCGGCGCAGAGCGTGCAGCCGCGCGCCACCGCCTCGTAGTCCTCGACGACCATGTCCTTGCGGCGGTTGTACTTGACGAACGACTCGCGCGAGAGGATGACCAGCGGGAACTTCGAGACCGAGAAGACCGTCGAGCCTTGCGCCGAGAAGGTCTGCGCGACCGTCTTGTCCAGGCCCTTGATGATCGTCACGACGGCGATGACCGCCGCCACGCCGACCACGATCCCGATGAGCGTCAGAAACGTCCGCAGCTTGTTCGCGCGCAAACTCCCGCCCGCGATGCGCAACGACTCCAGCGTCGTCTGCACGAACGCCCAGCGCGCCCGCAGGCTTCGGCGCACGCGCGCGCGTTGGCCGTTGCGCGGCGCGTCGCCGGTCGGCGGCCGACTCAGCGTCGGCCCGCGCCCGGCAACCGGGATTTGCTCTTCGGTCAGCATGGGGGAACTCTGGAAACCGCCGCCTCGAACCGCCGCGCGCCCGCCGCACGGTGACACCCTAACTACTAAGACGGACGGGCGGCGGTTTTATTGTACCGGCCGCCAGAAGCGAAAAAGCGCGGCGAGCCGGCAACCCGACTCGCCGCGCCGCACGGGCGGCCGTCGAGCCGAGCTTACCTGATCTTCTCGTCCTTCTCGATCTGGCCGTCGCGGATCGAGATGACGCGGTGGGCGCGGGCGGCGATGTCGTGCTCGTGGGTGACGACGATGATCGTGTTGCCCGCCTCGTGGAGCTTCTCGAAGAGGTTCATGATCTCGTAGGAGGTGTGCGTGTCGAGCGCGCCGGTCGGCTCGTCGGCGAGCAGGATCGACGGGTTGTTGACGAGCGCGCGGGCGATGGCGACGCGCTGGCGCTGCCCGCCCGACAGCTCGTTGGGCCGGTGCGTCATGCGGTCGGACAGTTCCACGGCCGCGAGTGAACGCTTCGCCTTCTCGTGCCGCTCGCCGGAACTGATGCCGGCGTAGATGAGCGGCAGCTCGACGTTGTGCAGGGCGGTGGCGCGCGCCAGCAGGTTGAAGGTCTGGAAGACGAAGCCGATCTCTTTGTTGCGGATGCGGGCCAACTCGTCGTCGTCCATCGCCGAGACGAGCTTGCTGTTGATCCAGTAACGCCCCTGGCTCGGCGTGTCGAGGCAGCCGATCAAATTCATCAGCGTGGACTTGCCCGACCCCGAAGGGCCGATGATGGCGAGGTACTCGCCGCGCTGCACGTCGAACGAGACGCCGCGCAGGGCGTGCAGTTCTTCCGATCCCATCTGGTAGGTGCGCCAGATGTCGCGCATCGAGATGAGCGCGGCGGGGACGGCGTCGTGCGCGAGCAGATCGCCCGGCGCGTAGTTGCTCTCCGGCTCTTCAGCCTGTGCTGCTTCCACGGGTGGCTCCATCAGTGCTGTACTCATTACGGTTAACTCCCGGCAGCCGGGGGCTGCGCCGAGGGGACTTCGCCGCCCGCCGGGCCGTAGAAGAAGACCCAGACGGCGAAGTCGTCGGTGAAATTCTCGAAGCGGTGGACGACGCCCGCGGGCGCGAACAGGAAGTCGCCCGGCCCGAAGGGGCGGCGCGCGTCCGCGCTGACGAACTCGCCCGTGCCTTCGGCGACGACGTAAATCTCGTCGCGCGCGTGCGGCCCTTGGGGGTCGTAGCCGCGCGGGGCGTAGAGCTTGACCTCCAGCGTGCCGTGCGCGAACAGGCGGACGGAGCGCTCGGCCGGCTCGGCGGCCAAACGCTCCAACGCCTCCGCGAACGTGACGCCGATGGTGGTCATAGTCCGAATCGTCCGCGCTTACTTCGCCTCGTTGGCGTTCGCGTTGCCCTCGCCGGGCTTGCGCGTCTGCTTCTTGACGGTCGCGTTGTCCTTGAGCGTCCTGAGCACGCGGCTCGGGCCTGTGATGACCTCGACGCCCGGCTGCAAGCCGCTCGTGATCTCGATGTCGGACTCGCCGGTGATGCCGGTCTCGACCTGCACGAACTTGACCTTGTTGCCTTGCAGGACGTAGACGCCCTTGATGTCCTTCGGCTTCTCGCCGTTGGGCGCGGGGGCGGGCGTGCCGCCCTGCGGCGTCGCGCCGGGCGTCGGCGTCGGCGCGGGCTTCTCGATGACGGCCTGCAACGGCACGGCCACGACGTTCTGCTTGGTCTTGGTCGTGATCGTGGCGGTCGCGGTCATGCCGGGGCGCAGCGAGTCGCGCAACTCGTTCGGCAACTGGCTCATGTCCAGCCCGATGACGACCTTGAACTCCTTGGCCTCTTGCACGTTGACGCGATCCTGCAAGCCGCCCGAAGACGTGGCCGACTTGCCGACCGCGAGCGGGTTCTTCTGCACGACCTTGCCGACCAACTCGCGGTCGCCCATCGCGTCCACCTTGATCTTGACGGGCTGATCGACCTCGACCTCTTTGATCTCGGTCTCGTCCACGTTCACCTCGACGTTGATGGCCGACATGTCGGCGATGGTCATGAGCGGCGTGGACGAGAAGTTGGCGAGGGCGAACTGACCTTGGCGGGCCGGGATGTCGGCGACGACGCCGGTCAGGGGCGAAAGCTGCGTCGCCTTGTTGCGCTGGCTCACGTCGCCGCGCAGGAGCGCCTGTTGCTGGTTGACGCGCGCCTCGCTCGACTTGACCGACGAGAGCGCGCGCTGCACGCCGATCTGCGCGTCCTTCACGTTGACGCGCGCCTGGTTGACGCGCGCCTTCGACTCTTCGATGGCGATCTTGCGCTGCTCAAGCTCGGCCTGCGCCGTGCGCAGCGCGACCTGCGCCGTCTCCACGCGGTCGCGCGCCGCGTCGTACTCGACGCGCGAGGCGACGCCCGACTCGACCAACTGCGTCGAGCGTTTCAACTCGCGGTTCGCCGTGTTGAGATCGACCTGCGCGCGATCCACGCTCGTCTGCGCCGAGACGACCGCCTGCCGCGCCTGCGCGAGACTCGCCTCGGCCACGCTCAGCGCCTGCTGCTGCTGCGAGACGTTGTTCTCGGCCGACGTGACGGCGGTGCGCGCGTTCTGCACGTCGCTGTAGGCGACCTGCACCGCGGCGGCTTGCGCCTCCTGCCCGGACTGGAGCTGCGTCGGGTCGAGCCGCACGAGCGGCTGCCCCTGCGTCACGTGGTCGCCGGGGTTGACGTAAATCTCCTCAATGCGCCCCGCGACCTCGCTCGTCAGGTTGATGAACTTGATGGGGCGGACTTCGCCCGACGCGGTCACGGTCGAGCGCAGTTCGGGGCGCGCCTCGACCTTGACGACCGTCACCTCCGGCTCGTCCTTGCGCCCGGCGGCGATGCTGATGATCACGACGATGGCGACCACGGCCACGGCGGCGACCGAAATAACAATCTTCTTCTTGCGGCTCAGGGCCATGATTCCTACGTTCCTTCTGGTTAAGGGGATTAAGTGCCAGTCGGGCGAACCGTCGAGCTTGGCATGAGCCGGCGGGGCTTGTCAAAACCCGCGCATCCGAAACCGCCCGCGCTCACGTCCGGTCTCTCTTACGTCAAAATGGCGCAGGCAGTTTCAACAGAAAGTAACAAAAATCCGGCTCGTGCGGGGCCGCCCGCGCCGGGGCGGGGCGATATGGGTTGTGATGCGGCGCGCGGCGTTATAACTGCTTCGCGCGGCCCGCGCGGCCGTGCGCGCGCACCGGTCAAGGTCGTGCGGCCAAACGCTGTTGGCGCGCGTTTCCGTTTCGCGTTACAATGTGGCGCTTTCGGCCGGGGGCTGTTTCCGACGGCGGGCGTCGCCAGAGTCAGCCCGTGGCCGTTGCGCCCTTGCCCGCGTGCCGCCCGCTCGACGCGGCGTTCAAGCACATGATTACCTGCAACAAGTGTCAGACGGTGAACACCGACGACGCGCAATACTGCGACGAGTGCGGCGCGCCGCTCGACCGCCAGCGCCAGGCGGCCGCCGCGCCGCCCGTCGCGCTCTCGGAGGCGGCGGCGGTGAACTCGGCCGCGCCCGCCTGGCGCGCGGCCGCCGCCAAGCCGCCTGCCCCGGAGGGCACGCACGCCCTGCTGACCATCCAGCGCGGGCGCTCGGCCGGCAAAGAGTTTCCCTTGCACGACGACGAGTCGTACATCGGCCGCTGGGACGCCGACAGCGGCATCTTCCCCGACGTTGATCTGGACGCCGACGACCCGGAGGCGAAGGTCTCGCGCCGCCACGCGCGCATCACCTTGCGCGCCGGGCAGTATTTCATCGAAGACCTCGGCTCGACCAACGGCACGTTCATCAACCGCGGCCGCCGGCTCCTGCCCGGCGACCGCCAGCCCCTGCGCGACGGCGACGAGATCATCATCGGGAAGACGTTTCTCAGCTTTAAGGTGTTAGCGAGTTAGTAGTTCGTTATTGGTTAACTGTTAACGGCTAGTTGTTGCTCGTACGGACAGGTAAAGCGCACGGCGACGAACGACAAGCCGGCAACAGGGAACTAAAGACAAAGAACTAAGCACTGTTAACAAAGCTCTAAATTCGATGCCCCACTGTCCTCAATGTGGCACGAGCGCCGGGCCGGAGGATCGCTTCTGCGGCGACTGCGGCACGCCGCTACCTGTGTCCGCGCCCGCCGCGCCCGACCCCGCGCCGCCGCAAGACCCGCCCGCCCGCGCCGCCGCGGATGCGCACGCCGACGCGCCGGGCGGCGAACCCGCGCCCGCGGCCGAAGCCACAGGCGAGATAGCCGACGAGCCGGCCCCGCCCGCCGCGCACGCGGCCGCGGCCGGCGCGGCCGCCGCACCCGCACGCGCCGCGAGCGCCGCGCCCGAGTCGGGCGACGCGGCAGCCGCCACGGGCGAGAGTGAAGGAGTAGGAACCGGCGCGGCCGAAGACCAGAGCGTGAGTGGGCGCGTCGGCGCTGATGCGGACGAGCGCGCCGGTGCTGGCGCGGGCGAACGAGCCGGCGCTGACACGGGCGAGCGTGCCGACACGAGCGAGGGCGCGGGCGGGCGCGTCGCGCCGGCCGCGCCTACGTCGGCGGCGGGCGAGGCTTGGCCGACGGGCGCGGCGCGCACTGTGCGCGGCGGCTCGACCGGCGGGCGCGCGCGTGCCGCCACCAAGCAGCTTGAGCCGGGCACGGTGCTCTACGCGCGCTACGAGATCGTGCGGCGCGTGGGCGGCGGCGGCATGGGCGCGGTCTACCTCGCGCGCGACAAGAACCTCGGCGATCAGCCCCGCGCCGTCAAGGAGATGATCCAGGCGAACATTGACGAGACGCAACACGAGAAGGCGGTCAACGACTTCAAGCGCGAGTCCATGCTGCTCGCCGCGCTCGAACACCCATCGATCCCGACCATCTACGACTACTTCTACGACGAGCGCGCCGCCCGCTTCTACCTCGTCATGAAATACATCTCCGGCGGCGACCTGCTCGCCCGGCTGCGCAACGCGCAAGCCGGCCGGCTCGACGAGAAGACCGTCGCCGACTGGGGCGTGCAGGCCGCGGACGTGCTCCACTACCTGCACAGCCGGAACCCGCCGATCATCTACCGCGACTTGAAGCCCGCGAACCTGATGCTCGACGGCAACACGGGCCGCGTCATGCTCATAGACTTCGGCATCGCGCGCTGGGTGCAGAAGGAGGAGAAGGGCGTCACCGCCGTCGGCACGATGGGCTACGCGCCGCCCGAACTCTTCAGCGGCAAGGTCGTGCCCGCGTCCGACGTGTACTCGCTGGGCGCGACGATGTTCCACCTGCTGACCGGCGCAGACCCGCAGGACAACCCGCTGCTCATCTTCGATTTCACCAAGCACCCGCGCCCGCGCCAGCTCGCGCCCGCGCTCTCGAACGAGATGGAAGCGATCCTGATGCGCGCCGTCGAGTACAAGCCGGAGGATCGTTTCCGCACGGCCGGCGAGATGCGCGACGCGCTCGCCACGCACCTCGAACGCCTGCGCGCCGGGCAGGTGACTTACGGCGTGCCGCACGCGCCCGACGCCTCAGGCCCGAAGACCATGCAGGTCGAGATGGTCTACTGCGGCTTCTGCGGCGGGCGCATCGCGGCCGACGATCTCTACTGCGCGCACTGCGGGCAGCGTCAACCGCTGGCGGTGGCCTCCGCCGCCCTGCGCACGGCGCGCGCCACCGCCAAGCTCGTCGTCATGGGCACGACCGAGTTGGACTCCTCGTACCAGTTGCACAAGGAGTCGAGCCTCGTCGGGCGCACCGATCCGAACTCGAACATCTTCCCCGAAGTCGATCTCTCCCGCTTCGATCCGCACACGAAGGTCTCGCGCCGCCACGCGCGCATCTTCCGCAAGGGCGACGTGTACCTGGTCGAAGACCTCGGCTCGGTCAACGGCACGGTCGTCAACGACACGCTCCGGCTCGCCCCGCACCAGCCGCGCGCCTTAGAGAGCGGCGACAAACTCCGCCTCGGCGAGACGACGCTGCATTTTTTGATTGGCTGAAGAGAAGACGTGACGGCAGGAGGCAGGAATCAGAAGTCAGAAGCCAGAATGAAGAAGCCGGCCCGCTAGCTTCCGACTTGTGACCACCAGACTCCTTAATTCTTTCTCCCGTGTTCTTTCTTCCGGCTTCTGACTCCTGACTTCTGGCTTCTAACGACTTTCATGGGTTGGGCGATGACAAGCGGTGAGAGTGTGGTGTTGGCGGGGCGCGAGGCGCGCGCGCCGTTCGCGTTGCGGTGCGGCGCGTGGCTGGTTGATTACGTCGTGGTCGTCGGCATCGCGGCGTGCGCGACGCTCGTCGCGCGTATGTTCGGCGGCGGCTCGCGCGCCGCGGGCGACGCGCTCATGGACACCGGCTTCGTGATCGCGCTCGCCGCCAGCGCGTTGAACTTCGTCGTGCTGCCGGGCCTCGCGGGCCGCACCGTGGGCAAGTGGCTCACGGGGCTGCGCATCGAGCGGCGCGACGGCGAGCCGGTCAGCTTCCTGCGGGCGCTCTTGCGCCACACGGTCGGCTACCTCGCCACGCTGCTGACCGCGGGTCTCGGCTTCCTCGTCGCCGGGTTCAACCGGGAGGGGCGCGCGCTCCACGATCTGATCGCGGGCACGGTGGTCGTGCGCGACACGGGCGCGCTGCGCTAGCACGCGGGCAAACGGATTCAGATGACCAAGGCATGTCCAGGCTGCGGGGCGACCGCCCCGGCCGAGGCGCGCTTCTGCCGCCACTGCGGCACGGCGCTGCGCGCGACGGCGAGCACGGGGCCGGGCGGCGGCGAGACCATCTCGCCGCTCGCCAACACCGTCCCCCTGCCCGCCAGCAACGTCACGACCAGCGAACTCGACGCGCCCGACGAGTTGACGCGCGCCGCGCCCCGCCACGACCCGCACCTGAGCGACGGCAGCGAGATCACGATCTCCGTCGTCCGCGCCGAGCCGCCGCCGGACGACGCACAGCCCCGCGCACACGAAACCGATCCGTCGGCCCGCGTCTCGTCCGCCGGCCTCGCGCGCGCGGCGCACGCGGCGCACGCCGCCGCGCCCCACGCAGACTTTTCCTCCGACCCGCGCGCCGCCTCTGCGGCCGCCGCGCCCGACGGCGCGTCGCCGCAAGCCGCGCAGACCGGCAGCCCCGCGCAGCCCTTCAACCCGGCCGTCGCGGCGCAGGCGCGTGCCGCCGTCACGCGCCGCCGCGGCGCTTGGGTCTTGCTCAGTCTGCTGCTCGGCGGCTTGCTGCTCCTGTGCGTGGGCGTGGCGGGCGCGTGGTACTTGGTGCGCCAGCGGCGCGCGCCGGTCGTGACGACGGACGCGAACGTGCCGCCGCCCGTCAGCGCCGACGCGCGACAGCAGGCTCAAGCCAAGCTCGCGGAGGCGCAAAGTCTGATCACCGCCGGGCAGCCGGTCGAGGCCACTGCGCGGCTGCGCGAAGCCGTCGCGCTCGATCCCGCGAACGCGGAGGCGCACCGCCAGCTCGCGCAACTCCTACTTGAGAGCGGCGCGCGCCAGACCGCCATCGAAGAGCTGCGCGCCGTCACGCGCCTCGACCCGAACGACAGAGACGCCTGGCGGCAACTGGCCGAAGCGCAGGCCGCCGAAGGGCAGTCCGCCGCCGCCGCCGACAGCTACGCGGCGCTCTTAAAGGTCGCGCCCGAAGCGGCGGCCGACGACCGCCTGCAACTCGCCTACGCCGAAGCCCTGCGCCGCGCCGGGCGCGCCGAAGAGGCCCGCGCACTCTACCGCCGCCTCGCCACGTCGCCGCTCGCGGACGTAGCGCGCGCCAGCCGCCAGCGGCTCGCCGAACCGAACGCGCCGCACGACGCGAACGCCAACACGCAACTCGCGAACGCTAACACGAACGCCAACGCGGCGGCGTCGCCCGCGCCCGCGAACCAACTGCCGACGCCGAGCGCGCCCGCGCCCGCGCCGCCCACGGCCGCGCCGCCCGCGCGCACGCCCGCCGAGCACTACGAGCGCGGCGTCACGTTGTGGCCGACCGACCGCGCGGCCGCCCTCTCAGAGTTTCGCGTCGCCGCCGCGGCCGGCAACCCGGACGCCTACTACTACCTCGGTCTCAACTTCGCCGAAGGGCGCGACCCGCGCACACTCGGCCGCGCCGAACTGGTCGCCGCGCTCGACTACTTCCAGCGCGCCCGCGCCGGGCGCTTCGCCGCCCAGGCCCGCCGCTACGAGGAACAACTCGGCCAGGAGTTCGACCGCCGCCGCCAACGGTAAAAAGCAGTGCCGAGTGACAAGTGACGAGTGACGAGTTAGATGACAAGTAGCGAGTGACAAGTTAAACTTGTCCCCGCTCGTCACTCGTCGCTTGTCACTCGGCGCTGAAGTTCTATGCCTGATCTCATCGTCAAGTACCCGGATCGCGCGCCCGACACGTTTCACCTGGGCCGCCTGCGCATCACCATCGGCCGCTCGGCGCGCAACGACCTGTGCATCCCCGACCCGTTCGCCTCGCGCGTCCACGCCGAGGTGCGGCGCGAGGGCGATCAGTACGTCCTGCAAGACCTCGGCTCCGCGAACGGCACGCTCTACAACGGCGACCGCGTCGAGGGCGTGGTCGGCCTGACGCCCGGCGGGCGCATCCAGATCGGCGAGACCGAGATCGAGTTCTTCGATCAGACGGCGGGCGCGCCCGTCGCCACCATGATCGCCGACACGCACACGCCGCCGCCCGACGCCACCATCGCGCTCGACTCCGGCCACCGCACCACGTCAGGTTTGCTCGAACAGATCGAGGGCGCGCGCACGCAGAAGTCGGGCGAGATCAGGCAGGCGACCAGCATCATCTCGCAGCAGCGCGCCAAGACCGTCATGCCCGCGCCGGCCGCGGGCGCGGCGACCGTGGATCAGGGCGATCTGCTCGCGCTCATCAGCAAGGTCTCGGTCACGCTGCTCGCGCCCGCCACGCTCGACGAGACGCTCAACCAGGTCGCGGCGCTCGTCTTCGAGTCCGTGCCCGCCGACCGCTGCCTGATCATGCTGCGCGCCGCGCAGAACCGCGAGCTACAGGTGCGCGTCGCGCAGGTGCGCGACAAGCGCGGCAACATCGGCGAGATTCGCGTCAGCCGCTCGATCATCGAGGAGGTCGTCGGGCAAGGCCGCTCGGTCTTAACCTCCGACGCGCAGCACGACCCGCGCTTCATGTCCTCGACCATGACGATCCAGGGCATACGCTCCGTCTTGGCCGTGCCGCTCGGCGTCGGCGAAAAAATCTTCGGCCTCATCTACGCCGACTCGCCCTTGGCCGAGGCGCGCTTCTCGCAGGATCACCTGACGGTGTTGACGACGCTCGCCTCGGTCGCCGCCATCCGCGTCGAGAACGCGCGGCTCGTCGAAGAACAACTCGACCGCGAGCGTTTGGATCGTGAGTTGACGTTGGCGCGCGAGATACAGCAGCGCTTCCAGCCGACCTGCCCGCCGCAAGTGCCCGGCTTCGAGCTGCAAGGCATCAGCTTCCCCTGCTACGAGATCGGCGGCGACTACTACGACTTCATCCGGCGCGAGGACGGCCGGCTCATCATCGCCCTGGGCGACGTGTCGGGCAAAGGCACTTCGGCGGCGCTCCTGATGTCGTCGCTGCACGCCGCCATCCACGCGCAGATCGCGACGCACCAGGCGCTCGCCGAGATCATCTCGGCCGTGAACCGCTACCTCGCCGACACGATCCCGCCCAACCGCTTCGTCACGCTCTTCTGCGCGGAACTCGACCCGCCGACCGGCACGCTCGCCTTCATCAACGCCGGGCACAACCCGCCGCTCATCGCGCACGCCGCCGGCACGATGGAGCAACTCGGCGCGGGCGGGATGCCGCTTGGCATCATGCCCGCCGCGCCCTACCGCGAGGGGCGCACGCAGCTCAACCCCGGCGACGCACTCGTCATCTACTCCGACGGCGTGACCGAGACGCAGAACGCGGCCGGCGAAGAGTTCGGCCCGCTGCGGCTCTACGACGTGGTCGCGCGCAACCTCGAAGCCTCGGCCGCCGGCATCCGCGACAAGATCGAATCCGCCCTGACCAAGTTCGCCCAAGGCACGCCCTCCGTGGACGACATCACGCTCGTCATCGTCAAACGCCAGGCCGAAGGCGTCATGGTCGCCTCCAGCCGCGGCTGACGGGCAGCGGCAGGCAACTTCAACGTCAGCGATATGTGGTCTCGCCGTCACGGGCGGCGAGACTTGACGACCCGGCACTGGCGTCATGCCGACAGTCCTCAGAGTTAAAGGCTACAGGTTTTTCTTCTTCAGCCTGGAGGGGCAGGAGCCGCCGCACATTCATGTCGAGGCGGCCGAAAGGTTTGCGAAGTTCTGGCTCAACCCCGTATCCTTGAGTAAATCGCGCGGCTTTCGCAGCGGCGAGCTGACCGAAATCCAGGGCATCGTGGAAGCAAATCGGGAGCTGTTTTTGGAGCGCTGGCATGAGCACTTCGGCAATTGATGTCGAGCCTTTGGCCGTGGACGTGGAGTGTACCGACGACAGGCTGAAAGTCGTGTTGGCGGACGGGCGTGAAATCTCCGTGCCGTTAGTGTGGTCGCCGCGCCTGCTGCGCGCGACGCCTGAGCAGCGCCGGGCGTGGCGCTTGATCGGCGGCGGCGTCGGCATTCATTGGGAGGCGGTTGATGAAGACCTCTCCGTCGAGAGTTTGCTGCGGTTAAAGTGAGCCGCCCCTTGTCCGGCCGAGCCGTGCGACCGCCCGGCCCGAGCCGCCCCGTTTATGCTGCTCCCCGTTCCGTGGTCGTCGGGCACTTCAGGTACTCAGATGCAGAGACGTTATCGCGCCGTGTTACTCGCCGCGCTCGTCGGCGCGGTCTGTTTGGGCGGGAGCGCGCGGGCGCAGGCGAAGCGCCAGGGCGCGGCGCAGCCGTGCCCGGACAAGGTGGCGACGACGGGCAAGTACAGCAACACCTATTTCGGCTTCTCGATGGTGATCCCGAAGGAGCGGCAGGGCGTGTGGAACTCGGGCCGGTGCGACCCGGACGAGAAGGTGGGCTGCGTCTGCCTCGGCCCCGACCACGGGCGCGCGATCCCGTTGGGCGAGGGCGCTGGCATAGAGGTGTTCGCCGGCTTCGGGCGCGAGCCGCGGTTCACGCTCGCGGATTACGAGCGCGAGGAGTTGGCGATCATACAGGAGCGGCCGGGCGTCGAGACGGTCGAGGTGCTGAGCACGGGCGAGGCGCGGCTGGGGAAGTTGGCGGCGCTGCGTTACGTGGTGCGCGTGGGCGCGCAGGGCAAGCAGTTGATCGAGGAGCACATCATCGCCGTGGACAAGGGCGTGGAGTACACGCTGGTGCTCAGCAGCCCGGCGGGCCGTTACGAACAGGACAAGCGCGAGTTCGAGCAGGTCGTCAAGAGCTGGCGACTCATCAAGCGCACGCGCTGACAAGGCTCGCAAAGAAGCAGCTCTAAGGATCGCGCGCGGCCGTTACAGCCTGCCGGATGAAAGCGAGACTGCACAGCCTGTGGCGCGCGCGGCGCGCGGACGCGGGGGCGCTCGCCGTCATCCTCGTCTTCTTCCTGTGCTTCTTCGCCTGGGCGCTGGCGGGCGCTAAGTTCCTCGTCGGCGGCGACGCGTTCGCCTACTCGTACCCGCTGCGCGCGGACGCTTGGGCGCAGGCGCGCGCGGGCGCGTGGCCCGTCTGGCAGCCGCGCGTGCTCGCGGGCTACCCGCTGCTGGCGATGGCGCAGGTCGGTCTCGCCTACCCGCTCACGTGGGGCTACCTGTTCCTCGCCGCGCACCGCGCCGAACAGTGTTACGTGCTCGCGCCGTTCCTGCTCGCGCCCGCCTGCGCCTACGCTTACGTGCGCGCGCTCGGCCGCACGCGCACCGCGGCGCTGCTCGCCGGTTTGACTTACGCCTACGGCGGCGCGACGACCAACCTGCTCGGCCTCGTCGGCTTCCACACGAACGCACTGCTCTGGCTGCCGCTCGTGCTGCTCGGCATCGAGCGCGCGCGCCGACGCCCGCTCGCCGGCCCGCTCTCGTGCGCGGGCGCGGCCTACGCGCTTTCAGTGTTGACCGGCTACGGGCAGGGCTTCGTCACGGTCGGGCTGCTGGCGCTCGCCTACGGCGCGTGGCTGACGCTGTTCGCGCCTCGCGAAGAGACGCAGGCACGTCGGCGCGGCGCGGCGCGCTGGCGGCCGCTGTTGACGGCGGCGGGCGCGCTCGCCATCGGCGCGGGCGTGGGCGCGTTCCAAATTTTGGAGACGATGCGCGCGGTGCGCCGCAGCATCCGCGGCACGCTCATCTACCCGTTCTTCGTCGGCGGCTCGTTCGCGCCCCGCACGGCCCTCAGCGCGCTCTTCGCGCCGCTCTACGTCGAACGCTTCGCCGACGTGACGACCTACGTCGCGCCGCTCGCGCTGCTGCTCGCCTTGATCGCCGCCTTCGCGTCCGTGCGGCCGCGCGCCACGCGGACGCACGTCACGTTCTGGCTCGCGACGGCCGCCGCGAGCGTCGTGCTGATTCTCGGTCGGCACACGCCGCTCTACGGCTTGCTCTATCACGTCCCTGTCGTCAACAGCTTCCGCGTGCCCTCGCGCCACGCCTTCGAGTGGACGTTCGCCGTCGCCGTCCTCGCCGCCTACGGCTGGGACGCACTCGCCGCGCGCCTCGCCGCGCGTGCGGATAGTCACTTAACAGACGGGCGCGCGTTCGTCTTGAGCCTTGTACTGCTCGCGCTGGCGGTCGTGTGCGGCGCGCTGTGGTGGGCGCGGACGGGCGCGGCGGCGGGGTTAGCGTTGCACCCGCTGGCGGGCGTGCCGCGGGCGTGGCTCGAAGGGCGTTGGTACGCGGGGCCGAGTGTGCCGGCGTACCTCATCTGGAAAGCCGCGTGCAACGCGCTCGTGCTCGCGGCGCTGTGGTGCGCTTGGCGCGTGCGGGCGCGGCGGCGGCGCGCGGGGCTGCTGCTCGCGTGCGTCGTCGCCGGCTGCTTCGTCGAGCCGTACATACTGGTGACGCGCTGGTGGGGCACGTTCGCCAAGACCGAGGCGCGGCTGACGACGCCCGCCGCGGCGACGAGCTTTCTGAGTGCGCGCGCCGACGCCGACGCACGCGTCTACACCCGCGTCAACCTGTTCGCCGAAGAGTTCAGCGCGCGCCCGCGTTTCGATCCGCCGAACTTGACCGTGCGCTACGGTCTCACGAACGTGGCCGGCTACGAGCCGCTGTTGCTTGAGCGTTACAGCCGCGCGCTCGGTCACGTCGGCCTCGACGCCGTCAACCCGCTGCCCGGTCACCCGCCCGACGAGACACTGCTCGGGCCGCGCTCGCACGTCCTCGATCTACTCCGCACGCGCTACGTGCTCGCCGCCGAACTGACCAACCCCTTCGCCGCACAGATCGAACGCGACGGCATACGCCTCGCCGCCGCAGACCTCTTCACCGAGCTGCCCCCCGCCGGCCGCGTCACGCTGACGAGCGGCAACACCACGTCGCATGGCGACGCGTTGACGAACGAAGAGGCCACGGGCGACACGCTCGCACTCGTCACGTCGCTGGCCAACTCTGTGAGCGTGCCGGACGACGCGGCGGTCGCGCGCGTGCGCGTCTTCACGGACGACGGGCGCGTGATCGAGCGCGAGTTGCGCGCGGGCGCGGACACGGCCGAGTGGGCGCACGAGCGCGCGGACGTGCGCGCGAACGTCAAGCACCGGCTCGCCTCGGTCTTCGACAGCCGCCCGGTGGATGAGGCGGGCGGCTACGCGGCGCACCGCTACTGGACGCGCCTCGCGCTCGGCGCGCGCGTGCGCGTGACGGAGGTCGAAGTCGAGAACGTGTCGGCGCTCGCGCCGCTCGCGCTCTACAAGGCGACCGTCTACGACGTGACCACGCAACGCTCGCTCCCGCTCCTGCTCAGCCAGCGCAGCCGCTACGCCGCGCTCGACCCGCAACACTGGCGCGCGGTCTACGACCGCGAAGGCGTGTTGATTCTTGAGAACGCACGCGCCCTCCCGCGCGCCTGGCTCGTCGCCGAAGCCGCGGCCGTTGACGGCGAAGAGGCCTTGCGCCTGATCCGCGGCGAAACAACGCGCGACTTCGATCCCACCCGCACGGCGTTGCTCGAAGTCCGAGCGGAAGAGTTGCCGACGTTGCCGGGCGGCGCGGCGGCGGGAGGGAGCGGCGCGCGCGTCGTCGCATCTGCGCCGGCCCGTCTGACGGTCGAGACGGACGCGCCGACGCCGACCGTGCTGGTCGTGAGTGACATCTTTTATCCCGGCTGGGTGGCGACCGTGGACGGGCGCCCCGCGCCGATCCTGTTGACGGACTACTTGCTGCGCGGCGTCGCGCTGCCGGCGGGGCGGCACACGGTCGAGATGCGCTACGACGCGCCCGCGGCCCGCGTCGGCGCGTTCGTCTCGCTCGCCACGCTCGCCCTGCTCGGCGCGCTGACGCTCTACGCCGCACGGTCGCGCCGCGCGAGACGCGACGCGCGGAGTTAAAGACACCGGCGGCCGTCCGTGCGTTTCACTGACCACTGACCACCGATCACTGACCACTGCCGTTTCGATGAAAAGGCGCGTGCATCTGATCAACCCTCTGTGGGACGCGGCGGGCGGGAGCGAGTGGCGCACGCTGAACCTGTTCCGCGCCCTGCGGCCGGCGTGCGCGGTGCGGCTGTGGAGTGAGGTGCGGCCCGATCCGGCGCTGGCGGCCGAGTTTCCCATCGAGCGCATCAGACCGCGGCGGCTGCGCTTCCCCGTGACGGGCACGTTCGTCTTCGTCGGCGTCTACTTCTCGGTCGGGCGCTGGCTGCGCTACGTCGCGCCGCGCCGCGTCGTCCTCGTCTACAACACGCCGCAGCCGGCGGAACTCGACGCGCGTCTGCGCGAGTTGTCGGCCGGCGGGCGACGCCGCGTCGAAGTGGTGTACGCCTCGGACGCGCTGCGCCGCATGAGCGCGCACGACGGCCCCGTGCAGCTTTCGCTGATGGACATCGAGCAGTTCGCGCCCGCGGCGGCGCGCGGCGACGCGGCGCGCGAGTTCGTCGTCGGGCGCATGAGCCGCGACGTGCCGGACAAGCATCATCCGGCGGACGTGACGTTGTACCGCGAGTTGGCGGCGCGCGACTGCCGCGTGCGGATCATGGGCGGCGCGCGCACGCTCTCAGCGCTGGCAGATGCGCCGGGTGTGGCGCTGCTGCCGGCGTGCGCCGAAGCGCCGCAGCGATTCCTGCAAGGGCTGGACTGTTTCTACTACCGGACGGCGGACAATTTGTTCGAGGCTTCGGGGCGGGTCGTGGCGGAGGCGATGGCGTGCGGGCTGCCGGTGGTGTGCCACCGGCGCGGCGGCTACGCGGAGTTGATCGAGCACGGGCGCGACGGCTTCCTGTTCGAGACGCAGGCGGAGGCGCGCGCGCTGCTGCTGCGGCTCAAAGCCGACCCGGCGCTGCGGCAGTCGGTAGGCGCGGCGGCGCGCGCCACCATCGAGCGTGTGTTCGCGCCGGAGCGCCGCGCGGAGGTCGTCGAGTTCTACCTGCGTTGAGTTGCGGCGTGCGGCCGGGTTAACACAGAGGACACAGAGGAGGCACAGAGGGCACAGTAAGAAACTCTGTGCCCTCTGTGTTGATCTTTTCCGCTCTCAGATCAGACCGAGGCTCTGCTTGATGCGTTCGGCGCTCTTGTCGCCGATGCCGTCGAGGAGTTCGAGACCGCCGCCGGCCACGAACTGCTTGAGGTCTTGGCGGTTCTTGATCTTGAACTGCTGGTAGAGCACGGCGGCCGTCTTGACGCCGATGCCGCTCACGTTCAGTAAGTCGAGCACGGTTTCGGGCGTCTCGGCAATCAGCCGCTCGTAGGCCTCGAACGTGCCGCGCTCGACCAGTTCGACGATCTTGCCGCTGATCGCCTTGCCGACGCCGGGCAACTCCTGCAAGCCCTTCGCGCCCGCCTCGCGCGCGATCCGCGCGACGGGCACGGGCCAGACCTCGATCATGTCGGCGGCGTTGCGGTACGAGCGGACGCGGTAACGGTCGTCGCCGCGTATCTCCATCAGCAGCGCCAGCCGCTCGAACCACCGCGCGATCTCTTCGTTCGTCATAAAGAGAGTTCAAAGTTCAAGGTTCAAGGTTCGTTGGTTGCTGACTCATTAGATTTGTATCTGCTGCCGTGCATCTCCGAGTGGCGTAGGTACTTCATCAGGCCCGAGAGCATTTGGCTGATGGCCTTGCCGGAAACAGCTTCGAACTGCGCTTGTGTTATGTACTGCTGGTCTAAGGCAACGTAAAGCTGAGCGCGCACCTCGCCGCAAGAACCTTTGGCCATGGACAAGAAGCGTAGGAATTCCTTGTTACCTTCGCGCTCAAACCCCTCGGCGATGTTGGAGAGTAGCGACACCGCCGCGCGCCGCACCTGATCTCGGAGGCCGAAATCGCGGGCGAAGTCGCCGGTCGAAGTCATCCGGTAAACCAGCTTAGTTAGCTCACGGGCGCTACGCCAAGCCTCAATATCTTCAAAGCGCTCAAATTTAGCCATCAGCCCCACCCGGCTTCAGTGCCTAACCTTGAACCTTGAACCTTGAACCTTGAACGTCCTAACGGGCATCCGCGCGTGCGTTATGATACTCTAACTTCTTTCGACTCCCTGCAAATTTCGACCGTGAGGATCGCTTATGAAGATTAGAAAGTTCACGAGCGCGCTGCTGGGCGCGCTGCTGCTCGTCTCGTCGCTCGCGCCCGCGGCGCGCGCCGACGAGGGCATGTGGCCGTTCAACAACGTGCCGAAGGCCGAGATCAAGAAACGTTACGGCTTCGACGTGACCGACGCGTGGCTGCGCCACTTGCAGCTCGCCTCCGTCCGCTTCAACAACGGCGGCTCCGGCTCCTTCGTCTCGCCCGACGGTCTCGTCCTGACCAACTACCACATCGTCGAGGACTTTGTCGGCGAACTCTCCACGGCGCAGAAGGACTACGCCAAGGAGGGCTTCCTCGCGCGCACCCGCGCCGAGGAGATGCAGGTGCCCAACCTTGAGCTGAACGTCTTGCAGTCCATCGAAGACGTGACCGACAAGGTCAACGCCGGGGTGAAGGCGGACATGGCGGCGGCCGCCTCGCTCGCCGCCCGGCGCACGGCCATCGCGGCCATCGAGGCCGACTCCACCAAGGCGACGGGCCTGCGCTCCGACGTGGTCACGCTCTACCAGGGCGGGCAGTACAATCTTTATCGTTATAAGAAGTACACGGACGTGCGGCTCGTCTTCGCGCCGGAGTTCCAGGCGGCGTTCTTCGGCGGCGACCCGGACAACTTCAACTTCCCGCGCTTCAACATAGACATGGCGCTCGTGCGCGTCTACGAGAACGGGCAGCCGGTGCGCCCGACCGACTATTTGAAGTGGTCAACCGCGGGCGCGAAGGAGGGCGACCTCGTATTCGTCACGGGCCACCCCGGCTCGACGCAGCGCCTCAACACGGTCGCCAACCTCGAATACCTGCGCGACACGTCAATCCCGCTCATCATCCGTATGCTCGAACGGCGCGAGGCGGTCTTGAAGGCCTACATGGCGCAGGGCGACGAACAGACGCGGCGCGGGCAGAACGAACTGAACGGCGTGCAGAACAGCCTGAAGGTCTACCGCGGGCAGTTGGCGGGTCTGAAGGAAGAGAGCCTGTTGGCGCGCAAGGTGAAAGAGGAGCAGGCGCTCAAGCAGTCCATCGCCGCCGACGCGCGCCGGCAGAAGGAGTACGGCGGCTCGTTCGACGCCATCGCCGCCGGGCGCAAGAGCTTCGCGCAGTACGAGCGCGACCGGCGCTTCCTCGACCTGGCGGCCGGCTTCAACACGCCGCTCTTCACCTACGCGCGCGCGCTCGTGCGCCTGGCGGCCGAGAGCGCGAAGCCGAGCGCCGAGCGTTTGCCGGAGTTCGCCGACACGCGGCTCAACGCACTCGGCGCGGCGCTCAGTGCCGACACGCCGCTCTACCTCGACTTCGAGAAGATGAAACTCGCCGACTCGCTCGCCTTCATGCAGGCCGAGTACGGCGCGGACAACCCGCTCGTCGTGCGCGTCCTGGCCGGCAAGTCGCCGGAGGCGCGCGCCGCCGAGTTGATCGACGGCACGAAGTTGAAGGACGCCGCCTACCGCGCGCAGTTGTTCAAGGGCGGCAAGGCCGCGATTGACGCGTCGGACGATCCGATGATCGAGTTGGCGCGCTCGGTTGACGCAGAGGCCCGTGCGGTGCGCAAGCGCTACGAGGACGAGGTGACGGGCGTCGAGCGCAACGCCTACGGGCAGATCGCGCGCGCGCTCTTCGAGACGCGCCCGTCGCTCTACCCGGACGCGACCTTCACGCTGCGCCTCTCCTACGGCGCGATCAAGGGCTACCAGGAGAACGGCAAGTCCGTCCCGCCCTTCACCACGCTGGGCGGTCTCTACGAGCGCGCCGCCGAGCACAAGTTCGAGTTCCCCTACAACCTGCCGCCGCGCTGGACGGAGCGCAAGACCGCGCTCGACCTGAAGACGCACTTCAACTTCGTCTCGACCAACGACATCATCGGCGGCAACTCCGGCTCGCCGACGGTGAACAAGCAGGGCGAACTGGTCGGCCTGATCTTCGACGGCAACATCCAGTCGCTCGTCGGCAACTTCATCTACGACGAGTCGGTCAACCGCGCCATCTCCGTGGACTCGCGCGGGATGCTCGAAGTCTTGCGCAAAGTCTTCAACGCCGACGACCTCGTCGCCGAACTGACCGGCAAGGCGGCGCAGAAGAAGGCCGCCGGCCAAGGTCGCTAACCCGAAACCAACCCGACACGCCAAGGCGGCTGGGCCATCGGAGGCCCAGCCGCCTTTTACCTGCCCCCACACCACCCCACCGTCAACCAGTCGGCGGCGCACAAAGATGAAAGAGTTGCTATCGCCGTGCCGGGCTGGAAGAGTGGTTATGCTGCGGCCTGATGGCACTACTCAACGGCTAACTCCGGCACGTGCTCGTCTTCATACTTTTCAATTAACCTCCGATTATAGTGAATCGCCGTGACCAGGCGAACTTTATTCCCGCCGACGTTGAACACCGTCAGCTTACCAACCTGATCCGCGGACGAAACGTAGCCCGCAACTCGGCAAAATTCGAGAAATCATTACGCCGCACCGGGCCGTACCACTGGGCCAGCGCCGTCCTCGTGTCAGGGTATTTCTCGGCGAATTCATTCAGCCGCTTGCGAGTGATCACATGCATCCGAGCATTAGCCTCAACCGCATACCGCCCCAGGCAGCCCGCAGACGAAAGCGGCCGGGGGCGCATCCCGGCCGCTCGCGTGTGCGCGAGGGAGGCGGCTTGTCACTTGTGGGCGTTGTTGCGCGGATCGTCGGCGGGGTTGACGTAGTTGATGGCGAAGGGGCCGATGCCGCTCACTTGGATGACGGTCGGGCCTTTGGCCACGGCGAAGTGACGCACGCCTTTGGGCATGCGCGCGTAAGAGCCGGCGACCAGCTCGTGCGCCACCGCCTCGTCCAGCTTCTCGCCGAGACCCATGAGCAGCGCGCCTTCGAGCACGACGACGTGCTCGTCCGTCGGATGCCAGTGGGGCGGGACTTTGTAGCCGTCGGGGAAGCGACCGCGGATGGTGAAGGGGACGCCCGCCTTCGACGGGTCGCCGTCGAGCACGGCCAGTTCCGCGCCCGGCGGCAGAGAGGGCGGGGCCGGCCCCCAGCGGACTTGCTCCGGCGTGACCATCACGTGCGCGTCATGCGCCTTGGCGGCCTGGTCGGCCGCCGGTTTCCTCTTGCTGGTCTGGGCCAGGCCTAAAGAGACGGCCGCCAGGACGGAGAGCGCCAGCGCGCACACTCGCCACTTGTTCATCGTTGCACTCCTTTGCACGCAGAAGGTAAGACAACGCGAGGGCGTGTTACGACCAGGCGCTTGTACGTCAAAGCGCCCGTTAAGTCAACGCCGGATTGTCCGGCCGTTTCTGTGCGCCGCGCCGCGCCGAACCTAAGTCCTGCGCCGGCGCGCCCGCGCGACGCCCGCCAGCCCCAGCCCGAAGAGGACGAGCGCGGCCGGTTCGGGCACGATGACGGCGGTCGCGCGGATGTCGGTCGTGCCCGACGTGTTGGACAGCAGTATCGGGATGTAGGTGTAGACGATGTGCGAGTAGCGATAGCCGGGCGGCAGCGGGCCGATGGGCACGGCCGAGTACGTGGGCGCGCCGTCGAAGAAGAACTCCGGCAGCGTCGTGCCGCCGCCCGACCCGAAGTAGATAGGATACCCGCGCGTGTCCGCCTGGGGCGACGTGTGCGTGAAGGCGAAGTTGAGGCTCAGGCTGAAGACGTTGACGTTGCCCGTGGACGGGAACGTGAAGCCGCTGCCCGTCACCGTCCGCGTGATCTGGCCGATGAGCACCTGCGTGGGCGTGCCGCCGATGGGCGTCATGACGGAGACGCCGGTGAAGGTCAGCGTCATCGTGTTCGCGCCCGAGCCGAGCGTGACCGAGTTCGTGCCCGACCCGGTGCAGGGGATGCCGGGCGCGCAGGTGAAGACGCCTTGCGACGTGGTGTAGGCGGCGTTGACGAGCAGGTCGCCGTTGGGCTGGATGGTGAACGGGTCGGCTTTGGCCTCGGCGGCAGCGAGGCAGAAGAAGAGGCAGAGGCAGAGAGCGGTCGTAGGCTTCATCTGAGTGTCCCCCGGAAGAGTCGTTATCACGTCGGCGCGCGCCGCACCGCGCCCGCAGGTCGAGACCAGGAACGTGCGCCGGAGAGTTTATTGCGCCGACGCGCATTCGACAAGAAAAAGTTCGCGCGCCGCGCGGCTTTGGCATTCGGCGCGGGAGGGTCTTAGAATGCCCCGGTGCGCTTCCCCCAGAGGCGCGCGCGTGATCGTCAGTCGGCCGTCAGTGCTTCCCTCGCCAATTGCTCCGGCAGTTGACCGTCAACCTCCCCCCTTTAAGAAACAGCCGCCCGGCCGCGGCCGGACGCGACCCGCGCCGCGACCCTGCGCCTCGTGTCTCAGGCGCGTGCCGCCCGGCCGCCGCTTGCGGCCCCGCTTCGTGGAGGTTTTCGTGAGTAAAGCAATGAGCGACGGCGAGACCGCGCGCGCAGGCCTGCCGTCCGGCGCGTTCGCGCCCGCGCCCGCGCCGCGACACGGGGGCGGCGCGGGCGAACACTTCGTCCAGTTCTACGACGAACCCGACAGCCTGTTGGCCGCGCTCGGCGAGTTCGTGCGCGCGGGCTTGGACGCGGGCGAGGCGTGCGTCGTCGTGGATGGTGGCCAGCCGCGTCGAGCGTGCGCGCGCGACTTAAGAGCGACCAGGTCAACGGGCGCGCGCCGCGCCGCCGTTACGGCGTGGCGGGGGGGGGGGGGGGGGGGGGG
>DASVPY010000020.1:0-84302 GCA_036389395.1 Pyrinomonadaceae bacterium
GGTCGGCTCGCGCCCCAGTTCTTGGACGAGCGCGCGGCTCGTGCGCACCAGCTTGTTGATCGTCTCGATCATGTGGACGGGGATGCGGATCGTGCGCGCCTGGTCGGCGATGGCCCGCGTGATCGCCTGCCGAATCCACCACGTCGCGTAGGTCGAGAACTTGTACCCGCGCCGCCACTCGAACTTGTCCACGGCCTTCATCAAGCCGATGTTGCCTTCCTGAATCAAGTCGAGGAATTGAAGCCCGCGGTTCGTGTACTTCTTCGCAATCGAGACGACGAGGCGCAGGTTCGCTTCGATCAGTTCGCGCTTGGCCTGCGAGGTCTCCTGCTCGCCGACGGTGACGGCTTGGAGCGAGCGCTTGATCTCGGTGGGCGTGATGTAGGTCTCCGTCTCGATCAGTTGCAGCTTGCGCTTGGCGTTCGAGATGATGCGCTTGTACTCGCGCTCCTCTTCGGGCTTGAGCTTCCGCTTGTTGAGCCGGTCGGTGTACTTCTCTATGTCGCGCTCGGCGGCGCGCACCTCCTTGTACGCGTCGTCAATCGCGTCAATCAGACGGCGGCGCGCGCGCTCGGTCAGGCTCAGTTGGCTAATCTCCTGCGCGATCTCCAGACGCAGGCGCGCGACCTTGCGCTTGAGGCGCACGAGCTTGCGCGACTTCTTGCCGCGCAGCAACTTCTGCTCGGCCCGCAGCCTGTCCCACTCCTTCAGCGCCGCCTTGAAGTGCCGGCGGATGTTGCCGACGCCTTCGAGCGTCCACTGTAGGTACTCGTCCGCCTTGTCCTCCTGGCCCGTCAGTTCGGTCTGGTCGGAGAAGTTGACCACGTCGCGGATGTTGAACTGCTCCGACTCCAACTCCTCGCCGATGCGCAGCAGTTCGTTGACGGCGATGGGCGAGCGCGAGATGGCCTTCTGCGTCTTGCGCTGCCCGCGCTCGATGCGCTTGGCGATGGAGACCTCGCCCTCGCGCGTGAGGAGCGGCACGACGCCCATCTCGCGCAGGTAGAGGCGGACGGGATCGTTCGTCTTCTCCAACGCGCCGGCCGAGAGGTCGAGTTCGATGTCCTCGTCCAACTCGTCGTCGTCCTCCGTGCTGACGACGACGACCGCCTGCTCCAAGAGCCGCTCGTCGGAGTCGGCGACCGTGATGTTCGAGCCTTCGAGCTTCGAGAGCACGTCCTCGATGTCGTCGGGCGAGACGACGTTGTCGGGCAGCTCGCGGTTCAGATCGTCGAAGGTCAGAAACTTCTTGTCGCCGCCCAGTTCGAGCAGGCGCTGCATCACGTCGTCCTGATCTTTCTCTTCCATGATCTCAATTGCGGATTGGGGATTGCGGATTGCGGATTAACAGAGCAGATTGATTCACGAGCGCGGCCCGCCTTTCAATCCGCAATCCGCAATCCCCAATCCGCAATTCACTGTCTCGGCAGCAGCGCGTTGCGCCAACGCGTCCACTCCAGGTGTTCGAGCACCAGCCGGTCGCGGCCGGCCTCGTCGCCGCCGCGCTCGGCCGCCGTGATCGCGGCCGACAACTCCTTCAGACGCCGCTCGGCGTACATCAGCCGCAGCGCCGTCAGACAACTCGCCGCCGAGGCGCGCACGTCGTCGAGCGCCTCGCCCTCGGCCCGCACCGGCTCGCTCCACCAGACGAGCGCGACCAGCTTGCGCAACTCCTCGTCGTCGCCCGCGCGCTCGATCAGCGCGTCGAAGTCAACGGGCGCGCCGGCCGCGTCTATATCACGCAGGGCCGCGAACAGCGGCTCGGTCGGCAGTCCCGCGTAGACTTCCGGTTCGAGCGCGCCCAACACCTCGGCGCGCAACTCCGCGTCGTGGGCGAGCAGTTCGAGCAGCCGCTGCTCGGCGACGGTGGGCGGCACGCGCGCGGCCCGCGCGACCTGCTCCTTCACGTCCGCCGCGGCGCTGTCGCCCGCCGCCCGCGCGTTCACCTCGCGCCAGAGCGCGCGCCGCAGGCCGGCGTCTTCGACGCGCAGCGCGTCCAACGCCTGATCGAAATACTCGCGGCGCTGCAACGGCTCGCGCACCGCGCGGACGAACGGCAAGACCTCTTTGACCGCCTCGCCTTTTTCGGGTGGGTTGTGGAGGTTGCGCCCCCGCGTCGCCTGCTCGATGACGAACTGGGTGAAGGGCTGCGCCTTGCCCCGGCGCTCGTGGTACGCCTCGACGCCGTGCGCGCGGATGAACTCGTCCGGGTCCGCGCCGTCGGGTAGCACTAAGACTTTCAGCTCGAAGTTTTCCGCCAGCAGCGTCTCGATGGCGCGCTGCGCCGCCTTCACCCCCGCCCGATCACCATCATAATTGACGACCACTTTGCGCGCAAAGCGGCCCAACAGACGCGCCTGCTCCGGCGTCAAGGCCGTGCCCAGACTCGCCACCATGTTCCGCACGCCCGCCTGATAAGGCACGATCAGATCGAGGTAGCCTTCGACGAGGATCGCAAACCCCTTGCGCCGTATGTCGTCGCGCGTCAGGTGCAGCCCGTAGAGATGCCGGCCCTTCGTGTAAGCGGCCGTCTCCGGCGAGTTCAAATACTTCGGCTGCTCGTCGGGCGTGAGCACGCGCCCGCCGAAGGCCACGGGCCGCCCCTGCGCGTCCATGACGGGGAAGATGACGCGCCCGCGGAAACGATCATAGTGCCCGCCGCCGTCCTTGACGACGACGAGACCGCTCCGCTCGATCTGCGCCGCGCTCGCGCCCTTGCGCTTCAGGTGCGCGCTCAAGCCCTCCCAACTGTTCGGCGCGAAACCCAAACGGAACGCCCGCCGCGTCTCCTCCGTGATGCCGCGTTGCTCAAGATACTCGCGGCCCGCCTGCGCCTCGCCGCCCGCCGCCGCCAAGTGCTGCTCCCACCATTCGAGCGCCCACGCGTTCAACTCGATCACGTCGTCCGCCTCGCGCCGCCGCGTCTCGAACTTCTGATCTTGCTCCATCGCCGGCAGCGGCACGTTCGCCTTCTCCGCCACGATCCGCACCGCCTCCGGGAACGACACCCGCTCAATTTCCATGACGAAGTTGAAGACGGAGCCGCCCTTGCCGCAGTTGTGCATGACACCAAGCTTGGTTGCGAATGAACTGGTTTCGCTAACAGTGATATCCACCACCCGCCTCGGCCCGGTGCTTCGCTCGATCTTGGTAATAGGCGAGAAGTAGTAGTTCGTGCCACCGACAGTTTCATAAAAACCGTTGAAGCATTCACGCTGGCGCGGGTAGTGGTTCCAGAACTCTTTATGATGAAGTCCGGTTTTATCCGTATGCTCGTTGTATCTGTAGAGGGCGATGTTTTCCCGCGCCTGTATCGCTAGCGCGAAGATGCCATAAGACAATTGACGCGAGATTGAAGTGGACATGCCTTGCTTATCACCATCGCCATCACGGTAACCGGACAGCAAGGCTTTTTGTATGTTGACCGGCCAGTACAGAGCCTGTGCCGGCAGCTTTTTGTTTGCCGCCCCCCGGCCAAACCAGTAGGTCAACTGACACGCCAAATCGGTCTTGCTACAGTTGACCTCGCAGGTGTTAGGTTTATCCGGGTACTGATAAATAGTGGCCTTTAACCCGAACTCCTCTTTGAGAATCGAGATCAGTTCGGCGGCGAACGTGTCCCTCGAATTCGCATGAAACGTCCACCGCACGAAGCCGCGCCCGACCGAACCTTCCGCTAACCACAGACCGTATAATCTGGCCGTGCGCTCGTTGAGCGGCAGGGCTTCCACCCTGACGCCGTTAACCCGATTCTCGCGCGGGTTAATCACGTCGGGCGCAAAAAGATCGTGCGCCACACGTAAGCTGTCGGGGATGACAGGGAACACTAAATAATCGCCGGCCTTCAACTCATCCGCCCGACCCTCGCTCAATCTGAGGGCGTCCCGGTATTTACCGCTCCGGCGCGTATGCTTCTTGGCACTGAGGAACTTGAGGCTGCGCTCCGCGGTTTGGAAAATGTAAGGAACCGAGGCCACCACATGCTCCCGGCCGGCAAAGATACAAGTGTGATCCGGGGTCAGCCAGAGCGGATCGTGCCTGAAAGCAGCGGTGCTAAAGCCAAGTAGCTCGTCGGCCGGCTTATAGATTACGTTGAGGACTTGCTGCCAGCCCCCGTGCTTATCTAGTACCTGTTCGCCCGGCCGCACCTCAGCGATTGGCTTGAGTCCATCACGCGTCCAGATAAGTTCGTTCTCTTCTACGCACCCAAAACAATAGAAGATGTCCTTCGCGGGGTTGACGGAGAACGAAGGCGTCTTCTCCTGGTGGAACGGGCAGCACGCCATCCAGTTCGCGCCCTTCTTCTTGAGCGCGACGTAGTCCTGCACGACGCGCACGATGTCCGCCTGGCGGCGCAGGTCGTCGATGAACGTCTGTGGGAAGCGCATGAGCTTGGTTGTGCCGGCGCGGCCCCGGCGCGGCGATTTTAGGGCCGCGGCGCAGGGGCCGCCAACCCGCACGCGCTTGCCGCCTTGTTGACGCGCGGCGCGGCCGGCTCATATGCTCGCCGCGGCGCGTGCGGCTTGGGGAGCGCGCGCGCCGCGGTCAGGCTCGGCGTGAAGATCACGGCCACCATCATCACCTTCAACGAGGCGGCGCACATCCGCGCGGCGTGCGCCTCCGTCGCCTGGGCCGACGAGGTGCTGGTCGTGGACTCGGAGTCCACGGACGCGACCCGCGAGCTCGCCCGCGCGTGCGGCGCGCGCGTCATCACGCGCCCCTGGCCCGGCTTCGCCGCGCAGAAGCAGTTCGCGGCGGATGCGGCCGCCAACGACTGGGTCTTCAGTCTCGACGCCGACGAGCGCGTCTCGCCCGAACTGCGCGCGCGCATCGAAGACCTGCTCTACACGCCCGCCGCGCGCCTCGCCGACGGCTACCGCGTCGCCCGCCGCTCGTTCTACATGAACCGCTGGATACGCGGCGGCGGCTGGTATCCCGACTACCAACTGCGGCTCTACAACCGCACGCGCGGGCGCTGGGCCGGCGCGCACATACACGAGTCGGTCAGGATGGACGCGGGCGCGCGCGTCGAGACGCTCGCGGGCGATCTGCTCCACTACTCCGTGCGCGACGCGGCCCAGCACCACCGCATGATCGGCGAGCGCTACGCGCCGCTCGCCGCGCGCCAACTCTTCGAGCAGGGCCGCCGCACCAACCCCTGGCGCATCGCCGCCGCGGGGCCCGCGACCTTCGTCCGCAGCTTCATCCTCAAGGGCGGCTGGCGCGACGGCCTCGCCGGCTATGCAATCGCGCGCTTCGCCGCGCACCACGCCTTTCTCAAATACCTCCTGCTCTGGGAACTACAACAGGGCGGCGAGCCGGCGCGCGACGACGAGCAGACCGGCGCGTGAGTGTACCGACGATGACGAGGGGTCTACACGGCACAGAGCCGGCCGACGACGCGACGACGAACGGCGTGCCAACGCACGGCGCGACGGCGCGTGCGGCGCAGACCACGCCCGTGCCGTTCTCTTCGTCGCCCGCGCCGCTCGCGCCCGCGCGCTGGGACTGGCGTGCGGTGCGGCACGTCCTTGTCGTGCGGCTGCGCTCCATCGGCGACACGGTGCTGGCGACGCCCGCGCTCGACGCCCTGCGCCGCTTCCTCCCCGACGCGCGCATCGATCTGCTGCTCGAAGACTGGGTCGCGCCGCTGCTCGCGGGGTTCGACGCGGTGGACGAGATCATCACGGTCGCGCCCGGCAGCACGCGCGCGCGCATCAACGTGGCGCGCCGACTCCGCGCCGCGCGCTACGACGTGGCCTACAACCTGCACGGCGGCACGACCGCCACGCTGCTCGTCCGCGCGTCGGGCGCGCGCTACCGCGTCGGCTACGCCGACTACCAGTACGGCTTCCTCTACAACCACCTCGCGCCGCCGTCCGCGGAGCTTTGGCAAAAGCCGCAGACGCACTCGGCCGAGCAACAACTCGCGCTCGTAGGTTGGACGGGCGTGCCCGTGACCGACCGCCCGCCGGCAAGACTCGTCGTGACGCCGGCGGCGGACGCGAGCGTCGGCGCGAAGCTCCGCGCCGCCGGGCACGCAGGGGCGCAGCCGTTCGCGCTCGTCCACCCGGCCGCCGCCTTCGACTCGAAGCAGTGGGCGGCGGAGAACTTCGCGCGCGTGGTCGAACATCTCGCGGCGCGCGGACTCAACGCCGTCGCCGTCGCCGCGCCGCACGAGCGACAGGTGCTCGCGCGGCTGCGCGAGTTGACGAACACACGGCTCGTCACCTGCGACGATCTCGCGCTGCCCGAACTCGTCGCGCTGGCGGCGCGCGCGCGCCTGTTCGTCGGGAACGACAGCGGCGTCGCGCACATCGCGGCGGCCGTGGGCACGCCCGCCGTCGTCGTCTTCGGCTCGTCGAACGTCGCGCACTGGCATCCGTGGACGCGCGCGCCGTGGGCGGTCGTGCGCGAAGAGATGCCCTGCGCGCCGTGCCCCGGCTACACCTGCGCCGAGTTCGCGGAGGCGCAGTGCATCCGCCGCGTCACGGTCGCGCGCGTCGTCGCGGCGGTCGAGTCGGTCTTACCAGGTTGAGTGTGGCGAGGGGTAGATTTAACACAGAGTACACAGAGGTCACACAGAGGCCACAGTAAAAAAAACTGTGCTCTCTGTGTGACCTCTGTGTACTCTGTGTTGAACTGATCTTTGGCTACGGGCAACTACAAAGATCAACTAGCTACTGCCGCGCGCCCGCGGCGAGGAGGGCTTTGGTGGTGTCGTTGTGGCCGTGGGCGCGGGCGAGCATGAGGGCGGTGCGGCCGCCGTCGTCGGTCGCGTTCACGTCCGCGCCGCCGGCGATGAGCGCCTTGACCGTGTCCTTGTGCCCGTGCTCGGCGGCGACCATCAAGAGCGTCTGCCCGCCGGGGCCGCGCTCGTTGATGTCGGCCCCGCCCGCGATGAAGACCTTCAGCGTGTCGTTGTGCCCTTCGCGTGCCGCCGCCATGAGCGCCGCCTTGCCGTCCTCGTCTTTGACGCTCACGCCCGCGGCCAGCAGCCCGCGCACAGACAGCTTGTAGCCCTCGCGCCCCGCCAGCAGCAGCGCGGTCTGCCCGCGTTCGTCGCGCGCGCGCGCGTCCGCGCCGCTCTCGACGAGCAGCTTGATGATGTCGTCGTTGTTGGCGGGGACGGCGCGCATCAACAACGTCTCGCCGCCCTTGAGCCGCTCGCGCGCGTCCGCCCCGGCGCGCAGCAGCACGCGCAGGACTTCCGCCTGCCCGGCTTCGACGGCGACGAGCGTCGCGTGCCGGCCCTCGTCGTCCTTGAGCCGCAGGTTCGCGCCGCCCTTGACGAGCGCGTCCACGACATCGGCGTGGCCGAGCGCGGCCGCTTTGATGAGCGCGGTCTGCCCTTTCGCGTCGCGCGCGTCGGGGCGCGCGCCCGCGCGTATGAGCGCGCGCACGACCTCGCCGAAGTTACCGGCCGCGGCGAGCATGAGCGCCGTCTGATCGTTCTTGTCGCGGAACTCAACCTGCGCCCCGGCTTCAGCCAGGAGGCGCGCCGGCTCGGCGTAGCCCTTCTCGGCGGCGAGCAGGAGCGCGGTCTTGCCGTCGTTGTCCGCCACGTCGAGATCGGCGCGCGCGGCGACGAGCGCGCGGACGACTTCCGCGTAGTTGCCCGCGACGGCGAGCATGAGCGCCGACTTGTTGAACGCGTCGCGCACGTCGGGCTGCGCGCCCGCGTCGAGTTGCGCGCGGACGGTGATGGCGTCGCCGATGACGGCCGCCCGCAACAGCGCGTCGTCCCGACGGCGTTGCAACTCCTCTTCCGTCGGCGTCGGGGCGGGCGTCGGGGTCGGGGTCGGGGTTGGCGTCGGCGTCGCGCGCAGCGCCGGGGTCGCGCTCTGCGTTGGGTTCGCACTCTGCGCCGCGGCGGGCAGCGCGCACAGCGTCAGCGTGATGACCAGAAGCATTCGTTGGGGGCGTCGCATGGTGTGCCGATAGCTCCTTCGTCTGGCTGTATTGATTCTCTTTGCGGCCCTTTGCGGCCCGCTTCGCGGCCTTTGCGGTTAAGTCTTAAAGCTCTAACCGCAAAGGACGCAAAGGAGAGCCGCGAAGGTACGCAAAGGGGTTATTGCTTTAACTCGACGACGGTCGCGCCCGCGCCACCTTGTTCGGGCGGGGCGGGCGCGAAGCTGGCGACGTGCGGGTGCGTGCGCAGGAACTCCGCGAGCGCGCGCCGCAACGCGCCCGTGCCGTGCCCGTGGATGAGGCGGACGCGCGCCAGGCTGTTCAAGAAAGCTTCGTCCAAAAACTTGTCGGCCGCCTCGACCGCCTCGTCGGTCGTGCGCCCGATGACGTTCAACTCGGCCTCGGCCGCGTGCTGCGCCGCGCCGCGGCGCACCTGCGTCGTGCGCGCGGCCGCCGCCGCCATGCGTTCGAGCTGCGACTGGCGCGCCGTGTCGGGCGCGGGCGCGCGCTCCATCAATTCGAGGTTCGCCAACTTCTCGCGCAGGCGCAGCGCGCCGACGCGCACCTCCGCCTCGCCGCCCGACACGCGCTCGACCGTGCCCGTCTTGCCGAACGTGCGCAGACGCACCGTGTCGCCCGCGACGATGTCGCGCTCGACGGTCGCGGGGCGAAACGCTTCGTCGCGCGTGCGCGCGTTCGTCGTGCCCGCATTCGTCGCGCCCCTGCGTTCGTCGCCGCCCGCTTGCGCGCCGCCTTCGTCGCGGCGCACGACGCGGACGCCGGGCGCGTGTTCGCCCGCGTGCGTCTGCGGCGCGCGCGTCGCGGCGGCGCGCTGCGCCGTGCGGCGCAACTCGGCGGCGCGGCGCTCGGCCTCGCGCTCGACCTTGAGCCGCACGGCGCGCTCCTCGATCTGCGCGAGCGCCTCCTGCGTGCGCCGCTCGAAGTCCGCGACGGCGGCGCGCAGGTCGCGCTCGAACGCCTGCTGCCGCTCGCGCTCGCGGCGCTCGGCCTCGCGTTCGAGGCCGGCGTACTTCTCGGCCACGGCCGCGCGCTCCTCTTCGAGCGCGCCGCGCAACGCCTCGGCCTGCGCCGCCTCGCGCTGGATGCGCCGCAGGTATTCGGCGGCCGTGCGCGCCGACTCGCTGACGCGCGCGCCCGCGGCTGCGACGAGCTCGGCGGGGAAGCCGAAGCGCCGCGCGATCTCCAGACCCGAAGACGAGCCGGCGCGGCCGACGAGCAGACGATACGTCGGCTGCAAGGTCTGTTCGTCGAACTCGACGCTCGCGTTCGTCACGCCCGGCTCGTTCGCCGCGTAGTGCTTCAAGCCGCTGTAGTGCGTCGTGGCGACGACGTGCGCGGCGCAGGCGTGGCGGAAGTGATCCACGATGGCGACGCCCAGGGCCGAACCCTCTTCCGGGTCCGTGCCCGTGCCGACCTCGTCCAACAGGACGAGCGCGGGCGCGCGGCAGAGTTCCAACATGCGACTGATGTTGGCGATGTGCGCGGTGAAGGTGGAGAGGTGCGCGGCGAGCGACTGGCGGTCGCCGATGTCCGCGAGCACGGAGGCGTAGCGCGGCACGCGCGCGGCTGCGGCCGGGACGTGCAAGCCCGAAAGCGCCATCAGCGCCAGCAGGCCGGCGGTCTTGAGCACGACCGTCTTGCCGCCCGCGTTCGCGCCGGAGATGACCATGACGGGCGCTTCGGCGTCGAGCCGCAGCGAGACGGGCACGACCCGCTCGCCCGTGGCGCGCAGGTTCTCTTCGAGCAGCGGGTGGCGCGCGGCGTCGAATTCGAGCGTGCCGCCGTCTTCGATGATCGGCTGCACGCAGTTGAACGTGCGCGCGAGCGCGGCACTGGCGGCGACGAAGTCCAGTTCGGCGACGACTGCGGCGGCGCGCTCAAGCGCGGGCAGCTCGCGGCGCAGTTCGTCGGTCAGCGTGGCGAGGATGCGCGTGATCTCGCGCGCCTCGGTCTCGCGCAGGGCTTGCAGTTCGTTGTTCGACTCGATGGTTTCGAGCGGCTCGACGAAGACCGTCTGACCCGAAGACGACGAGCCGTGCGCGACGCCCGCGACGCGCCCGCGGTGATCGGCGCGCACGGGGATGACGAAGCGCTCGTTGCGCAGCGTCACGAGTTGATCCTGCACGGCCTCTTCCGAGCGGCGCATCACGCCTTCGAGCGTGCGCGTGATCTGCGAGCGCAGGCGGTTGATGTCGTGGCGTATGCGCGCGAGTTCGGGGCTGGCGCGGTCGTCCAGTTCGCCGCCCGGCAGAATCTTCGCGGTGATACGCGCGGCGAGCGTGTACAACTCGCGCGGCAGGTCGGCGACGAGCGCCCACAGCACCGGCGCGTCGGCGCGCTCGGCCTGTATGCGCGCGCGCGCCTCGCCCACCTGATCGCAGAGCCGCGCCAGCTCTAAGAGCGCGAGCGGGTCGAGCACCACGCCCTCGATGCGCAGGCGCGCGAGCGCGTCCGCCGGGTCGCTCAACTCCGAGAACGACCAGCCCGCGCCGCGCCGCCGCAGCTCAAGACACTCGGCGACGGCGTCGAGCGCGCGCTGCAACGCGGCGCGGTCGGCGAGCGGCGCGAGCGCGTCCGCGCGCGCCCGCCCCATCGGCGTCTGCGCCCCGCGCCGCACCAGCGCGCGCAACTCTTCGTACTCCAACACCCCGAAGGCTTGTTCGTTCATGGAAAGCTCTCAGCAGTCAGTGATCAGCTCGGCGGCCGCGAAGCGCGAGTCGGCGTGTAAGCAAACGGGCGGCGGGCGCGACTAACGTTCTGTGGCTGCGCGTGTATCTTATATCAAGTGGCGGAGGAAGGTTGAGGGGCTGTGCGACGATATTCACCACAGGGGCACAGAGTTCACGGAGGAAGCACGGAGGCTCGAATGGCATTCAAGGCTCCGTGCCACCTCCGTGCCTCTGTGGTGAACTCCTTACCGCAACGTTTACCCTGAGATTGTTATGCCGGGTGCTAAAATGTCGCCGCGCACGCGCGGGGCTGAATCCCAGTCCGCGGGCGCTCGCGTAGATGCTCGCGCCGGTCTGAATCCGAGTTTGAGGGTGTTGCTGTTGAAACGTCTATTCGCGGTCTTCATGTTGGCGGCGCTGGCGCTTGTGTGCGCGCGCGCCGTCGTCGCGCAGGCGGAGGATGATATGCCGGCGGAGTATCGCGGGCGCGTGCGCGCGCCGGAGTTGACGGGCGGGCGCGGGTGGTTGAATACGGATAAGCCGCTGACCATCGCCGGGCTGCGCGGCAAGGTCGTGCTGCTCGACTTCTGGACTTACGGCTGCATCAACTGCATCCACATCATCCCCGATCTGAAACGGCTCGAAGCCAAGTACCCGAACGAGTTGGTCGTCATCGGCGTCCACTCCGCCAAGTTCACCAACGAGCGCGAGACCGACAACATCCGCCGCGTCGTCCTGCGCTACGAGCTTGAGCACCCGGTCGTCAACGACGCCGAGTTCGCCATCTGGCAAGCTTACGCCGTGCGCGCCTGGCCGACGCGCTACCTGATCGACCCGGCCGGCTACGTCGTCGGCCGCCTCGAAGGCGAGGGACGCTACGATGTGCTCGACAAGTTGATCGGCGACACGATCAAAGATTTTCGCGCGCGCGGGCAGTTGAACGAACAACCCATCAAGCTCGCGCTCGAACGCGCGCAGACCGCGCCCATGCCGCTCGCCTTCCCCGGCAAGGTGCTCGCCGACGCCGTGCGTGATCGCCTCTTCGTCGCCGACTCGAACCACAACCGCATAGTCGTCACCAGACTCGACGGCACGCTCGTTGACACCATCGGCACGGGCGCGCGCGGCGCGGCCGACGGCGCGTTCGACCGCGCCACCTTCTACCGCCCGCAGGGCCTCGCGCTCGACGGCGACGCACTCTACGTCGCCGACACGGAGAACCACCTGCTGCGCCGCGTAGACCTCGCGGCGCGCACCGTGACGACCGTCGCGGGCACGGGCGCGCAGGCGCGCACGCGCCCGGACGGCGGGCCTGGGCGCAGCACCGCGCTCAGTTCGCCCTGGGACTTGCAACTCGTCGGGCGCACGCTCTACGTCGCCATGGCCGGCACGCACCAGATTTGGCAGTACGAGTTGGACGGCGGGCGCGTGTCGGTCTTCGCGGGCACGGGGGCCGAGGCGCGCGTAGACGGCCCGCGCGCCGCCGCCGCCTTCGCGCAGCCTTCGGGGCTGGCGACCGACGGCGCGACGCTCTACGTCGCCGACAGCGAGTCGAACATCATCCGCGCGCTCAGGCTCGGCGCTGACCAGCCGGGCGCGAGCGCCGAAGGGGCGCGCGTGGCCGCCGGGTCTGCGCGCACGTCGCAGTCGGACGGCGCGTCCGCGTCGTCCGAGGAAGTGCGGACGCTCGCGGGCGGCGACCTGTTCGAGTTCGGCGACGCGGACGGGCGCGGCGACGACGCGCGCTTCCAACACCCGCTCGGCGTCGCTTACGCCGACGGCGCGCTCTTCGTCGCCGACACCTACAACCACAAGCTCCGCCGGCTCGATCCGCAGACCGGCGCGGTCGCGACGTTTGCCGGCACGGGTCAGCCCGGCCAAGCGGACGGCGACAAGCCTTCGTTCTACGAACCCGGCGGTCTCTCTTACGCCGCCGGCCGGCTCTACGTCGCCGACACGAACAACCACGCGCTCCGCGTCGTGGACGCGCACACCGGCGCGACCTCGACGCTCAAGCTCGCGGGCCTGCGCCCGCCCGAAGCCGGCCGCGTGCCGGCGGCCGCCGCGGCCGCCGCGCCCAACGCGGAGGAGACGAAGCTCGCGCCGCAGCGTCTGCAACGCGGCGCGCACGACGCCGCGCTCGTCGTCAACGTAGAACTGCCCGAAGGCTATCACCTCAACGACGCCGCGCCGCAACGCGTTCAGGTCACGATCACGAGCGGCGCGCAACGCGTCGCGTTGGCGGGCGACAGACCGGCGCGCACGCTCGCGGGCCGCGAGGTGCGTCTGCCCTTGCGCGTCGCGCTACAGCCGCGCGCCGCCGGCAGCGCCGAGTTGCTCGTCAAGGCGACGCTCTTCTACTGCCGCACGGACAACACCGGTACGTGCCGCATCAAGACGCTCACCTGGCGCGCGCCCCTCGAAGTCGTCGCCGACGCCGCCCCGCACGAGATCAAAGCGCAAGGCCGGATCAAGCTTGAGCCGTAACAAGTAACTCCACGCCGGGAGCGCGGGCCTCCCTGCCCGCCAAAGCGTGCTTCAGCACGCTTAAAAGTTTACGGCGGCACTCAACGCTTGAGTGCCGCCGCTTCGTTTGTTCGCGCTGCGCGCTCATAGCGGGCAGGGATGCCCGCGCTCCCGGCTGCGGCTTGTCTGGTCTTAGTGGGTCAGCTCGGATTCGATGGTGTTGTTGAGCAGGTTGATGTCGGCGGGCGGCTGGCTGGCGTGCGGCTCGGCGGCGTACTCGACCTCGGCGCGGACGGGCTTGGGCGCGAGCGCGGTGGCGAGGATCATGGCGGCGGCTTCGAGCAGCTTCTGCTGCGGCACGCTGTAGGCCGCGAGCGCCTGCGCGTAGAGCGTGATCGTGCCGAGCGTCTCGCGCCCGCCGCGGACGGGCACGCAGGCGAGCGTGCGGTAGCCGGCGAACTGCGTGGCCAGGGCCGGCGCGAAGTCGAGCTTGGGATCGGTGTTGGCGAACGGGCGCAGGTTCGAGAGCACCCAGCCGGTGACGCCCTCGCCCGGCGTGTAGGCGTGATTGCGCAGCGCGGTCGCGTGCAAGCCCGCGGCGTGCGCCACGGCCGCGTCGCCCGTCTCGGCGCGCGCCAGCGCGACCGCGCACGTGTCGTAAGGCACGAGCGCGCGCAAACCTCTGGCGAAGGCCGCGAGCATCTCTTCCTGCGTCGCCAGCCCCTCGACCGCGTGCGCGAGTTGCGCGAGTTGTTGCAGTTCGCGCTCGCCGAGCTTGTGTTCGGGCGCGTCCGCTTCGGGCGCGGCCGCGGCGAGACCGGCGGCGGGCGCGACCGTCTTGGCGCGCTCCGACAACTGCTCGGTCTGCTCGATGCCGTAGGTCGGCAGCGGCTCCTGGGCGCGCGCCTTGATCTCGGCCTCGAAGAGCGGCAGGTTCGTGACGAACGTGCCGACCACGCGCGGGTCGTACTGCGTGCCCGCGCCTTCCATGATGAGCGCGACCGCCTCTTCGCGCGTCAGCCCGCGCCGGTACTGCCGGTCTTCGCGCACCGCGTCGAAGCAGTCCACGACCGAAAGTATCCGCGCCGTCAGCGGAATCTCTTCGGCCTTCAGACCGTCGGGGTAGCCCGCGCCGTCCCAGCGCTCGTGGTGGTGGCGCACGACGGGCACGACCGGGTACGGGAACTCGACGCGGCCGAGTATCTGCGCGCCGACGACCGTGTGCAGCTTCATCTGCTCGAACTCGGCGGCGGTCAGCTTGCCCGGCTTGTTCAGGATGTAATCGGGCACGGCGATCTTGCCGATGTCGTGCAGGAGCGCGCCCGCGCGCAGCGCCTCGACCTCTTCGGCCGAGCAGCCCAGGAGTCGGGCCACGCCCGCCGCGTAAATCTGCACGCGCAGGACGTGCTCGTGCGTCACCTGATCCTTGGCGTTGATGGCCACGGCGAGCGCCTCGATGGTCTCGCGGTGCGCCTTCTCCATGAACGCGATGCGCGCCTGCACGCCGTCGCGGTAGCGGCGGTGGCCGAAGTGTATGGCGAGGAAGACCGGCAGCCCCGTGACGACGACGAACATCATGTCGTGCTGGCGCGCGACGTACATCAGCGTCGCCGCCGTGCCGACGGGGAAGAACATCGGCGCGGCCCAGCGCAGCTTCTCCAAACAGCCCTGCATGATTGACTTGTCGTGCCGGAGCGCGAGCAGCGTGCAGAGCAGCGAGAGGTTGACGACCGTGTGCGTCAGGCTGGCGACGAACATGGCGACCGAGACGGCCAGCGCCGTGTGCTCCGCGCCCGTGCCCGCCTCGTGGAAGCCCTGGCGCAGCACTAAGCGCAGCGCCCCGGCCGCGGCCGCCGCGGCGAGCGCCATCATGCCGGCCGAGAAAAGGTTCGACGACGCCCGGCGCACAGTCCGGCGTGAAGTGGTGAAGCCCTCGATGCCCGCGAGGCAGACGGCGGGCGCGAAGCCGTACCAGCAGGCGACCAGCAGCACCAGCGCGTCGGAGAGCGTGAAGGTCAGCCGCTCGTGCGTGAAGCGCAGGCCCGCCGGCATGCGGAACGTCTGCACGAACATGCTGGCGAAGATGATCGCCGGCACGAAGGCGAAGAAGCTCAACTGCCCGGCCCAGTTGTAGCCGCCCGCCAGCCACGCCGCGCACGCCAGCCAGGCGGCGAGACCGACCACGGTCACGCCCGTCTGGTACATCCTGTGTTTCGGGTGAATCGTCATCGTATCCATCGCGTCGCTCCGCACCCGGCGCGAAACTTTGCGCCGTGCGGCACAGCTCGCGCGGCGCAAAGCCTTCGGTGTTATCAAACTGTGAGAGAGACTGAAGCGGCGGGGCGGGAGCTGCGAAAGCCCTTGCGGGCTTTACAGGTAGATCGTGTCGTAGCGCGTCACGGCGCGGTAGCCCGCCTTCTGGTAGAAGGTGCGCGCGCCCGCGGCCGTCTCGTTGACGACCAGGCTGATGACCTCGGTCTGCGCCAGCAGCAGGCGGCTCAACTGCGACAGGCAGCGCAGCCCGTGCCCGCGCCCGCGCTCGGCCGGGTGTACCCAGACGCCTTCGAGGTAGGCGGCGGCCGCCGTGTTCGCCAGCACGTCCGTCTTGAAGACGACGCGGCCGGCGCGCGCCCAGACCCAGATGCGCCCCTGCTCGATGCGGCGCAGCAGGCGCACGCGGAAGCCCACGGGGTCGCGCGTCAAGGGGTTGATGCCGCACTCGTCCTCGATCATGCCGGCGTTGACGGGGAGCAACTCGTTCAGGTCGGCGCTGGCGGCGAGGCGCAGGCCCGCGACCGGCGGGTGGACGACGACGGGCGGGCGCAGCTCCAACAGCACCTCGCGCGCGACGCGGCGCGGGCGGCGGCCGCCGACGCGTTCGTAAGCGCGGCGGAAGCGTTCGACGAGCGCCTGCTCGCCGCGGATCAGGTGCGCGTGCGGGCACGCCTGCGTGAGTTGGGCGAAGGCGGCGATGGCCGCGTCGTCGTGCGACTCGAAGAGCGTCGCGTGCCCGATGAGCGCGACGCCCGTGAGCCGGCCCGCCGCGTCGCGGCAGCCGTAGAACGTGCCGCGGTTGAGCGGGCTGACCAGCCCGTTGTCGCGGATGAGCGTGGCGAGAAAGACCGTATGTACGGGGCGCTTGGCGAGGAAGGCCAGCACCTCTGTCTCGTGTTCGTCGCCGAGCGGGCTGGCTTCCGTGTGGAGCGCCTGCCCCCACGCGCCGCCCGGCCAAGCGCTTTCTTGTTCCATGAACGTCACGGCCATGTGTTGCGACCTCTTGAGGTAAGCAGTCCCGTGTTGCGTGAGTCGGGGCACGACGCGCGGACGGGCGGCGCGCGCCGGGGCCGGGGAGAAGGCCGCTGGGCGCGCGCAGCCCGCGTTGACTACGGCGCGGGCGGCGGCTCCTCCGCGGAGTCGTCCGCCGGGTCGTCCGGCGAGTCGTCCGGCAGCACCGGCATCGAGGCGGTCTCGTCGCCGCCGAGCAGCGCCGACATGGCCTGCACGTTGTCGCCGAGCACGACGCCGTCGCCGACGACTACGGCGTCGCCCAAGACCACGCCGTCGCCGAGCACGACGCCGTCGCCCAAGACCACGCCGTCGGCGCGCGTGACCTGATCGCCCAGGACGACGCCGTCCGAGATCAGGATGCCGCTGCCCATCATCGTGCCGTCGCTGATCAGGATGCCGTCCGAGATCAGGATGCCGTCGCCCAGGACGACGCCGTCACCCAAGACCACGCCGTCGCCTAAGACGACGCCGTCCGAGATCAGGATGCCGTCGCCGAGCACGACGCCGAGCGCGTAGACGGGCTGGTACTTCATGATCAGGTTCGTGCCCGTCGCGTAGCGCCGCTTGAGCAGGATGCCCTGCGCCCAGGTGAAGGTCTGCCCGGCGACGGTCGTGTGCGGGTCGGGCGGCGTGCTGGTCGTCAAGAGCGGCGCGCCGGTCGCCGTCGTCGCCGTCAAGTCCGTGCGGACGAGCTTGGCGAGGCGCATCGCGCCTTCGACGTTCAACTGCCCCGCGCCCTGTTCCAGCATGTTGAAGCCGGCGAGCGGCTGCGCCGTGTACATCAGGAGCAGCTTGACCATGTTCGGCGTGAGCTTCGGGTTCGCTTGCAGCATCAGGGCGGCCGCGCCCGCGACGACCGGCGTCGCCATGGACGTGCCCGACAGGTACATGAGCCGCTTGTTGTCGCGGTCGGTGATGCCGGAGTCGAGCTGCGGGTTCTGCGTCACGAGCATGTTCAGCGTGCCGCCGCCCAGATCGGACTCGGCGTAGAGAAGCTTGTTGCCGGGCGCGACCAGGTCGGGCTTGAGCAGGTCGTCGTAGTGGCGCACGCCGCTGGCGTCCACGTAGGAGCTGCGCGTCGGCCCGCGCGAAGAGTAGGAGGCGATGCCGTCGTCCGCGCGCGCGTCCGTGCCGTAGGTGTTGCTCGCGCCGACGGTCAGGGCCGAAGGCTCGTTGCCGGGCGAGTGGATGCGGCCGTAGAGCTTCTGCCCGGCGGCGTTCTTGCCGTCGTTGCCGGCGGCGGCGACGACCACGACGCCCGCGTCCACGAGCTGCCGCACGGCGCGGCAGACCGGATCGTTGCGGTATGAATCAATGGCCGGCGCGCCGAGTGACAGGTTGGCGACGCGGATGTTGTACTTGTCCTTGTTCAGCGGGTTGCTGCTGCTGACCGGCTTGGACGGGTCGGCCGGGCTGAGAATCCAGTTGAGCGCGGCGAGCAGGTCGGAGACGCGCCCCGCGCCCTGCGAGTTGAGCACGCGCAGGTTGATGAGGTTCGCGCCGGGCGCGACGCCCGAATAGGCGTCGCCCGAAGCCGTGCTCACGCCGGCGGCGGCCGAGGCGACGTGCGTGCCGTGCCCGAATGGGTCCGTGTCCGGCTTGTTCTCGCCGGTGAAGTCCTTCTTGAACTTGACGCGGTTGCCGGACAGATCGGTCTTGGCGGCGAACGCCTTGTGCGCGGTGTCCAGCCCGGAGTCGAGGACGGCGATGCCGATGCCCGCGCCGTCGTAGGTCGTCGTCGAGCAGACGAGCAGCAGGCAGCCGTTCGACTGGGTGCGAATCTGATCCGTGCCGGTCGTGGCGGTGACGTGCCCGGCGGTGTAGGTGGCGCGGTCGGGCGAGAGGTGCTTGGCCTCTGTGCTGGCGGCGAGCGCCGCGACGGCGCTGACCGGCAGCTCGACCTTGAGCGCGCCGAGTTGCGCCATCGAGGCGTTGATCTCGACGCCGTGGCGCGCGAGCAGCGCCGCCAGCGCGCGGCTGCGCACGTCGCCGACTTGCAGGATCACGCCCACGCGCTCGGCGGGCGACTTGGCGTGCGCGACGAGTTCGCGCAGGTCGGGCGCGATCTTGTCGCCCGTGAAATCATCGTTGGCGCGGCGCGCGTCCGCGGCCGTCGTCTCGTCCACGCGCAGCTCGCGGCAGAGGCGCGCGAGCGTCTCGTCGGGGCTGATGAGCGTGCGGTACGCGCCGGGCGTGGTCGTGCCGACGAGGCGCAAGCGCCCCTCGGCGAGCGCCGTCTTGAACATGGCGGCGACCTGGGGGCCGTGCGCCGCGCCCGCGCCCGTGAGCGCCGGCAGGTTGTCGGCGAACAGGACGGCTTCGGCGCGGGCCGCGTCGGCGAGCACGGTGCGCATACGCGCGGCCACCTCTTCGCCGTCGCGCGCGCCCGCGAGCAGCGCCGCCAGGTCGAGGCTGTAGACGGGCCGGCCGCGCAAGGCTTCGGGCACGTCGCCCGCGCCGATGCGCGCGGCCAGCGCGACGACGAGCAGCGCCTTGCCCGTGCCCGTCTCGCCCGTCAGCACGGGCGCGCGGCGGTCACGCGCGAGCGCGTCAACCAGTTCGTCCACCTGCGGGGCGTGCGCGAGCGCCGGGGCCACGCGGCGTGCGCGCGCCGTCAGGTCGTGCGCGTAAGCCGCGAGCGCGGGGTAGGCGCTGCGCCGGGCGCGTGCGTCCGTCTGCCGCGGCGTCTGCGCGCCGGTCGGGCGCGGCAGCAGTCCGGCGCACAGCGACAGCAGCAGCGCCGCCGACGTGATGGACGTGATGATGAGAGACGGCTTTCGAGGTTGCATCACAATCTCCTTAAGTGCGCGGCGCGGGGCTTTGCAGAACAGTGCTCGCCTGCGAGCGAGAGACGCCGCGCTTTCCATTTATCAACGCCCGTGCCAGAAGCGGCGACCGCCGAGACGGCGCGTTTTGCCGGGAAACGGCGGCGGGCGCGCGCGCGGTGACAGTCTCTGTCAGTCAGGTTCTGTCAGCCTGAACGATCCGGGCGACGCAGGCTGACCGATCCTGAACGCAACGCCAGACCGGCTCGGACAGCCCCGCATGACAGCCCCGCGCGCCGCGTTGTAGAATCGCGCCGAAGGTCTTCCCCGTTAGCACGAACGCCCGGCGCAACGCCGCAACGCTTGCGGCCGCGGCTGACGACTGCGCGCGTGGGCGGCGAGATTGGAGCGGCTTTGGCGGACGAACGGACGAGCGGCGCGCGTTACGCGAACCGCACGCAGGTGTGTCGCAGTTGCGGCGCGCTCGTGGGCGCGGGCGAGGCGGCGTGCGGCGTCTGCGGCGCGCCGGTCGGCGCGGGCGCGGAGGCGGCGCGCGCGCCGCGGCACGACGCGGAGACGCTGCGCTTCGCGCACGCCATCCTGCGGCGGCCCGCCACGTTCACCTTCGTCTTCCTCGCGCTTAACGTCTTCGTCTTCCTGCTGATGGAGAAGTTCTCGCTGCCGGGCGGCACGGGCAACTTCGAGGTGCTGCGCGCCTACGGCGCGAAGTACAACTCGCTCATCAACCAGGGCGAGTGGTGGCGGCTCGTCACGCCGGTCTTCATCCACATCGGCTGGATACACCTGCTGGTGAACATGTACAGCCTGTTCGCCATCGGCCCTTACGTCGAGCGGCTCTACGGCTCGGCCAAGTTCGTCTGCTTCTGGATCGTGACCGGAATAGCGGGCGTCGGCGCGAGCTACCTGACTTCGAGTTCGGGCGTGCGCCCGGCGGGCGTGCTCGGGCAGTTCCTATTTCGCGGCGGCGACGGGCCGAGCGCGGGCGCGTCGGGCGCGCTGTTCGGGCTGGTCGGCGTGCTGTTCGTCTTCGGCTTGAAGTTCCGGCGCGAACTGCCCGACGGCTTCAAGCGCGCGTTCGGCTTCGGCATGTTGCCGACGATCTTGGTCAACCTCTTCATCGGCTACTCGATCCCGATGATCGACAACGCGGCGCACCTGGGCGGCTTCGCCGCGGGCTGCGTGCTGGCGCTGCTGGTCGGCTACAAGCGGCCGGGCCCGCGCGGCTCGGTCGCCGTCGTGTGGCACGTCCTGCAAGTCGCGGCCCTCGCGCTCGTCGCCGTCAGCTTCGGCGAGGTCGCGCGCCACATGGGCGAGGCCCGCCCGCACTTCGACAACGCGGGCGCGCGGCTCGTCAGGTCGAACGGTCTCGACATAGACGGCTACATCAGCGCGATGAACGAGGGGCAGCGCGCCTTCCACGCGCTCAGGGCCGGCGAGGCGGACGCGGCGGCGGCCAACCGCGCCGTCGAACAACTCGACCGCGTCCGGCCCTTCGAGCCGCAGGCGGACGCCTTGCGCGGCGAGCTGAAGCAACTCGTCGTGCGCGCGGGCGAGTACGCCGCGCGCCCCGACAAGGAGCGGCGCACGCCGCAGGCGCTCGCCGAAGCCAAGCGGCTCGACAAGGATTTCGCCGACTGGGAGACGCGCTCCGACAGTTGGGTCAAAACCGAGGGGCAGAAATACGGTCTGCGCTTGTTGGAGCCGGGGGAGGGCGAACAGCAAGAGCAGCCGCGCGAGGGCGCGCCGCCCGCCGACCGGCAAAAGGGCCAGACGCCCGCGCCGCCCGACAAGTGAGCGTGCGCCCCGCGTCGCGCTTCAGGCCGTGAACGACGCGACACGCTTTAAGCCGCGAACAATTTCAGACAGGAGAAGCTAACTAACGATGGCGATTCAGAAAGTGGGTGTGCTCGGCTGCGGCCTGATGGGTTCGGGCATCGCGCAGACGGCGGCCACCGCCGGCTTCGACGTGACGGTGCGCGAGGTGACGAACGAGTTGTGCGAGCGCGGCTTCGCCGGCATTGATAAGTCGCTGGCGAAGTTCGCCGAGAAGGGCACGATCACGGCCGAGGAGCAGGCGGCCATCCGCGGCCGTTTGCGCGGCACGACCAACCTCGAAGACCTCGCCGACTGCGACATCATCATCGAAGCGATCATCGAGAACCTCGATCTCAAGCGCGAGACCTACCAGCAGCTCGACCGGCTCTGCAAGCCGGAGACGATCTTCGCCTCCAACACCTCCTCGCTCTCGATCACGGAGATGCTGACGGCGACCGCCGCCGCGCGCCAGCGCCGCTTCATCGGGCTGCACTTCTTCAACCCCGTGCCGCTGATGAAGCTGGTCGAAGTCATCCGCACGATCCTGACGGACGAGGCGGTCTACGACGAGGCGGTCGAGTTCGGCCGCCGGCTCGGCAAAGTGCCGGTGCGCGCCGACGACCGCAGCGGCTTCATCGTCAACCGCCTGCTCGTGCCCTACCTGCTCGACGCGATCCGCGCGCTCGAAGAGGGCGTCGGCTCCGTCGTGGACATAGACAACGCGATGAAGCTCGGCTGCGGCTACCCGATGGGCCCGCTGACGCTGCTGGACTTCGTCGGCCTCGACACGACCTACTACATCGCCGAGATCATGTTCGCGGAGTTCCGCGAGCGCCGCTTCGCCCCGCCCCCGCTCCTCAAGCGCATGGTCATGGCCGGCCTCTACGGGCGCAAGACCGGGCGCGGCTTCTACGACTACGCCGACGCCAAGAACCCCCAGCCGATGAAGCTGGTGTGAGGCATCGTTCAAAGTTCAAGGTTCAACGTTCAAGGTTAGCTGCTATCGAACCTTGAACTTTGAACCTTGAACTTTGAACTCAGACGAACCTTGAACTCCGATCTCATCGTCGAAGCGCGCGGCGCGGTGCTCGGCGTGACGCTGAACCGGCCGGCGAAGCGGAACGCGCTGACGGGCGCGATGCTCGCGCAACTGGCCGCCGTCTTCGCGGACGTGGCGGCGCGGCGCGACCTGCGCGCCGTCATCCTGCGCGCCGCGGGGCCGGACTTCTGCGCCGGGACGGACATCAACGAGTTAACGGAACTGGACGAAGCGGGCGCGCGGCGCAAGGCGGCCGAGGGGCAGGCGGTGTGCGACGCGATTGAGTTGTGCGGCACGCCCGTCGTCGCGGCGGTGCAGGGCGCGGCGGCGGGCGGCGGCTGCGAGTTGGCGCTGGCGTGCCACCTGCGCGTGGCCGCCCGTGACGCGAGCTTCCGGCTGCCGGAGGTCGAACTGGGCGTCATCCCCGCTTACGGCGGCACGCAGCGGCTCGCGCGCCTCACGGGGCCGGGCCGCGCCTTCGCCGCGCTCCTCGCGGGCGACGACCTCACGGCGGCCGAAGCCCTGCGGCTCGGTCTCGTCCAGAGCGTACACGCGCCGGCCGATCTGCCGGCGGCGGCCGACCGACTCGCGGCCGCGATCACAGAGACGGCCGCGCCGCTCGCCGTGCGCGCCTGCCTCGAAGCCGTCACGCGCGGCGCGCGCCTGCCGCTCGCAGAAGGTCTCCAACTCGAAGCCGAACTCTTCGGCCGCCTCTTCGCCACCGCCGACGTGCGCGAAGGCACGCGCGCCTTCCTGGAGAAGCGCCGGCCGGAATTTAAAGGACAGTAGGCAGGAGTCAGGAGTCAGAAGCCAGAAGAGAATTAGAGGCCGGCAGGCGGCAGGCGGAAGACGAACGGCCGGCCTCTGCTGATGAGTGGCCCGCTTCTCGCTTTGACTCCCGCTCCCTCCTTCCGGTTTCCGCTTTCTGACTTCTGAAGTCAGAAGAATAGCCCGCTCCTCATTCTAGCTTCTGGCTTCTGGCTCCTGGCTGCTGCTCCCGTTTTCGTCCCCACTTGTCACTCGTCACTCGTCACTCTATACTGCGTTTGCATCAATCCCTATGCAACTCGGAGTCGCCAAAGTCTCTTGCAACCCGTGACACATCAAGGCCGGCTGAACGCCGCGGGCTTTCGGTTCGCGTTGGTGTCGAGTCGCTGGAACGACTTCCTGACGGCGCGGCTCGTCGAGGGCGCGCTCGACGCGCTCGAACGTTTGGGCGCGGCCGCCGAAGCGGTGGCGCACTTCCGCGTGCCCGGCTCGTTCGAGATTCCGCTGGTCGCGCGCAAGCTGGCCGCGTCCGGCAAGTACGACGCCGTCGTCTGCCTCGGCACGGTCATCCGCGGGCTGACGCCGCACTTCGAGTACGTCGCGGGCGAGGTCACGAAGGGCATCGCGCAGGCGGGCATGGAGACGGGCGTGCCGGTCGTCTACGGCATCGTCACCGCCGACACGTTGGAGCAGGCGATTGATCGGGCCGGCGTCAAAGCCGGCAACAAAGGGTTCGAGGCCGCAATGGCGGCCGTCGAGTTGGTCAATCTTTATAAGGAAGCGTTTACCGATTGAGTGATTGCGGAGTGCGGAGTGCGGATTAACAGAACTGCGCTGGTCTTTTTAATCCGCACTCCGCACTCCGCACTCCGCAATCCATTCATGGGGTGTTATGGGTTCCAGGCGTAAGGCGCGCGAGTGCGCCTTGCAGATGCTCTTTGCGGCGGACGTGGCGGGCGGGCAGTTGCGGCTCGACGAGTTGGTGCACGACTACTGGGCGGAGCTGTCCGAGGGCGAGCAGCAGGAGGCGGCGCGCGACTTCGCCACCCGGCTCGTGACCGGCACGCTCGCGCACCTCGCGGAGATCGACGAGCGGATCAAGTCGCGCGCCGAGCACTGGCGCATCTCGCGCATGGCGGTCGTGGATCGTAACGTGCTGCGCCTCGCCGTCTACGAGTTCCTGCACGAGCCGACGCCGCGCACCGTCGTCATCAACGAGGCCTTGGAGATCGCGCGCCGCTTCTCGACCTTCGAGGCCACGCAGTTCATCAACGGCATCCTCGACGCCATCAAGCGCGACCTCGATCACGAGCGCCCGCAAGCGCCCCCCGCCCCCGGCCACAAGCCCGACGACGACGAGACCGCCGACAACGACGCCCACGACGGCGACGACGAAGAGCGCATCGCGTCGGCGAGCTAAAGTAGAAGGGCGCAGGGCGGAAGCGAAGTGGAAAGGCGCAGGGCGAAGGGCGAAAGTTAGGACGGCGCTGCGCGCCGAGCTTTTTCAGATGCTCATCTGAAAAAAAGATCACGCCGTCAGGCGTGTCCTAACTTTCGCCCTTCGCCCTGCGCCTTGCGCCTTTAGAGTTGCGGTCGCCGCTTGTGCCAGTCCGTCGCCTGCTGGTAGCGGGCGGCGACGGCGACGAGGAGGTCTTCGCTCCAGGCGGGGCCGACGAACTGGATGCCGGTGGGCAGACCGGCCTGGCCGAAGCCGTTGGGCACGGAGATCGCGGGCACGCCGACGGCGTTGCTCGCGCCGATGGGCGACGCGGCGGTGACGCCCGGCCACGCCTCGCCGAAGCTCTTGGCGACGGGGTACGAGACGGTCGCGCGCGAAGGGGCGACGAGCAGGTCGAAGCCCTTGAACATCTCGGCCCACGCACGCCGCATCGGCGCGCGCAGGCGCATCGCGTGCAGGTAGTCAACGGCCGGCACGAGCAGCATCGCGTAGCCGCCGATGCGATCTTCGGGCACGGCCAGCTCCTTCGCGCGCCCCGACTCGATCAGCTCGCGGAACGCGCTCCCGCCCTCCGCGTCCACAATCGTCCCGACCACAGGCCCGTAAGGGAAGTCCGGCAGCTTCACGTCCATCTTGACCTCGGCGAATTTCTTGAACCACTCGACCGAGGCGAGGAAGTTGGCACGCACTTCCGCCTGCGCCTTCTCGTAGGAGTCCTTCAGGACGCCGACGCGTAGGCGTTGCAGGCGCGCGGAGCTGAGGCGCGCGAGCGCGTCGGACGGATAACGAAAAGGCTTGTCGTGCGAGGTCGGGTCGAGCGGGTCGCGCCCGGCGATGGCGGCGAGCACGAGACCGCAGTCGGCCGCCGAACGGCACATCGGCCCGAGCTTGTCGAGCGTCCACGCCAAGGCCATCGCGCCGTGGCGCGAGACGCGCCCGTAGGTGGGCCTGAGACCCGTCACGCCGCAGAAGGCCGCGGGCGTGATGATCGAGCCGGAAGTCTCCGAGCCGATGGCGAAGGCGACGAGACCGGCGGCGACCGCCGCGCCCGGCCCCGAAGACGAGCCGCCGCTCCAATACTCCGTGTTCCAGGGCGTGCGCCCCGCGCCCGTCAGACTCGCCTCGGCGTGGTTGTAGCCCATGCCGCCCGCCAGTTCGACCATCGCCAGCTTCGCCAAGAGGATCGCGCCCGCCGCGCGCAGACGCTTGATGACCGTCGCGTCCTCTTTAAAGCGTTGCTCCTTGTAAGGCGCAGCGCCCCAGGTGGTCGGCGCGTCGCGCGTCGCCAGCAGGTCTTTCGCGCCCCAGGGGATGCCGTGCAGCGGCCCGCGGTAACGCCCCTGCTTGATCTCGCGCTCGGCCTGCCGCGCTTCGCGCAACGCGCTCTCGCGCATGACGGTGACGACCGCGCCGAGCCGCGGGCCGTGTCGTTCGAGCCGTTCGAGATATCCAGTTGTCAACTCGACGGGCGAGAGCGTGCGCGCGCGCAACTGCGCGCCCAACTCCGTGACGGAAGCGAAGAAGATGTCGTCGCTGAGCATGATGACGAAAGCGGGCGGCGGGGTTCAGGCGTTGAAGACGAAATCCGGCTCGTCGGCGTTCTCAAGTTTGGTGGCGCGCAGGCGCTCGCCGGTGCGGACGTTGCCTTCGAGGTCGCGCGTGACGCGCGCCAACTCGTCCGGCGTCAGCTTGTCGCCGAAGCGGAGGCGCGCGACCTCGCCGTAGGCGACGGCGAGGGGCGAGGGCGGTTGTTGCTGTTGCGGCGTCGGCGTCGCGTCGGGCTTGGGCGGCGCGGTCGCCTCGCGGGTCGCGGGCGGCGTCTGCGCTTGGGTCAGCGTGGCGGCGAGCGGGGCGGCGGCGAGCGCGGTCGCCACGGCTTTGGCGAAACGGCGGCGCGCGTGGTCGGGCGCGCGCTCTGTGCGCGGCGGCTTCTTCATGGGCGTTTCACGACCGGCGGTTTGGTTTAAGACTTACGCCGCGAAGCTATAACACGCGGGCCGGCGCGGCGCAAACAACTTCACGGCACGAGGACGATCTCGTGGACTTCCGCGGCCTCGGCGGGCGACAGGTGGACGCGCAGGCGGCGCGTGTCGCGGTCGAAGGAGACTTCGCGGGCGTCGCGCCCGCCGATGAGCACGCCCTTGGGGCGCTCGCTCAGGCCGAGGAACTCAACCGCGCCGAGCGTGCGCGCGTCGGCGAACGTGCCGCCGCGCGAGAAGCGCAGGGCGTTGCCGCGCAGCGTGCTGTTGGTGACGCGCACAGTGCCGCGCCGGTAGTCGTAGCCTTCGCCCGCGTCTTCATAGAAGCGGCCCGCGGCGGCTTGCGCGCCCGTGGCGACGACGAGGCCGAAGGGCGCGCGCGCCATCTCGCCCGTGTGCTGCACGACGGGCTGCACGGGCACGACCGCACCCACGCGCACGAAGAGCGGCAGGCGTTCGAGCGGTGCGGGGACGAGCGTGGCCGTGCCGCCTTCGTAACGCGCGCCCGTCCACCAGTCGAGCCAGGCGTCGCCGCGCGGGAAGTAGACGGGGCGCGCGGTCGCGCCCGGTTCCAGGACGGGCGCGACGAGCAAGTCGTCGCCGACGAGGAACTCGCCCAACGCGAGCGGCGGATCGTAGACGGCGTAGTCCGCCGGGTAGTTGAACCAGAGCGGGCGCATGACGGGCACGCCGTTCTGCGTGTGCTCCTGGAAGACCGTGTAGAGGTAAGGCAGCAGCCGGTAGCGCAGTTCGATTGACGCGCGGTTGATGCGCTCGTAAGTGTCGCCGAAGGCCCAAGGCTCGCGCGCGGCCGACTCGTTGTTCGAGTGCGTGCGGCAGAAGGGCGTGAGCGCGGCGGCTTGCAGCCAGCGCGCGTAGAGTTCGGGCGTGGTGCTGCCGGCGAAGCCGCCCACGTCCGCGCCGACGAACGGCACGCCCGACACCGACAGGTTCGTCAGCATCGGCACGGAGAGCGCGAGGTGTTCCCAACTCGGCACGTTGTCGCCCGTCCAGACCGCGGAGTAGCGCTGCACGCCCGCGTAGCCGGCGCGCGTGAGGACGAAGGGCCGCGCGTCCGTTCGGAGTTGTTGCACGCCCTCGAAGGTGGCGCGCGCCATCTGCATCCCGTAGACGTTGTGGTAGCGCGCGTGCGTGCCGGGCTGGCCGTCGCCCGCGTGGCGCACGTCGAGGGGGAAAGTCTTGGCGGGGTCGTGCGCGAGGTTAGGCTGGGGCGGGTTCTTCTCGGGCGGGAACGTGGCCGGCTCGTTCATGTCGTTCCAGAAGCCGCTGATGCCGTCGTCCAAATTCTGCCGGTAGAGCGCGCCGAACCAGGCGCGCGTGCGCGGGTTCGTGAAGTCGGGGAAGGCGCACAGGCCGGGCCACACCTTCGCGTGAAACTCCGAGCCGTCGGCCGCCTGGCAGAAGAACCCTTGCGCGCGCCCTTCGCGGTACGCCGGGTAAGTGTCATCCACCTTGATGCCGGGGTCTATGATGACGACGGTGCGCAAACCTTGGGCGCGCAGGTCTGCGAGCAGGCGCGGCGGGTCGGGGAACTTCTGTTTGTCCCAGGTGAAGATGCGGAAGCCGTCCATGTAGTCAATGTCGAAGTAGATGACATCGGCCGGGATGTGGCGCTCGCGGAAGCCGCGCGCCACCTCGCGCACCTTGCTTTCGGGGAAGTAGGAATAGCGCGACTGCTGGTAGCCGAGCGCCCAGAGCGGCGGCAAGGGCGTGCGCCCGGTCAACTCCGTGTACTCGCGCAGGACTTCTTTCGGCGTGCGCGCGGGGCCGCCGGTGAAGACGTAGTAGTTCAACTCGCCGCCGGGCGCGCCGAAGGTGTAGCGCCGCGGGTCGCTGCGCCCCATGTCGAAGTGCGTGCGGTAGGTGTTATCGAAGAACAGCCCGTAGGCCTTGCCCTGCCGGAGCGCGACGAAGAAGGGGATGGACTCGTAGATCGGATCAAGCCCGGCGGGGTAGGCGTAGGTGTCCGTGTTCCACATGGCGAACGCCTGGTTGTGGCGCGCTTCGCCCGTCGCCTTCTCGCCGAAGCCGTAGTAGAACTCGAACGGGTCGCGCCGCTTCGTCGCCTCGACTGCGCCGTCCGCCAGATCGAAGGAGACGGGGCGGGTCGGATCGTCTTCGACGACGAGATTGCCGGCCGCGTCGTAGACGCTGATGAGGAACGGGCGGCGGTTGACGCGGATGCGCGCGCCGGGCACGTCGCGCGTCGTGATCTCAAGCGCGCCCGCGGTCTCGCGCACGACGGCGGCGACCGTCTTGCGATCTCTTGATTCAACCGCGTAAGAGAAGTCGCGCGCGAACGTGCCTGTGGGCGCGAGCCGCACGCGCGCCACCTGCAAGTCGTGGAGCGTGACGGCGACGCGCGCGCCGCTTGAGAGCGTGAGCACGACGCCGTCCGTCTGCCGCGCGACCGCCACGACGTGGCCCGCCCCGCGCCAAGCGCCCGCCGCCGGCACGAACAAGCAGCACAACAGCGCCGCGGCGCACGCCACCCGCCGCCGAATTAACAAGCTCCTCATCAAGCCTCGTGTCCCTCCAGGTTTACGCGGGCCGAATCAGCGTGCGTCGCGTTCGTAGACGACGCGGCCGCCGAGGATGGTGATGGCGGCCTCGGTCTGCAAAATCTCTTCGGGCCGGATGGTCAACAGGTCGCGCGTGTGGACGGTCAGGTCGGCGAGCTGCCCGACGACGATCTGCCCTTTGTCGCGTTCTTCAAACGACGCGTACGCGCCTTCGGCCGTGTAGTTGCGGATGGCGTCTACAATCGTGAGCCGTTCTTCGGGCCACCAGCCGCCGGGCGGTTGCCCGTCGGTTGACTGGCGCGTGACCGCGGCGTAGAGACCGAGGTAGGGGTTGATCGGCTCGACGGGCCAGTCCGTGCCGAACGGGACGTGGACGTAGTGCGCCATCATCGTGTGCCACGCGTACGCGCCGAGCACGCGGTACTCGCCCAGACGATCCTGCGCCCAGCGTTTATCCGAGATCGCGTGCGACGGCTGCATCGAGGCGATGACGCCGAGGGCGCGGAAGCGCGCGAAGTCGGTCGGCGCGACCACTTGCGCGTGCTCGACGCGGTTGCGCTGCACGTTCGTGCAGGTGATGCCGCCGATGGGGCCGGAACAACTGACGACGAAGCCGGCGTCGTCGCGCGCCTTCTGCGCGGCCGCGAAGGCGTCGAGCGCCAGGCGGTTGGCGCGGTCGCCGATGGCGTGGAAGCCGATCTGGAAGTCGGCCAGGGCGCGCTCGACGGTCATGCGGGTTAGTTCTTCGGGCGGGTGGCGCGGGATGCCGCTGTTGTGCGGGTCGTCGGCGAAGGGCGCGAGCATGGCGGCGGTGCGCGACCCCAACGTGCCGTCCACGTAACCCTTGAGCATCGTCAGGCGCAGGCGCAGGGGATCGAGTTTGAACGACGCGAACTCTGTGCGCTGCCGTTTCAGTTCGTCAACCGTGTCCTCGAAGTTCTGCCACTCGGCGACGCGCACGGTGAGCCGGCCCGCGTCGAGCAGCTCGCGGTAGAGCGCGACGTTCTCGTAGCCCGAATTATCTTGAATGGACGTGATGCCGTAGCGGCGCGCTTCCGCCAGTGCGCGCTCGACGGCCTGCATCCGCTCGGCGCGCGACGGCTCGGGCACGACGCGCGCGACGAGGCCGGCGGCCGTCTCTTTGAGGATGCCGGTCGGCTCGCCCGCCGCGTCGCGCAGAATCTCGCCGCCCGCGGGCGCTTGCGTGGCGCGCGTCACGCCGGCCTTTTGCAGCGCGAGCGAGTTGACCCAACTGACGTGCCCGTCCACGCGCTGCACGAAGACGGGGTTGGCGGGCGCGACTTCGTCCAGGTCAGCTTTAGTCGGCCACTCGCCGCCCCAGAGCGTGTGATCCCAGCCGCGCCCCAGTATCCAAGAGCCGGGCGGCAGCTCTCTGATCTTCTCGGCGATGCGGCGCTTGGCTTCGGCGAGCGTGGGCGCGCCGAGCAGTTGCACGCGCAGCAACGACAGCCCGCCGCCGACGAAGTGTATGTGCGCGTCGTTGAAGCCAGGCGTGACGAGCCGGCCCTTGAGATCAATCGTGCGCGCAGGCTCGTAGCCGAGCAGTATGTCCATGTTCGAGCCGACGGCGACGACGCGCTCGCCGTCAACGGCGACGGCTTCGGCGAGCGGGCGGCGCGCGTCGGCCGTGAAGACCTTGCCGTTCGTGAGCACGAGGCTCACGCGTCTGCGCGTCTGCGCGTGATTCGTTAACGGCGGGCAGACGACGAGCAGCGCGAGCGCGAGCGCGAGCAGGGCGCGGAGCAAACGCATAAACGTCAAACCGTGCGGGCAAGCTTGTTGGAGCGTTGCTGTTATATCACCGAACCGGGTCGGGCGCGTAGGCGAAGATCGCCCCGCGGGCGTGTTATCATGCGGCACGCTTTAAAGCAGACTGAACGAGCGGGGGCGCGGCGAACCAGGTATGCGTGTGTTGGTGACGGGCGGCGCGGGCTACATCGGCAGCGTCGTGACGGAGGAGTTAGTCAAGGACGGCCACGACGCGGTCGTCTACGACAGCCTGTACAAAGGGCATCGGGGCGCGGTCGTCGCGGGCGCGCGCTTCGTCCGGGCGGACTTGCTCGACGGCGAGAGTTTGCGCCGCGCGTTCCGCGAGCAGCGGACGGAGGCCGTCATCCACATGGCGGCCGACTCGCTCGTCGGCGAGTCCGTCCAGCAGCCCGCGAAGTACTACCGCAACAACGTCACGGCCGGTCTCGCGCTGCTCGACGCGATGCGCGACTGCGGCGTCACGCGGCTCGTCTTCTCTTCGACCGCCGCCACCTACGGCGAGCCGGCCAAGCAGCCCATCGAAGAGACCGACCCGACCAACCCGACCAACACCTACGGCGAGACCAAGCTCGCCTTCGAGCACGCCCTCCGCTGGTACGAGCAGGCCTACGGTCTGCGCTACGCGAGCCTTCGTTACTTCAACGCGGCGGGCGCGACCGCGCACTGCGGCGAAGTCCACAACCCCGAAACGCACCTCATCCCGATCCTCCTGCAAGCCGCCGCCGGCACGCGCCCGCACGTCGAAATCTACGGCGACGACTACCCCACGCGCGACGGCACGTGCGTCCGCGACTACATCCACGTCGTCGATCTGGCCCGCGCCCACATCCTCGCGCTCGACATCCTCGGCGCGCGCAGCGCCATCTACAACTTGGGGTGCGGCGGCGACGGCTACACCGTCAAAGAAGTCATCGACGTGGCCCGCGCCGTCACGGCCCGCGCCATCCCCGTCCGCACGGGCCCACGCCGCGCGGGCGACCCGGCCGTCCTCGTCGCCAGCTCCGACCGCATCAAACGCGACCTCAACTGGTCGCCCCAATACCAAGACCTCCGCCTCATCGTCGAATCCGCCTGGGCCTGGTTGCAGGCCCACCCCAACGGCTACCCCGATTGAAATAAAGCACGCCGCAGCCGGGAGCGCGGGCCTCCCTGCCCGCCAAAGCGTGCTTCAGCACGCTTAAAAAGTTTGCGGCGGCACTCGAGCGTTGAGTGCCGCCGTTTCCTTCTGTTCGCGCTCACGCGCTCACGGCGGGCAGGGATGCCCGCGCTCCCGGCAGAGAGGTGCGCGCTTCAAGCCGTCTCGCCTTCACCCGACAGGAAGTTGCTAAGCTCGTGCGCGGACGGGAGGGCGGCGCGCGCGCCTAAGGCGCGGCACTTGAGGGCGGCGACGGCGCAGCCGAGGGTGAGGCAGGCTTCGATCTCTTCGCCTTGCAGGAGGCCGTAGAGGAAGCCTGTGTGGAAGGCGTCGCCCGCGCCGGTGGTGTCGCGGCAGCCGCCGGGGACGGGGAAGGCGTGGGCGGTGAGGAAGCGGCCTTCGTGGTAGAGCACCGCGCCGCGTTCGCCCAGGGTCATGCCCGTGACGGCGCAGCCGTAGCGCGCTTTGACTTCGACGAGGGCCGCGCGCTCGTCCGCGATGCCGGTCAGCCGGCGCGGAAACTCCTTCGAGGTGATGAGCACGTCAATGAACGGCAGCAACTCGGCGCAGCCCGGATAGATGTTGTCTATGTCGGCGGAGACGATTGTGCCGGCAGCCCGCGCGGCGCGCGCCACGACGGCGCAGGCGGGCGGGTCGTGCGCGTCGAGGTGGAGCACGCGCCCGCGCGTGCCGAACTCCGCGGGCGCTTCCCCGGCGCTGTAAGCCAGCCGCTCGTCCCTGTCCCAGACGATGGTGCGCTCGCCCGTGCGCGCGTCGATCAGGATGAACGCGATCTGGTTGCGCGCGCCTTCGATCACTTCGGCGCACGACACGTCCACGCCCTCGTCCCGCAAGGTCTGCAAGCCGAAGCGGCCCGCCTCGTCCGAGCCGAAGCGCCCGGCGTAGGCCGTGCGCAGGCCGAGCCGCTGCAAGCCGACCATGCACGAAGCCGTCTGCCCGCCGGCCGACTGCGTGTGCTCGACGAGCCGCGTCTTCGTGTCGAACGCGGGGTACTCCGGCACGACGACGAGATGATCGACCGCGTTCAGCCCGAAGCCGACCGCGTCGAACTCGCGCGCCCGTGCCAACTCGAAAGGGAAACGCATAACAGGTTCGCTCCGCCCGCCCGGCTGGCGGGGCGCAACCTTTCTCCGCCGAAGCGCGTGCGGCTGTCAAGCGGCGCGCGCACGCAGCGCAAAACTTCGTCGCCGAAAATTCTCGCTCGCTGTTCATGCGTTGACGGTCAAGCGGCGACGCAAATTTAGGTTTGCCCGCCGCGCCGTTTCGGTTAACATCTCCACCCGACGCGCGCCGGCCGGCGCTGACGCCGACGCGCCCCGACCCGCAGCCCGGACTCAACCCAAGGTGTCGTCATGAGGATCAACTTACTGCGCCGCCTCGCGCCCGTCGCGCTCGCGTGCGCGCTCGCGCCCGCCTTCGCCCGCGCGCAGCAGACGTGTCAGCCGCCGCTCGCGCCGCCCGCGCCCGGTCGCAACCTCTTCACGCCGCAGCAGGAGATGGACTTGGGCGACGCCATCGCCGAGCAGTTGCAGCGCAGCTACCGCGTCGTCGAGGACGAGGCGCTGACGGCCGAGTTGCGGCGCATCGGCGCGCGGGTCGTCAAGGGCCTGCCCGACACGGGCCTGCGCTTCCAGTTCTTCCTGCTCGACGCGCCCGAGGCGAACGCCTTCACGCTGCCGGGCGGGCGCGTCTACGTGGCGCGCAAGCTCGTCGCCTTCGTGCGCAGCGAGGACGAGCTGGCCGGCATCCTGGCGCACGAGTTGGGGCACGTCGCCTCGCGGCAGACGGCCGAGGACATGTCTTACTTGTTCCGCGAAGTCCTGGGCGTGACGAGCGTCGGCGACCGGCGCGACATCTTCGAGAAGTATCATCAGTTGGTCGAGAACGCGGCGCGCAAGCCCAAGGCGTTCGAGCACGGCGCGCGCGCCGAAGAGAAGGAGCAGCTCGTCGCCGACGCGCTCGGCCTCTACGCGCTCGCGGGCGCGGGCTACGACCCGGCGGCGCTGCCCGCCTTCTGGGAGCGCTTCACCGAGGCCAAGGGCAAGGGCGGCTTCTTCGCCGAACTCTTCGGCTCGACCAAGCCGGAGGAGAAGCGTCTGCGCGAGATGCGGCGCGCGCTCGCGGCGCTGCCCGCAGCCTGCGTCGCCGCGCGCGCGAGCGCGCCGCCGCCGGCCTTCCAGCAGTGGCAGGCCGCGGTCGTCGCCTACGCGGCCGCGGCGCGCAAAGAGGAGTTGCACGGCGTCGTCGCCAAGACCGCGCTCGACCCGCCCCTGCGCGGCGACGTGACCTACCTGCGCTTCTCGCCCGACGGCAAGTACATACTCGCGCAGGACGACACGGGCATCAACGTGCTCGCGCGCGAGCCGTTCGCGCTGCGCTTCCGCATCGACGCGCCCGAGGCGCACACGGCGCAGTTCACGCCCGACTCGCGCGCCGTCGTCTTCAACACCTCGGCGCTGCGCGTCGAGTCTTGGGACGTGGCGGCGGGCAAGCAGGCGGACGCGCACGAGTTGGTCGTGCGCGACGGCTGCTGGCAGACGGCGCTCGCGCCCGACGGGCGCACGCTGGCCTGCCTGGCGGCGAACTTCGATCTCGTGCTCTACGACGTGACGACGGGCGCGCAGCTCTTCCAGAAGAAGGGCTACTACAAGCCGACCATCTTCGACCTCTTCCGCCTGCGGCTGGGCGTCGGGCGCGCGGGCCAGGTGGACGACGACGACATGGAGTGGGTCAGCTTCGGCTTCTCGCCCGACGCGCGCTACTTCATCGCGGGCGCGCGCAACTTCTCCGACGGCAACTTCTGGGGCACGACGCAGGAGCGCGCCAGCACCGTCATCTACGACCTGACGGCGAAGGCCCCGGCTTCCGTCCCCGACCCGCTCAAGGTGCTGCTCACGGGCCGCTACGCCTTCGTCGGCCCCGACCGCATCGTGGCGCGCAACCCGCAGGACTACCGCAAGTCCGCGCTGGTCGGCTTCCCCGGCGGCGCGGTGCTCGAACAGTTCGCGCTCTGGGGCAACCCCGCTTCGGTCACGCGCGGCGACTACTTCATCGTGCGCCCCGTCAAGGAGTACGCCGCGGGCGTCGCCGAACTCGGCTCGAAGAACGTCGTCCTCGCCAACCGGCTCGCGGCCATAGACGTGTACGAGCAGTTCTTCGTCGCCGAACAGTTGAACGGCGAGCTGAGCCTCTACCGCATGGGGCCGACGCAGCAACTCGCCAACGTGCGCCTGCCGCGCAACCCTCTGGGGCGGGTCTACGCCAGCGCCGTCTCGCCCGACATGCGCTGGCTGGCGGTCTCGGAGCGCACGCGCGGCGCGGTCTGGGACTTGACGAAGGGCACGCGCGTGCTGCACACGCGCGGCTTCCGCGGCGCGCACTTCGCGCCCGACGGCGCGTTCTACGCCGACTTCCCCAAGACCGAAGAGACCGGGCGCACGCTCGCCAAACTCGACCCCGCGAGCGGGCACGCCGTCTCCGCCGCGAAACTCGAAGGGCCGGGCGCGGGCGTCCACGGCCCTTACCTTCTCGCCCTGCGCCCGGCGCGCGCGGGCGGCGGCGCGAACGAGGACGTGACGCTCGAAGTGCGCGACACGACCACGCAGGCGCAACTCTGGACGCGCGCCTACCCGAAGGAAGCGCCGGACGTGTGGGTTGACCCCGCCGACGACACGCTGGTGCTCGTCTGGGCGGCGGGCGCGGAGGCGGCGAAGGCGGCCGCGGCCGCCGACCCCAACCTGAAGCAGCAGCTAGCCGCGCTGAAGACGAAGGAGCGCGACTACTTCCTGCAAGTGCTCGACGCGAAGACGGGACAGCCGCGCGGCGGGCTGATCGTCGAGACGGGCCAAGGCTCGTTCCGCATGGACAGCGTCTTCGCCGCGGGCGACTGGGTGGTCGTCGTGGACACGGAGAACCGCGTGCTCGTCTACGCGCTGGCGCGCGGCACGTTGCAGGGGCGGGTGTTCGGCGGGCGCGCGGCGCTCGCGCCGACGACGGGGCTGCTCGCGGTCGAGAACGAGCGCGGGCGCGTGAGCCTCTACGAGCTGGCGACGCTGGCGAAGCGCGACGAGTTCGACTTCGGCAGCCCCGTCAAGCTCGCCCGCTTCAGCGCCGACGGCCGCCGCCTCTTCGTCCTCACCGCCAACCAGACCGCCTACGTGCTCGCGCCGGAGCGACAGTAGCCCCCCAGCCTCACGCCGCCAGTGCAAGCCTCTTGCGCGGTACCAGTTTTGGTGTTATATATGGCGTCACCACATGTGGAGGCGACTGTTATGCTCGACCGGGAGGTGAAGCGCGGCAGCGCGGAGATGTTGATCCTCGCGCTGGTGGAGGAGCGGGCGCGGCACGGCTACGAGATCGCCAAGCTCATCGAGGAGCGGTCGGGCGGCGTGTTGCAGTTCCACGTCGCGTCGCTCTACCCGCTGCTCTACCGGCTGGAGAAGCGCGGGCTGATTCAGGGGCGCTGGGTCGAGAAGGCGGGCGCGCGCCGCCGCCGCTTCTACCGGCTGACCGCCGCCGGGCAGCGCGTGCTCGCCGAGCAGCGGCGCACGTGGAAGGACTTCTGGGCCGCGCTCGACCGCGTGGCGGGGATCAGCCATGCCTGACCGCGAAGGGGCCGCGCCCGACTGGCGCGCTTACGTCCGCGCGCACCTGCCGGCGCTCGCGCTGGGGCCCGAGCGTGAACTGGAGATCGTCGAAGAGCTGGCGCAACACCTGGAGGCGGTCTACGAAGAGTCCCTGGCGGCCGGCGCGGACACGGCGGCGGCCGCGGCGCGGGCCCGCGCAGAGATCGCCGACTGGCAGTTGTTGGAGTGTGAGCTGGGCCGCACGCGCCGCCCCGTCGCCGCGGAGCGCGGCGCGGCCCACGGCGCGACAGCGGCGGCGCGTGGGCGCGCGCGGCGCAGGAGTTGGCCGCGCCTGGACGCGCTCAGCCAGGACGTGCGTTACGGCGTGCGCGTGCTGTTGAAGCGACCGAGCTTCACCGCGATCACCGTGTTGACGCTCGCCCTGGGCATCGGCGCGAACACGGCCATCTTCTCGGTCGTCAACGCCGTCCTGCTGCGCCCGCTGCCGTACCCGGAGCCGGAGCGTCTGGTCGTCCTGGAGTCGGTCAAGACGCAGGGCGGGCCGGCGCAGTTCGGCGTCGCGCCCGCGGACTTCTGGGACTGGCAGGCGCAGAGCCGCGCCTACACGCAGTTGGCCGTGCTGGGCGGCTCGGGGCTGACGCTCGTCGCCGACGACGGCAGGGCCGAGACGCTGCCCGCCGCGCGCGTCTCGGCCAACTTCTTTCAGACCTTCGGCGTCGCCCCACTCCTGGGGCGCGACTTCCGCCCCGACGAGGAGTTGGTCGCCGGCCCGCGCGTCGTCATCCTGAGTCACAAGCTGTGGCAGGGGCGGTTCGGCGGCGACCCCGCGGTCGTCGGGCGGGCGCTGCGGACGGACGACGGCGCGGTCACGGTCTTGGGCGTCATGCCGCCCGACTTCAAAGTGCCGAGCTACGCGGGCGCGTGGGTGCCGGTCTTGCGCGACAGCGGCGAGATGAAGGTGCGCGGCGCGCGCTACCTGTCGGCCGTGGGCCGGCTCGCGCCGGGACAGACGCGCGCGAGCGCCGAGGCGGAGATACAGACGATCAACAAGCAGTTGGCCGCCGCCTACCCGAAGGACAACCAGGGCTGGGCGGTGCGCGTCCTGACGTGGCGCGAGCACCTAGTGCGCAACGGCCGCGCGGCGCTCTTCATCCTGATGGGCGCGGTGGGGCTGGTGCTCTTAGTCGCGTGCGCGAACGTGGCGAACCTGCTGCTCGCGCGGGCGGCGGCGCGGCAGAAGGAGATGGCGATCCGCGCGGCCCTCGGCGCGGGGCGCGGGCGTTTGTTGCGGCAGGCGTTGGTCGAAGGGTTGCTGCTGGCGCTGGCGGGCGGCGCGTGTGGGTTGCTGCTGGCGGCGTGGGGCGTGGACGCGCTCCCGCGCCTGCTGCCGACGTTCCACTGGAAGTTTCAAGCCTTGAGCAACGCGCGCGACGAGTTGGGCTTGGACGCGCGCGTGCTCCTCTTCACGCTGGGCCTCTCGACGCTGACGGGCGTCGTCTTCGGGCTGATGCCCGGCTGGCAGGCGGCGCGGCTCGCGGTCAACGACTGTCTGAAGACGGAGGGGCGCGCGACGGAGTCGCCGCGGCAGCGGCGCGCGCGCGGCGCGCTGGTCGTGGCGGAGGTGGCGCTGGCGGTCGTGCTGCTCGCGGGCGCGGGGCTGCTCCTGCGCAGCTTCTACGAACTGCGGCGCGCGGACTTCGGCTACGAGCCGCGGGGCTTGCTGACGATGTCGCTGGCGCTGCCGCCGCAGGGCAAGGCGCTGTTCGCGCGGCAGGTGCGCGAAGAGGTCGCGCGGCTGCCCGGCGTCGAGTCGGTCTCGCTGATGAGCTTCGCCACGCTCGGCGGGCTGAACTTCCCGTTCAACGTCGAGGGGCGGCCGCTGCCCGAAGGGGATCAGATGATCGCCTACAGCGCCGTCGGCCCCGACTACCTGCGCACCCTGCGCGTGCCCTTGCGCGCGGGGCGCGGCTTCGACGAGCGCGACCGCAAGGACGCGCCGCCCGTCGCGCTCGTCAACGAGACGCTGGCGCGGCGCTACTTCGCCGACGTGAACCCGGTCGGGCAGCGGCTCGTGCTCAACTACATGGGGCAGCGGCAGGTGCGCGAGATCGTGGGCGTCTGCGGCGACGCGAAGCAGGAGGAGCCGAACGCCCCGACCAAGCCGGAGGCGCTCGTGCCCTTCGAGCAGCAGCCGTGGTTCTCGGCCTTCCTGCTGATCCGCACGACGACCTCAGACCCGCGCGCCGTGCGCGCCGACGTGCAGCGCGTCATCTGGGCGCACGACAAGAGCCTGCCGGCCGCCAGGGCCGAGACGTTCGCCGAGCAGCACGCCGAGCAGTTGGCCGAGCCGCGCCTGTACACGCTCCTGCTGGGGCTGTTCGCCGCCACCGCGCTCCTGCTCGCCGCGGTCGGCATCTACGGCGTGATGGCCTACTCGGTCACGCAGCGCACGCGCGAGATCGGCGTGCGCATGGCGTTGGGCGCGCAGGCCCGCGACGTGCTGCGGCTGGTCGTCGGGCAGGGCATGACGCTGGCGCTCGTCGGGCTGGCGTGCGGCGTCGGCGCGGCGCTCGCGGCCACGCGCCTGCTGCGCGGCCTGCTCTTCGGCGTCAGCCCGACCGACCCGCTCGTCTTCGCCGGCATCTGCGTGCTGCTGGCGTCGGTGGCGTTGGTGGCCTGTTACCTGCCGGCCCGCCGGGCCACGAAGATCGATCCGCTGGTTGCGCTCCGGTACGAGTAAGCGCCTATAATCTACGCACACAACGTAGATTATTTATGACGCTCTCGGAGAAGCTCGCCAGCCTGCCGACCCAGCCCGGCGTCTACCTGCACAAAGACGCGGCGGGGAAGATCATCTACGTCGGCAAGGCGAAGAACCTGCGCAACCGCGTGCGCTCTTATTTTCAGTCGGGGCGCGGGCACGATCCGAAGACGCGCGAGCTGGTGCGGCGCATCGTCGATCTTGAGTTCATCGTCACGGACACGGAGGTCGAGGCGTTAGTCTTAGAGTCGAACCTGATCAAGCAGCACCGGCCGCGTTACAACGTGCTGTTGAAGGACGACAAGCAGTACCCGCACCTGAAGCTGACGATAGGCGAGCCGTTCCCGCGCGTCATGATCACGCGCAAGATACAGCGCGACGGCGCGCTCTACTTCGGCCCGTTCCTGCCCGCCGCGCTCGCCCGCCGCACGATTGATCTCATCAACCGCACGTTCCAGCTCCGCACCTGCGACATAGAGATTGACGGGAAGCTGCCGCGCCCGTGTCTCGAATATCACATCAAGCGTTGTCTCGGGCCTTGTGTGAAAGGACTCTGCACGCCGGAGGAGTACGCCGAGTCGGTGCGCGACGTGCGGCTCTTTCTCGAAGGGCGCAACCGCGAGTTGGCGGACGAGTACGAGGCGCGGATGCTGCGCGCGTCCGAGGAGATGCGCTTCGAGCAGGCGGCCAAGTACCGCGACCTGCGCAAGACCGTCCTCGCCGTCTCCGAGCAGCAGAAGATGGCGACGACCGCCGACCGCGACGTGGACATCTTCGGCTACTACCGCGAGGGCGCGCGCCTCGCCCTGCAACTCTTCACCATGCGCGAGGGCAAGATCGTCGGCCGGCGCGAGTTCTTCTGGGAAGACCTGCCCGCAGAGGGCTTCGACCCGTCGGCGTTCTTGAGCGACGTGCTGACGCAGTACTACTCGACCGACTACGTGCCGCGCGAGATAAACGTGCCGGTGGATTTTGAAGACCGCGAGTTGTTGGAGAAGATGTTGACGGAGCGCAAGGGCCGGCGCGTCCGCATCCTCGACCCGCAGCGCGGCGAGAAGCGCGACATGATCGAGTTGGTCGAGAAGAACGCGCAGATCGCGTTCGAGCAACGCTTCCGCGTCCTGAAGCCCGACATGGAGCGCGTGCTCGAAGAGTTGCAGGAGACGTTGGAGTTGCCGCGCTTCCCCGCGCGCATCGAGTCGTTCGACGTGTCGAACATCTCCGGCGCGGAGAACGTGGCGGCGGTCGTCGTCTGCGAGAACGGCAAGATCAGCCGCGCGGACAAGCGCCACTTCCGCATCAAGACCGTGGAGGGCGCGAACGATCCGGCCTCGATGCGCGAGGCCGTCTTCCGCCGCTACCGGCGGCAACTCGACGAGCAGCAGCCGCTCCCCGATCTCGTCATGATCGACGGCGGCAAGACGCAGTTGGCGGCCGCCTCGGACGCGGCACGCGAACTGGGCTTAGAGGCGCTGCCGATGATCGGCGTCGTCAAGCCGCCGCGGCGGCACAACGAGGTCTCGCACCTGCTCGTCAAGGGGCGCGAGCACGCGCCGGTCTACCTCGACCCGCACTCGCCCGCCCTGCGTCTCATCCAGATGATCCGCGACGAGACGCACCGCGCCGCCGTCACCTACCACCGCAAGCGGCGCGAGATGCGCGACTTCACGTCGGAGCTGACCGCCATCCCCGGCGTCGGCGACAAGCGCAAGACCCGCCTGCTGCGCAACTTCGGCTCCATCGCCCGCATCGCGCGCGCCACGGCCGCGGAACTCGCGCCCTTCGTCGGCCGCCAGACCGCCGAAGAGATCGCCCAACACTTCGCACGCCAACGCGCGCTCGCGGGTCTGGACGAAAGCGTCGGCGCTCGTGAGGACGCGTCTGAAGCCGGCGCTGATGCGACCGCGCCGCTCGACGTTGAGACGCGGCTCGACGATCCGGCGGGCGACGCCGAAGACTTGCGGCCGATCCGCTCGGTCGATCAACAGGGCGCGGTCATCAAGCGGCGCAAGCGGACGCGGACGCGCTCGACCAACCCGCACGGCGTCAAGCGCGAGCGGCTAACCGGAGACGACAACGCCGAGCGGCTCGGCGTTGACGAGTAGCTTCCTTATTTCGGTTCTTCTCTGTGCCCCCTCTGAGTCCTCTGTGTCTCGGTGGTTAATGCCGCTGTGACCAGATTCACCACCGAGACACAGAGGGCACAGAGGATGCACGGAGGGTTGAGCGGTTTATGCGATGCTTGTTGCCGACGAGCCGCGCACGCGGCGCGCGAGTTGTGTTAATCTTGATGTACGGTTTCCCCCGGAAAGGATCAAGCGAACAGTGAAGACGGACAACGGGCAGAGTGTCTCCGTCTGGCTGGCGACCGCCGACATGCCGCCCGCCGGCCGGCTCGAACACGACGTGCAGACGGACGTTTGTATCGTCGGCGGCGGCATCGCGGGGCTGACGACCGCCTACCTGCTGGCGCAGGCCCGCCGCCGCGTCGTCGTCCTTGACGACGGCCCGCTCGCCGGCGGCGAGACGTGCCGCACGACCGCGCACATCGTCACCGCGCTCGACGACCGCTACTACGAGTTGGAACGACTCCACGGCGAACGAGGCGCGCACCTCGCCGCCGCGAGCCACACGGCCGCCATCGAGAAGATCGCCGAGCTGGTCGCCGCCGAAGGGATCGCCTGCGACTTCGCGCGCCTCGACGGCTACCTCTTCGTGCCACCCGGCGACGACGCGAGCGTGCTCGACAAGGAGCTGGCCGCATGTCTGCGCGCGGGGCTGACCGGCGTCGAGCTGGTCGAGCGCGCGCCCCTCGGTTCGTTCGACACGGGGCCGGCGCTGCGCTTCCCGCGCCAGGCGCAGTTCCACGTCCTCAAGTACCTCGCGGGTCTGACCGCGGCCATCAAGCGCGACGGCGGCGAGGTCTACACCAACACGCACGCCGCCGAGATCGAGGGCGGCAACGACGCGCGCGTCGTGACCAGCGACGGTGTGACGGTGCGCGCGGGCGCGGTCGTCGTCGCCACCAACACGCCGGTCAACGACCGCTTCGAGATACACACCAAACAGGGCGCGTATCGCACCTACGTCGTCGGCGCGCGCGTGCCAAAAGGGAGCGTCCCGCAAATTCTCCTGTGGGACACGCCCGACCCTTACCACTACTTGCGCTTGCAAGCGGCGGATGATCACGACGTTTTGATCGTCGGCGGCGAGGATCACAAGACGGGGCAGGCGGACGACATGGACGCGCGCTACGCGCGGCTCGAAGCGTGGACGCGCGAATGCTTCCCCGAAGTCGAAGGGTTCGCGTTCCGCTGGTCGGGGCAGGTCATGGAGCCGGTGGACGGTCTCGCCTTCATCGGGCGCAACCCGCTCGACAGCGATAATGTCTTCATCGCCACGGGCGACAGCGGCAACGGCATGACGCACGGCACGATTGCCGGCCTGCTCATCTCCGATCTGATCCTGGGGCGCGAGAACGACTGGGCCGAACTCTACGACCCGGCGCGCAAGACGCTCGGCGCGATCCGCGACTACGCCGGCGAGAACCTGAACGTCGCCGCGCAGTACACAGACCTCGTGACGGGCGGCGAGGTGGAAGACGCCAACGCGATCAAGCCGGGCGCGGGCGCGATCATCCGCCGCGGACTGTCGAAGGTCGCCGCCTGCCGCGACGACGACGGGGTGCTGCACGAGCACTCCGCCATCTGCCCGCACCTCGGCTGCGTCGTCCACTGGAACCCCAACGAACGCACCTGGGACTGCCCCTGCCACGGCTCCCGCTACGCCGCCCAAGACGGCCACGTCGTCAACGGCCCCGCGAACCGTGGACTGGCCGCCGCGGAGGAGTGACGGTTGAAGGGCGAGCGGCGCGCTTGGCAGTTGGTGGTTGCAGGTAGCGGGCGGCCGATTTAACACAGAGTACACAGAGGAGATACAGAGGACAGAGAGTTATGATCTGTGGCCTCTGTGTCTCCTCTGTGTACTCTGTGTTGATCTGTTCTGCCGTTAGCGGCGACTGCAAGTTAAGGCGCGGCCGGTTTCGGCTGGGCGCGGGCGGCGGCTGACACGGCGTAGAAGCGTAAGACCGGATCGCCTGAGCCGACGAGGGCGGCGCGGAGGCGGGCGCGGGCGTCGGGAGGCTGGAAGCGCGGGCTGGCGATGAGGCGTTGGAGGTGGAGCAGCCAGCCGGCGCGATTCTCTTGTTGACGCACGGGCTGGCGCAGGTAGGCGACGTACTCGCGCAGGAGCGTCTCGCCCAGAGGCCCTTCGGCCGGCACGACTTCGAGCAGCAGTTGGTAGAGCACGCAACGCTGGTTGAAGTAGTCCGCCTCCGACGCTTCGCCGCTCGCGCGCCAGTCCGCCAGTCCGTTCAGCCAGTCGCGCACCTGCTGCGCGCGCTTCGGCGCGCTCTCCTCCGCCTCCGACTCGTCCGCCATGCCGAAGCGCAACTCCTGCGCGGTGCGGAACAGACTCTGCGCCGCGGGCGTCGTGAAGTAGGGCGTGAGCCGCGCCGCGCCCGCGTCGCCGCTCGGTACGTCGGCCGGCGCGTCGGCGGGCGGCTCCGCCCGGCGCGGTGCGACCTGGCGAAGTTGGTCGTTGAGATCATCGGGCAGGCGGCGACTCGCTTGGCCGGGGCGCGACCACGCCGCGGCCGTGTCCGCGCAGTGCGGCGCGTCCTTGTGCCGGTCGTAATAAGCGCCGAAGGCCGCGCCCGTGTCTTCGAGCGCCACGCCCTGCTTGCGGGCCGGCAGGGACAGCAGGACGATGGCGGGCACGCGCGTGTCCATCTCGGCCGTGAAGCTGCGGTCGTCGGCCGCGACGCGCGCGAGCGCGCCGGTGTAGGCGTGCAGCAGCGCGGCCAGGCGTTCGGGCGTGTCGCCCAGCCGGCTGACGACGCGCGCTAGGGGGAAGACCTGCGCGGGCGCGGCGAGCGCGTCGAGGTAAGGCGTGACGAAGAGCAGGTCGTCGCCGCGCTCCTTCTCTTCGGCGCTGAACGCGTCCTGCGCGACGCGCGTGAGCGTGTCGTAGAAGTCCGACACTTCGGGGACGAGCGCGTCGGCGCAGGTGAGCGGCGCGAGCGGGAGCTTGGGCGGCAACTCGGCGAAGAGGGCGCGCGCCCTGGGCTTGTCGAACTTGAGCAGCGCGTTCACGGCGCGCAGGCGCAGCGAGAGCGCGTCGAGGTTGAGCTGGAAGGCGCGCGCCTCGTAGTCCTCGCGCGTGTAGGCGTAAGCGAGGCCGGTCGCCACGCGCCGCTTGTAGGGCTGCTGCGCGGCCGCCGCCGCGCGGAACGCCTCTTCGAGCAGCGCGCGCCGCCACGCGCGCTCCTTGATCTTGTCCGTCTCGACGAGCCGCAAGAGCGCGTCGGCCGCGTACTCGCCGGGCAGCGCGCGCGCCTCCGCGACGAGCGCCAACAGCGCGGGCGCACGCGCCGGGCGCGCACGCTGCGCCCCGGTCTGCGGCGGCTGCGCCGGCCCCTGCCCGCCGCGCGCCTGCGTCGCCAGCGCCGCGAGCGCGCAGCACGCGAGCGCGAGCCAACGCCCCGCGGCGCGCCCGCGCGGCCGTCGGCCCACGTCTGTCTTACGCGGTCGGCGCACGTCCATCCTGTCTTGTGTCCCGTCCTCCATCGGCGCGGGCCAGTTTAGCGCACCGCCGCGTCGCCCCGCAGCGCGCGCCGGCAGAGGCGCTTGACACGCCCGAAGCCGCTCCCCTAGTCTGTCTCTTACCAAGCGACAACACCAGACGCGCGCCCGCCCGGCGAACCTTGAACTCCGAACACGCACAAGACTCCGACATGACGACGACGAAAGACACTCTACTCGAACTGATCCGCGAGCGCCGCGCGCACGTGGGCGTCATCGGCCTCGGCTACGTGGGCCTGCCGCTCTTGGTCGAGTTCGCCGCCGCCGGCTTCCGCGGCACGGGCTTCGAGGTGGACGAGGCGAAGGCCGCGCGCGTCAACGGTGGCGACTCTTACATCCCCGACGTGACGGCCGAGCGCGTCCGCGCGCTCGTCACAGAGGGGCGGCTCGACGCCACCACAGACTTCACGCGCCTCGACGCCTGCGACGCCATCATCATCTGCGTGCCCACGCCGCTGCGCAAGACCAAGGAGCCGGACATCTCCTACATCCTCGCCGCCGCCGAGCAGATTCAGCGCGCGCTGCGGCGCGGCCAGCTCGTCATCCTTGAGTCCACCACTTATCCGGGCACGACCGACGAAGTCCTGCTGCCCATGTTCGAGGAGAAAGGTCTCAAGCTCGACGCCGACTTCCTGCTCGCCTTCAGCCCCGAACGCGTAGACCCCGGCAACCCGCAGTTCCAGACGCACAACATCCCGAAGGTCGTCGGCGGCTGCACGGATGATTCGACCGCCGCGGCCGCCGCGCTCTACGCTTCAATCGTCAACCACGTCCACCCGGTCTCCTCGGCGCGCGTCGCCGAGGCGGCGAAGCTCCTTGAGAACACCTTCCGCGCCGTCAACATCGGCATGGCGAACGAGATGGCGCGCCTCTGCTACGCCCTCGGCATAGACACCTGGGAAGTCATCCGCGCCGCCGCCACCAAGCCCTTCGGCTTCATGCCCTTCTACCCCGGCCCCGGCATCGGCGGCCACTGCCTCGTCGGCAGCGAGACGGTCGTCGTGCGCGCGTCGGACGAAGGCGGCGAGCAGTTGCAGCCGCTGGCGACGCTGTTCGCCGAACAACTCGCCGCGCCGCGCGTGCGCAAGTTCGAGGCCGGCGGCGGCGACGTGATCTACAGGCCGCGCCTGCAAGCCTTGTCGCTCGACACCGAGACGCAACTGCCCGTGTGGAAGCCCGTCCGCTACCTCTTCCGCCGCAAGACGGAGGGCGCGACCGTCACCGTGACGACGAGCGACAACCGGCGCGTGACGGTCACGGACAAGCACCCGATGTTGGTGAGCGACGAAGCCGGCCGCCTGCGTCAAGTCTTCGCCCGAGACCTGACGGTCGGCGACCGCCTGCCCATTCACCGCCTGCCCGCGCCCGTCATGGGCGGCGCGACGGGCGAGATCGAAAGCCCGCAGCTCGATCTGCTGCCGCTCCTGCCGCCGGCACTCGTCGCCAAAACTCGCGTGCGGCTCGTCGGCGGCTCGTGGGGCGACTTCCGCGCCGCGCTCAGGAGCCGGCTGAGCAGCGCCGCCGCGCAGGAGTTCATCAGGCAGAACTACCTGCCGCTGGCCGATTTTCTGGCGCTGGAACGGGCGGGCGCGCTCGCGCTCGCGCACGAGAGCTTGCGCCTGTACACGGGCCGCGGCCCGTCGGCGACTTCCTGCCCCGCGGTGCTCAAGCTGACGCCGGGGTTCGCGCGCCTGCTCGGTTACTACCTGGCCGAAGGCTGCGCGACGAACGAGCACGGGCGCGAGCGCGTGCGCTTCAGCTTTCACCGGGCGGAGACCGAGTACGTCGCCGACGTGCGCGGCCTCTTGCAGACGGAACTCGGCATCAACAGCTCTGTCTCGCACGCGCGCGTGGATCAGGTGACGCACGTGCGCGTGGCTTCGACGTTGTTCGGCTGGGTGCTGGTGGCCGCGCTCGGCTGCGGGCGGCGTTCGACCGAGATGCGCATCCCGGCCGTCCTGCTGAACGCGTCGCCGCCGCACCGGCGCGAGCTGCTCAAGGGCCTGCTGCGCGGCGACGGCGACGTGTACGTGAAGACCGGCGTGCAGTCTTACGAGCGGAACGGGCGCACCTACAGCCACCACAGCGCCTCGGCCGAGGTCGGCTATTTCAGCAGCAGCCCTGTGCTGTTTCAGCAGGTCGCCTACCTGCTGCAAGGTCTCGGCTTCACGCCCACGTTCAAGCGCGCCAAGCCGCACCTGCAACTGAAGGGGCGCGAGCAACTGGCGCAACTGCGCCACTGGCTGGGGCCGAAAGGCGCGCGCCTCGAACGCTACTTCGCCGCCAGTCGCCGCGCCCCGGCCAGCAAGACGTTCAAACAGGCCGGCTGCCTGACGACCGTGCCGGTCAAGGCGATTGAGATCAAGCGGCCGGACGGGCCGGTCGAAGTTTATTCCGTCGAGGTTGACGACACGCACACCTTCGCCACGTCCTACGGCATCTACGTGCACAACTGCATCCCGCTCGACCCGCACTACCTGAGTTGGAAGGCGCGGCAGCACGGGTTCGACTCGCGGTTCATCGGGCTGGCGGAGGAGGTGAACTCGCGGATGCCGGAGCACGTCGTGCAGTTGGTGGCGGACGGGCTGAACGACGAGATGAAGGCGCTCAAAGGTGCGCGCGTGCTGCTCCTGGGCGTGGCCTACAAGAAGGACATTGACGACGTGCGCGAGTCGCCGGCGCTGTCGATCATAGACCGGCTGCGGGCCAAGGGCGCGCAGGTGCGCTACCACGATCCGTTCGTCGCCGAGGTGCGCTTCGACGACGCGCACACCGAAGGGTCGGGCGCGCCGCTCCAATCCGTCGCGCTCGCGGACGAGGAGCTGACGGCGGCCGACTGCGTCGTGATCGTGACCGACCACAGCCAGGTGGACTACCGCCGCGTCTGCGAGCTGTCGCGGCTCGTCGTGGACACCCGCAACGCGCTCAGCCCCGACCTGCGCCGCACGAGCTGCGCCCGCATCGTCCGGCTCTGACGCGCGCGGCCGATTTAACACAGAGTACACAGTAAGAACTCTGTGTCCTCTGTGTTAAATCGGCCCTTGCCACCCACTCAAGCTTAAACTGAACCACTAACCGATCCCGTCCGGGCGCGAGTCTCGGAGCGAGTCTGTGATGACGCGTGCGACGGCGGCGGGGCCGAAGTGTGCGGCGACGTGCGCGCGGCCCGCGTCGGCGAGGCGTTGCCAGAGCGCGGCGTCCGTGTAGAGGCGCGCGACCGCGGCGGCGAACTCCGCGGGCGCGTCGGCGAGCATGACCGTCTGCTCGTGCGCGAGACCCATGCCTTCCGCGCCGACGGTCGTGGTCACGACGGGCAGGCCGTGCGCGAGCGCCTCGCCGATCTTGCCCTTGATGCCTGCGCCGTAGCGCAGCGGCGCGACGAAGACGCGGCGCGTCTGCCAGAACGGCTCCACGTCCGGCACGTAGCCGCGCACGCGCACCGCCGCGCCGGCGTAGGCCGCCACTTCGGGCGGCGGGCCGTCGCCGATCAAGTCCAACTCTACGCCGGGCAGCGCCGCCTGCACGAGCGGCAGGACTTCGCGCAGGAAGTAGAGCACGCCGTCGCTGTTCGGCCGGTGCACGAAGCTGCCGATGAAGAGTAGTTCGCGGCGCTCGTCATACGGCAGACCCGCCGGGCGGGCTTCGTGGATCGTGGGCACGACCTCGACGCGCGTCGCGGGCGCGAACGCCGCCATCACGCGCGCCTCTTCGGGCGAGGCGCACCAGATCATGTCGCACGTGCGCGCGAGCTTGGCTTCGAGCTTGCGGTAGCGCGCGGCCTCGCGCGCGTGCTGCGGGTCTTGGGTCAGCGCGTGCTCGCGTTCGAGGCGCAGGTGGTGCGCGTCCACCATGTCGAAGACGAGGCGCGCGCGCGGCGCGAGGCGGCGCACCGCCGGCAGGAGCGCCGCGGCCACTTCGGGGCGGCTAGCTACGGCCGCGTGGAAGTCGTGCGCGCGCAGCAGGCGCGGCGCGGCGGTCGCGGGCGCGGTCTCGATGCCTTCGTGCCACAGGCGGCGCTCGTAGTCGGGCCATTCGGGCCGGTACAGCGCGACGAACAGCACGCGGTAGTCGCGCGCGAGCGTGCGCAGGATGAAGAGCATGCGCGCGCTGCCGGCGTCGCGGTCGGGCGTCGGCACGCGCTCGTCGAAGACGACGACGCGCGGCGCGCGACTGCGGTCGGCCGCGCGCTCGACGTGCGCCGGATCGTGCGGCAAATGTTCGCGCGCCAACACCTCCCGCCACTTGGCGACGAACTTCTCGCGGTTGATCGTCTGGAAGCGTTTGAAGCCCGCGGCGGTGTCGCGCCCGGCGGTCACGCCCTCGTAGTGGACGAGGCGCGACGCGGGTTGAAACACGACCTTGTGGCCGAGCGCGCGCACGCCCATGCAGAGGTCTGCGTCTTCGTAGTAGGCGGGCGCGAAGCGCGCGTCGAAGCCGCCGAGTCGGTCGAACAGCTCGCGGCGGACGAGGAGCGACGCGCCGGAGCAGCAGTCCACCTCGCGCGCGAAGTTGCAGCGGCGGTCGTCGGCGCGGCGGCCCCAGCCGTAGTGATGCACCGCGCCGTCGCGCCAGATGATCGCGCCCGCCTCTTGAATCGTCCCGTCGGGGTAGAGCAGGAGCGAGCCGACCGCGCCCACGCGCTCGTCGCGCTCGACCGTCTCGACGAGACCCGCGAGCCAGCCTGGGCGCACCGCCGTGTCGTTGTTGAGGAAGACGAGGAAGCGGCCGCGCGCGACGCCTGCGCCCTGGTTGCACGCGTCCACGAAGCCGCGGTTCTCCTCGTTGTTGACGACCGTGAGCAACGCGCCGAAGTGCGCGAGCAGGCGCGCGGTCTCGTCGGTCGAGGCGTTGTTGACGACGACGATCTCGTGCCGGCTCAAGTCAACTTCGCGCAGCAGCGCGCGCAAGGCTTGGAAGGTGTAGGCGGCCTTGTTGTAGACGGGGATGATGATCGAGGCGACGGGCGGCGCGTCGGTCGCGCGCGCGGCCGCGCGCCGCGCGTCCATGAGCAGGAGGAAGTCTTGCGCGCCCCAGAGGTCTTCGGCGAGCGCGGCCGAAGGGACGGCGTCGGCGCGCGCCGGCCAGGCCTCGTCCATGTCCAGCCCGTGCTTGACGGCGAGGTGGAGGACGTGGCGGCCGAGGCCGACGGCGCGCGCCGCGACGCGCAGCCCCGCGCCGACCGCGCCGACGAGCGCGCGCTTCGCCAGCAGCTTCAACGCGAGCGGCGTGCGGCGCTTCAGCCGTTCTTTCAAACTCGCCGTGGGTCTCATCTGAGGGGGGCAGTTTAACCACAAAGCCACGAAGCCACGAAGAGCGGATAGCAACTTCGTGGCTTCGTGGTTAAGTTCGGGTTTCGCTCCGGCCCAGCTCGGTCGTCCAGCGCAGGAGCGGGCGCACGAGGCCGGGCATGGGGCCGAGGTAGTCGCCGCGCGCCGTGTCGCCCTGCTGGCTGTCGAGCACCTGGAAGGCGACGACCTTGCGCGCCTCGACGTGCAGGGCGGTCGAAGGGTGGTGCGACATGACCGAGGCGTGGACGATGAGGCTGCCTTCGGCCAGGAAGTTGCCGGGCAGCCAGGCCGTGCTCGTGTACGTGCCGGGGGCGCGCGCGCGCCGCCGCCACTCCGCGCCCGTGTCGTGCGCGCTGAACAGGTGCGCGCCCGTCTCGTTGTAGACCTCGACCACCGGCGTCAAGGTGTGCCCCGCTTGCAGGACTTCGTACGTCACTTCGAGACCGACGGGGCGGCGTATGTCCACGGCGGCGGCGGTCGCGCCCGCCTCGTCGCGCACGCGCACGCGGCGCAGGCGCACCACGTCGTTGCCCGGCGCGTCGCCGTCGGCCCACACGCGCTCCGCGGCGATGTCCCAACTCGAACTCAAATACGTGTTGACCACCTCGCGCGCGTCGCCGTCGGCGATGATCTGTCCTTGCTGCATCAGCAGCACGCGCTTGCACAGGCGCGTGACCGCCGGCATGTTGTGCGAGACGAAAAAGATCGTGCGCCCCTGCCGACGTATCTCGTGCATCTTGTCGAGGCACTTCTGCTGGAACGCCGCGTCGCCGACCGCGAGCACCTCGTCCATGATCAAAATCTCCGGCTCCAGGTGCGCGGCGACCGAGAAGGCGAGCCGCACGTACATCCCCGACGAGTACCACTTGACCGGCGTCTCGATGAACCGCTCGACTTCGGAGAAGGCCACGATCTCGTCGAACTTGCGCGCGATCTCGGCGCGGCGCATACCCAGGATCGCGCCGTTCAGATAGATGTTCTCGCGCCCCGTCAACTCCGGGTGAAAGCCCGTGCCGACTTCGAGCAGACTGCCGACGCGCCCGTAGAGCGCGACGCGCCCCGCGGTCGGGCGCGTGATGCGCGAGAGGATTTTCAGGAGCGTGGACTTGCCCGCGCCGTTGTGCCCGACGATGCCGAGCAGTTCGCCCTGCCGCACTTCGAGGTTGATGTCGCGCAAGGCCCAGAGCGTGCGGCTCGGCTGCGGCCCGCTGTTCCGCGCCGCGCCGTTCGCCTTGCGGCGGCGGAACGGCGCGAGCGCCACGCCTTCGAGCAACTCGCGGAACGTGAAGTAGCCGGGGTGCAGCCCGCCGAGGCGGTAACGTTTGCTCACGTTCTCGATGGTCACCATCGGCGGCATCGCGGTTCTCTTCAGATCACGTCGGCGAAGGTCGCCTCAAGCCGGCGGAAGACGTAGAGCGCGACGGCCAGCAGGAGCGCGACGATGACAACGGAGGCGGCGACGTGCGCGAGCGGCAGCGCGCGCCCGACGAGCGCGGCGCGGAAGCCTTCGACGATGCCGGTCAAGGGGTTGGCGGCGAGCAGCCAGTACCAGCGCCCCGGCAGCTTGCCGAGCGGGTAGATGACGGGCGAGGCGAAGAACCAGACCTGCAACAGAAACGGCAGGACGTGGCGCAGGTCGCGGTACTTCACCGTCAGCGCCGAGACGAGCAGCCCCACGCCGAGCGCCAGCAGCACGAGCAGGGCGACGAAGACGGGCAGCAGCAAGAGCGACCACGTCAACGCGCCGCCGTAGTAGACGGCGAGGACGACGAGGATGATCGAGGCGACGGCGAAATCAACCAGCCCCGCCGCGGTCGCCGCCGCCGGGATGAAGAGGCGCGGGAAGTAGACCTTCGTGATCAGACTCGTGTTCTGCACGAGGCTCGCAGTGCTGTTGCCGACGGCGTTGTTGAAGTACGTCCAGAGCAGGAGGCCCGCGTAGGCGAAGAGCGGGTACGGGATGCCGTCGGCGTCCAAGCCAGCGAGGCGGTTGAAGACGAGCGTGACGATGAGCATGGTGGCGAGGGGCTGGAGGATGACCCAGGCCGCGCCCATCAAGGTCTGCTTGTAGCGCACCTTGATGTCGCGCCACGTCAGGAAGTAGAGCAGCTCGCGGTACGTCCAGAAGTCTGCGAGGTCGAGGCGCACGCCGGCCGTCTCCGGCTCGATGCGGACGTGCGGGCGGCGCGGCGCGGCGTCCGAGGCGGGCGGCGTGGCGCTTAGCGTGAGCGTTGGCGTCGGCGCGTTGGCGGGCGGGCGGGCGCTGTCGCTGGGCTGCAAACTCATCAAACTCTTCTCGTCGAAACGCACTGGCTCGGACGCCGGCACGGATGAACCACGAACTCACACGGAGTTTGATTTAGCCACGCGCGTGCGCGAGCGTCAAGCAGGGCTTCGCGTCTTTGCGGTGGACTCTAAACAGGTAGAGACCTTTGGGTAGTGTCCCAAGTGTGCATCCGCTCACGGCCCGTCGTACTTCGGTAATGACTCCACGAGGTAATCGAAGCCGAGCCAGAGGCTCCAACTGTGATGGTAGAAGCCGAAGGTGAAGACCAGGATCATCGGCAGGACGGCGGCCAGGATCATGAAGTCGCTGACGCCGACCGTGAGCAGCCCCAGGAAATACAGGGCCGAACTCGCCACCTCCGCCGCGACCACGTCGATCATGACGGGGCCGACGAAGAAGCCCTCCTCGCGCATGAACAGCGCGCGACACGCCGGGCAGTGATGCCTGATGCGGAAAGGGCTTTGCACGATGGACGCCGCGCCGCAGACCGGACACCGCAGCGCCAGGACGCGGTAGCAGGTCTGCATCAGGTGGCGGCGTTTGCTCATCCGGCTCAGTTTAATGCTCCGGCAGCATTCTCTGCTAACGCCTGAGTTTCACGACCGACCTTTGCGGCGCGCGGGAGCGGCGCGGCGGCGCGTGCTATACTCCGGCGCGGCCACGTTACGTTCATTCAATGATCGCCTCTCGCACCGACACCCTCCGGCCGGCCGACGACACACGGGCCGGCGCGCGCCCCTGGGGCCTGTGGCTTGAGCGCGCGACCGTCGGCTGCCTGTTCCTGCTGGCGGCGTGTGCGCCGCACTCCATCGCCGCCACGCAAGCCGCCTGGCTGCTCGCGCTCCTGTGCTGGGTCGCGCGCCTCGTCGTGCGCCCGCGCCCGAAGCTCTACCGCACGCCCGTGGACTACGCCCTGCTCGGCTTCTTCTGCCTCACGTTCCTCTCGGCGCTCTGCTCCTACGACCCGCTCGTCTCCGTCGGCAAGCTGCGCGCGGCGAGCCTCTTCACCATCGTCTACGTCGTCGCCGAGAACGTGCGCCGCCCCGCCGTGCTGCGCGCGCTCGCGCTCGTCTTGGTCTGCTCGTGCCTCGTCAACGTCGCGTACACGCTCGGCGTGTTCGCGCGCGGGCGCGGCGTGAAGGTCACGGCTTTAGACGCGGCGGGGCCGCTCTACGCGGCGGGCGTGCGCGCGGGCGAGACGCTGGTCGCGGTGGACGGCGCGGCGGCGAACAGCCCCGAAGAGATCGAACGCGGCCTGCGCGCCGCGCGCACGGCGGCCGACCAGACCGTGCGCTGGCCCGACGGGACGATTGCCTGTCGCTGGGACGCCGCGAGCGCCTGCCTGAGCGCGCATCGCGCCGAAGTCCTGTCGGTCTTCAACGTCCCGCGCGCGTCGCTGCCGGCGGGCGATACGGCGGCGGCGCGGCTCGGCATCGAGACCTGGGCGCGCGGGCGCGACGACCGCGCCAAGGGCTTCTTCGGCCACTACACGACCTACGCGGAGGCCTTGCAACTCGTCGGCGCGCTCGCGCTCGGTCTGTTCGTCGCGCTGCCGCGCAAGCGCAGCACGCGGGGCGCGCTGCTCGCCGCGACCGTGCTGGCGCTCACCGTCGCGCTCGTCCTGACGGTGACGCGCGCCTCCTGGCTCGGCTTCCTCCTGGCCGCCTTCACCATCGCGCTCGCGCACGCGAGCCGGCGCGCGCTCGCGTTTACAGTCATCATCGCGCTGCCGCTCGTGCTCGCCGGTCTCTTCGTGCTGCAACAGCAGCGGCGCGTCGGGTTCATAGACCCGCGCGAGGGTTCGACCGCGTGGCGGCTGGTGGTGTGGCGCGAGGGCGCGCGCATACTCGTGAGCCGGCCGCGCCACCTCCTGGTCGGCGTCGGCATGGACACGCTCAAGCAGCACTGGCGCGCGTGGGGGATGTTCCAAGGCGGGCGGCTGCCGTGGGGCCACCTGCATTCGACGCCGCTGCAAATCGCCTTCGAGCGCGGGCTGCCGGCGCTCGCCGCGTGGCTCGCGCTGCTGTTCACCTACGGGCACATGCTCTGGCGGCTGGCGCGGCGCGGCGCGGGCGGCGACTGGCTCAGGCGCGGCCTCGCGCTCGGCGCGCTCGGCGGCCTCGTCGGCTTCGCCACGAGCGGACTCGTACACTACAACCTCGGCGACTCCGAAGTCGTCATGATCTTCTACCTCATCATGGGTCTCGCGCTCGCCGCCCACGAACAGAGCAGACAGGGTGAAGCGTCGGGGAGCGTTTAGCGACCATGCTGCGCCGGGTGTTGAGTCTGGCGGGCGATCAGATCAACACAGAGGGCACAGAGTTCACAGAGTTCTTACTGTGCCCTCTGTGCTAACTCTGTGCCCTCTGTGTTAAAAACGGCCGCGCGCGACTCTCGACCGCCGACCGCTCTAGTCCGGCAGCGGGCCGTAGCGCAGGCTGGCTTGTCGGCGGGCGCGCTCGCGGCGGCGGCGCAGGGCGCGGCGCGGCACGACGAGACCGGCGCACAGCCGCGCGACCTCACGCGCCGACGGCGCGCCGCCGACGCTCGCCAGCAGCAGCCGCAGCGCCGTCCACTTGTGCCCCTGGCGCATGAACTCCTGCGCGCTGCGGAAGCGCGCGAGCGTTTGATAACGGCGGAGCGTCGGCGCGTCGAGCGCGAGCGCGGCGGCGGCGCGGCGTTGCGCGGCGAGTCGTTCGTCGAGCATGAGCTTGAGGTTGCTGCTCGCGTTATAGTCGTGCTGCCGCCAGGCGGCGCGCACGCCCGCGTCGAAGGCGAACTCGCCCGCCGCGCTCAGGCGCAGGTACAACTCGTAGTCTTCAAGCCGCGCCTGCTCGCGCCAGGGGCGTTCGGGCAGCGCGGCGCGGCGGTAGACGACCGAAGGGCTGAGCGGCGCGAGCGTGGTCAACAGCATCGCGCGCGCGTCGCCGTCCACGTAACGCGCCCAGTCGGTCGTGCAGTCAATGACGCGCCCCGATGCGTCCACGCTGTAGGCGTGCCCGTAGGCGAGCACGGCGCGCGGGCGCGCTTCGAGCTGGGCGACGCGCGCGGCGACGAAATCGGGCAGCCAGAGATCGTCGGAGCCGAGGTAAGCGAAGTAGCGCCCCGCGGTGCGCGCGAAACCTTCGTTGAGCGTCGCGGCGAGACCGCGGTTCGGGCGCGCGACGAACTCGCAGGCGAGGGGCGCGTCTCTGAGCACGCGCTCGATGACGCGCGGCGAGTCGTCGGTCGAGCCGTCGTCAATCACGAGGAGTTGGCGCGGGCGCAACGTCTGCCGGAAGATCGAGCGCAACGCCTGCGCGACGAACGGCGCGTGGTTATACGACGGCACGACGACCGCGAGGTCGGCGACAGGCGCGCGCTCAACATGTGCGGGCGTAGACACGTTCGTGCGGTTCGCGTGCGGCGCGGGTCAACTTACGGGCGCGCGTTATTCTCGTCCACGCCGCGCGCGCGAAGCAAACGGCCGCTTGTCACCTACTAAGACGTGGCCGCGGCCCGGCTCTAACAAGTCTTGACGCTACACCTCCGCGGGCGCATACTGCGTCTGCTTCTCAAGCATCGGGCCGGCTGTTCTCAAGTTAAGGAGCGTCTACGATGAATCCCCAACTCACGCCCACCGCCGAGACCCGACGGAACCCAATCGTCTGGCCGCTCGTCTCGTTGGCCGCGTTCCTGCTCGTCTGCGCCTGCGGCGTCGCGCTCAGCGCGGCGCAGTCGGCTCAGGAGGGCACGGCGGAGGAAAGGAAGTTCGAGAACATGATCCCCGCGAACGTGCCCGTTAAGGTGAAGATTAAGAACGAGCCGGCGTTTAAAGACCTGGACAACGACAAGTGGGCGCGCGACCTGGAAATTGAGGTCGAGAACAAGTCGAATAAACCAATCTATCATTTGCTGTTGTCCTTGACGCTGCCTGAAGTGTTCACTGAAAACAACCGCAGACTGACCTTCCCCCTGCGTTACGGTAGAGCTGATTTGATCGACTTGGGGGTTCCACTCCAACCCGACGACGTGCCTCTCCAACCAGGCAATGCCTACACATTCAGGATTCCCGTTCAACTTCAAGAAGGCTGGCAACGCTTTGCAGCAAGAAGACAGTTGCCGAAGAGTGAGCCTAGAAAGGTTCAGCTGAAATTCCTAAGCCTCAACTTCGGCGACGGCACCGGGTTCGACACCTCGGACGGGGCACCGGCCGACATCCACGCCCCCCGAACGAACGGCAGGGGTGCAAGCCACACTTAACTCCGTAGGCTAGTGGCCCGCACATGAGGAGCACACCCGTGGAATCCCAAAGTAAACCAACCCCCGCGATACGCTGCCGGCTAGGCATCTGGCAGTTGGCCTTTTTAGCTGCGTTCCTCGTCGTGTGCGCCTGCGGCATCGCGGTCAGCACGGCGCAGGGGCCGCCACCGGACGAGCGCGAGTTCAATGATACGACCCCGAAGAATCTGCCGATCAAGCTCAAGCTGAAGAATGCGGAGAAGGCGAAGAGGCTGCAAAACGACGACTGGTTGCGGGACTTCGAGCTTGAGGTCGAGAACAGGTCGGACAAGCCGATCTATTACTTAAGTTTGTTCGTGGAGCTATCAGATGTGACCACCGAAGATAATCACCACATAGGCTTTCCGCTACAGTATGGCCGGGGGGACTTGATCGACTATGTCACCCCACTTGAGCCGGACGACGTGCCGATCAAGCCGGGCGGGACGTACATCTTCAAAATCTCAGAAGACCTTCAGCAGGGGTGGGCACGGCACGCCGCGCGTGTCGGGCTGAGCAAGAGCACACCGAGAAAAGTAAGCATCTGGTTCCAGCTTCTTAATTTTGGCGACGGCACCGGGTTCGTCACTAACAGCGGTGTGTACATGGACATCCACGCGAAGCCGATGGTTAGTTCTTGTGTGGATGATGGGGCGAAGGAGCGTTCTATATCTGCCTCGTATAAGCCGCCGAACCTATTTCTACTTCTGTTTCCCACTCTGGCACGCCCAATACCAAATCCCTTTTTACCGGCTAATTCCTGGCCGGTAAATTTTTCTCCAGGAGAGATTTCTGCACCGGGGACTGGCGACTCACATTCTGCTCTGGATACTTGCTGCCCCGGCGTGTTCTGCTCGCGGCTGAAGCTAAGACGGGTTTACTGTTGTGGGAACATAGAAGAGGCCTTCAGCGCGTCCTGCACTGAGCCGGGGAGCCTGTGCGGGCTAGTTGATAAAGTTGATAAGGTGTTTTGCAATAATAATATCGGTACTTATTGCGAACAACACAGTATCGCTCCCTGCACGCCGGACTCAACGCCCCCGCCGACGCCTGAGCCAACCGCCACCCCGGCACCGACCAGCACGCCCACGCCTTGCCCCTCGCCGACCGAGGCGGGCTACGGCTGCAAGCCGAACGAAGGCTGTAGCCACTTCGACGGGCCGGCGTGTATGCACACTTGGGCCTGTGATATTTGCGAGACACCGGAGGTGGACTTTTGCCGCCCGCCGCAGGACGACCCCGACCACGACGGCTGCCCGGCCGGTTACTACAATCCGTACCAGCAATACAACTACTGCTGCGTGCCATACGTGCCCACGCCCACGCCGACCCCGCAGACCTACGAGGCGTGCGTCGCCATCAACTGGTATTGGAACTTCACGACCGGCAGTTGCTCGCCGACGCAGTGCGCCCCGCGCGCCTGCTCGGCCCAGACCCACTGGGACTCCGACTACTGCCGCTGCGTCAACCTCGACTCGCCCGTCCTCGTGGACGCAAGCGGCGACGGCTTCGCGCTGACCGACGCCGCGGGCGGCGTCGCCTTCGACCTTAACGCCGACGGCACGAGTGAGCGGCTCGCGTGGCCGGCCGCCGGGGCGGACGACGCGTGGCTCGCCTTAGACCGCGACGCGAACGGCGTGATCGACGACGGGCGGGAGTTGTTCGGCAACCACACGCCGCAGGGCGCGCCGCCCGCGGGGCAGGAGCAGAACGGCTTCCTCGCCCTGGCCGAGTATGACCGGGCGGCGCGCGGCGGCAACGGCGACGGCGTCATTGACGGCCGCGACGCCGTCTTCGCGGCTCTGCGGCTCTGGCAGGATACGAACCATGACGGCGTCTCCGAGCCGAACGAGCTACACACGCTGCCGGCGCTGGGCGTCGCCACCTTAGACCTCGACTATAAAGAGGCGAAGCGCACCGACCGGTACGGTAACCAGTTCCGCTACCGGGCGAAGGTTATAGACGTACACGGCGCGCAGGTCGGGCGCTGGGCCTGGGGCGTGTTCCTGGTCTCAGAACCGCAATCCGCCACGACCCCTCGGCCGGCGCAGATATTATTCTCCGAGACTGCGGCACGGCTGCGTCTCACGCCCTAAGCCGCCCGCCGGTGTAAGCCGCTGCGCCAGTCCCGCTAAATGTAGCCCGCGAAGCCCCGCAAGCCTCTCTCGCCTCGCGGGCTTCACGCCGGATCAGACAAGGCGACTTGGCGTGCGGGTCAACCGTCTGGTTGAACGCCCGCCGGCCGCGCCCGGTGGCGGCCGGCCGCGTCGCCGCGTAGAATCCGAAGGTCAGACAGAGTTCAAAGTTCAACGCTCAAGGTTTAAGGTTAGTCGGACAGCGAACTTTGAACCTTGAACTTTGAACTTACATTCAGCCATGAACTCACGACCGTTGAAAGAACTGCTGCCGCGCGGGGTGCGCCGCCGGCTGGGCGCGGCGCGGCGCTGGCTGCGCGCGCGCCCCCGGCGCACGCGCCGGCAGAAGGAGGCGCTGCTCGCGGCCGGCGGTTTGAGCGCGGCGGAGCGCACGCTGCTCGATGGCGTCGAGAGCCGCATCCATTACGACGACGGTATGTACAAGGGCGACGGCGCGCATTACTTCAAGGTCGGCCTCGACGCCGTCCGCTGCATCGAAGAGGCGCTGGCGGCGGCCCGGCTCATCGAGCCGCGCGCGATCCTCGATCTGCCCTGCGGCTACGGGCGCGTGCTCCGTTTCCTCGGCGCGCGTTTCCCCGCAGCGCGCGTCACCGCCTGCGAGTTGATGCCCGAAGCCGTGCGCTTCTGCGCTGAGACCTTCGGCGCAATACCGGCGCAGTCGGCTTACGACTTCGACGCACTGACGCTCGACGTGCGCTACGATCTGATCTGGTGCGGCTCGCTCGTCACGCACCTCGACGCCGCGCGCACCGGCGCGCTGCTACGCTTCTTCGCGCGCACGCTCGCGCCCGGCGGGTTGCTGCTGTTCACGACGCACGGCGAGTTCGTCGCCGGTCGCGTGCAGGCCATGCACGAGTTCTACGGGCTGAACCCGGCCGACATCCCGGCGCTCGTCGCGTCGTTCCGTGAGACGGGGCACGGCTATCTCGATTATCCGGAGGGGCCGGGCTACGGCGTCTCGCTGACCGCGCCCGACTGGCTGCGCGCGCGCGCGCGTGAGATCGGCGACTTGCGCGAGGTCTACTTCCGCGCGCAAGGCTGGGACAGGCATCAGGACGTGTTCGGCTTCGTGAAGCAGTCGTGAATGAGCGCGCGCGCTTAACGGCCGCGCCTGCTCTCTGGCCCCGCGCATGAAAGTGCTGCACATGCTCGACTCGCTGAACCGCGGCGGCGCGGAGACGCTGGTGCTCGACGTGTGTCGGAACGCGCGGGCGCACGGGCTTGACCTGACGCTGGCGGCGACGGGCGGCGGCGCGCTTGAAGCGGAGTTCCGCGCATCGGGCGTCGGGTTCGTCCGCTTCGCGCGGCACGCGCCAATTGATCTAAGACTCGTCCACGCCCTGCGGCGTCTGATCAAGACGCGCGGGATCAACGTCGTCCACACGCACCAGGCGGTCGAGGCTTTGCACGTTTATCTGGCGGCGCGTGGCACGGGCGCGCGCGTCGTGCTGACGTTTCACCTGTGCACGGCGGACGCGAAGAACCGGCGCGCGCTCCGCTGGCTCGTGCCGCGCACGGCCGCCAACGTCGCCGTCAGCCGCGACCTGCTCGCGTGCCTGCGCACGCACGCCGGGTTTGACACGACGCGCAACTTCCACGTCGTCCACAACGGCGTGGACGCCGCGCGCCTTAAGCCTGTGGGCCACGACCTGCGTGCGGAGCTAGGCGTCGCGCCCGACGCGCCGCTCTTAGGCATGGTCGGCAACTTCTACGCCGACGGGCGCAAGGATCAACTGACCGTGTGCCGCGCGCTGCCGCGCGTGTTCGCCGCCGCGCCGCGCGCGCGCTTCGTCTTCGCCGGCGCGGCCGACGCCGCGTCCTCGGCCGCTTACGACGAGTGCGTGCGCTTCTGCCGCGACAACGGTCTCGCCGCGCGCGTCCACTTCCTCGGCGCGCGCGCGGACGTGCCCGACGTGCTCGCGGCGCTCGACCTGTTCGTCTTCTCTTCGCGCCGCGACTCGTTCGGCGTGGCGGTCGTCGAGGCGATGATGGCGGGCGTGCCCGCGGTCGTCTCCGACATCGGCCCGCTGCTGGAAGTGACCGCCGACGGCGCGCACGCCGCGGTCTTCCGCACGGGCGACGCGGACGACCTGGCCGCACAACTCGGCGCGTTGATCAGAGACGACGCGCGGCGCGCTGACCTCGGCGCGCGCGCGCAGGAGTGGGCGCGCGCAGAGTTCGGCATCGGGCGGCACATCGCGCGCCTGCGCGAGTTGTACGGCGCGCTCGCGGCGGCTGAATGAGGAGGGGGCGGAGACGGCGTTGCGCGTGTTGATGGGGATGCCGGAGGCGGCGTCGCTGGGCGGCCCGGCGGCGTGCGAGCCGCCGTTCGCGGCGGCGCTGCGGCGGCTCGGCGTGGAGGTCTGCGAGGAGACTTACGTCTACGGCGAGCAGTTGGGCGGCACGACCTTGCGGCAGCGCGCCACGCGCGTCCTGCGCGCCGCGCGGCGGCTGCGGCGGCGTCTGCGCGCCGAGCCGTTCGACGTGGTGCATCTCAACAGCTCGTTCGACGCGCGCGCGCTGCTGCGCGACGTGACGACGCTCAGGCTCATCCGCCGCGGGACGCGCGCACGCTTCTTCATCAAGTTCCACGGCTCGGACGCGGAGCTGCTGCGCACGGGCGATCCCATCTTGCGCCGCTTCGTCCGCCGCGTGCTCGAACGCGCGCACGGCATCGGCGTGCTCTCGACCGAAGAGCGCGACAACTTCGTGCGCGCGGGCGTGAACGAGCGCCGCGTCTTCGTCGTCAAGAACGTCGTCGTGACTGGTGAAGAAGAGTCGGCGACGAACGCTGACGGCGTGAACGTTGATGAGATGAATGCTGATGGCGCGTCCGCGGCCAGCGCAGTCGGCGCTGCGGCGAACGACTTGCGCGCGCGGCTCGACGTGGCGGCGGACGTGCCGCTGCTGCTCTTCATCGCGCGCTTCATCCCGGCCAAAGGTCTGCTCGACGTGCTCGGCGCGTGCGCGCTCTTGCGCGAGCGCGGCGAACGTTTCCGCCTGCTCTGCGTCGGCGACGGCCCCGCGCGCGCGGAGGCCGAAGCCGAGGTCGCGCGCCTGCGCCTGCGCCCCTACGTGCGCTTCTTCGGCTACGTGCCCGAAGCGGAGACGCGCGCCTTCTACCAAGGCAGCACCGCGCTCGTCTTCCCGACCTACCACTACGAAGGCTTCCCCATGGTCATCTTCAAGGCGCTCGCGGCCGGGCTGCCCGTCGTCACCACGCAAATCCGCGCCGCCCGCGACTACCTGCGCGAACCCGACAACTGCCTCTGGGTCGCCCCGCGCGCGCCCGAAGAGTTGGCCGACAAACTCGCGCGCCTGCTCCGCGACGCACCCTTGCGCGCCCAGATGGCCCGCAACAACCGCGCCCTCGCCGCCGAGTTCAACGCCGACGCGGTGGCGCGCGAGTACCTCGCCGTTTACAATCAACTCAGAAGCCAGGAGTCAGAAGCCAGAAGCCAGAATAAACTGACGACCACTGACTCCTGACTTCAAGCTTTTATCTTCTAGCTTTTAACTTCTGGCTTCTGACTCCTAGCTTCTGTCTTCATGCCTTTATGTGCGGTATCGCGGGACTGATCGGGATTGAGCCGGAAGCGCGCGTGGGCGCGATGCTGGGGCGCATCGCGCACCGCGGGCACGACGGCGAGGGCGTGTGGGCGTCCGCGCCGTTGGACGCGGCGGGGCGGCGCGTCTGCCTGGGTCACCGGCGGCTGGCGATCATCGCCACGTCCGAAGCGGGCCGGCAGCCGATGGCTTACGCCGACGGCCGCTTCAGCGTCACCTTCAACGGCGAGGTTTACAACTACCGCGAGCTGCGCCGCGACCTCGCAGCGCGCGGGCACGCGCTGCGCACGGAGACGGACACGGAAGTCCTGCTCGCCGCCTACGCCGAGTGGGGCGTGGACTGCCTCGCGCGCCTCAACGGCATCTTCGCCTTCGCCCTCTGGGACGCGCACGCGCGCACGCTCGTCCTCGCGCGCGACCGCCTCGGCGTCAAGCCGCTCTACTACGCCACGCCGAACAACGGAACAAGCAGCACGAACGGCACAAGCGGCACAGGCGACGAGAACGACGCGGACGGCGCTGTCGGCGCGAACGTCGCGCGCGGGCACGCGCCGACGCTCGTCTTCGCTTCGGAGATCAAAGCGATCTTAGCGAGCGGTCTTGTCGGCCGCGAGTTGAACGTCGAAGCACTCCACCAGTACCTCACGTTCCTGTGGACACCCGATCCGCACACGGTCTTTAGCGGCGTCTGGAAGCTGCCGCCCGCGCACGTCCTCACGTGGCGCGACGGCGTGACCGAGGTGCGGCCGTGGTGGGACGTTTCGTTCGACGAGATCGAAGAGGGTCAGAGCGAGGCGTGTTGGCGCGAGCGCGTGCTCGAGACGCTCGACCGCGTCGTGCGCCTGGAGATGGTCGCGGACGTGCCGCTCGGCTCGTTCCTGTCGGGCGGCGTGGACTCTTCGACCATCGTCGCGCTGATGAACCGGCACAGCTCGGGCCGCCGCGTCTCGACCTACACCATCGGCATCGCGGCGGAAGACCTGCGCTACGACATCATCCCCGACGACGCGCGCTGGGCGCGGCAGGTCGGCCGCCTGCTTGCGACCGACTACCACGAGATCACGCTCAAGCCGGACGTAGTCGAACTGCTGCCGCGGCTCGTCTACCACATGGACGAACCCGTGGCCGACCCGGCCATCATCACGAGCTACCTGGTCGCGCGCGCGGCGCGCGCGACTCTGACCGTGCTGCTCTCCGGCGTCGGCGGCGACGAGGTCTTCGCCGGCTACCCGCGGCAACTGGCGATGAAGCTCGCGGGCGTGCTCGACCCCGTGCCCGCACTCTTGCGCCGCCCCTTCATGCGCGCGGTCGCCGCCACCTTGCCCGGCGGTCTGCCCGGTCGCTTCACCGCGCCGCTCCGCAACGCCAAGAAGTTCGCCGCGAGCGCCGCGCACGCCTTCGAGGATCGTTACCTCGGCTTCGGCACGTACTTCAACGCCGAGATGAAGCGGCGACTCTACACGGACGACCTGCGCGCCGCTACGCAAGCGTTCGATCCTTACGCCGAGCACCGCCGCCACTTCGCGCGCGTCCGCCACGCCGCGCCCTTAAACCGCCTGCTCTACGTCGATCTCAAGACCTTCCTGCCGTGTCTTAATCTGGCGTACACGGACAAGACCTCGATGGCGGCGACGCTCGAAGTGCGCGTGCCGTTCCTCAATCACGAACTGGTGGAACTGGCCGCGCGTATGCCGCCGGAGTTGAAGCTGCGCGGGCTGAAGCGCAAGTACATTTTGAAGCGCGCCGCCGAATCTTTGCTGCCGCGCGAAGTCGTGTGGCGCAAGAAGGCGGGCTTCGGCGCGCCGGTGCGTTCGTGGCTGCGCGGCGCGCTGCGCCCGCTGGTGGACGAGTTGTTGTCCGCAGAGACGGTCAGGCGGCGCGGGCTGTTCCGCCCGGCGGAGGTGCAGCGCATCATTGACGCAAACCTGTCAGGGCGCGAGGACTACAACCTGCAAGTCTTCCAACTGCTCACGCTCGAACTCTGGCAGCGGACGTTCATGGATTGACCGGCGGTTGAGTTTAGTGAATGGCCAGTCTCACACAGAGGGCACAGAGAAAACCACAGAGGACACAGTAAGAAAACTCTGTGCCCTCTGTGTTAATCCGGCCGCGCGCTAAGCTCAACGCGAGCTTTCACCTGTTACACGCTGAAGGGAGACGGAGGATGAAAAGAGTCGTGTGGGGCACGCTGGCGCTCGTCGTGTTGGCGGCGCTCTTATGTCCGCGTCATGGCGGCGCGCAGACCGCGCGGCCGCAAGTCCCGCCGCGCCCCGTCCACACCTTCTCCATCGTGGCGCGCGACGCGCAGACGGGCGAGCTGGGCGTGGCCGTGCAGTCGCACTGGTTCTCGGTCGGCGCGACCGTGCCTTGGGCCGAGGCCGGCGTCGGCGCGGTCGCCACGCAGTCGTTCGTCGATCCCGCTTACGGCCGACTCGGCTTAGAGTTGATGCGCGCGGGCCGGAGCGCGCCCGACGCCTTGAAGGCGCTCGTCGCGGGCGACGAGGGGCGCGACGTGCGGCAGGTGGCGATGATTGACGCGGCGGGGCGCGTCGCCGCGCACACCGGCGCGAAGTGCATCGCAGCGGCCGGGCACACCGTCGGCGACAGCTTCTCGGCGCAAGCCAACCTGATGGCGAGCGACGCGGTCTGGCCCGCGATGGCGCGCGCGTTCAGCGAGACGAAAGGCGACTTAGCGGAGCGCATGTTGGCCGCGCTCGACGCCGCGCAGGCGGCGGGCGGCGACATACGCGGCCGCCAGTCCGCCGCGCTCATCGTCGTGACGGGCAAGCCCACCGGCAAGCCGTGGCTCGACCGCCTCTTCGACCTGCGCGTGGATGACAACCCGGAGCCGTTGAAAGAGCTGCGCCGGCTCGTCACCCTGCAACGCGCCTACAACCACATGAACGCGGGCGACCTCGCCACCGAGCGCAAAGACAACGAAGGCGCGCTCCGCGAATACGGCGCGGCCGAACGCCTCGTCCCCGACAACGCCGAGATGGTCTACTGGCACGCCGTCGCCCTCGTCAACATGAACCGCACGGACGAGTCCTTGCCCCTCTTCCGTCGCGCCTTCACCATTGATCCTAATTGGCGCACACTAACGCCCCGCCTCGTCAAGTCGGGTCTCTTGCCGGATGATTCCAAACTGATTGAGCGCATCGTCGCCGTCGGCAAGTAGAAAATTAACCACGAAGACGCGAAGACACGAAGCAAGAGGTTGCTTCGTGTCTTCGCGTCTTCGTGGTTAAAATCTTACCCTGCGACTCACACCCGCCCTGCTCGCCGCCCGCACGCTCCGCTTGCTCCGCCCGATGGCGGCGTTGATCAACCGCACCGGCTCATCCTGCACCTTGAGATGACCCGCCAGCGAGAGCCTATACAGCCTGACCGCGGCGGCGTGCGCGCCCGTGTGCAGGTAAGCCAACTCGACCGCCGTCAGCAACGCCTCTCTGGTCTGATTAATGCCAACCAAGCCGCTATCAATCGCGTGCCGCCAACTATCGAACAGCCGCGCCAGCACGTCCGCCGCGTCCGGGTCGCCGCTCAAGATCGAGCTAATAGCCGCCGCCAACTCGTCGCGGTCGAACAGCGGCGCAGCCCCGTCGTCCCGGCAATCGTCCACCTCGCGCATCATAACCTCGCCGACATTTATAGAGGCACGAGCAAGCCTCGCGCCCTCATCGAATAATTCAACGTCGACTATACTGCATAAGTGCAACCCTTGCAATAGTGCCAGCTACTGCGGATATGGTGGTCGTGTTATAAGCAGCGCATGATCGAGGTCAGGCTCAGGCAAGTTCTTGAGGCCCACGGGCGTACTCGTTACTGGCTGGAAAAAGAAACGGGAGTCCACTACAACACGCTGGCAAGAATCGAACAGGCGGGGCACACAAACCGCATCGAACTCCGCGTGCTCGACAAGATTTGCCGCGCGCTCGAATGCCAGCCCGGCGACCTGCTAGTCTTTGTTGACGAAGAAAAAAGCGCCTCGCCTCGCGCACAGAAGGGAACTCGAAAAGGGAAGTAAGTCCCACAACCCAACCGCAAAACATTCTCACACGCCCGCCCTCAGTTGCGCCTCGCTCTCCCACACATCCTTGCGCGCCGCACAAGCACACGCCGCTGCGAATCTGGACGCGGCAGGGCATATACTTGCGCGGCGACTTTGGGGAAGCAAATCTTGGGCGGCCGGTGGGCGGGGAGACGTGCGATGAGTTGGAAGGTGTGGCTCTGGTGTGGCGCGTTGGTGTTGTGCTGGGGGTGTCAGCGCGGGCGACAGCCGGCGGGGAATGCGGACGGCGCGGGGGAGCCGGGCGGGGCGGAGAAGGCGACGATCAGGTTGACGAGCGAGGCGTTCCAGGAGGGCGGGCTGATCCCCGTGGAGTACACGTGCGCGGGCGCGAACGTGTCGCCGCCGCTGGCGTGGTCGGACGTGCCGGCGGAGGCGAAGGCGCTGGCGCTCGTCGTGGACGACCCGGACGCGCCGCGCGGGACGTGGGTGCATTGGGTGGTCTACGATCTGCCGGCGTCGGCGCGTGGGTTGCCGGCGCGCGTGCCCGCCGAGGCGGCGCTCGCGGGCGGCGGGCGGCAGGGGCGCAACGACTTCGGGCAGACGGCTTACGGCGGCCCGTGCCCGCCCGGCGGCACGCACCGCTACTACTTCAAGCTCTACGCCCTCAACGCCGCACTCAACCTCCCGCCCGGCGCGACCAAGCAGGAACTGCTCAAAGCCATGTACGGCCACATCCTCGACCAAGGGCAGTTGATGGGCCGGTTCAGGAAGTGAGAAGAAGACAGGAGTCAGCAGGCAGGAGTCAGGAGCCAGAAGTTAGAGACCAGCCGCCGAAGGCCGAGCGCAGACGGGCGGCGGCGGGAGGAAGACAGGCCGGCTCTTCCTTCTGGCTCCTGGCTTCTGACTCCTGACTTCTTCTCTAATTCCCCGCCCGCTTGTCGCGCGCGCGGGGCGCGTGGTAGGTTCTCAGCTTTCGCGCGGCGGGTCGGCGCGCGCTATTCTCGATGACTAAAGAGGACATACTCGTCACCGGCGGCGCGGGCTTCATCGGGTCGCACCTGGTCGAGCGGCTGTTGGCCGAGGGGCGCTGGCGCGTCACCGTCGTGGACGACTTCAACGACTTCTACGCGCCCGCGCTCAAGCGCGCCAACGTCGCCCCGCACTTGGGCCGCGCCGACTTCGAGTTAGTCGAGGCCGACATACGCGACCGCGCAGCCCTCGAACGTGTCTTCGCCGCGCGGCCGTTCCCCGTCGTCGTCCACCTGGCGGCGCGCGCGGGCGTGCGGCCGAGTCTGACCGAGCCGCTGCTCTACGCCGAGACGAACATCAACGGCACGCTCCACCTGTTGGAGCTGGCGCGCGCGCACGGCACGCGCCGGTTCGTCTTCGGCTCGTCTTCGTCCGTCTACGGCGCGAACGCCAAAGTGCCCTTCGGCGAAGACGACCCCGTGCGCCACCCCATCTCCCCTTACGCGGCGACCAAGGCGGCGGGCGAGCTGCTCTGCCACACCTACGCGCACCTGCACGGGCTGCGCTCGGTCGCGCTCCGCTTCTTCACCGTCTACGGCGCGCGCCAGCGCCCCGATCTGGCCATCCACAAGTTCGCCCGACTCATACGCGCGGGCCGGCCCATCCCCGTCTTCGGCGACGGCACGACGCGGCGCGACTACACTTATATTGACGACATCATCGCGGGCGTGCGCGCCGCGATTGCCTACGACGCCACCCCGTTCGAGGCCATCAACCTCGGCGAGTCGCGCACGGTGACGCTGAACGAACTGATCGCGCTGCTCGAAGCCGAACTCGGCCGAAGGGCCGTCGTCGAGCGCCACCCCTTGCAGCCCGGCGACGTGCCCCAGACCTACGCCGACATCAACAAGGCCCGCCGCCTGCTCGGCTACGACCCACAGACCCCGATTGAGGAAGGACTCAAACGCTTCGTCGCCTGGTTCAAGGAGCAGGGATGAGGGAAGAGGAATGAACAGGAGCCAGAAGCCGGAAGTCAGAAGCCAGAAGAAGGAGCGGCGCAGGCGCTCACCCGCCTTCTGGCTTCTGGCTTCTGACTCCTAACTTCTTCATCCCTCATCCCTCATCCCTCAGCCCTCTATGAAAGACCGTCTCGTGCAATATCTGGCGTGCCCGGTGTGCGGGGGCGACGTGGCGCTGGCGTGCGTCGCGGCGGCGGCGGAGCGGCGCGGCTGGCGCGAGGTGTTGACGGGCGAGCTGGCGTGCGCGGCGTGCGCGCGGCGCTACGCCGTCACGCGCGGCGTGCCGCGCTTCGTCTCCGCGCAGGCCATCACGCCGGAGAAGGCCGCGACCGCCGCCGGCTTCGGCTGGCAGTGGCAGCACTTCACGCAGCACGACGAACGCTACGCCGCGCAGTTGCGCGCCTGGCTCGCGCCCGTCGAGCCGGAGTTCTTTCATGGTAAGGTCGTGCTCGAAGGCGGCTGCGGCAAGGGGCGGCACACGCGGCTCGCCGCCGAGTGGGGCGCGCGCGACGTGGTCGGCATCGAGCTGAGCGCGGCGGTCGAGACCGCCTACAGTGCGACGCGCGACATCGAGCGCGCGCACGTCGTCCAGGCCGACATCTACCAACTGCCGGTCAAGCGCGCGTTCGACTACGCGTTCTCGGTCGGCGTGCTGCATCATCTGCCCGACCCGCGCGCAGGTTTCCGCGCGCTAGCGGCCAAGGTGCGACCGGGCGGACACCTCTCGGCGTGGGTCTACGGCGCGGAGAACAACGGCTGGATCGTGCGGCTCGTCTCGCCCGTGCGCGAGCGCGTCACGTCGCGCATCAGCCCGCGCGCGTTGCTGCATTTGTCGAAGCTACCCGCGGCCGTCATGTACGCCGCGACCAAACTCGTCTACGGCCCCGTGGGGCGCACGGAGTTCGGCCGCCGCGCCATCGTGCCGCGCCTGTTCTACGGCGACTACTTGGCGGCCATCGCCCCGTTCGGCTGGCGCGAGCAGCACACCATCGTCTTCGATCACCTGGTCGCGCCCGTCGCCTTCTACATCTCGCGCGCCGAGTTCGCCGACTGGTGGCGCGAGCTTGACGCCGAAGGCGTGACCATCGGCTGGCACAACCGCAACTCCTGGCGCGGCTTCGGGCGGATGAAAGAGAGGGATGAGGGATGAGGGATGAGGGATGAATCGGAAGGAAGGATTGCTTCATCGCGTCATTGAGTGATTGAGCCGACGACGTGATGAAGCAACTCTTCATCCCTCATCCCTCATCCCTCATCCCTTCTTCATGCAGGAACACACCTACGCGATCATGTACGAGGTGGAGGGCGCGCACTGGTGGTTCGCGGGCCGGCGGCGCATCCTCGAATCGTTCCTCGACCGGCTCGCGCCGACGCTGCCGGCGGCGCGGGCGGGCGCGCGCGCGCGCGTCCTCGACGTGGGCTGCGGCACGGGCGCGAACCTTGAGATGCTCGCGCGCTACGGCGACGCAGAGGGCGTGGACTTGTCGCCCGCCGCGCTCGCCTTCTGCCGCGCGCGCGGGCTGACGCAGGTGACGGAGGGCGCGGCCGAGGCGCTGCCCTACAGTGATGAGACATTCGATCTCGTGACCGCGCTCGACGTGGTCGAGCACCTGGACGACGACGTGGCGGGCCTCAGCGAGATGCGGCGCGTGCTGAAACCCGGCGGCTGCGCGCTGCTGTTCGTGCCGGCGTTTCAGTGGCTCTGGGGCGTGCAGGACGACGTGAGCAACCACCGGCGGCGCTACACGCGCACAGAGTTGTGCCGCGCCGTCACGGCGGCGGGCCTCAGCGTAGAGCGCGCGACTTACGCCAACGTGACGTTCCTCGCGCCGATCCTCTTCGGGCGCTGGCTCATGCGCGCGACCGGCGCGCGGCCCGCGTCGGAGAACAACCTGAACGTCGCGGCGCTGAACGGCCTGCTGGGGCGCGTGCTCGGCGCGGAGCGCCACTGGCTGCGCCGCGCGAACCTCCCCGTCGGCGTCTCCGCCATCTGCGTCGCGCGCCGCGCGGACTGAAGGCAACGGCGCGCAAGGCTATGAACATGATCAAGCGACGACAACGGTTGACAGGCGCGCGCCGCACGGCACGGCGGCTGTGTGCGTTGGCCTGCGCGTGCGCGACCGCGCTCGGCGCTGCCGCTATCCTCACGCACGCGCAGGCGGGCGCGCGCATCGTGGCGGCGCAACTGGGCGGCGGCAACACGCCGGACTATCGCATCGTCAACCCCGCGACCACGTTCGCGCCCGACGCGCCGCAGGTCGTCTGCGTGTGGCGCGTGGTCAACGTGCCCGCGTCCGGCGCGACGCTGCGCAGCGTCTGGGTCGCCGTGGACACGGGCGGCGTCGTGTCGCCCAACTACGAGATCGCGGGGCGCGCTTACCCGCTGACGCAGGCGGGCACGGCCACGGGCGTCTTCAGTCTGTCGCGGCCCGACAACGGCTGGCCCGCGGGCCGCTACCGGCTCGATCTCTACCTCGACGACCGGCTCGCGCAGAGTCTGCCGTTCAGCATCTACACGGCCGCGGCGGCGGCCGCCTACGCGCGCATCGAGCCGCTCGTCGCCGAAGCCGACAAGCTCTCGGCGGCGGGCGATTATCGCGCGGCCGCGAACGCCTTGCGCGAGGCGCTCGCGCTCGCCGAACAGCAACTCGGCGCGGAGCACCCGGACACGGCCGCGCTCCTCAACAACCTCGCCCTCGCGCTCAAAGAGTCGGGCGCGTACGACGAGAGCGAGCGCCTCTACCGGCGCGGGCTGGCGCTCGCCGAAAAGCTCGAAGGGCCGGCGTCGCCACCTTACGCGCTGCTCCTCACAAACCTCGGCGAGTTGTACAACCTCAAGGGCGACTACGCGCAGGCCGAGCAGACGTTGAAGCGCGCCGCGGCGGTCGCCGAACAGGCCGTCGGCCCCGCGCACCGCCTGACCGCCACCGCGCTCAACAACCTCGCGCGCACGTACCAACTCAAGGGCGACTACAGAGAGGCCGAGGCGCTCTACCGCCGCGCGCTGCCGTTGTTGGAGCAGACGGCGGGCGCGGAGAGCGAGGACGTGGCCACGCTCGTCAACAACCTCGCCGAGTTGTACCGCGAGCAGGACGACTTCGCGCGCGCCGAGCCGCTCTACCTGCGCGCGCTCGCCATCAAGGCGAAGCTCCTGCCGCCCGATCACCCCGACACCGCGCTCACGCGCAACAACCTCGCGCTGCTCTACACGGCGCGCGGCGACTATGCGCAGGCCGAGCCGCTTTTTAAAAGCGCGCTCGCCGCCGAAGAGAAGGCGCTCGGCCCCAACCACCCGGACGTGGGCGGGATGCTCAACAACCTCGCGCTGCTCTACCAGGAGCGCGGCGACAACAAGCAGGCGCGGCCGCTTTACGAGCGTGCGCTCGCCGTCTTCGAGCACGCCCTGGGGCCGCACCACGCCAACGTCGCGCAGGCGCTCGTAAGCCTCGCGCGCCTGTCGGCCGCGACCGGCGACCTGAAGACCGCGGGCGCGCAACTCACGCGCGCCGCCGACGTGCGCGAACAGAACATCGCCCTCGTGCTCACGACCGGCTCCGAGCAGCAGAAGCAACTCTACCTCGACACGCTCTTCGGCGAGACGAACCTGACCGTCTCATTTCATCTACAAGCCGCGCCGACGGACGAGGCGGCCGCGCGGCTCGCCCTCACCACGCTGCTCCGCCGCAAAGGGCGCGCGCTCGACGCGATGAGCGATCAGATCGGTCGCTTGCGTCGGCGGCTCGACCCGGCCGACGCGCGTCTGCTCGACGAGCTGGCCGCCACGCGCGCGCGCCTCGCCGCGCTCCTGCTCCAAAGCGCGGGCGCGCAGACGGACGACGCGGCGCGCGGGACGGAAGTCGCGCGGCTCGAAGCCGAGGCGCAACGCTTGGAGACGGAGGTCAGCGCGCGCAGCGCGGAGTTCCGCGCGCAGGCGCAGCCCGTGACGCTCGCGGCCGTACAGGCGGCCGTCCCCGCCGACGCCGCGCTCGTCGAGCTGGCACGCTATTACCCGTTCGACTTCAAAGCGGGGCACGCGCGCGGCGGCTTCGGCCCGGCGCGCTACGCGGCTTACGTCGTGCGCCGCGACGGCGCGCCCGCGTGGGTCGAGTTGGGCGCGGCCGCGCCAATCGAGCGCGGCGTCGCCGAACTGCGCGCGGCCCTCGCACGCCCCAACAGCAAGAATGTCTCGGAGCTGGCCCGCGCCCTCGACGCGCAGGTCATGCAGCCCGTGCGCAAGGCATTGGGCGACACGCGCCGCCTCTTCCTCTCGCCCGAAGGCGCGCTCAACCTGATCCCGTTCGGCGCGCTCGTGGACGAACAGGGCAAGCATCTTGTCGAGTCTTACACGATCACTTACCTGACGAGCGGGCGCGACCTCCTGCGCTTGCAGACGAGCGCGCCCGCCGGCCAGGGCGTGACCATCATCGCCAACCCCGCGTTCGACAACGCGGCCGGCAACGCGCCGGCCGCAGGCGCGCGGCGCTCGGCCGATCTGCGCAACGCGCGGTTCACGCCGCTGCCGGGCACGGCGGGCGAGGCGCAGGCGATCACGGCCGTGCTGCCGGCCGCGCGCGTGCTCACGCAGGCGCAGGCGACCGAGGCGGCGCTCAAGCAGGTCAACGCGCCCGCCGTCCTGCACGTCGCCACGCACGGCTTCTTCCTCGCCGATCAGCCGCAAGACCCCGGCAGCGCGGCGCGCGGGCTGGCGCTCGGCGGCGGCGACGGCGCAACAACGGCGCGCACAGCCCCGCGGGCCGAGAACCCGCTGCTGCGTTCCGGTCTCGCGCTCGCGGGCGCGAACCGGCGCGAGGGCGCGGGCGGCGAAGACGGCATCCTCACCGCGCTCGAAGCGGCCGGCTTGAACCTCTGGGGCACGGAGCTTGTCGTCCTGTCGGCCTGCGAGACGGGCCTCGGCGAGATCAACGCGATGAACAGCGAAGGCGTCTACGGTCTGCGCCGCGCGCTCGTGCTCGCGGGCGCGGAGAGTCAGGTCATGTCACTCTGGCAGGTGGACGACGCGGCGACGCGCGATCTGATGTCTGCTTATTACAGACGCTTGCAGGCCGGCGAGGGGCGCACCGACGCGCTCCGGCAGGTGCAGCTTGAGATGCTCAAGGGGCAGGCGCAGACCGAAGCGGGCGACCAACGCGGTCTCGGCGGTCAGCCGACGCCGCGCGCCACTGGCGCGGCGGCCGACCGCAGCCACCCGTTCTACTGGGCTAGCTTCATCCAGTCCGGCGCGTGGCAGAGCTTACGCTAGGGCGGCGCGCGATTTGTGCGCGGGCGGCCGGGGCGTGTATGTTAGCGGCGCATTCGTGTGGGGCAGAGAAGTGGTGATGAGAGTGTACGACGACGAAGAGACCTTGAAGCGGCCGCGCGCGGCCGCCTCGGAAGAAACCTTGCAGCGACCGCGCGCGGCCGCGCCGACGCACGCGCCCACGGGCGCGCTCACGCACGCACCCGACGGCGCGCTACCTGCGCCCGACGGCGCGCCGCCCGCGCCCGACATCTCGGTCTTTCTGCCGGTCTTCAACGAAGAGCCGAACCTGCGCCCGCTCCACGCGAAGCTCGACGCGGCGCTCGCCGAACTCGGCCGCACCGCCGAGATCATCTACGTGGACGACGGCTCGACCGACGGCAGCCTGGCCGTCCTGCGCGAGCTGGCGGCCGAAGACACGCGCGTGCGCGTCGTCGCCCTGCGCCGCAACTACGGGCAGACCGCCGCCATGAGCGCCGGCATAGACGCCGCCCGCGGGCGCGTCCTCATCCCGATGGACGCTGACCTCCAGAATGATCCGGCCGACATTCGCCGCCTGTTGGAAAAACTCGACGAGGGCTACGACGTGGTCTCCGGCTGGCGCAAGAACCGCAAGGACAAGGCCGTCACGCGCAAGATACCTTCGATGATCGCCAACCGCCTGATCTCCTGGATCGGCGGCGTGCCCTTGCACGACTACGGCTGCTCGCTCAAGGCCTACCGCCGCGACGTGCTCGTGGACGTGCGGCTCTACGGCGAGATGCACCGCTTCATCCCGATCTACGCGTCTTGGGCCGGCGCGCGCGTCACCGAGATGCCGGTCGAACACCACCCGCGCACGATGGGCAAGTCAAAATACGGCCTGTCGCGCACGCTCAAGGTGGTCTACGACATGATCACGATCAAGTTCATGGCCTCGTACCAGACCAAGCCGATCTACGTCTTCGGCTCGTTCGGGCTGTGTGCGTTCCTGCTCTCGTTCGTGGCGGGCGTCTGGGCCGCGATCCTGAAGTTCGGCGAAGGCGTCTCGTTCATCCTGACGCCGCTGCCCGTCATCACCGTCGTCATGTTCGCCGTCGGCGTCCAGTTCATCCTCATGGGCTTGCTGGCCGAGATGCTCGTCCGCACCTACCACGAGTCGCAGGCCAAACCCATCTACGCCGTCCGCGAGCGGCTGGGATTTGAAGAACAGTGACGAGTGACGAGTGACAAGTGACAAGTTAAAAAGCTTGTCCTAACTCGTCACTCGTCACTTGTCACTCGTCACTGCCTTTTTATGTGTGGCATTACCGGCTGGGCTTACATGGATGCGCGGACGCCTGTGGCGGCGGGCGCGGCGGAACTGTTGCGCTCGCTGTGCGGGCGGATGGTGCATCGCGGGCCTGATTCCGAAGGCGTGATGGTCGCGGCGGGCGTCGGCTTGGGGATGCGGCGGCTGGCGATCATCGATCTGGCGACGGGCGAGCAGCCGAGTTACAACGAAGACCGCAGCGTCGCCGTCATCCTGAACGGCGAGATTTACAACTACCGCGAGTTGCGCGGCGACCTCGAAGCGCGCGGGCACACGTTCCGCAGCGCGTCGGACACGGAAGTCTTGCCGCACTTGTATGAAGAGTACGGCGCGGCGCTCGTCGAGCGTTTGAACGGCATGTTCGCCTTCGCGTTGTGGGACGCGCGCGCGCGGACGCTCCTGCTGGCGCGCGATCCGTTGGGCGAGAAGCCACTCTACTGGGGCGTCTTCGGCGGGCAGCTCCTGTTCGCCTCCGAGCCGAAGGTCTTGCTCGCGCACCCGGCCGTGGAGACGCGTCTGAACCTCGACGCCTTGCGCCAGTACCTCGCGTTCGACTACGTGCCCGCGCCGCTCTCGATCTACGAGGGCGTCAACAAGCTGCCCGCCGCGCACACGCTCACGCTCAAGGACGGGCGCGTCAACGTCCGACCTTACTGGGAACTCAGCTACCGCAAGCCCGAACGCGCGCCCGACGAGCACGAGGCGACGGCGCGGGTGAGGGAACTGCTCGCGGACTCCGTCCGCATGAGGCTCGTCTCGGACGTGCCGTTGGGCGTGCTGCTCTCCGGCGGCGTGGACTCGTCGGCGGTCGCGGCGCTGGCCGTCGAGGCGCAGGCACAGACGGTCAAGACCTTCTCGATCTCGTTCGCCGAGAAGTCGTTCGACGAGTCGGCCTACGCGCGCGGCGTCGCCGATCACCTTGGCACGGATCACCACGAGGAGCGTCTGAGCGCGGCGCTCGCGGCCGATCTGGTCGGCGAGATCGGCGCGTGGCTGGACGAGCCGCTGAGCGACCCGTCGGTCGTCTCCACCTACCTGCTCGCGCGCTTCACGCGCCAGCACGTGACGGTCGCGCTGGGCGGCGACGGCGGCGACGAGATTTTCGCCGGCTACCCGATGTATCCGGGCCACCGCGTCGCCAGCCTCTACGCGCGCGTGCCGCGCAAGCTCTCGCGCCTGCTGGTCGAACCCATGATCGGCCTGCTGCCGGTCAAGACCAAAAACATGTCCCTCGACTTCAAGGCGCGGCGCTTCGTCGAAGGCATGGGCTACGCCGACGACCTCGTCGCGCGCCACCACGTCTGGTTCGGCTCGTTCGGCCCCCTGGCGCAGTCGGCGCTGCTGACGGCGGACGTGCTGGCGCGCACGGACGCCGACAGCTACCGCCCGGCGCGCGCCTTCTTCGCCGCCTGCGACGCGGCGGACGTGGTCGAGCGGATGCAGTACCTCGACACGAAGCTCTACTTAGCGGAAGACATCCTGACCAAAGTGGATCGGACGAGCATGGCCGTCTCGCTCGAAGTGCGCGCGCCGTTCTTAGACAAACGCGTGGTCGAGTACGCCGCGAGTCTGCCCGCGCACCTGAAGCTGCGCGGGCGCACGACGAAATACATCTTGAAGCGCGCGGTCGCGCCGCTCTTGCCGAAGTTCGTCACGCGGCGCGGCAAGAAGGGCTTCGGCGTCCCCGTGGCCGAGTGGCTGAAAGGCCGGCTGCGCCCGCTCGCGCGCGACCTGCTCGCGCCCGCGCGGCTCAAGCGCCACGGCCTCTTCGAGCCGGCTTACGTCACGCGCCTGCAAGACGAGCACGAGCGCGGCATCGCCAACCACCGCAAGCTGCTCTGGACGCTCCTCGTCTTCGAGTTGTGGCACGAGAGCTTCATCGAGACGCCGCGCCGGATGGAAAGAGCGGAGGTCAGAGATCAGAGGTCGGATGTTAGTGGGTAAGACGACCGTCGGTCGGTCTTAATCTTAAGCCGACTGCCGGTCGGTCTTAATCTGTAGCCTATGCGGGCCGAGCCGTTGCACAAAGCCAGGGTGGACGCGGGCGCGGTGCGCGTGCCGGCGCGCGCGCCCGCGTGGGCCGTGCCGGCGTTCAAGGCGGCGCTCGTCGCGTCGGACGCGCTGGCGGCGGTCGGCTGCTTCGTGGCGGCGTTCTACTTGCGCGAGGGTGAGGCGCTCGTGATGCGCTGGGGCGCGGGCCACCTGGCGTGGAGCTTCGCGTTCCGGCCGTACGCGGCCGTGCTGCTGTTCGTGCTGCCGGTGCGGCTGCTGGCGCACGCCTACTACGACCTGTACCGGCTGCGCGGCGAGTTCTCGCTGGTGGAGGACGCGGTGCGCGTCTTCAAGGCGACGGCGGTCGGCTCGCTGCTGCTCGTCGCGGTCGCGTTCCTGTGGCGCGGCGGCTACGAGTACCGCGCCTTCTCCTACGCGCGCGGCGTCTTCGCCTTAGACTTCGCGCTCGTGCTCGCGGCGGTCGGGCTGACGCGCCTCGCGGTGCGCGCGGCGCAAGCGGCGGCGCGGCGGCGCGCCATCAACCTGATCCCGACGCTGATCGTCGGCCGGAACGCAGAGGCGTCGTTGTGCATCGCGGAGTTGCGCGCGCGGCCCGAGTTGGGCTACCGCGTGATCGGCGTCGTCGAGAGCGACGCGCTCGACGGCGCGACGCCGACAGAGTTCGAGGGCGTGCCGGTCGTGGGCGACGCGGCCAATCTGGCCGAGACGATCCGCGCGACCGGCGCGAACGAATGCATCATCACAGACCCGCGCGCGCCGGGCGAGTTGCTGTTCGACGTGATGATGCGCGTGGGGCGCGTGCGCAAGGTCGAGTTCCGCATCGCGCCGAGCCTGTTCAACTGCCTGCCGCGCAAGACCGAGATCGATCAGATCGGCGCGCTGCCGATGATCCGGCTCTTCCGCGAGCCGCTCTCGCCGCTCGCGCGCCTCGGCAAGCGCGGCGTGGACATACTCGTCGCCGCCACCGCGCTCGTCCTGCTCGCGCCCGTGTGGCTCGTCATCGCGCTCCTGGTCAAGCTCGACTCGCGCGGCCCCGTCCTCTACCGCCAGGAGCGCGTCGGCATGGACGGGCGCGTCTTCCTCTTCTTCAAGTTCCGCACCATGCGCGCCGACGCAGACGACCGGCTGCACCGCGAGTACCAGCGCAAGCTCATCGCCGGCCGGCCCGACACGAACCTCGGCGACGAGCGCCGGCCCGTCTACAAGCTGCACACAGACCCGCGCGTCACGCGCGTCGGGCGCGCGCTCCGCCGCCTGAGCCTGGACGAGTTGCCACAACTCTTAAACGTCCTGCGCGGCGACATGAGCGTCGTCGGCCCGCGCCCGCCCATCCCCTACGAGGTCGAAGCCTACGAGCTTTGGCACCGCAAGCGGCTCGACATGAAACCGGGCCTCACAGGCCTCTGGCAAGTCTCCGGGCGCAACCGCCTCTCCTTCGACGAGATGGTCAGGCTCGACCTCTTCTACATCGAAAACTGGTCGCTCCTCCTCGACCTCAAAATCATCCTCCGCACCCTCCCCGTCATGCTCCGCGGCGACGACGCGTACTGAGAAAATCAACCACGAAGAGACGAAGACACGAAGGAGCCGACGGCCCTTTTGTGTCTTCGTGTCTTTGTGGTTGATTCCGGCGCTTTAACCCGCCGCTTGGAACGACTTAGCTCGTTCCTTGACTCTCCCCCGCCGCGCCGTTATCATCTCGGTTTCGACTACAGCCGGTGGTCGTGTCCTTAGAAGAAGGTTATGTTCGAGTCTCTGTCCGACAAGCTGAAGCGCACCCTGAAGAACTTGCGGGGCGAAGGCGTGCTGACGCCGCAGCACGTCGAGGCGGCGCTGCGCGAAATCCGCCTCGCGCTGCTCGAAGCCGACGTTAACTACAAGGTCGCCAAGGACTTCATCGCCGCGGTCAAGGAGAAGGCCGAGGGGCAGCAGGTCTGGCAGGAGTTGAAGCCCTCGGAGCAGGTCGTCAAGATCGTCTACGACGAACTGGTCGAACTCCTGGGCGGCACTTCCTCGCGGCTCGTCTTCACGAAGGCCGTCCCGAACGTCGTCATGATCGTCGGCCTCCAAGGCTCAGGCAAGACGACCTCGACCGGCAAGATCGCGCTCTGGCTCTCGCAGAACCAGGAGCGCAAGCCGCTCCTGGTCTCGACGGACGTGAACCGCCCGGCGGCGCGCGAGCAGCTTCGAGTCATCGCCAAGGCCACGGGTCAGTCCCTCTTCGAGAAGCCGGAGTCGAACGACGCGGTCGAGTTGGCGCGCGAGGCTTTTCGTTACGCGCAGGCGACCGGCTACGACACGCTCTTGATCGACACGGCGGGGCGGCTGCACATCGATCAGGAGTTGATGGACGAGTTGAAGCAGATCAAGGCTGAGACTCGCCCCGTGGAAATCCTGTTCGTGGCGGACGCGATGACGGGGCAGGACGCTGTGCGCTCCGGCGAGCAGTTCCACCAGCAGGTCGGCATCACGGGCGTCATCCTGACGAAGATGGACGGCGACGCGCGCGGCGGCGCGGCGCTCTCGATCAAGCAGGTCACGGGCCAGCCCGTCAAGTTCGTCGGCGTCGGCGAGAAGTACGACGCGTTGGAGCCGTTCTACCCGGAGCGCATCGCGCAGCGCATCCTCGGCATGGGCGACGTGCTGTCGCTCATCGAAGAGGTGCAGGCCAAGGTCGATCAGGACGAGGCGCAGGCGCAGCTCCAGAAGCTCCAGAAGAACGAGTTCACGCTCGACGACTTCCGCGCGCAGTTGCGCCAGGTCAAGAAGCTCGGCTCGTTCTCGAAGATCATGAAGCTCCTGCCCGATCAACTCCTCGGCGGTCTCGGTATGCCGGACTTGAACGAGGAGCAGACCGAGCAGATGGAGGCGGAACTGAAGCGCACCGAGGCGATCATTGATTCGATGACGCGCGCCGAGCGCAACGACCACCGCATCCTGAACGCCGGTCGCCGCCGCCGCATCGCCCTCGGCTCGGGCACGACCGTCGCCGAGGTCAACCAACTCGTCAAGCAGTACACGGAGATGCGGCAGATGATGAAGCAGTTCTCCGGCGCGGGCCTGTTCGGCGGCGGCGGGGGCGGCGGCCTGCGCGGGCGCATGGCCCGCCGCATGGCCGGCATGATGGGGATGCCCGACATGGGCGCGATGATGGGCGCGGGCGGCGGCGAAGGCGCGGACGCCACCGCACACCAGCCCGCCCCCGGCGCGGGCCGCAAGCGCCGCGGCAAAAAGGCGAGGCACAAGAAAAGGAAGTAGTCAGAAGCCAGGAGTCAGAAGCCAGTCCTTCCGATTCTGACTTCCGGCTTCTGGCTTCTGACTCCTGACTACTTTTGGAGGTTACTGAGTTGTTAGCCATTCGATTGATGCGCATGGGCGCGAAGAAAAGCCCGACGTATCGCGTGGTCGTCAAGGAGAAGCTGTCGAAGCGCGACGGGGCGTACCTGGAAAACCTGGGCACGTACAACCCGACGCGCCAGCCGGCCGAGGTCAACCTCGACATGGAACGCGTCCGCTACTGGCTGGCGCGCGGCGCGCAGCCGACCGACACCGTCCGCCAGTTGATCAGCAGCCAGGCCAAGAAGGCGGCGGCCGCCGAGACCGTGGCGGCTTAGTTAAAAGTTCAAGGTGCAACGTTCAAGGTGCAAAGTTTTCTTCGACCTTGAACTTTGAACGTTGAACTTTGAACCTTGAACCTATCATGCGCGAAACCGTCGAGATGATCGTCCGGGCGCTGGCGAGCGATGCCGACGCGGTGGACGTGCGCGAGATCGAACGCGACGAGCGGACGGTCGTCATCGAAGTGCGCGTGGCCGAGGCGGACATGGGCAAGGTCATCGGGCGACAGGGCAAGACCGTGCGCGCCATCCGCTCGCTCCTGCACGCCGTCAGCCTCCAGCGCGACCGGCGCTACATCCTCGACATCGTCGAATGAGCGCGCCGGGCGACGAGGGGGCGGCCGAGGAGTTGGTCGCCGTCGCGCGCGTCGTGCGGCCGCGCGGCTTGCGCGGCGAGGTCGTCGCGGAACTGCTGACCAGTTACCCCGACCGCTTCGCCGGCCTGACCGAGTTGATCGCCGTCACGCCCGCGGGCGCGCGCCGCCGGCTCGCGCTCGAAGACAGTTGGCTCCACGCCGGCCGGGTCGTGTTCAAGTTCGCCGGCTACGACACGCCCGAAGCGGCGCGCGAGTTGGTCGGCTACGAGTTGACCGTGCCGGAGGCGGACGCGGTCGAGCTTGAAGCGGACGAGTATTACGACTGGCAGCTTGTGGGCTGTCGCGTCGTGACGGTCGGCGGGCGCGAGCTTGGTTCGGTGCGCGAGGTCTTGCACGCGGGCGCGGCCCCCGTGCTCGTCATCAAGGACAGCGACGACGACCGGCGCGAACACCTGATCCCCCTGGCCCTGAGCATCTGCGTCGAGATCGACACGGCCGCCAAACTGATCCGCGTCGATCCGCCGGAAGGACTGATCGAAAGCTAGATGTCAGATGTCAGAGGCTAGATGTCAGTCCTAACCAGCATCTGACATCTAGCCTCTAACATCTAGCTTTATGTTGCGCTTTGACATCATCACGATCTTCCCGGAGTTCTTCCGCGAGGTCTTTGAGTTCGGGATCGTGCGGCGGGCGCGCGCGGCCGGGCTGGTCGAAGTGGGCGCGCACGACCTGCGCGCTTGGACGACGGACAAGCACCGCGTCGTTGACGACCGCCCGTTCGGCGGCGGCGACGGGATGGTCTTGAAGCCGGAGCCACTGGCGGCCGCGGTCGAGGCGCTGACCGGAGCGCGCGCGGCTGCGGAGTTGGCGGGGACGGGCCGGCGCGTCGTGCTGCTGTCGCCGCAGGGTAAGGTCTTTGATCAACGGACGGCGGCGGAGCTGGCCGGTTGCGCGCAGGTCGTGCTCGTGTGCGGGCGCTACGAGGGCGTGGACGAGCGCGTCGTCGAGACGCTGGTGACGGACGAGTTGTCCATCGGCGACTACGTGCTGTCGGGCGGCGAGCCGGCGGCGGCGGTGGTGGTGGACGCGGTGGTGCGGCTGCTGCCGGGCGCGTTGGGGAGCGAGACCTCGGCGGTCAACGAGTCGTTCGGCGGCGCGGGGCTGCTCGATCACCCGCACTACACGCGCCCCGTGGAGTTCCGCGGGCGGCGCGTGCCGGAAGTGCTGCTCGGCGGGCATCACGCCGAGATCGCGCGCTGGCGGCGGCGCGCGGCGCTGCGCAAGACGGCGCGCAACCGCCCCGACCTGCTCGCCCGCGCCGCGCTCGACGAGCAGGATCGCCGCTGGCTCGAAGAGCCGGAGGAGGAGTGAATTTTTAATTTTAGATTTTTGCTTTGCGATTTAGGGCGGGCAGCTTTCGGCTATCAGCTTTTCGTCTCCGCTGCCCGCTGCTAACTGAGTGGCGGGCCATCGCAAATCGAAAATCTAAAATCAAAAATTCAAACGTTCTGTTACGGAGTTGAGATCATGAACCGTTTAGATTCAATCGAGAAGACGCAGACGACGCGCTCGGTGCCGGACTTCCAGCCGGGCGACACGGTGCGCGTGCACGTGCGCATCAAGGAAGCCGCGGACAAGTGGCGCATACAGGTCTTCGAGGGCGTGGTCATCGCGCGCAAGAACGGCGGCGTGCGCGAGACGATCACGGTGCGCAAGATCAGCTTCGGCGTCGGCGTCGAGCGCATCTTCCCGCTGCACGCGACGATCATAGACAAGATCGATGTCGTCAAACGCGGGCGCGTGCGCCGCGCCAAGCTCTACTACCTGCGCGAGCTGCGCGGCAAGGCCGCCCGCATCCGCGAGCGCGACACGCGCACCACAGAGCAGGCGCAGGGCGCGGCCTCGGCCGGCAAGAAGTAAACGCGGGCGGGCTAACAGGAGCAACGAGCGTCGGACGAGCGAAAGAGTTTTCGTTCGTCCGACGCTCGCCTTTTTTATGCTGGCAATAATTCCTTTGCATCAACCGCGCGGCTGGTTTCTAATGACCGACGCTCCGACACTGACAACTTTCGCAAACAGGTAACGGCTTGCACATCGCCATTGACGCGCACTCGGTCGGCGCGGGTCTGGCCGGCAACGAGACGTACATCACGAATCTGATTGAGGCGCTCGCGCAGGTAGACGCGGTCAACCGCTACACGCTCTACGTGACGCGCCAGACGGCCGTCACGCGGTTCGCCGGGCGCTGGCCGAACTTCAGTGTGCAATTGACGCTGCCGCACACGCCGCTCGTGCGTATTCCCGTCACGCTCGTGCGCGAGTTGCGGCGGCGACCAGTGGACGTGCTGCACGTGCAATACACCGCGCCGCCCTTTGCGCCCTGCCCCGTCGTCGCCACTATCCACGACCTCTCGTTCGAGCACCTGCCCGCGACCTTCAAGCGGCGGAGCTGGATGCAGTTGCGCCTGACCGTGCGCCGCACCGCGCGCCGCGCCGCCGAGATCGTCGTGCCGTCCGAATCAACGCGCCGCGACATCGCGGACACCTACGGCATCGCGCCTGAACGCATCAACGTCGTCCCGCTCGCTGCCGCCGCGCACTTTGCCCCGGCCGCGCCGGCCGAGGTCGAGCGCGTGCGCCGCCGTTACAACATCGCCGACGCTTACGTGCTCGCGGTCGGCTCGATCCAGCCGCGCAAAAACCTCGCGCGGCTCGTGCGCGCATATTCGGCCTTGCGCCGCGCGCGCCCGCACGATAAGCTGCCCAAACTGGTGCTGGTTGGCAAAAAGGCTTGGCTTTATGACGAAACCCTGCGCGCCATCGCAGAATGTGGGCTGACGGAGGATGTGCTCCTGACAGGTTACGTGCCAGAGGCGGACTTGCCCGCACTCTACACGGGCGCGCTCTGCTTCGCCTATCCATCTTACTTCGAGGGCTTCGGGCTACCCCCGCTCGAAGCGATGCGCTGCGGCACGCCCGTCATCGCGGGCGACCGCACGAGTCTCCCCGAAGTCGTCGGCGACGCCGGGCTGCTCGTCGATCCCTTTGCTGAACAGGCAATCGCAAACGCACTCGCGCGCCTGATCGATGAGCCAGACTTACGCGCCGACCTGCGCGTCAAAGGTATAACACGCGCCGCCCGCTGGCACTGGCACGACGCCGCGCGCCGGACTTTAGAGATTTATCAACGAGCCAGAGGAGAAATGATGAATGCGGAATGATGAATGATAAATAAGAAACAGCTTTTCATTCATCCTTCATCATTCCGCATTCATCCTTCATCATTTCGATCATGCGCATCGCAATCTTGGGGACACGGGGCGTGCCCGCCAGCTACGGGGGCTTCGAGACGTTTGCGGAACAACTCTCGACGCGGCTCGCGGCACGCGGGCACGAGGTGACGGTCTATTGTCGCTCGCACTACGTCAGCCCGCGCCAGCTTGAATATCGCGGCGTGCGCCTGAAGGTTCTGCCCACGCTCCGGCATAAATACTTCGACACCATCCTGCACACGTTCCTGTCGGCGCTGCACGCGACGGGTGGGCGCTACGATGCGGCGCTCATCTGCA
>DASVPY010000021.1:0-1732 GCA_036389395.1 Pyrinomonadaceae bacterium
AGCGACAGCAGCGGTCCTCTCATGATCAGGACTACGCGTCAACCCGAGAGAATGGCCCGCGACACTCGCAAGCGACCCAAGCGCCGACTGTGAGGGCGCTGTGCGGCGAATCTGCGGTCGCAAACGATCCGTGGAGTTGCCGATTACGGCTGGTCAATTCGAGCCGGCCTATCGCGGCGATTGGACCAACAAGCCTGGGTGTTGATGCATTCTGAGGCGTCCTTGGCCGAGTCGATCGTCGCCCGTGAGCCGAGGATCGCCTAGCGCTTGGCGCCCCTGCCCCACCAGTCGCTGGCGGATCATTGGTGTAGGCGACCGCTGAAGGAGTGGTCCGAGCCTCCCCCTTGCGTTCGTGATGACTTGGCGCGGACACCCGCGGTGACCGTCGCCACCACCAGTTCGTCGTCCCAAGATCAATCACCACCGCCTTGGCGAGCGTCTGCTACCTCCTAAGGAAGCGTCAATGATCAAGGGGTGGGTTTGATGACGTAGTTCCACTCGCCGTGAAACTGGTCGGGGTGCAGGTTGACGGTGGCGAGTTGGGCGTCGGTGATCTTGATGCCGCGCTCGTATGCGTTTTCGTCGAGTTGGGCGTAAACCTTCAGCCCGGCGGTGGAGGTCGTTGCGGCGATCAGAGAGACGACGGCTTGGCGCGAGACGAGTGGCTGTCCGCGCCAGTTGCGCGCGATGTAGCTGAACAGGCGGTGCTCGATTTTGTTCCACTTGCTGGTGCCGGGCGGAAAGTGGCAGACCTGGAGCTGCAGGCCGGTTTTGTCGGCCAAGCGCTGCAGCGCGATCTTCCACAGCCGCAGCCGATTGCCATTGCTGCCGCCGCAGTCGGCGGTGATCGTCAGCGTCGCGGCATCGGGGTAGCGGGCCTTGCCGAGGTGCGTCCACCAGCTGGCGATCGAGGCGACCGCGAACTCAGCGGTGTCGGCGTCGACGCCGACCGACACGTAGCCCTCGTCCAGCGCGATGTCGTAGATGCCGTAAGGATTGACCTTCCCGAGCTCCTTATCCTTGAAATCCTTCGTGCGAACCAAGGTCGGATCGCCCTTGGGGTGCCACTCGCGGCCGGCGTTCTTGAAGTCCCCGATCAGCTCCTTCTTTTTGGTGTCGACCGAGATCACCGGCTGACCGGCGGCGATCGCCGCGGCGGCGGTCGCGTTGATGTGGGCGAACTGGGCGTCGCGATCGGGATGCGACGCGCCCTCCTTGGTCTTGCGGTTGGCCTGCAGGCTGTAGCCCATGCCGCGCAGCAGCTTGGCGACCGTCTCATGACTGACCCGGTGGCCCTGCTCGCGCAGCGCACCGGCGAGCGTCCTGACGCTCTTGGCCGTCCACAACAGCGGCGACTCAGGATCTCCGCGCGCGTCGCCCGCGACCAGCGCCTGGAGGTCCGCCAGCAGCGTCGGGTCGGTCTCGGTCAGCGCCCGCCGCCCGCCACCCGCCTTGCGCACCCGGCCGCCTTCAAGCGTCTCGCCCGAAGCGATCTCACGCATCCCCCTGGCCACCGTCGTCGCCGACATGCCCGTCGCACGCACCACCGCCGCCTGCCCGCCACGCCCATGCGACAACGCCTCCGCCCCCGCCCACAACCGACGCCGGCGCTCATCAAGCTCCCCCGCCAACGCCCGGTAGCGATCCCCGATCGCGCGCTCATCGATCACGCACCCCGAGTTCTACATAACCCGGCTCATCCCTTCTATCTTGTTCCTTGACACTTCCTAAG
>DASVPY010000022.1:0-25482 GCA_036389395.1 Pyrinomonadaceae bacterium
TCGCCCTCATGGCTTCATCAGCTCAGGAAGCTGCGGACGCGCGAGGAGACGAGCGAGACAACGCGTGAAGCCCTCACGCTGTTGGCTTGTGCCGTCGTCGCGCATCGCTACCTGAAAAGTTAATTTTGCAACCAGCTCTAAGTCAAGTTGGCCTTTATAGGTGTTAGGCACGCTTTACTGTAAGAAATTCATAGCTCAGCTATTCCGCTAATTAGCCAGCGCCCGTTTCTCTTTACAAGCCATGCTATCTGCCTTACGGAGCCAGAAAATGTTTTTTCTCCACGGAAGGCCCACGTCTTTCTGAACGTTGCAGTGGCTTGTGCCTGTGAGTAGTTTATATTCACGTCAATGCTGCTCAACTGAATATCAAGGGTGCTGTATTTAGAGAATGCCGGGGCGAGTTCCATCCGTACTTGATCACTGGTGTATCTCCCTTTTTTATAGAACGGATCGACGGCGTCAGCATAAAATGCCATGTGACCGTCAAGATCATGTTCCCTAATTCTGGTAACCCAGTCCTGCAATAAGTTGATAACCTGCTCTCTTTCGCTCGACTCGCTAAAGGCATTAACAGCACCTTTATTCTCTTGCCCTACCTCGGAGGCGGAAACCACCCGCGCCTGTGGTCTGTTAGCGAGTGGTGAGGGGCCGACGGGGCTAAATGGATAGAGCCAAGCGCCTAATGCTACTACCAGAGCCAGTAAGGCTAAGAAGGTTCCTCTCATGGCATAACCTCTACGCGGCTGTTAGATGGGAATTTTCAGTCAGCGCGCGCGACCTTCAGCTAAGAGTTTGGCGCTGTCGCTGTGCTCGCGCCTTTCAAGGTTGCGGCTCACGCGCTGGCGCAGCAGCGGAACTCTACCACCCGGCGCGCATATCCGTCCACATCCGGAGTAAGCTCATCTTTATCTTTTACTTGCTCAGCGCATTTTAACACCTCCCCATCGCGGGGCAGGGACTTGAGGTGCGGGTTTATCTTGTCCTTCGCCATGACATAACAAGCAAGGCGCGCGATGATCAGTAAAAGATCATCGCGCGCCTTGCTGTTGACAGTCCGCTCGTGCGGTTAGAAGGTGTTGCCCTTCTGCCGGGCGGCGCGGTTCTGGTTGGGCTTGTTGCCCTGCGGGTTGCGGCCGCGCATCTCGTTGTTGTGCGCGCCCTTCTGTGTCTCGCCGCTGAGTTGGTCGCTCTGCTCGCCGCCGCGCTGGCGTTTCACGTCCTGCGCGCGCTGCGCGTTCGACGACGGCTCTGTGAACGACTCGGCCGACGCCGCGCCGACGCTGCGCGACGGCGGCGACTTGTATTTCTGATCTGCCATCGAAGTTGCCCTCCTTACTGCTCGCGTTCGAGTTGCGGCCCGCGCGTACCCCAACGATACGCGCTGTACGGACAATAGGCCCGCCCGCGCGCACCGTCCGTCGGTGCGAAAGCCGCTTACACTGCTGACGCCGTCGGCGATTGCAACGAGGATGCCAGATGCTTCGTTACGGGCGCGCGCGTGCGGTCTGCCGGCGCGCGGCTTCGGTCTCGTGCTTGATGTGCGCGAGCACGCGCTGGTGTATGCGGTGGATGATGTAGTCCGACCAGAGGTTCCAGTACTGAGTGGGCCAGAAGCTGTTCTCGTACCAGGTCGTGCCGGTCAGGCGCGTGCGCCCGCCGGGCAGGGGTTCGAGTAGGAACTGCCCGCGCCGCGATTGCAGGTAGCCTTCGAGGTGCGGCGGGCGCAGGTGCGGGTAGGGCGACAACTCGTCCATCACGGGCGGCTGCGCGGTCACGCCGAAGCGCAGCAGGCGCGGCTCGTCCCAGACCTGGATCGGCTCGACGAACGCGCCCGTCGTGAAGACGCAGTGGCGCACCGCGCCCACGCCCCGCCCCTCGATCTCCGCGCGCAAGGGGTACGCGACGCCCGTCTTGAAGACGCGCTCGGTCGGCGCGGGCAGGTCGTTGAAGGCGACGAGGTGCGCCCAGACTTCCGCGGGCGGCGCGTCCACTTCGATGCTCGTCTCGACGGGGCGCAAGGGGGGCGCGAGGTGCACGCTCTTTTCCAGCAGCAGGACGGCGGGCAGCGCGAGCAGCATGAGTGTGCAGGCGTGCGCGGCGTACTCCTGGCGCGCGTGCAGCGCGCGGTGGTGCTGGATGGCGTAGCCGACGAAGCCGCCGAAGAGTGCGACGACCGCGCCGAGCGGCGCGGCCATCGCCACGCAGATGACGCCCTCAATCGCCACCCCGATCAGCACCACGCTCACCAGCGCCACCGACAGCAGCGCCACCAGCAGGCAGCGCCCCAGCGGGCGCGGCGCGTGGTAGCCGTAGACCAGCACCGAACTCAACCCCAGCGCGAACGGCAGCCCGACGAACAGGCCCCACCCGTAGTTGCCCAGGCCCTGCACGGTCAGCACCGTCAGCCCGACGACGGGCGCGCACGTGATCACGATGCCGGCGACGGCGCTGCCGAACGCGCCGCGCGGGATCAGCCGGTCGAAGATCGTGCTGAGGCCGCGCGCGCGCGCGCTGCGCGCCGTGTGCGCGGGCAAGACCGCGAGCAGCAGGAAGAAGAGCAGGTTGAGGAACGGGACGAAGAAGAGCGCGACGAGCCAGAGCGGCAGCCCCGTGTCGCGCAGCCGCCGGAGCGTCAGCGCGACGCCCGTCCAGATGAACGGCAGCGCGATGGCCAGCAGCGTCGCGTAGAAGCGCAGGCGCGCCTGCGGCGTCTCGTCTATCTGCCGCACGTCGGCGAAGAACCAGTAGTTGAAGAGCGACCAGGGGCGGTTGAAAACCGCCGAGGCTACGATCCGGTCAATCGTGTGCTTGAGGGCGAAGAGCGTCGCGCCGAGCGCGAGGTACTTCGCGCGCCCGACCGTGCCCTGCCAGCGCCACAGGTCTGCGGGGGTAAAGGCCATGTCGCGTGCTCCTGTTGCTTGTGCTCAACCGGCGGGCCGTGACGACTGGCTGGCCTGCTCGATCTTCATGTCGGGCGAGCTGGTGCGCACGCCCGTCTCAGTCCCGGCCGCCTGCATGACGATGGGCGGCTCGATCAGTTCAGGCTCGGTCGCCGCCGGGTCGGCCGGCACCAGGCCGGCCCCCGCCGCGCCCGCGCGTGCCTGCCAACGGCGCGGGACCCGGCGCAGGCCGATGGGGTAGATCGTCAGGTCGCCGGCCTCGTTGATGTGCAGCCGGAGGAAGTTCTTCCAGTCCTGGACGGCGAGCGAGGAGAACGCCTCGTTGCCGTGCCGCCCGAAGAGGTTCAGCGACAGCAGGAGGTACGCGCCCATGACGAGCGCGCCGAAGACGAACCCGCCGAGCAGGATCAGGAGCACGGCGAGCAGGATGCGCGCGTCCAGGCAAAAGCTGAAGCCGCCGAGCCGCAGCCAGCAGAACCGCCAGCCCTCCGGGGTCGAGATTTGGCTGACGAAATAGACGCACACGAGCGCCCAGGCGAACGCCGTCAGGATGTGGGCGACGGCGTGCAGCCCGCCCATGATGACGCGGTACGCCTTCGAGTGCGTGTCGGTGAAAAAGATGAACCCGACGATGGTCAGCAACGCGAAGAACAGGGCCAGCGGGCTGTCGCTCGTTATTATGCTCTGGATGGCCGTGCCGGTGACGCTGCCGAACTGGTACTTCATCTGGCGCAGGAGTTGATCGTCGGGCTGGGCCAGCCGGGCCACGACCGTCAGGGTCAGCAGCAGGTAGAGCGCGGCGGTCACGAAGCCGAACGTCCAGCTCGCGTTCCCTTTCAGGTACGGGAAGATCAGGTTGAGCCAGCAGAGCCGCCGCGACGCTTTCGTCGGCGGGAAGCAGCCCGCGAGCTTAAAGCGCCGCTCCTCGCCCGCCTTCAGCCCCTTCTCCACCAACTCGTCCAGCTTCGTGCCGAGGAGGCCGACGTGCGTCGGGTGGAGGAACGCGCCGCCGCCCCCGGCCGTGATCTTCTGCGTGGACTTGTCGGCCGCCTCGTGCCGCCGGTAGTGGTGCAGGTCGCCGGCGATGAAGACGGCGACCTGTTTGCCCAGCTTGTCTTCGAGCGCCTTCAGGTTGCTCTCGCTGTAGTTGGGATCGACGCCCCCGTACTGCGCCGCCCTGACCCAGTGCGGCTCGGCGTGGCAGAGGATGATGCGGGCCGGCGCGCCCGTCCGCCTGAACTCCGCGTCCATCTCGGCGGTGAGGCTCTCGAAGTAGCTCATCTGCGGGGCGTCTATGTCGGAGCCGAGTTGCACGTCCGTGCCGAGGAGCCACCAGTTGTGGGGCAGCTTCAGGGCGAAGTAGCTGCGGGCCTGGCGCGTGCGCCAGCCCGCGAACCAGCGCTGCGCGGTGAAGAGCCGGGTGAAGGCGACGAGGCTGTCGTACCAGTCGTGGTTGCCGGGCAGCGCGAAGAGGTGCGGGTACGCCCCCGGCGTCCGTCGCCTGGGGAGCGCGGTCTCGTACGGCCCCAGCAGGCGCGTCTGGTACATCTTGCGGCTGGCGGTGGGGTAGACCTCGTCGCCGCCGAAGATCAGCAGGTCGCCCCGCTTGGTCTCCGCCGTGTGCGTCTGCTTGCTGTCCTGCTCCGTGTAGGTGAAGGTGCGGCCCGGTTCGGCCAGGTAGTAGGCGACGGCGTAGGTCGAGTTCCAGCCGTCGCCCACGTCGCCGACGTAGTCGATCCAGATGGAGGCGCGCGGTTGCGCCGGGACGGGCAGGCACTCGTCCTGCCCGTTGTCCTTGTAGAAGCAGGTGTAGTCGTAGAACGGCACCTGCGTGCCGCCCACGGCCATGGCTTCGACCAGGCGGTGATCCGAGTGCCGCCCGAAGATGGTCGAGATGGCGACCTCGACGCCCGTCTTGGCGAGCTGGCGCGGATCGTACCAGCCGACCATCGGCAGACGCTCGGCCGCCGCGGGCGGCGGCCCGGCTTGGGGGGCCGCGTCGGCGGCCCGGCGTGTGTGCTCGCTCACCTCTTCTCTCCTCTGCTCAGGGTGACACCGGCGCGGCGGCGGCCGGCGAACCGGCGGGCGCGCATCCGCTCGCTGCATGGCTCGGAAGGCTGCGCGTTGTCTGACCCTTGACTCGTGAGGCCGACGAGTGCGCGGGTGCTCGGCAGCGGTAAAGCTGTGACGCAGGCAAGATATGCCCGCCCCGCATGTATGTCAATAGTTTCCGCCGGCCGGCGCGGGCGCGGCTGTCGGCGCACCGCGCGCGGCCGCCGCGGATTGACTTCGCCGCGCGTTCCGGCTACGCTCCGCGGGCTGCGACGGGCCCGCCTCCTCGTGCTCTTCGGGTCGCGCGCCGCGGCAGCCCGGTACAGACAAGTCCGACCGACGGGCGGCGCGCACGGTCGCCGCTTCAGCGCCGCCAGCACATAAGACAACCAGCCCGCGGGTTTCGCTCCACGCGCCCGATAGTTTCGCGCGCCACACGACCCAAGGTTCAAAGACCCTGAAAGGATCGGCATGAAGAGATTGAGAGGCTGGCTGCTGCTCGCGGCCCTGGCTATAGTCGCGCTCGGCGGCTGGCCGTTCACCCCCAAGACTTCGAGCCAGACCAGGGCCACGCAGAAGGCCGCGGCCAACGACAAGACCGCGGCCGGCGGCAAGACCGCGCCGCAGCCGCAACGCCCCATCGTCTGGACGCCGCCCGCGGTCGAGAACTACGACTTGCGCGCCGACGAGTCGAAGGCCGCCGCCGAGACGCGCGAAGCCTACCGCCGGCAGGCGCAAGCCGCGGCGGCCGCGCGCAAGCCGGCGGAGGCGGGCGACGCGCTCGCCGCCGCGCGCGCCGAACTCGCGGCGCGCGTGCCCGGCCTGCGCGTCGAGCCGAACCGTTTCGGCAACGCGCCGGAGATCGTCGGCACGCAGGCGGGCTGCCAATGCGCGCTGACCGAAGCCTCTGACGAGCCGCGCGAGACCGTCGTGCGCCGCTTCGTCGCCGCCAACGCCGCGCTCTACGGTCTGACCGCCGAGCAGGTCGCCGAGTTGCGCACGGTCGCCGACTACACGAACCCGGCCGGCAATCTCTCCTGGGTCGAGTACGAGCAACGCGTCAACGACATCCCCGTCTTTCAAGGCTACCTGCGCGCCGCCTTGACCAGCGACGGCCGGCTCGCGCGCACCACCGGCAACCTCGCCGCCGCGCTCGCCTACGACGCGCTGCCCGTCGCGGCCAAGTTGACGCCCGCCGCGGCCGTCGCCGCCGCCGCCGCGGCCGTCAACGTCTACGCCGACCCGCTCGCCCTGCGCACGCTCTCGACCTCGAAAGGCGGGCGCGCGACCAAGCTCGCGCCGGGGCCGTTCACCGAAGAGACGAAGACCGAGTTGGTCTACTTCCCCGTCGAGCCGGGCGTCGCCGTGCTCGCCTACGCGTCCACGCTCTGGCTGCCGCACGAGGCGTTCTACGTGCTCGTGGACGCAGACACGGGCCGCCTCCTCTGGCGCAAGAACATCACGCAGGAGCAGACGCAGGCCGCCACCTATTCCGTCTACAACGACGACAGCCCGTCGCCGCTCTCGCCCACCAACGCCTTGCCCGGCTCCGGCTTCCAGCCGCCTTTCATCCAGCGCACCAGCGTCACCGTCATCAGCGAGCTGCCCGCCTTCGACAACCTCGGCTGGATCACGGACGGCGGCAACACGACGACCGGCAACAACGTGGACGCCGGTCTCGACATAGACGGCACGAACGGCATAGACGCCAACGGGCGCGCCACCGGCTCACCTAACCGCGTCTTCAACTTCGCTTACGACCCTTCGACCGACGCGCCGTCGGGCACGAACTACCGCATGGGCGCGGTCACGAACCTCTTCTTCTGGTCGAACCGCTACCACGATCTGCTTTATCAACTCGGCTTCACAGAGGCCGCGCGCAACTTCCAGACGAACAACTTCGGCCGCGGCGGCCTGGGCAACGACTTCGTCCGCGCAGAGGTGCAGGACTCTTCGGGCACGAACAACGCCAACTTCTCCACGTCCACCGACGGCTCGCAGCCGCGGATGCAGATGTACATCTTCCCCGGCCCCAACCCCGACCGCGACGGCGACCTCGACGGCGACGTGTTCCTACACGAGCTGACGCACGGCACGTCGAACCGCCTGCACGCGAACGGCACTGGTCTCGCCACCACGCAGTCGGGCGGCATGGGCGAGGGCTGGTCGGACTTCTACGCGCGCGCCTTGCTCTCCTCCGCCGACGAAGACGTGAACGGCCTCTACGCCTCCGGCGGCTACGTCACGAACCAACTCGCCGCCGGCTTCACCGACAACTACTATTACGGCATCCGCCGCTTCCCCTACGCCGTCAAGACGAACGTCGGCGGCCCGACCGCCACCCGCCCCGGTCAGCCGCACAACCCGATCACCTTCGCCGACATTGACACCGCGCTCTTCAACATCACTGACGGCGCGTACAACCGCAACCCCGCGCTCAACCAGGCGCAGGCCGCCAACGAAGTCCACGCCATCGGCGAGGTCTGGTGCATGATGCTCTTGGAAGTGCGCGCACGCGTCATCCAGCGCATGGGCTGGGCCGCGGGCAACCAGCGCATGCTTCAGATCGTGACCGACGCGATGAAGCTCGACGTTGCGAGTCCCACCATCATCCAGGCGCGCGACTCGCTCATCGCCGCCGACTGCGCCGGCTTCAATGGTGCGGACGAGCAGGACATCTGGGCCGGCTTCGCCGCGCGCGGCGCGGGCTTCGGCGCGGCGACGACCGGCAACACGACCGCCGCATCCGACGTGACGGAATCCTTCACCACGCCTAACCTCAACCTCGGCACAGTCACCTTCTCCGACGCCGCCGGCAACAACAACGGCGCGGCCGATCCGGGCGAGACGATCTCTTTGAGCGTCCCGCTCTCAAACCCCTTCTGTGGTCTGGACGCGACGAACGCGACCGCGGCCGTCACGGGCGGCGGCACGGGCAACTACGGCACCATCGCGCACGGCGCGACCGGCACACAGAGCATCAGCTACACCGTGCCCGCCAACACGACCTGCGGCACACAACTCACGCTGCCCATCAACGTCAGCAGCAGCCTCGGCCAGATCACGCGCAACTACTCGCTGCGCGTCGGCACGCTCGTCATCGGCCAGCAGCAGACCTTCTCGAACGCAACCGCCGTCGTCATCCCCGGCACGGGCACGGGCACGACCACGGGCGCACCGGCCAACCCCTACCCGTCCAACATCACCGTCGCCAATTTCAACGCGCCGGTCACGAAAGTCACCGTCACGCTCGCCAACATGAACCACACGTTCCCCGGCGACGTGGACGTGCTGCTCGTCGGGCCGACGGGGCGCAAGTTCGTCCTCGTCTCCGACGTGCTCGACACGCGGGATTGGACGGGTCAGACCTACACCTTCGACGACGACGCTTCGGGCACGCTCCCCGCCTCCGCCACGACTGTCCCGCCCACGGGCACGTACCGGCCGACGAACTTCGAGGCGACCGACGCCTTCCCCGCGCCCGCGCCCGCCACGCCGTATCTCTCGCCCGCGCCGGTCGGCACTGACACGCTCGCCTCGGCCTTCGCCGGGCAGAACCCGAACGGCACCTGGAGTCTCTACGTCGTGGACGACGCGTCCACCGACGCGGGCAACTTCAACGGCGGCTGGTCGCTGACGCTCACGTCCAGCAGTTACCAATGCACGGCCGCCTGCAACTTCACGTCGCAGCCCGCGAACATCTCCGTCAACAACGACGCGGGCGCGTGCGGCGCGCTCGTCAACTTCACGCTGCCGACTTTGAGTTGCAGCGGCACGGTCACGGCCGACAAGACCTCCGGCACGGTCTTCCCCGTCGGCACGACCACGGTCAACGTGACGGGCACGCCGAGCGGCGGCGGCGCGACCGTCCAGACCTCATTCACCATCACCGTCACAGACGCGGAGAACCCGCAGTTCACCGCGCCGGCCGCCAACGTCTACGCCGCCTCGACCAACGGCACGAACGCCGTCGTCAACTTCAGTGCGCCGCCCGCCACGGACAACTGCGCGGGCGTCTTGGTCACGAGCAACCCGCCTTCGGGTTCGACCTTCCCCGTCGGCACGACCGAGGTCACGCACACCGCGACCGACGCGCACGGGCGCACCGCGACGACCACTTCCAACGTCACCGTCGTGCCGCAGGCGCAGCAGGGCGACGTGCTCATTAGCGAGTTCCGCCTCGACGGCCCGAACGGCGGCGCGGACGAGTTCATAGAGCTGTACAACAACACGAACCAACCCGTCACGGTTGCGTCGGCGGACGGCTCCGCCGGCTGGGCGGTCGCGCTCGCCTACACCTGTCGCATCTGCGACGAGCCGGCCGACCAACACAAGGTTGTGTCCTACTTCTCCATCCCCGGCGGCACGGTCATCCCCGCGCGCGGGCATCTGCTGTGGACGAACGTCTACACGGACGGCGGCGGCGTCTACCGCGGCTACAGCCTGAAGGACTACGGCGGCGCGAACGCGGCCGCGGGCGACCTGACGGGCAACTTCTTCCGCTTCATCGAAGGCTTCGAGGGCGCGGGCGACGAACAGTTCGACGGCTTCGCGCTGTTCACCAGCGCCAACCAGACCAACTGGACGCAGGCCACGCGCCTCGACGCGGTCGGCAGTGTCTACAACTCTAACGCGCAGGTGCAGCCCCTGTTCGTCGAAGGCACGGGCCTTCACCTGAGCGGCGACTACGGGGCGGACGGCCAGTACAGTTGGGTGCGCACGCAGGCGGCGGGCACGCCGCAGGACACCGGCAACAACGCGCAGGACTTCGTGCTCGTCTCGCCCGCCGGCTCGTTCCAGGCGACCACGGTCATCCCCAGTCAGACCATCACGACCGTCCTCGGCGCGCCGGGGCCTGAGAACGCGACGAGTCCCATCCAGCGCAACGCCACCGTCAAGGCTTCCCTGATCGAGCCGCAGCAGGCCTCGACCGATCCGCCGAACCGCGTCCGCGACACGACGCCGAACGTCTGCGGCAACGCGAACTGCGCGCTCGGCACGCTAGAGATTCGCCGCCGCTTCAAGAACTCCACGGGCCAGCCGATCACAAAACTCCGCTTCCGCGTCGTGGACATCACGACCTTGAACACGCCGAACCCCGGCGGCGCGCAGGCCGACCTGCGCTTCCTCGACTCGGCGAACATCTCTGTGACGACCAGCCTCGGCACGCTGACCCTGCGCGGCACACTCGTCGAGACGCCGCCCGTCCAGGCGGGCGGCGGCGGTCTGAACTCGTCTGCGGTCGTCAACCTCCCCGGCGCGATCCAGCCGAACGTCTCCGTGGACGTGCGCTTCCTCCTCGGCGTGCAGACCGGCGGCCGCTTCCGCTTCCTCGTCAACGTCGAAGCGCAGCCGTGAAACAGTAGTCAGGAGCCAGTAGTCAGTAGTCAGAAGGAACTGAGCAGGTCGCAGCCGGGAGCGCGGGCATCCCTGCCCGCCATGAGCGCCGCAGGCGCGAAGAAAAAGGCACGGCGGCTTTCAAGCTTGAAAGCCGCCGCGACCTGTTAAGCGTGCTTCAGCACGCTTTGGCGGGCGGGACGCCCGCGCTCCCGGCATGGAGTTGCGCCCTGCGCTCAAGATTGAAGGGCGCGCGGCGCGGGGCCACCCCAAGGCGTTAAGTCGCCGCGTTGGTCAGGGCGGGCAAACTAAATACCGCTTGAGCCACTTCCGCCCACAGCGGTATTATGCGGCGGACTTCCACATAACATTCCAAATCAGCGTGTTATACGGCAGTCTTACGCATATACAGTAGTTAGACCCCTTCTGGTGGGGCGCAGTAAAATGTGAACTTGATGAACGTCATTGAAACAAAGCGGCATATCCTTAGAGAACTCACGCTCAAGGCCGTTCGCATAAACCTGATAGTGTTTGCCATCATCCCATAACTCAAAAATTGGTTGCCCTATCGTGGCATTATGCTGCTCTCTACTTTCCATGCAAACCTCCTACTTTCCCTACAGACAGGAGTTTCCCTGCAAAGCCTGCCACAGCTGTTTTTGCGACCCGTCCTTTTTGATAACAGTGGCATGCGTTGTTATCCAATAACAGTTCGGCTGGGGAGGCATAGGAGTACGCGTGTTATGGATGCGCAGGACTGCGTCTTTACTATCGCCTGTGCTTGTGCCCATATCTGTGTCGATCAGGAACAGCAACCCGTAGGCGTGGAACACGTCTCCCCTTTCTCGCCTCAGCCCATTCTTGAAATTCACGTTGCCGGGCTTGTGACCCTGGACAATGTGACGAACTCCCAGCGTCTGTGTAAATTGTTTCAACGTATCTTCAGGTTTGGTGTTCTTATTTCCGTTAAAAACCCACGGCAATCCCTTACCGTCGGAATCCTTCGGGCCGCTTTCGTCTAACCCGGCTTCGAGAATTGACTGATCTCCGACGAGTTGATCCGCCTTAAACCCATTGAGAGCAAAGTCGGCTGCGATGTCGGAGTTGATTGTCGGGATGTTTCGATTGTTCGTATATCCAGCGTGAGCGAAGAACCAGTCACCGACGTGCGCCGCAACGGGAAGCTGGCAAAGCCACTGCCCCAGATCGCCTTTGCATTGGGCGACGTCCTGCGGATTCATCCCGGCAGCCTTCAACTCACGGACGAAATCCGCCGTCTTACACTTTTTATTCGGGTCTGGACAGCCATCTTCTGCCAGAAACTCCGCTTCATGATTACCCATCGTCACGATCACCCGCCCGCCTTTACGGGCGGCGTCTTTTTGTAACGCACGGAGCAAATTAATTACTTCTAAGGAGCCGGTTGGAAGTTTATCTATCATATCGCCGACGACCACGAGCACAGCGTTACCGCCCACCCAGTCGTAGCTGGTGCTCGACGTTCCCCCCCCTGAATCATTTATTGATATGGATAGGCCCAAGAGTCCCGCCCCCTGGAGAAGGTAGCTCATCCGTAGGTCATGGGCGTGCGGGTCACTGACAGCAAAGATATCTCCCGGTGGATTGTCAACTTCAACTACCGCCGGATATGTCGCCCAATCACGTGGGGGATGAGACGCGTTTTGCGCCTGAACAGGGGCATCAATAGAGTAGGCAAGCAAAAGAATAATTACAATTAGTTTCAGACCGTGGCTTGAATTCAATCGCAGCTTTTTAGAGTTAGTCATAATGGCTCCTTTGAGAAGGTCGCGATAAGGTTTCCCCTTGAAGTGTAGTGGGTCATTCTCATTGTAGAAGAATGAAGATGACAAACTTGTTTCTGTCGTCGCGGCGGTGAAATCTGTCTTAACAGATGTCCTGAGAAAATGATGACTTAACGGTTGGCCAAATATTGCTCTGCACCCTAACGCAAATAGCTCAACATACAATGAGTATTTAGTTCAGGTAGTGGGTCATTTTCAATGTTAAGCTCAACCATCTGTCGCACTTTAGAAGAAAGCAGCTATTCTCTTCCTCTCCCAGACTTTTAATTCAGGGGTAATTTAGCAACTGGGAAGGGATCAGTCTGTGCGACAACACACATAGCGAAAAACCCCCATCTTTGTTCAACATTGAACATGACCCACTACCAAGAATTCGGCAAAGTCGTAATGTATTGTTGTTGAGGCAAAGGATTTCGCTCATCAAGGTGGGGTCTAACAACTCATTCAACCCGAGCCGATGGAGCTTGATTTTCATCCGCAAGACTTGAAGGCTTGATACAATGCTTCCGGCCGGGTTAATTCGGGCGTTAGATCGCTGCTGACTTGAATAACAGCCAAAGAGACGGAAGATGAGATTTAGACCAATAACTCCTCAAGATTATGAATCTGTGCGCCAGCTCCTATCTGAGGTGGGCTGGCAGCATCGTGTTGCTGATCCTGACAGATTCAAGAGGATGCTGGAAAACACCAATCGAACTGTTGTAGCGGTTGATGGTTCTCGCGTCGTCGGATTCGCCAGAGCCTTATGTGATGAGGTCTCCAATGGCTATATCTCGATGGTCGCTGTAGCAATTGATAAGCGCGGACAGGGGATCGGTCGTGAGCTTGTGCGGCAGCTTATCAAAGGTGATGCCGGCATCACATGGGTTTTACGTGCAGGTCGCGGGAGCGGCGGATTCTGGGAGAGAGTTGGTTTTCGGTCATCCGAGATCGCAATGGAAAGAGTTCGGACTTGAAGTGGAACGCGATCTAACAACTCATTCAACCCGACGCCCCATAAGCGGACTTCTCATCAACGTTGAATCGGGGCGCGGGTTAATGCGGGCGTTAGCCGCTTCAAATGGGGATTAAGGGTTAGAAAGTCGTAGTAAATTTCGCTGGGATGCCCTGCATCTTTTTGTTCATTGGGGAGATGATGATGAAGGCGTACAGAGTGTTTCTACCCGTCATGGTGCTCACGTTGGGGGCCGCCTTTCAGGTGTCGGCACAAGAGACCAGGATCAAGTGGTTCGGACACGCGGCGTTCTCGGTCACTACGCCTGGGGGCAAAATATTATTGATTGACCCCTGGTTAACCAACCCGTCAAACCCTGAAGCGAAGGACGCTAAAGACCCTCTAGCCTCCGTCTCGAAAGTTGACTACATCCTTCTTACACACGGACACCGCGATCACGTCGGCGACGCGGTGGAGATAGCCAAAAGGACTGGCGCGATACTAATTTGTAATCCCGAATTAGCGGGGAACCTGGTCAAGTTAGCCGATTTCCCACGCAGACAAGCCGAAACGGACGCGATTATGGGCATCGGCGGGGAAATTCAAATCGCCGGTGGTGAGGTCACGGTCGTGATGACGCCGGCCGTCCATTCGAGTAGTGTCTTTAATCCGAAAGCGGGCGCGACCGAAGCTGAAAGGGCATACGGGGGAAACCCGGCCGGGTTCGTCCTGATGATCAAGAACGGGCCGACCATTTATCATTCCGGTGACACGGCGTATTTCAAAGATATGGAGACCATCGGCGAGGAATACCAAGTGGATTTGGCTTTGCTCAATATCGGTGGTCATTTCGGAATGGAGCCGCACATGGCGGCGCGGGCGGCAAAATCTGTGCGTGCAAAGCTCGCGGTCCCGCAGCATTACGCTACGTTTCCGGGGATTGCCCAAAACCCCGACGGCTTTGCCGCCGAGTTGAAGAAACTAAACATACCCTTTTATGAGATGAGGCCCGGCGAAACCATTACGTTCCGCGGGAAACGAATGGCGCAAAAATCAGGACGCGGTTAACAAGTCGCTCAACCGGGTAGGTCTGGGCGGCGGTGACGCCGGGCGTCATGTTGCTGCGCGGCCGTTGACCTGATAAATAATGAGGACGTAAGCTCGGCTTATGAACTATCAAGACTACATTACGATTGACCCAAACAAACGCGGCGGGAAGCCCTGTGTGCGCGGGTTGCGAATTACGGTTTATGAAGTGCTTGAGTACCTGGCCTCGGATATGACCGAAGAGGAAATCCTTGGCGACTTCCCCGATCTTACCCGCGAAGACCTTAAGGCGTGCATCGCTTTTGCCGCCGACCGGGAGCGTAAGCTGATGACCGTGCCGGCCGCATGAAATTGCTCTTTGATGAAAACTTGTCACACAAACTGGTGCGGCTTCTGGCCGACCTGTTTCCTGATTCAGCTCACGTGCGCGATGTCGGCTTAAAAGCTGCGGACGATCCGGTCGTGTGGGAATATGCTAAGCACAACGGCCTGATGATTGTCTCCAAAGATTCAGACAGGCATCAGCGTAGTTTCGTGTTCGGGTATCCGCCGAAGGTTGTTTGGGTGCGGTTAGGTAATTGCTCGACCTCGGACGTTGACAGGTTGTTGCGCAGACACTTTGCCTCAATCAAAGCATTCTACGACGATATCAACGCGTCGTTTCTTAGCTTATCGTAGGACGCAACATAACAATTCTTCGATCCGACGCTTCGACAGCATGGCTTTCAAGATTAGGTGATTATCTACTTGACACAAGGTAGCCTCACGTAGTACCATGCTTGCGTGATGATGATTTCGCGCGAGTGCCAGAGCCTTTATCCCCGCCTTCGGGCTGCGGCGGAAACTGTTCGCGCACGCCTTCTTTCAACTTCCGCGCGCCTTCTTCCCCAAGTAGAAATTCCATCGCTTCGTCGGTCGTCATATCTAACGGCCGCTTTTCCTCTTTCTTCTCGTCAGTCATAAGGACTCCAATCATGGCGACCAAAGTTAAGAAACAGAAACAGGACGTTGACCTGCTTGGCATCATTAACCGCTTCGGCAGCGATGAACAGTGCCGCGCGTACCTAGAGCACTTGCGCTGGCCCGAAGGCATCAAGTGCATTCGCTGTCAATCGGACAAGATTTCGCGCATCTATGACCGCGGCCAGTTCATTTGCGATGCGTGCAACTATCAGTTTTCCGTCAAGGTCAACACCATCTTTCATGACTCGCACTTGCCGCTGACTAAATGGTTTCTCGCCATCTATTTGATCTGCGAGGCGAAGAAAGGCGTCTCCGCTAATCAGTTGAAACGCACGCTTGGCGTGGCCTACAAGACCGCGTGGTATCTGTGCCACCGCATTCGCGCGGCCGTCGCGGATGCCGACACTACGCCTTTGACCAGCATCGTTGAATGTGACGAGACGTACATCGGCGGCAAGGCCAAGAATATGCACAAGAGCGAACGTGAGCGCAGGATTCAAGGGCGCGGGCCTGTCGGCAAGGCGATGGTCTTGGGCGCGATCCAGCGCGGCGGCGGCGTGCGCCTCACGGTTGAGAAGCGGAACGACCGCGCCACGCTGCACAAGTTCATTAAGGCGGCGATTGCCGACAATGCCGAGTGCATCATGACGGATACGTGGCCCGCCTATGAAGGCATTGCCGACGAGAATACGCGCCATGAAACGGTCAACCATAGCGCAGATGAATACGTGCGCGGCGAGTGCCACACGAACAACATGGAAAACGTGTGGTCGCTCTTTAAGCGTTCGATAGTCGGCGCGTATCATCAGGTTTCTGAGAAGCATTTAGACCGTTACCTTGACGAGTTCACTTTCCGCTTTGAGAATCGGAATAACCCTTATCTGTTCCGCGACACGCTGCTTAGGCTGATTGCTTCGGAGTCTCTGCCTTATCAACAACTAACCGCTCCGACCGCTGCTCAACAATAAGAGCGCGTAGCCTAAAACACTGCTCGTCAACCCATGCTTTTTGTTCTTGAAGCGAATCAGGAACGGGCGGCAGTTCATCGTAAAAATCGCCCATCTCTTTAGGCTCGTCTGGGCGACTGGCAAGAGCGTAACCGATCCGCATCTTCAGGTTGCCGAAGGCCTCTTCTGTCAGTAATTCTCGGTGCTCTAACTGGTTATAGGCTTGGTAGCACGCGCCGAGCGCAAGGGTTAGTTGCTCAATGTGTGGCGCACGTTCTTGCCGTGAGGCGAGTTCCGCCTTTAACTCCGTATTCTCATTACCTAGCTCAATAACCTTATTCTCTAAAGTCGCGGTTTGCATCCCGCGCGTTAAATCAAGTTTCGCCCGCACGTCTGGCAGTCCGTCAATACTTACGCTCACCGTCGCTTTAGCGAAGTTGAACAGATTGCCGCGCTGCTTTAGCGTTTCTGCTATGTCTTCCGCTTCATTAGCATTAACCCACTGCCGGATAGTCAGACTACACGCTTTAGTGGGTGCGATATTCCATGCGTCGTGACGTAAAAGCTTTGCCGTGCCACTGAGCGGCTCGCCCTTGTGGTGTATGGGGTCTTCTATGACCGCGCCCTCTGGCGACATTAGAGACACTGAGTACATAGAGAGGTTGACGACGGCAAAGATGAAATCAAGATAAAGCTTGCCTTCGGCAAGGTAAGAAGAATTGATAATGCACCTCTCTACCAGCACGAATTTCCTAAGATGCTGCTTTTGATAATTGGCAATATTATGCAGCCCTTCATACCTGGCCTTGAGTTGTTCTATCTCACCATCGCGCGCGGCAAGTTGAATGCTATGCGTGGTCTCCTGTTTTTTATATCTCTCTATCTGTGTTTCTTGTTGTTCTATCGTTCTTTTCTGTTCCCCGATTAGTCTCTCGTACCCGGCTCTCGTAGTCGCGTCTGGTTCCGTCGCGGCAGCGGATGGCAACGCTGGTTCTTGGCCTGCCCCGATAGTATGCTGGCGGCGTCTTGATATAAGCAGGCTAAACTGATTCACTCCGAAAGACAGGAGAGCAAAGACAGCTACGCTTAGAAGCACAATCCCCAGAGTCCCTAAGCCGCGCAGATAAGCAAGGTGTGCTGTAAACCACGTCACGATATACGGCACTCCTTCCATGAGTTTAATTGTAAGGTAGTTGCCGATTGTATTGTGGGCGATGCCTTCGGTATGCCGCTTAATGAGGGTGGTAGGCTGTGGCTTGTCAGGCAGGTTCTTGGCCATGCGCGGAGTCTATCCCTTGACCACCCTTGTGTCAAGTAGATAATCACCCAAGATTACTTCCCAGCGCCGAGTGTCGAATGCCTGCGCGCGGCGCGGCTGCATTCGGGCGTTAGACGGACAAAGAGCCGGGCGCGTGAGCTTCGCGGCTCGCGCGCCCGGCTCGGTCTCTACTACTTTTGCCTCCGGCCTGCTACCCGACGAGCGGTGGGCCGTCGTAGATGACTTGCCAGCCGTTGCGGCGGCTGGTGCCGAGGCTGCGGCGGAACCAGTGCTGGGCCTTGGCGGCGTCTTCGTAGGTCTGGGCGGCGGGCAGGGATTGGCGCGGATCGACGCGCACGATGAGGCTGCCGCGCGTGGTCGTCTTCAGGCCCAGCAGCGCGACCATCTCGTTCTTGGCGAGGACGACCGTGCGCAGTTGCAGCACGTCGGCGTCGTCTTCCTCGTCTTCGTCTTCCGGCGCTTCGTACTCGGACTCCTCGTCCTCGTCCGCGCCGATTATCTCGTCGTACAAGTCGTCTCGGTCAGTCATGGCGGTATCACTATAGAGCCTCGCGGCGCGGCTGTCTAACCGTGGCCGCGCGTCGGCGCGCCCCTTTTTGCGGTCTCTTTTGCCGGCCGGTCAGCGGCGCGGGGCCGGCTGCGCGCGCTGCTCGGCGCGGGCGCGCGCGACCATCTCTTTGACCTCGGCGAAGAGCGTCGGCGCGTGGTAGGGGCGACCGTCTTTGATCGTCCACTCGATGCCGCCGGTGTGGACGGTCTGCCCCGCGCGCACCACGTCAACGCCCACGGGGTAGAGCACCTTGAGGTTCTCCAACGGGTTGCCGTTGACCACGATCAGGTCGGCCAGGTAGCCGACGCGGACGCGCCCGATGCGCTCCTCCATACCGAGTATCTTCGCGTTGTTGCCGGTGCAGTGCTGGACGACCTTGAGCGGGTGGAAGCCGGCCTCCTGGTGCAGTTCCATCTCGCGCAGCAGGCCGAAGCCGTACATCTGGTAGATGAAGCCGGCGTCCTCGCCGCAGCCGATCACGCCGCCGCGCCGCTCGAACTCGCGCAAGGCATTCATCCAGATGCGGTAGTTCTCTTTCCAAAACGTTTCGTCGGTCGAAGTCCAGCCGATGAAGTACGAGCCGTGGTGCGCCGGGTCGGGGCGGAAGTAGGCTTCCAGGACGGGGTGCAGGTAGTCGGCGAACCAGGGCTGCGTCTGCGCGCGCTGTAGGTCGCGGCTCGCCTCGTAGATGTCGAGCGTCGGGTCCCAGGCGACGTGCGCTTCGGCCAAGGCGTCCAAGACCTTCATCAGCTTGTCCCAGTCGGCCTCGCGCCAGAGGCGACCGGCGTAGCGGAAGCGATCCGTCTCGTTGTTGTAGTTGTAGGCGGGCGGGAATGCTTGCACGCCGTCGGGCAGCGCGGCGTCGGGGATGCCGTACCAGTGCTCGATGGAGGTCGTGCCGAAGCGCGCGTCGTCCCACGCGTTCGTCTCGGCGACCGCGGCGTGGTGCGCGGTCGGCAGGTGTTGCGCGTGCGCCTCCGCCATCATCGCCGCCATCACGTCGCGATCCACGTCGAAGAACTTGACGCCGTCCGCGCCCATCTGTTTGAACGCCTGGACGCGGGCGCGGGCCTCTGCGGCGTTGTGCGGCGTCGGGTTCTGGTTGAAGTTCGGGTAGACGAGGATGCGCGGCGCGGCCACGTTGCCCGCCTCGCTGTCGGCGCGCAGTTTCAAAGTCGTCTTGGTGTCGCTCGCGAGGTCGCGCACCGTCGTGATGCCGCAGGCGAGCCAGAGCTTGAGTTCGTAGTCGAGCGGCTGCGGGACGCCGCCGCGCTCGGTCTGCACGTGCCCGTGCGCGTTGATGAGACCGGGCAGCACGTAGCGCCCCGTCGCGTCGATCTCAAACTCGCCGGCCGGGCGCTTGGCCGTGCCCGACTGCACGGCGACCGGATCGAGCGGCACGATCTCCGTGATCCGGTTGCCCTCGATCACGATGTCCTTCGGCCCGGAGGCGGGCGTGCCGTTGCCGTCCACGATGATGGCGTTGCGGATGACGAAGCGCGCGTAGCGCTGCCCGCTCTTGACGTTGGTCGCGGGCTGCTGCGCGCGCGCGCCGGGCGCGAGCAGACCGAAGCACAGCGACGCACACAGGCAGAGCGCGACGACGCGGCGCACGCGGCCGCACGGGGGGGTTGAGAGCATTATCTTCAGCACCTCTTGATGGTGGCGGTTTAACTTCTCATTCGATCTCTTGCGCGCCGTCGCCGGCCGCGGAGACGTAGACGCCCGGCTCGTGCCCGACGCGGCGCGCGTACTCGCGCGTGACGGCGGCGGTGAAGTCGGCGAGGCGTGCGCGGCGGACGAGGTTGACGGTGCAGCCGCCGAAGCCGCCGCCGGTCATGCGCGCGCCGAGCGCCGCCTCGGGCTGCGCCGCGGCCAGCTCGACGAGCGCGTCCAGTTCGGGGCAGCTCACCTCGTAGTCGCGGCGCAGCGATTCGTGGCTCTCGTACATGAGCCGGCCCATCTCTTCGAGCCGGTCGGCGCTCAGGGCCTCGGCGGCGGCGAGCGTGCGCGCGTTCTCCGTCACGACGTGGCGGCAGCGGCGGCGCACGGGTTCGGGCAGCAGTCCGGCGTGTTGCTCGAACTCCGCGACCGACACGTCGCGCAGCGCGCGTATGCCGGGCAGCGCCGCGCGCAGCAGTTCGACGCCGCGCTCGCACTCGGCCCGCCGCTCGTTGTAGGCGGAGGCGGCCAGTTCGTGCTTGACGCGCGTGTCGCAGACGACGAAGAGCGCGCGCGTCGTGTCCAGAGGGATCGGTCTGGTGGTGAGCGCGCGGCAATCAATGAGGAGCGCGTGCCCGGCGCGCCCCAGCGCGGCGATGAACTGATCCATGATGCCGACGTTCGCGCCCACGTAAGTGTGCTCGGCCTCCTGCCCCGCGAGCGCGATCTGCACGGGGTCAACCTTGCCGCCCGCCAGCGTCGCCAGCGCCAGCCCCGTCGAGACTTCGAGCGCGGCCGAGGAGGACAGCCCCGCGCCCACGGGCACGTCGGAGCGGAGCGCGAGGTCAGCGCCGCCGAGCGCGACGCCGCGCCGCAGCAGGGCCTGCGCCACGCCCTCGACGTAGTCGAGCCACAGCCCGCGCCGGCGCGGCCCCGGTCGGTCGAGATCGAACTCGGCCTGATCATTCAGGTCGAGCGCGTGGACGCGCACCAGCCTGTCTGCGCGCGGCGCGGCGGCGACGACCGTCTCGCGCTCCAACGCCATCGGCAGGACGAAGCCGTCGTTGTAGTCCGTGTGCTCGCCGATCAGGTTGACGCGGCCGGGCGCGCGGAACAGGCGCGGCGCGCGCCCGTACAGGGCCGCGAACTCGCGGCGTAGCTGTTCTCTGTCGATCACGTTGCCTGCCCCTCCCCGTCGCGTGCCGGCGCGCCCGCGCTCGCCGCCGTCTCGCTCTGCCAGACGCCGGGGCGGACGTGCCGGCGCAACTCGGCCGCCTTCTCCTCGGCGAGCGTGTCGTTGATGTACAGCCCCGCGCCGGTCTCGCTGCCGGCCAGGTACTTGAGCTTCGTCGCGGTGCGCAGAGGGGGATAGAACTCGACGTGAAAGTGGTAGTAGTCGTAAGCGCCGCCGTCGGTCGGGCGCTGGTGCAAGACCATCATGTAGGGGAACGACAGGTTGAAGAGTCGGTCGTAAGCGGCGACGACCATCTTGAGGCACGCGGCGAGGTCGCGCTGCTCGGCGCGCGTCAGGTCGGTCAGGGCTTGCAGGTGGCGCGTGGGCGTGACGTGAACCTCGTAAGGGTAGCGCGCGAAGAACGGGATGTAAGCGACGAACGCGTCCGTCTCCGCGACGACGCGGCGACCGTCGCGCCGCTCTTCTGCAAGGACGTGACACAGGAGGCAGCCGCCGGTGCGTGCGAAGTGCGCGCGCGACTGTTCCAACTCGCGTTCGACACGCGGCGGGATGAACGGGTAGCCGTAAATCTGTCCGTGCGGGTGGTGGAGCGTGACGCCGATGGCCTCGCCCTTGTTCTCGAAGATGAAGACGTAATCAATATAGTCGCGCGCGCCGAGCGCGGCGAACCGCTCCGTCCAGACCTGGACGAGCTTGTCGAGTTGTTCGACCGGCTCGGCGGCGAGCGTCGAGTTGTGGTTCGGCGTGTAGACGACGACCTCGCACTGGCCGCGCGCGGGGCGCACGGGGTAGAGGTCTGTGTCGGCGACCGACGGCGCGGGCGGGTCGGGGCGCAGGGAGGGAAAGCGGTTCTCGAAGACGACGATGTCGTAAGCGGGCGCGGGGATTTCGGTGGGGAAGCCGCCGGGCAGGGTCGGGCAGAGCGGGCAGTGATCGGGGGGCGGCAAAAAGGTGCGCTCCTGCCGGTGCGTGGCGGTCGCCACCCACTCGCCGAGCAGCGGATGCCAGCGCAACTCAGACACGGCGCTCCTCTTCCTCCGCTTCGGGCGCGGGGCGCGCGGCCTCGTGCTCGGCGGGCGCTTCGACGTGGGCCGGCGGCGGCGGCGCGGCCGGCTCGGCGAAGGTGTAGAAGATCAGGTAGCGCCCGTCGGCGAGCGTGATCTGTGTGCGCTCCATGGCGGCCCTCGTGCACGTGACTGTAACACGACCGGGCGGCGCGGCCGCACGGTCGCCAGATTCTAGCAAGCGAGGCGCGGCGGAGTTAAGAGCGCCGGACAGGATTCAACCAGGAAGACTCGGAAGACGCGAAGAAGACATGGCCTGTCGTCTTCGTGTCTCGGCGGTTTCGTCGGGCGTTCTAAGGCGCGCGCGAAGATTTCTATTGCGCGCCGCCGCGACTTGGTTTATTACGAGAGACGGCGAACAAGCTCATCAATCTTTCAAAGGAGAACAGCCACACGATGCCAGCGAGAAAGGCGAGCAAGAAGGGGTCGGCCGGCAAGAAGGCCGGCGGCGCGAACAAGGGCGGCGGCAGCAAGCAGGGCGCGGCCAAGAAGGGCGGGAGCAAGAAGGGCGGCGCGGGTAAGAAAGGCGGTGCGGCCAAGAAGTCGGGCGGCGGCGGCAAGCAGGGCGCGGCCAAGGGCGGCGGCGGGCAGAAGGCGGGTAAGAAGGGCGCGGGCGGCGGCAAGAAGGCCGGCGCGAAGAAGGGCGGCGCGAAAAAGGGCGGGAGCAAGAAGGGCGGCGCGAAGCGGGGCGGCGTGGTGCGCAAGGTGCTCGCGGGCGCGGCCGCGGGACTGCTCTCGGGCGTGGCCGCGGCGGTGCTGCCGCCGCTCGAAGAGCAGGCCGGCATCGAGACCCACGGCCAGCAGCAGGGCGGTCAGCAAGGCGGTCAGCAGGGCGGCGGGCAAGAGGGCGGCGGCCAGGACTGACGCGACTTCGTAGATCGTCTTACGGTTGCTTGCGACGTGTGGCCGGGTTAACACAGAGGACACAGTAAGAACTCTGTGCCGACTCTGTGTACTCTGTGTTAACCCGGCCGCACGAGACACTCAACCACACGGAACTCAGTCCGCCCTCGGAACGGACGAAAGCGGCGCGGTGCGTCTGAAGCCACCGCGCCGCTTTCCTTACGCTCGGCAAGAGTGTTGGCCGCGTCTACTGCGCCGGGCGCTTGTACTTCGCGATCAGTTCTTTCATGCCGTTGGTCGAGCCGTTGTGCCGGTACTGGTAGTAGGACTGTAGGGCTTGCAACGCCTGGTCGTGCATGTCCTTGTGCTGCGGGCTGCCTTCGGCGAGGGCGACGACGTGTGCGTAGTCGTCTATGATCTGATCGAGCTGCGCCTGCGCCTGCTTCAGTAGCTCGTCCTGCGCGGGGCCGGCGGGCGTCGCCTTGTACTTCGTCACCATGTCCTGGTAGTCGTTGTCGCGCACGCGCCCCAGTATCCAGTAGGTCTGCGGGTCGGCGGGGTTGAGCGCAGTGGCCTTCGCGAGCTTGGTCTTGGCCGTCTCGGCGTCGCCGCCGATGAGCAGCAGGAAGCCCTGCACCTGGTAGAGCTGCGGCAACTGCTTGGTCTTGTACTCGGCCCACACCGCGTCGCTCACGGCCGCCGGCTTCTTGTCGGCCTCGATCAACTCGATGGCGCGGCCGGCGTACTGTATGCCCTGCGGCACGTACTGCGTGTCCTGCTGGCGCACCTGGTTGTTGGCCGCGTTCGTCAACTCGATCAGCGCGCCGACCGGGTTCGGCAGCTTGTCGAGACCGGCGGCGGCGAGCTTGTAGGCGTCTTCGAGCCGGTTGGCCTTGAGGTAGGCGGTCAGGAGGTTGGGCGTGAGCAGGTCGGCTTCCGCCGGCTCGTTGAAGATGGCGCGGAAGCTGTCGGCGAGCGTGATGACCTGCGCGGGGTCGGTCACCTCGTCAACCTTCTGCGCGACGAGTTGGGCCACCTGCGGGCGCAACTCGCTCTTGGGGTACTTCTTCAAGAACTCGCCCGCGGCCGCCAAGCGCGCCTGCGCGTCCTTGCCCGCCTCGACCTTGCGCGCCGCGCTCAACTCCGCCTCGGTGTACTTCGGCTTGTCCTTCTGCTCCTGCGCGCGCGCGGGCGCGAGCGCGCCGAGCGCGAGGCACAGACCGACGACCCACAGACGCCCCGCCGGGCGCAAACTCCAACTCATGTTCGGCTCCCCCCGTCAGCTCCAAAAAGTTTGACGGCGCACGCGCGGGCCGCTCGGAACGAGCGCCGGGGGTGCGCCGCCGTTAATTGGTGCGCGGCCATGCGGCCGCGCCGCGCTCACTGGCTCATCAACTTGGCCAGTTCTTTCGCCAGTTCCGGCTTCGTCGTCAACAGCGCCTTCTGCTGCTCGATGAGACCGGGGCGGTTGTCGGTCAGGTAATAGATGAGGCCGAGGTTGTAGCGCGCCTCGGCGTGGTTCGGGTCGAGCTTGACGGCCTGGCGGAACGCCTCGGCCGCCTTGGCCGCGTCCTCCGGCTTGTCGCTCTTGCTGTAGAGCAGACCGAGGTTGTAGTAGGCCTGCTCGAAGACCGGGTTGCTGTAGTCGGGGTCCTTCGCGACGAGCGCCTTGAAGCGCGTGACCGCCTCTTGGAACGCGTTGATCGCGTCCTGATCGTGCCCGCCCAGCGCGACGTAAGACAGCCCGATGTTGTAGTAGGTCTGCGGGTAGGCCGGGCGCACGGAGCTGACCTGCCGGAAGGCCTCGACGGCCTGCGCGTGCTGGTTGTCGGCCGCCAGGACGTTGCCGAGGTTGAAGTAGGCCATCAGCAGTTGCGTCTCCACGTCCGGCTCGGCGCTTTCGGGCGCGGGCGCGGCCGGCGTCAGCTTGACGGCGTGGCGGTAGGCGTCGGCCGCCTCCTTGTACTTCTTCTCCGTCTCGTACGTCCAGGCGAGACTCGACCACGCCTTGAAGTTCTTCGGGTCGGCCACGGTCGCCTGCCGGAAGGCGTCCTCGGCCTCTTTATATTTGGCCGCGGCTTCTTGCGGCTGCGCGGCCTGCTCCGCCTCGAAGAAGGCGTCCAGTCCGTGCGTGATGGCGACCTCGACCGCCTTCGGCGGCGGGCAGCCGGGGCAGAGGCCGCCGCGCGTGGCCCCGCCCGTGATCAGCTTGTCGGAGGCGTCGCGCCCCGCGTACTGCTCGAAGCCTTTCGCGCCCGGCGGCAGCTTCTTCTTCTTGGGCTGTGCCTGGTTAGAGTTCTGGTTCTGCCCCTGCGCCGTGGTGCGCGGCGCGAGCGCGACGACCGCGCCGCTCAAGATCAGCGCGCAGCACGCGCCGCCGAGCCAACGCAGGGAAACGGTCAAAGTTTTTGCCATGACGAAATATCCTCCGCAGCCACCGAACGCCCGCGCGCTCCGCACGTCAGAACCGAGGGAGCGGCGCGCCGGGCGACACACTCAAACAATGAACGAACTTCCGCTGCCCACTTGCCGCGGCCGACGAGCCGACGGCCGTCTGGGTCAGATGATGAAACGCGGCGCGGCGGTTTCCCGCCATCTGCGCTCGCAACAGGTCAGAAGAAACAACTGACCACCGACCACCGTTCGTCTATTTCCAGTCGCCGACGAGGACGAACGGGGCCCAGTAGAACGGCGCGCTGTAGCGCTTGCCCGCGATCATCTGCCGCTGCGCCGCCCGCAAAGCATTCGGCGCGCCCGCCTGCTGCTGCCCTAAGTAACGTTTATAGAAGTCGGTCATCAATTCCGCGGTCGAGCGATCCGCCACCGACCACAGGCTGACGCCGACCGACGGCGCGCCCGCGTACATGAAGGCGCGCGTGAGGCCGA